>JAATFP010000092.1 GCA_015655125.1 Chitinophagales bacterium | reverse complement strand
CGGAATAACCATCTTCATACGCGATGTAACGGATATTATCCTGCACCCAATAGTAGATGGATTTGATCTTATCGAGATCAGTTGATTTGCCTTGTGTAATTTTTGCAAGCTGTGATTTCAGCTTATCCCTATCGTTGCCAGCCATATTGTAAAGGCGATTGTTCCAGGCATATACATCGTCCACTTTATCGAAGCCCTTCAGTTCTTCACCCTTGGCTTCAAAAGATTTTATCTGGATGATAATGTGTGGGTCGCTGTATGCGCGGCCAATACGCTTGTATTCGCTTTTATATGCAGGAATATCACGCATCGTAAAAAGGTAAGTAGTATAGTTGCCTTTTTTAGTCTGTTTAACATCGATGCCTGCCCCTTCAAAATTTACCTTTGTAAATTCCACCGTGAGCCAGTCGGGCACCTTAAACTCCATCACTTTTTCCTTGATGGGATAAGCAGAATGAAAGAACAGGCGGGTGAGGTATTTGCCATCTGCATATACTTTCTTCACATTGATCCTGGACATTTCGCCTTTCTGATTAAAGCGAACGGGATAGAATTGTACCCGGCTGTCGTCGAAGAAAATCCCTTCATCAGTCACGGAGCGATCTATTCCGCCACGGGCCAGCGTAATATACTTGCTGCCGCGTTTGATGGATCGCTTAAACGTTTTAAGCTCAATGAACTTATTATAATACTCCGGATATACGAGGCTCGAAAATTTCTTCAGCGATAGAAATTCGTATTCCGACTCCTCCTGCACTTCCACCACCTTATCGTTTAAAGCATTTTTACCTTTATCGAATGTAAAGTACTGATAAGACGATGTACAGATAATATCGTCATCTTTGAATTTTCTCGAATAAAATTCGGCGCTGCTGATGTCGTCGTCGTTCTGCGCCATTGCGCACATGCTTACGCATACGATCATGCATACCAGCATGAGTATCCTCCTGAGAGGACCATTAGTGTTTGTTGCCACGGTTTAAAAAAAAATTTGCTTGATGTGATGAATAGGAATTAGGGCGGGGTTTAAATACAGTTTAGCAATTAGTAAAGTTTGGGCTTATAGTTATTTTAACCCCCGAAAAATAATTATATTCTATGATAGTATCAAAAAAAACAGGTAAGAAGTGATTGACCAAAATCAAATAAGGCACAAATTTCTGGTTCCCGGCAATAAGTGTAGCCTTTTAATTACAACTGTTTAAAGGTCAGGGATCATAGGTTAGACTTAGCCAGCGCAAAACATAAAAAACAATAAATAACCTTCTTTAAACCAACCCCTGATCTCTGATTACTAAACCACGTCGAACCATATTTTCGCCGGATCGTTCCATTCTCCATTGTAATTGATGGTAAGCTCTTCGCCAGGTTCCACTTCCCGCACGGTTTTTATGAAGATATTATCATCATCGTAATCCATCATATAATCGCAGTTGGCGGTATAGCTATGATTGTAAATAGGAACATAACCCAGCGCCATGCAGCATTTTTCTTTTTTATGGCCCCATTCAAAAATATAATCGTGCAGCAATGTTTTATCCAGGTGCTCCCGGTCGGCTTTCTGCATCACGATCACCGGTGAAATTTCAATGAGCGTATTGGCAGCAAGAACTTCGCTGGTAAATATCCCGCGCCCTTTCTTTAGGGTGATATCGATATATAAAGCCGGATGAAGCATAACATTCTTTTAAATTTAAAAAGCTAAATTGCAGCTATTATTGAAAAGCAGGAACAACGTTTAAGATCATTGTCGAACCACCTTTATTAAACGAAAATAACCATTTGGGCTGATGTCTTTAGAAATTGATGAAATACCATTGCAGCAGCAGTTTGAAGAGATCATTGTATCTGAAGACAAACTGGCCATTCAGAATTTTCTGAATGACCAGAATATCAGCGACGTTGCCAACCTGATATACGACAATCCTGATTATGAAACGCAGATCATCGCTCATTTGTCGCTTCATCGCGCAGCGAGTGTTTTTAAGATCCTCGATCTGAGCGAGCAAAAGCGGATCATCAATAATCTCGCTCCATTTAAATCCGCCGAATTGCTCAATGAATTGTCGGTAGATGACCGCGTTGATTTTTTTGAGGAATTACCCAACAGTACGGTTCGCGAACTGCTCAAAACGCTCGATCCCCAGGAAAGAAAGATCACGCTTGAATTATTGGGCTACCCCGAAAACAGCGTTGGGCGCCTGATGACGCCGGAGTATGTATACGTGTATGAATACAATACGGTGAAAGAAGTATTGGAAAGTATCCGCCGGTACGGCACAAATACCGAAACGATCGATGTGATTTATGTGATCAATAAAAACGGGGAATTACTCGATGATATCCGGATCCGGGATTTTATCCTTGCTTCGCCGGAAGTGAAAGTAAATGAATTGATGGACGACCGCTTTATCGCCCTGAAAGCCACTGATGACCAGGAAATAGCCAGTGAAGTATTTAAAATGAACAACCGTGTGGCTTTGCCGGTGGTAGATGAACAGGACATCCTGCTCGGTATCGTTACAATAGATGATATTCTTTGGGTGGCGCAGGAAGAATTTACAGAAGATATCCAGAAAATCGGTGGTACCGAAGCATTGGATGAACCCTATCTCGATATCGGCATTTTGAAACTTGTAAAAAAACGCGCCAGCTGGCTCGTGATCCTGTTCCTGGGCGAAATGCTTACCGCAACCGCCATGCAGTTTTTCGAACATGAAATAGAAGCAGCAACAGTCTTGGCACTTTTTATTCCGTTGATCATGAGCAGCGGCGGCAACAGCGGTTCACAGGCATCCACGCTCATTATACAGGCAATGGCGCTCGGCGAGGTAACGCTGGCCGACTGGTGGCGCGTGATGAAACGGGAGATTTTCTCCGGCGCATTGCTCGGTGTGATATTAGGACTGATCGGTTTACTGCGCATCATCTTGTGGCAGCAATTGCATATATATGACTATGGCACACATTGGCAGCTGGTGGGAACAACGATCTGTTTTTCGCTGATGGGAATCGTGCTGTGGGGAAGCTTAATGGGGTCGATGCTGCCCCTTATTTTAAAAAGATTAAAACTCGATCCGGCCGCATCTTCCGCACCGTTTGTAGCTACGCTTGTGGATGTAACGGGCATCATTATTTATTTTTCTGTCGCCTATTTTTTCCTCAAAGGTGTTCTTTTGTAGTTGCGGGTTGTTTGATGGCAGCAGATTTTTTAATAGTCTTGCTTCCGCATTTTTACCGCAGAGAAAAGAGTAAACAGAGATTTCGCAGAAATTTCCCTTATCAAAAATTCGTAATTAACTACAGCGCCCACGAACCATACTGCTCCTGTAAAAAACGGATCACTTTCCCTTTTTTTATTTCCACGATGAACAGGTTATGGTATTGCGATTCAGGTATTTCATAGCCATTCAAATTGTTAACACCAAGTCGGGTCAATAATGCCGGCACCGTATTGCTATGGCCAATGATGAGTACTGCCGTATTATTTTTAAAATGTGCCGCCAATGCTTCCATCATACCATCGCCGGTTGTATCAACCTTGTAAAAAAGCTGTTCGGTATTCTGATAAAAATGCAGGGAATCGCCGGTCATTTGTGTGCGCCGGAAACTCGTGGAATATACCTGCAAGATGTGTTCCTTTTCAAGTCGGCGGTAAAGGTCGCCGGCGCGTTTTTGCCCGGCAAGGGAGAGAATCGGGTTGCGGCCGGTATCCTTTTCTGCATGGCGAACGATATAGAAGGTTCCATCCTGTGGTACAATCGCTGTTTGGGCCTTCGCATGAAAATTTATTCCTGCCAAAATAAAGACCATCAAAAGTTGAACTTTTTTCTTCATACCCTGTTTTTGTGCAATAAAAACGCCCGTTAAAAGTTTCTACGGCAAACTTTTGCAATGAATAACAGGTAGGAATAATGAATAACGGCTAAATCAGGTATTATTCATTATTCGCTCTTAGTTATTGACTAAAATAAGCGGTTTCAGCCATTATTTTCTATAATATTGTATATTCAAATTTACATTTTAAAACAATAGTTACCTTATGTGCGGAATAGTAGGATACACAGGCCCAAAACAAGCATACCCGGTTATTTTAAAAGGATTAAAAAGATTGGAATACAGAGGCTATGACAGTAGCGGTGTAGCATTGCTCAATAATGAAGAGCTCAACGTTTATAAAAAGAAAGGCAAAGTAGCTGAACTCGAAGAATTTCTCATCGGAAAAAATGTAGAAGCAAATATCGGGATCGGTCATACACGCTGGGCCACGCATGGCGAGCCGAGCGACCGAAATGCCCATCCGCATACATCTGCAAATGGTAAGCTGGCCATGATTCACAATGGTATCATCGAAAATTATGCGCAGATAAAAAGTGAATTGACGAAGAACGGCTATACTTTCAACAGCGACACGGATACGGAGGTTTTATTAAATTTTGTTGAATATATTCAGACAAACAACGAATGTTCGCTCGAAGAAGCCTTGCGCATCGCGCTCAAACGGGTTACCGGCGCATACTGCATACTGCTCATCGAAGCCAGCAATCCCGATACCATCATTGCGGCGCGCAAAGGAAGCCCGCTGGTGATCGGCATCGGCAAGGGCGAGCACTTCCTGGCGAGCGATGCTTCGCCGATCATCGAATACACAAAAGAAGTAGTGTATGTGAACGATTATGAACTCGCAATCGTGAAACCGGATGAGCTCGTTCTCAAAAATCTCGGTAACGAAAAAATCACTCCTTATGTAACGAAGCTCGATATGGAACTGGGTGCCATTGAAAAAGGCGTTTACGATCATTTCATGCTGAAAGAAATATTTGAACAACCAAGCACCATTTACGATTGCTTGCGCGGACGCTTAGATGCGGCTGCAGGAACCATCACGATGGCTGGCGTACAATTGAATATCGAACAATTGAAAAATGCCAACCGCATCATGATCCTCGCCTGCGGAACCAGCTGGCACGCGGGTTTGGTGGCAGAATATATCATTGAAGAGCTGTGCCGCATCCCCGTGGAAGTGGAATATGCATCGGAGTTCCGGTACAGAAACCCTATTGTGAATAAAGGCGATGTGATCATCGCTATTTCGCAAAGCGGCGAAACGGCAGATACGCTTGTTGCGCTCAACAAAGCGAAAGAAGATGGTGCGTTCATATTCGGTGTTGTAAATGCCGTAGGGTCGTCCATTGCGCGTATTTCACATGCAGGTGCGTATACGCATGCGGGTCCCGAAATCGGTGTTGCATCAACAAAAGCATTCACCGGCCAGTTGGCAGTACTGATGATGGTAGCTTTAAAGATCGCAATTGAAAAAGGAACCATCACAGAAGAACGTTACAAAACATTGCTGAATGAATTAAACGATGTTCCTGAAAAAGTAAGCGCCATCCTGAAAAACGCAGAAGAATTAAAAACGATTGCAGAAGCATATAAAAATGCCTCCGATTTTCTTTTCCTGGGAAGAGGATATAATTTCCCGATCGCTTTGGAAGGTGCCTTAAAACTGAAAGAAATTTCATACATACATGCAGAAGGTTATCCTGCGGCAGAAATGAAGCACGGCCCGATCGCATTGGTTGATGAAAATCTTCCGGTAGTGTTTGTTGCCACCAAAGATTCTTACCACGAAAAGATCGTGAGCAACATGCAGGAAATCAAAGCTCGCAGAGGAAAGATCATTTCCATCATCACGGAAGGTGACGATGTAAGTCCAACACTCAGCAATCATTGCTTCAGCATTCCGCCGGCAGATGAACTGATTGCACCGATCTTAACGGTAGTGCCGCTTCAATTGCTCTCGTACTACACTGGCGTTGCAAAAGGAATAGATGTGGACAAACCAAGAAATCTTGCCAAAAGTGTTACAGTGGAATAGTGGATGATTGATAATGGATGGTTACAAATTTTTTACCGGTCATTGCGAGGAACCAGGCAATTCTCATTATTTAAGTTAGGGATCGCTTCGTTCCTTTCAATGACCGGTTGATATAAATACTATTCAGAATAATTATTTACTATTCATTACAAACTATTAATTATTGCCATTCTAAATGAATACGATCAAAACCTACCCCATTAGCGAACTCGGTTATAATTTTGTTGAAAAAAAATATTTACCCGAAGACATGGATGAATATTATCTCCGTAATATTCAAAATGCTTCCGGCAGAACCTATCGCCCGCTCACGGCCACACAAGTGGATACGCTCATACAAAACAGGAATACTTCCGACAACTGGAGCAATGTTCTTGTAAGCGATGACTTTGAAGCTGCCCTTGTTAAAAACAATAAATTTTACGGACTTGTACGCATCGGCGCATTACAGCCGTTTTTCAAGGAATTTCATGATTTCAGAATCGCAGTCGGGATCTACAACAGTATGATCATCAGTTGCGACATCGGCAACAATGTTTGTATCGACAATGTTCGCTACCTCAGTCATTTCATTGTAGACGATGATGTAATGATTGCTAACGTGAATGAGCTCGCCACCACCGATTACTCAAAATTTGGAAATGGTGTGCTAAAAGATGGAGAGAGCGAATCATCCAGAACTAAAATAGAAGTGTGTAATGAAAATGGTGGTCGCTGGATCCTGCCGTTCAATGGAATGCTTGCCGGCGATGCCTTTATGTGGAGCAAATACCGCGACGATGAAGAACTAATGGATAAGTTCCGCGAATTTACTGACAAAAGATTTGATACAAAAAGAGGTTACTACGGAAGAATCGGTGAAAGAACTGTGATCAAAAACTGCGGCATTATCAAAGATGTGTGGATCGGTTCCGACGCGTATCTGAAAGGAGCCAATAAAATAAAGAATGTTACGATCAACAGTGATGCCGTCCGCAAGTCGCAGATAGGTGAAGGATGTGAACTGGTAAACGGGATCGTTGGGTATGGCTGCAAAATTTTCTATGGCGTAAAAGCAGTCCGCTTTGTGATGTCATCCCATTCTCAACTAAAATATGGTGCGCGCCTGATCAATTCTTTTCTTGGAAATAACTCCACGATCTCCTGTTGTGAAGTTTTAAATACATTGATCTTTCCATCACATGAACAGCACCATAACAATTCATTTTTGTGCGCCGCGCTGGTAATGGGACAAAGCAATATTGCTGCCGGCGCAACCATCGGAAGCAATCACAACAGCCGTAGCCCGGATGGAGAAATCATTGCCGGACGTGGGTTCTGGCCGGGCCTTTGCGTAAGTCTCAAGCACAATTCTAAATTTGCATCGTTTACAATCATCGCCAAAGGCGATTTTCCATCAGAAGTAAACATCCCTATTCCGTTTTCACTAGTAAGCATTGATGCAACTACCAGCCGTGTGATGGTGATGCCTGCATATTGGTTTATGTACAATATGTATGCGATGGAACGCAATGCATGGAAAATGCGCGACCGCGACAAGCGTACAGAAAAAATTCAACTGATCGAATACGATTATCTTGCGCCTGATACCATCAATGAAATATTCGACAGCATCATTCTATTAAAAGGACTTGAAGTAGATGAGAACGGAACAGCAGAAATTTCAGGATGGGAAAACAACAACCGGAAAACTATCATTACGAAAGTACCGCAATCATTAGAGGTTTTTAGCGAACTGGTAAGATATTACGCTGCGACGCAATTGCTGGAGCATATTGCCAACCATTCCTTCAATGATTTTGATGAGTTGAAATCTTCCCTGAATGCTCAGATCAAACGCGCCGAATGGTTGAATATCGGTGGCCAGCTGGTAACTACAACGGCATTCAGAAAATTTAAAGATGATATAAAAAGCGGTTCAATCGAAAATTGGGACGCGGTTCACCAGTTTTACAGAGATTCCGGAACACAATATTCAGCAGATAAATTACAACATGCCTATACCAGTTATCTTGAAATAGAAAATATTACCGGTAAACAATTCACCGCTGATGTTTTCAAAAAATTATTGGAACAGGCACTCGAAACAAAGCAATGGATGAGCAAAGGCATTCATGATTCGCGCGCAAAAGATTACAGTAATCCTTTCCGCAAAATGGTTTACGAAACCAATAATGAAATGAATAAGGTGCTGGGAAAACTCGAAGATAATTCTTTTATCCAGGCGCAGTTACAGGAACTTGATAAATTGAAAACTACTGTGGAAGATATTTTTATAAACTTCAAATTGTAATGATAGAAGATCAACTCAACGACATTATACCTGCAGAAGGCTGCCCGAAATGTGGCAGTGCCAATGTGAGTCCCGTAAAATACACCTGGTGGGGCGGCGTGTTGGGTCCGAAATTATTTCACCACACAAAATGCCATGATTGCAAATTTTTATATAATCGCAAAACGGGCAAATCGAACACCCAAGCGATCGTACTCTATTCGGTCATTGCTTTCATAATTGTATTTGCATTGAGTTATTTTATACGATCGAGGTAGCGTTATTTTTCATTGTGCTACCGCCCGATGAACCAGTTCAAAGCAAGTTCATAGCCACGCAAGCCGAGGCCGCTGATGGTTCCTACACTTTTACCGGAAACATAAGACAACTTGCGAAAATCTTCCCTTCCAAAAATATTGGAGATGTGTACCTCAATGACTTTTGATTTGATGGCCGCTATAGCATCGCCGATGGCGACAGAAGTATGCGTATACCCGCCGGGATTTAAAATAATTCCATCGCCATCAAAACCTGCGCGTTGAATTTCGCCGATGAGTTCGCCTTCTATATTGCTTTGAAAATAACTGAATTCAACCTGTGGATACAGATCGATCAGATCCTGTAAGAAATCTTCAAACGTGTCGTTGCCGTAGATCCCGGGTTCTCGTTTGCCAAGCAGATTTAAATTAGGCCCGTTGATGATCGCTATTTTCATACCACTAAAGTAAACTATGATTTTTATGATTAAAAAGATTTTTGTGAAGGATTGCGGAGATTTTTAAAAGTTTGCCGCAGATGCGCAGATAATGAATAAAATATTATCGGCGTATTTATGGCAAAAAAAATCCCGCGAAGCGGGATCTAATCTGTGTAATCTTATAATCATTTCCGCGCAAGCTGAATAAAATCTGCGATTTATTTCATCATACCAACAAAATCATCAAATAAATACCTGCTGTCGTGTGGGCCGGGCGTAGCTTCCGGATGATACTGCACAGAAAATGCTTTCTTCCCTTTTACACGAATGCCCTCGATGCTGTTATCATTGAGATTCATGTGCGTGATTTCTATGTTATCATTCGCTTTCACTGTCTCCGGATTTACACCAAAGCCGTGGTTTTGTGTAGTGATCTCGCTTTTGCCCGTAATGATATTTTTTACAGGATGATTCAATCCGCGGTGACCGTGGTGCATTTTAAAAGTATCAATATCATTTGCCAACGCCAGCAATTGATGGCCAAGACAAATTCCAAAAAGTGGTTTGTCTACTTCCAGTATTTTTTTTACGGTCGTGATAGCATAATCCATCGGCGCCGGATCACCGGGTCCATTGCTGATAAAATAACCGTGCGGTTCAAATTTTTCAAGTTCCTCAAACGGAGTTTTCGCATTAAAAACTTTTACAAAAACACCCCGTTCTGTGAGGCAATTAAGGATATTCTTTTTTATACCAAAATCAAGTACGGCCACACGCAGGTCACTTTTTTCATCGCCCAATGTATAAGTTTCAGTAGTACTCACAACAGAAGCTAGCTCCAGTCCATCCATAGACGGCACGGCTTTCAGCTGTTCCTTTAGTTTTTCAACATCGGTCTCTTCCGAAGATATGATGCAGTTCATTGCGCCTTTGGTGCGAACGTGCGCCACCAGCGCCCTTGTATCTACTCCGTCTATCGCTACGAGATTCTCGTCTTCAAAATACTGGTGCAAAGATTTATCAGCCAAAAAACGGCTGAATTTTTCTTCCAGGTTCCTTCCGATTACTGCTTTTACTTTTATACTGCCGCTTTCCACATCGGCTTCTTTTACGCCATAGTTGCCGGTGTGTACGCTGTTCATGATCAACACCTGGCCGTAATAGCTTGGATCGGTAAAAACCTCCTGGTAACCTGTCATGCCTGTATTAAAACAAAGTTCACCGGTTGCAGTTCCTTTTTTACCAAAAGAATGACCGTGGATGATGGTCCCATCTTCAAGAATTAAAATAGCTGTGTTGTTCATTTATTGGAAGAGGTTTTTGTAATGCAAAGAAAACTTGTTTTTAATTAATAATGAATAATTGATAATTTTTTAAACCCGTTGCGGCGTCACCATTATTATTAACTATTATCTATTCATTATTGCAAAAATAAGCCCCGATAAATGATTATCGGGGCCATTATAACATTTCAAAGAATCATTCTTATGCTTCTTTATTTTCTTCAGTTGTTTCTGTAGCTTCTGCAACCGGAGCTTCTGTGGTTGCTTCTTCAGCAACCGCTTCCGTTTTCTTTTTTGCACCGCCAGAAGAACGACGTGTTTTCTTAGCTGGTTCAGCTGCAGTTGATACAGATTTACCGTAGATTTCGTTGAAGTCAACGAGTTCGATCATTGCCAGTTCAGCGTTATCACCCGTACGTGCACCTAATTTGATGATACGTGTGTAACCGCCCGGACGGCTGGCTACTTTTGGAGCAATCACAGTAAACAATTCTTTTACTGCAACTTTATCGTTAAGGTAGCTAAATACGATCCTATGATTGTGCATGATCGCTTCTTTAGATTCGGTAGCCTTTGTTTTTGTGATCAATGGCTCGATGTAAGTGCGCAAAGCTTTTGCTTTAGCTAAAGTTGTAGTGATCCTTTTGTAAGTGATCAGCTGGCAACCGAGGTTCATCAGCAATGCTTTTCTGTGTGAAGCGGTTCTGCTTAAATTGTTGTTTTTGTTTCCGTGACGCATGACATTGTTGTTTTAATTCACCTGTACCGTGTCAGGATTTACAGGTTACTTATGAATGTTTAATTTTTGCTTTTACCCGAAGCAGAGTTTCAGGTACATTAATTATCGTCGTCGATCTTAAGTTTGCTAAGATCCATGCCGAAGCTCAGACCGCGTTCCTGCAATACAGAATCGATTTCGCTCAAAGATTTCTGACCGAAATTCCTGAACTTCATCAGGTCTTCCTGTTCGTACTGTACCAGTTCGCTCAGAGAGTTGATCTTAGCCGCTTTAAGACAGTTGAACGCTCTTACAGAAAGATCGAGATCTTCCAGCGGAGTTTTCAGCATCTTACGCAGTTGCAAAGTTTGTTCGTCTACCAGGTCTTCTTTCTTATCTTCTTTTGTATCAAAAGTGATGTTTTCATCAGTGATGATCATCAAATGCTGGATAAGGATACGACTCGCTTGCTTTACCGCTTCTTCAGGATGAATGGTACCATCTGTTACCACGTCGATAATCAGCTTTTCGAAATCGGTGCGTTGTTCAACACGCGTATTTTCGATCAGGTATTTTACATTCTTGATCGGAGTGTAAATAGCATCAACGGGAATATAACCGAAGTGAGCATTTTTTTCTTTGTGATCCTCAGCAGGTACGTAACCGCGACCGCGACCGATCGTGATCTCGATATCAAGCTTTGCACTGTTATCCAGTGTGCAGATCAATAATTCAGGGTTCATCACTTCAAATGCCGGAGATACTTCACCGATCATTCCTGCAGTGAACTCAGTTTTATTCTTTATAGAAAGAGTTACCTTTTCAGTGTTTACTTCATGGTCAACTTTTGCTTTAAAGCGAACCTGTTTAAGGTTCAGGATGATTTCCGTAACGTCTTCGGTAACACCTTTAATGGTTGCGAACTCATGATCGGCACCAGCTATGTTGATTCCAACAATAGCATAACCTTCCAATGAATTAAGCAAAACCCGGCGCAGTGCGTTACCGATCGTTACACCATATCCTGGTTCTAACGGACGGAATTCAAACTGAGCTTCGAAGTCTGTTGCTTTCTGAAGAACGATCTTATCTGGTTTAACAAAATTGAAAATACCCATTTGTATTTTTGTTGTTTAATTTAAAATTATTTTAATCCATGATCTATGATGTATGATCTATGATCTTTACGACCTTTCCAGATCTATAGATCTCAGATCATCGATCAAAGATTATTTCGAGTACAATTCCACGATCAGTTGTTCCTTGATATTTTCCGGAACGCTTTCTCTTTCAGGATATGTAATGAAAGTACCTTTCATGTCGCCTTCGCTCCAGTCAACCCAGTTGAATTTAGGATTTTTTCCACGAAGATTTCCTGTGATTGCAGTGTTTGCAGCAGTTTTGTTTTTCAATCCGATCACATCACCTGGCTTGCAGCTGTAGGATGGAATGTTTACCACTTCCCCATTTACAGTGATATGCTTATGGCTCACCAACTGACGTGCGCCCTGGCGGCTAACAGAAATACCCATTCTGTATACTGTATTGTCCAAACGGGCTTCCAGTAATTTGATGAGATTTTCACCGGTTACACCTTTACGGCGACTGGCTTCGTCGAATGTTTTACGGAATTGTTTTTCCAGTAAACCGTACGTGTATTTTGCTTTTTGTTTTTCAGACAACTGCAAAGCGTATTCACCTAAAGTTTTACGTTTGCGGTTTGCACCGTGTTGTCCCGGAGGGTTACTGTTTTTAGATAACCATTTTCCGTTTCCTGTGATCGGTTCTCCAAATCTGCGGGAGATTTTCGTTTTGGGGCCTGTATAACGTGCCATAATTGTGTTAGAGGTCTTTTAGTGACGGTGAAGCATTATAAAGACCTTTTAAAATGAATGCTGCACCCTTTTTAATATGTGTGATGTCAGATGTATGATCTATGATCTTCTTTAGATTTTTGATTGCCTTTGATTTTTAAAATCTCTAAAAATTTTGAGGCGATCATAGATCTAAGATCATAGATCAAAGATTAAACGCGTCTTTTCTTCGGCGGACGACAACCATTGTGCGGCATCGGCGTAACGTCTTTAATGGTTGCTACTTCGATACCGTTTTGTGACAAAGAACGGATTGCACCTTCACGGCCGCTACCTGGTCCTTTTACAAATACGTCTACTCTTTTCAAACCTGCATCCAACGCTACTTTAGCGCAATCTGCGGCAGCCATCTGAGCAGCATACGGCGTATTTTTCTTACTTCCTTTAAAGCCCATTTTACCAGCGCTTGACCAGGAAATAACCTGACCTTGCTTGTTGGTAAGACTGATAATGATGTTGTTGAAACTTGCTACGATATGAGCGTCACCATGACTCTCTACCTTTACGATCCTTTTTTTAGCGGCTGCTTTTGCGCCTTGTTTACCGCCTTGTGCTTTTGCCATAACTTAATAAATAGGTAATCATTATAAAATTTCTCCCGATTTCAACGGGACTGAACCAACCCTCCTGCTGACTTAAACGATCCGGCGTTGTTTCAAAAAAAACAAGTCATATACTAAACACGAATTACGAATGACAGGTCTGGGCTCGTTCAAGCACACAAATCCGTAATTCGTAATCCGAAATTTGTAATTATTTCTTAGCCACTTTCTTCTTGCCGGCAACGGTTTTACGTTTACCTTTTCTTGTGCGGCTGTTGGTGCGCGTACGCTGACCACGAACCGGCAAACCTTTACGGTGACGCAATCCACGGTAACAAGCGATATCAAGCAAACGCTTGATGTTCATTTGTGTTTCAGAACGCAAAGCACCTTCGGTTTTGAACTCAGTGTTGATCACGTTACGGATAGCCGTTTGTTCGTCATCGTTCCACTGGTTTACTTTCTTGTTAATATCGATACCTGCTTTAGTAAGAATGTACTTTGCAGTAGAGCGACCGATACCATAGATATAGGTAAGACCGATTTCGCCTCTTTTATTTTTTGGTAAATCTATACCGGCAATACGAGCCATAGTTATTATTTGATTTGTTATTGTTGAATTGGATACTATGTGCAGATAATCAGATCATAGATCAACCATCATACATCATAGATCG
>JAATFP010000047.1 GCA_015655125.1 Chitinophagales bacterium | reverse complement strand
ATGGCGCTGATTTCATTTTGCAGGGTTCTATCAATTCTATTGTTGATTCTTACAAAAAGAAAAAAACGGTCACTTATCAGATCAATCTCGAGCTTACAAATATAGAAACCAACGAAGTGGTGTGGATAGGCGAAAAGAAGATTGCGAAAAATGTGAAGTATTAATAAAGCCGGGTAGCCAGTGGCGCCCGTACTTACAGAAAAGCTGACAGAGATGAAACTGAATTTAAAACGGACATGGATGGCGCTGCTGTTGATGTCCGTTTTCTTTTTTTCGTGTGCTACGTATAACAAATCAATGGACAGGTACTATGCCGATGTTGGTTCGGAGAATTATGATAAGGCTTTAAAAAAGTTGGATAAAAATAGACTGATCAAACGCGATCGTAACAGGTTGTTGTATTTTATGGAAGCCGGCCACGTATACAGGTTAAAAGGCGATCTTGTTGAGAGCAACCGTTATTTTAACCAGGCAGATGATTATATAGAATCGGAAAAAAAATCTGCAAAGGATGTTGCGCTAAGCAATCTGTTGAATCCGATGATGCAATCGTATCACGGCGAAGATTACGAACAGTTTATGCTGCATTATTACAAAGCATTGAATTATTCTGCGCTTGGGCAAATGGAAGATGCTGTTGTAGAAGCAAGAAGGATAACGCTTTCCACGGAGGCTCAAAATGATAAGTTTAAGAACAAGGACAGCCGCTATAGCAAAGATGCATTTGCCTTCAATCTCCAGGGAATGATTTACGAGATGGCTGGCGACATAAATAATGCATTTATCTCTTACCGCAATGCTGTGGAAGTATACATCAATGCAGGAAATACCTATTATGGCGTAACTATTCCTGATCAGTTGAAACAGGATCTGCTTCGCAGTGCAGATGCAATGGGGTTTACCGATGATCTGGCACATTATCAAGCCCTTTTTGGTACAACATTTACAAATCAACCCAAAGCCATCGGCGAAGCTGTGATCTTCCTGGAAGAAGGCCAGGCGCCGGTAAAGGAAGAAAAGAATTTCTTTCTCACAACTGTAGGCGGCAGCATCGGTGCATTCAGCTACGTCGACGCGGATGGTTCCAACTCCACCATTCCTTTTAATTATAGTTCTTACGGCATTTTAGAAAATAAGCTGACCAGCATCCGTTCGCTGCGTGTAGCGATGCCGGTTTACCGGATCAATTATTCATTACCCGTTTTAAAAACGGTGGCGGTGAATGGCATTGCTTTTCAGCCGCAGCTTCTGCAAAACCTCAACGACGTTGCTACTAATATTTTAAAGGAACGATTTGTAACAGAATTGGCGAATGCGATGGCGCGACAACTTACAAAAAAGTTGCTGGAGAAAGGTACACAGGCCGCAACGGAAGGGATTGCTAAAAGTTCGGATAAAAAATCCGACGGCGGTACCAACAAAGAAAAGGAAGACAAGGAAAGAAAAAGACAGGAAAATGCAAAGGTAGCCGGCGAAGCAGCCGGATTGATCATGAACCTTGTAAATACGATCACTGAAAAGGCAGACACCCGCAATTGGCAAAGCCTGCCCGCCTTTGTGAGTTATGTTCGCGTGCCTCTGCAGGAAGGAGAAAATACGATCATCATAAATACAAATGGGGTTTCTAAAACGGTGAAAGCGATTGGTGGTAAAGGGTTGCAGTTGATCGGGTTGAATGTGAATTAGGTTTAGGGGTTTAGATTGAAGAAAAATAATTTTCGGATAAATAGAAATAGCCAGCATTTTGCTGGCTATTTCTATTTATCCGAAAATTTAAAATCTTCTGACTCTAAACGTTTACAATTTTATTTCTTCCTCACTGTCATCAAAAAATTTAAATTCCGTCAGATGATAATTTGAATTCGACTTCACTTTTACTTTCTGTTTGTATTTCCAGCTCCACTTCATCCGGCGGCTCGGAAAGCCCGATGTAAGATAGGTGTATAGGATTGGATGCACTTCGATCGTAAGTCCTTTGTGCTTTTGCATGATAAGGTAGCTGAGGTTTTTGCCGATCTCATCTTCCAAAATAAGTGTGCTGCTGATCTTACCCGTACCCTGGCAGCTTGGACAAATTTCGCTGGTGTTGATATTCATTTCCGGCTTCATGCGCTGACGCGTAATCTGCATCAAACCGAATTTGGTGATCGGCAACACCGCATGTTTTGCTCTGTCGGGCCGCATGAAATGATCCATTGCATCCGCCAGTTTCTTTTTGTTTTCCAGCAATTTCATGTCGATAAAGTCCACTACGATGATACCACCCAGATCACGCAGGCGTAATTGCCTTGCAATTTCTTCGGCCGCTTCCAGGTTAGTCTCCAGCGCATTTTGTTCCTGGTTGTTGCTTACACTTTTGTATCCGCTGTTAACGTCTATTACGTGTAACGCTTCCGTATGCTCGATGATCAGGTAAGCACCGCTCGGCAGGTTAACAGTTTTGCCAAAGGCAGCTTTTACCTGTTTGGTGATGCCGTAGTTATCAAAGATTGGGTTGTCGTTATTGAAATAAGTAACAATATCGGCTTTATCAGGCGCAATACGTTGAATGTAATTTTTGGTGTCGGTAAAAATATTCTTATCATTTACAACGATGCGGTTAAAGTCCTCGTTCAACAGATCCCGTAAAATACTGGTGGTTTTACCTTGCTCGCTGAGAATTTTTGCCGGTGCTACTGCACCTTTCAGGTTGTGCTGAATCGTTTTCCAGGTATTTTCAAGTGCTAAAAGGTCTTCGTGCAACTCTGCTGTTTGTTTACCTTCTGCGGCCGTTCGCACGATCACACCAAGATTTTTTGGTTTTACTGCTTCAACAATCTTCTGCAGCCTTTTGCGTTCCTCGCTAGAATGAATCTTGCGTGATACTGCTACGATATCGTTGAAGGGTGTTACCACCACGAATCTTCCCGGAAGAGAAAGTTCGCAACTTAACCTCGGGCCTTTTGCGGCGATCGGTTCCTTGAGGATCTGAACGAGCACATTGGGTTTGCCGCTCAACACTTCGGTGATCTTGCCGGTTTTAACAATCTCCGGCTCCACCTTGAATTTTGCAAAGTCGAAACCGTTCTCCGAATTGTCGGCAATCGCCTGGTTGGTAAATTTTAAAATTGATTTTACATACGGACTCAAATCCGTGTAATGGAGGAATGCGTCTTTTTCGAAGCCTACTTCGATAAAAGCGGCATTGAGGCCCGGAATGAGTTTCTTTACTTTTCCGAGATACAGATCGCCCACGGCGAAACTTGCATTGGCTTTTTCGCTATGCAATTCAACCAGTTTCTTATCTTCCAACAAGGCAATTTCAACACCTTGTGGCGCTGCATTAATAATTAATTCCTTGGTCAAGCGTAAATTTTTTGTAAGAAAGACCTTTACATCGCGGAAGGAAAATATGAAATACACAAAGTCAAACCTGCAAGTTCATAAAATCTTACAGGTTTGATATCATGCAATTGATGCGTACCAAACGGGTATGCAGCATCAGTTATAAAAAAAGATCAATTATCTTTTCTTATGACGATTCTTTCTTAAACGTTTTTTACGCTTGTGAGTAGCTATTTTATGACGTTTTCTTTTTTTACCACAAGGCATATCTAGTCTTTTTTTGTTTGATAAATAATTTTTAAAATATGTTGTTTGTCAACTAACTTTCTTCTTAAAGGGATTTGATCCTGTTGTTGATCTCCTCCGTAAAATGCGGGTCTTTGGTAAGGCTTTTGCTTACATTGAACCATTTCAATGCTTCGGCTTTTTCTCCTTTCGCCGCATAGGTGTCGGCCAGGAAAAGAATGGCTTCAAGGTTGTTTGGCTCTGCATTCACCACTTTCAGCAATCTTTCGATTGCCTTATCAAACTGCCCGGAAATAGATCCTCCAATACCCAGCACCAGTTGCGCCTTCATATTGTTGGAATCTTTTCGTACTACCGAAAGCAACTGCTGAATTCCCTTCATCGTTTGCTGCGGATCGCCGCTCTTTCCTTTTCCAAAAACGTAGGCACTTCCCAATCCGATCTTCAGATCATCATTGTCAGGGTTGTGCTCCAGTGCTTTTTCAAATAACTCAATGGCTTCCGCCGTTTCCCAGTTTAATTTAGCCTCATCGTGTTCCAGTCTGAGATTCTCTAAAAATAAACGGGCTGCAAAGGTGAGGTTTTTTTCTGAATTTTCCAACTTAGATGCTTCTGATAAATAAAAAGCGTAAGGTTCAAAGGATTTTATGCTGTCTTTCCAGAAGTTGGCAAGGGTTTGATAATTTTTGATTTGCTGCTCTTTTACGTCGCCACGACTGATGCCGCTTTCGAGTTTTGTAACGTATAAGGTTTGGTCTGTAGTAAGGGTTGCTTTCGCGGAAGTGATAAACTGTTGAATATCAAATATTTTTTCGGGTGCGGAATTTTTTTTGGTAAAAGGCTTCTTGGGTTCGGAGGTTTTACCAAAATAAAAAAGGGAAGCAACTGCTACGATGGCCGCTGAAGCTAAGATAATTTGTGTCTTCACTAAAAAAAATTGAAACGCGAAGGTACGTTAGTCTTCGTTCTCATCTTTCAAATCGGGGACTTCTTTTATGTTGGAAGAAGATTTTATTTCCTGTACAAACTCTTTGGCGGGTTTAAAGGCAGGAATAAAGTGTTCGGGGATGGAAACAGCAATGTTTTTCTTAATATTACGCCCTATTTTTGCAGCTCTTTTTTTAATGATAAAGCTGCCAAATCCACGTATATAGAGGTTTTCACCGTTCGAAAGCGTAGATTTCACTTCTTTAAACATCGTTTCCAAAGTAACGAGTACATCCACTTTCGGGATGCCGGTTTTATCGGAGATTTTGCTGATAAGATCTGCTTTTCTCATATAACGGAATTTTATTAAACGTAAGTTAGCAATTCTAATTGAAAAAACCAAACAGTCCTTTGATTACCAATAAGTTTACAAAGAACTATTTTTGTGCCAAGGTGAACAAAAACGATAAACAATTATTTTTCCGCAGCCGCTTGCTTCAATGGAATGTAATGGAAAATAACCGTGAGATGCCCTGGAAAGGAGAAAAAGATCCCTATAAGATCTGGCTCAGCGAGGTTATCCTGCAGCAAACCCGTGTGGAACAGGGCCTGGAATATTATAATCGTTTCATCAAAAAATATCCTCGCCTAACGCAACTTGCGGCTGCGCCCGATACGGAAGTTTTCAAGCTTTGGGAAGGATTGGGCTACTATTCGCGGTGTAAAAATTTACTGTCTTCCGCGCGGTTCATCGCGAAGCAGCTAAAAGGAAAATTTCCCCATCAGTTTGAAGATATGCTCGCGCTCAAAGGCGTGGGAACCTACACTGCATCTGCAATTGCATCATTTGCATTTGAACTTCCATACGCCGTGGTGGATGGAAATGTCTCGCGCGTACTGGCGCGGTTTTTTGGAATAGATACAGCGATCGACAGCACGGCAGGCAAGAAATTGTTTGCAGAACTCGCCCGCCAATTGCTGGATGAAAAAGCGCCCGGAAAATACAACCAGGCCATCATGGATTTTGGTGCTACTGTTTGTAAACCGCAACTGCCGCTGTGTACCGAATGCCCGCTACAAACACGTTGCGATGCATTGGCCACGGGGACAGTGAACGAATTGCCGGTAAAAGAAAAGAAGCTGAATAAAAAAAACCGCTGGTTTTATTATATTATTGCGGAATATGAAAAGAAAATTTTTATAAGAAAACGGGTAGGGAAAGATATCTGGCAAAACCTGCATGAATTTATATTGGTGGAAGAACCGCATCAAACCCGTCCGGAAAAGATCCTGGAAGGTGCTTTAACAACCTTTCCGGGCCTGCAGCAATTTACAGCAGGTGAGATAGCAGGACCCTTCCGGCAACAACTGACGCATCAAACTATTCACGCAGTTTTTATACATCTAAAACTCAAAACCGCAACAGTGGTGCCGGGGTATGAATTGATGGATAAGAAAACTATGGCAAAACTGGCCTTTCCCCGGCTGATCAATATTTATTTAGGACAAGTTTAGCGTGTAGAGTTTAGAAGCATTATACTGCCCGCTACTACCCGCTAAACACTAACCTCTAAACTCTGAATTTTGGCTATAAAATTGTATCTTTAAATTTGTTACAACACTGCTTAATTAACCAATCAAGTCATTAAACGAAAATTATATGAGAGGTGTAAACAGGGTAATGTTAATAGGGAATTTGGGAAAAGATCCGGATATACAATTTTTGGAAGGAAATATCTGCGTAGCAAAATTTTCACTGGCAACTACGGAAACCTATAAGGATCGGAGCGGGAAACTCATTTCACAAACAGAGTGGCACACGGTAGTATTGTGGCGTGGATTGGCAGAACTGGCGCAGAAATATCTTCATCGTGGAAGCCTGGTTTATATTGAAGGAAGATTGAAAACACGTAGTTGGGAAGACAAGGAAGGCAATAAAAAATTTGCCACGGAAGTGGTGGGCGATAACCTCATCATGCTGGATAAGCGCCATGATGGCGGTGCCTCCGGCGGTTTTGAAGGAATGGACAGCCTCGGAGGAGAAGATGTTCCACCGCCTACGGACGAAAGCGGAAACGAAAGATTACCATTCTGATAAAAATATTTTTTCCGTAAAATTGCGGAAGAAATCATTCACCTAAATTACCTGTTTTGGACTACCATTCGGTATATGTAACCTTCAATAACACATTGCTTTACATGCTGGCGCTATCGCCTGCGGCAGCTACTGTACTCATTTTTACACTTATACTTTTGTTTTTGCTTTCGTTCCTGGTGTCTGGAAGTGAAGTCGCTTTTTTTTCTCTGAATACGAAAGATATCAATGTACTCAAAACCAAGCAACAGCCTTCTTTCCGGCGCATCGTTAACATGCTCGAACAGCCAAAGACATTGCTTGCATCAATGCTTATTACCAACAACCTGGTGAACATCGGCATTATTCTCATTTCAAATATCCTGATAGACAGTTGGATACAAAGTCCCGGACTTTCCTTCTGGTACGCATTTTTTATAAAGGTGGCAGCCGTTACGTTCCTGCTGGTGCTGTTTGCCGAAGTATTGCCGAAAGTATGGGCAACCCATCATAAAGTGTGGTTCGCTTCCACCGCTTCGCTCGTGATTGAAATATTCAACAGCTTATTCTTCGGACTTAGCAAGCGCCTGGTACGTTTCAACGATAATTTTGAAAAACGCCTGGCCCCCGAAAATTCAGCTGCACTGGATAACAGCAATCTCGACTACGCCATTGATCTGTTGCCAGATCACGAAGCTACCTCGGAAGAAAAGCAGATATTAAAAGGCATCCGGAAATTTGGAGATACCGAAGTAAAGCAGATCATGCGCACCCGCATGGATGTGAGCGGAATTGAATTTGACACTCATTTTCACGATCTGCTGAAACGTGTGGAAGATCTGCATTATTCACGGTTGCCGGTATATAAAAACAATCTGGATGAACCTGCAGGAATGCTACATACAAAAGATCTGTTGCCGCATTTACATGAGTCCGAAACGTTCGACTGGCATGCCTTGATACGCGAACCCTATTTTGTGCATGAACAGAAACTTATCGAGGACCTTTTACAGGAGTTCCGTAACAAAAGAATTCATTTTGCCATCGTGGTGGATGAATTTGGCGGCACATCAGGTATCGTTACTTTAGAAGATATCATGGAAGAAATCATCGGCGATATCAAAGATGAGTTTGATGATGAAGAAAGCGGTAACAAAAAACTGGATGATTACAATTATATCTTCGAAGGAAAACTGATGATCAACGATGCCTGTAAGGCGATGGGACTTCCTGAAAATACCTTCGACGCCATTCGCGGCGAAAGTGATTCGGTTGCAGGATTGGTGCTGGAAATTGCCGGTGAGTTTCCGGCAGAAAACACCTCGCTTACAAGCGGACAATTTACTTTCATTCCACTTCAGATCAACAAGAACAGGATCGATAAAGTCAGGATCACGATTCAGCAAAAAGCAGCAGAACAGGAATAATATGAGAAAGCAAAAAAGAATTTCGTATGCGATTTTCCTGTTAGCAGCCGGGATCGCTTTTGCAGCCTGCAATAGCAATTATACCTCCCGTAAAAAGGGATATTACAAGATCGATCTTCCGGAACACAAATATCAGCTGTTTAACCGTGCCGGATTTCCTTACCAGTTTGAATACCCGGTTTACGCAAATATCTTGCAGGATAGCACATATTTCGATTCCAACCCGGAGAATAATTTCTGGATAAATGTTGATTTTCCGCAGTTCAACGCGAGGATTTTTTTAAGCTATAAGATCATCGGGGGGAAAGCCGTTTATAAAATAAAACAAAAAGACGGGAGCTATAAGGATTCGACTGCTATCAATGAATTTGACAAAATGCGGAACGATGCTTATACATTAACAAACAAAAACGGCGAAATAGCGAGTTCGATCACCGATAGCGGCTTCGAAACCCATAACGGCATCGGTGGTATTTATTTTAAAGTAGGCGGAAATGCCGCAACCGGTCGTCAGTTCTTCCTCACAGATACTAACCGTAACTTCATCCGGGGCGCATTGTATTTTGAAGCCACGCCTAATGCCGACTCGATCAGGCCGGTGCAGGATTTTTTACAAAAGGATATTGAACATCTGATTAATTCTTTTAAATGGGTGCCGCTCGCGGGTTAAAAGGTGAAGTATTTAAATATTTCTCCTGTGTTTTTCATTAAAGAATTATAACCAGTTGCCCTGCTTCAGCTACAGGTTTTGATCCGTCGGGGATTTCATCTTTCACCTTTCGACATTGACCACGCCATTTACTATCTTTGTCCTATGATAGCTATTGACCATGTCTTGCTCAGCGACCAAATCTTCAAAGAGCAGTTCGTATGCGATCTTTCCAAATGTAAAGGTGCCTGTTGCGTAGATGGCGACGCCGGCGCGCCGTTGAATAAGAATGAGCTAAAGGAAATTGATGCCGTACAGGAAGCAGTACTGCCCTATCTTTCAGAACAAAGCCGTGCAGAGATAGATCGCCAGGGCCGGTATGTATACGATAAAGAGTACGGATGGGTGACGCCAACGATCAACAGCGCTATATGCGTTTATGGAATTACAGATAAGGACGGTATTGTTAAATGTGGTATCGAACAGGCATATCTTGACGGGAAAGTGAAGTGGAAAAAGCCGATCAGTTGCCATTTGTTCCCGATCATTGTAAAACAAAGCCGCGACGGTGTGACCGAATTTGCCAATTATGAGCCGCGGGAAGACAATTGTAAGGCGGCATGCGCCCTGGGCAAAAAATTGAAAGTGCCGGTGTACAAGTTTTTGAAGGAGCCCCTGATCAGAAAGTTCGGAGAAGATTTCTACAATGCTATGGACGCCACCGCCGAAAGTATGAAAGAGCGCCGCTGACGCGCAGATATTTTAATTAATGATTTTAAAAACTGATTATAGATGAAAAGAGGCTTGTTTTACTTATTGCCTGTCGCTTACTGCTTATTGTTCCTCTCCTCCTGCTCGGTTAACAAAGCCAAAATAGATAACAATCTCAGGAAATATTTCGACGCAAAGAATGTAGATGGCTGTTTTACCTTGCTTAATAACACGACAGGTGAAGTGACTGTGTACAACATGAATCTTGATACTACGCGATTTTTACCCGCCTCTACCTTTAAGATTGTAAACTCCCTGATAGGGTTGGAAACCGGCGCCATCACCAGTGCCGATATGGTGATAAAATGGGATGGTATCAAACGCTGGAACGACGACTGGAACAAAGACATGAATATGCGCGATGCCTTCAAACTTAGCAATGTGGCCTATTACCAGGAAGTTGCGAGAAGGATAGGAAAAGACACAATGCAACGTTACCTTGATAGCCTTTCCTACGGAACACGAAGAATCACCGGTC
Organism: Chitinophagales bacterium; assembly: GCA_015655125.1. Lineage (GTDB taxonomy): Bacteria > Bacteroidota > Bacteroidia > Chitinophagales > Chitinophagaceae > Ferruginibacter. Next base: position 60,952 of record JAATFP010000047.1, on the reverse strand, counting down.
CGGTAGATTCTTTCTGGCTCAATAATGCAGTGAAAATTTCCCCCGACGAGCAGTTGGGCTTATTAAAACGTTTGTATTTCGACCAATTGCCTTTCATGAAGTCGGTACAGCAAACCGTACGAGATGTAATGGTGCAGGAAGATAATGCGGCATACAAATTGAGTTATAAGACGGGCTGGGGCTGGGATGAACAAAATAATGCAATCGGGTGGCTGGTAGGTTGGGTGGAAGAAAACAGGCACGTGTACTTTTTTGTAACACTTGTGAAATCAAAAGATAAGGACATCGATATGAAACCTGTTCGTATCGGGATCACGAAAGACATTTTAAAAGAACTGGGCTTTTTACAGGGAAAAATGTAAGTTTTCTTATTGTTTTTTTAACATAGATCGGTCACAATAAGATTAATTTGCGATAATAGCGATATGCCGGTATTTCAATACATAGAATTTTTATATGGGTTAGCATTACTTGCAGTAATGCTAATTGTTTTTTTGTATGCAAAGCATAAAAAGAAGAAAGCTATCTCAAAAATTGGCGATCCCGGGCTGGTGAAACAATTGCTGGTGCAATACAAAACGGCTTCCTTTCTGAAAAAATTTATTTTCCTTTTCATTGCAATGGCCCTGCTGGTGTTGGCTTTGGCTAATCCACGTACGCCAACCGGCAACAATCTTGTTGACAGGAACGGCATCGATGTAATGATAGCGCTGGATGTAAGTAAGAGTATGCTTGCACAGGATATCAAGCCCGACCGGCTGGCGCGGGCAAAGCAATTGCTCAGCAGGCTCATCGACCGGCTGGCCAATGACCGTATCGGTATCGTGGTTTTTGCCGGGAAGGCTTATTTACAGATGCCGCTCAGCAGCGACCAGGCTGCGGCAAAAATGTATTTGTCGGCAGCAACGCCCGAATCCATTCCCACGCAGGGTACAGTGATCGGCGATGCGTTGAAAATGAGCTACGCCTCATTTAATTCCAAAGAAAAAAAATATAAAGCCGTCATTTTGATCAGCGATGGTGAAGATCATGATGAAGGTGCGATAAATACTGCACAGCAAATGGCAGCAGAAGGTGTGGTGATCCATACAATCGGTATCGGTTCCAAGGATGGTGCGCCGATCATCGACGAAGCTACGGGCGAAATGAAAAAGGATGCCGAAGGCAATACCGTCATTTCAAAATTGAACGAAGAAGAATTACTATCCATAGCCAAGTCGGGTAATGGTACATATCAATATTTTGGCAGTACAGATAATGTTGTGAGTAACCTGGTTGATCAGCTTACATCGATGGATAAACGCAGCATAAAAGATGATTCGTTGGTAAATTACCGTAGTTATTTTCAATGGGTGCTTGGCATTGCATTATTGTTCCTGCTCCTGGAAATGTTTGTTTCTGAAATAAAGAAGAACAAAGTGGTTAAATTGAAACCTGTAGTGGTAGCGGTATTGTTGTTTATCGGAAATGCCGCCTTTGCCCAAAACGAAAATAAGGCCATTAAGGAAGGGAACGATGCTTACAAGGATACGAATTATGTAGGTGCTGTTTCATCCTATCAAAAGGCACTGAAAAAAAATGGCAGTAATACAACTGCTCAATATAACCTGGGAAATGCACTGTACAAATCCGGGAAAAAAGATTCTGCGATTCTTGCTTACGATAAATCGATACAGCAACTTAATAAGCCCGATGATAAATCAAAGGCTTATTACAACAAAGGAGTGGTGCTGCAAAAAGACAACAAACTCGCAGATTGTATAGAGGCTTACAAAAGCGCGCTGCGACTGACTCCTGATGATGACGATGCGCGTCAGAATCTGCAGAAAGCTCTGCAACAACAGAAGCAACAGCAAGAAAAGAAACAAGACAACAAGCAAGATAAAAAAGACGACCAGAAAAAGCCGGCGCCTCAAAAACAACAACCGAAGATGTCTAAAAAAGATGCTGAGGAAAAGCTGAAGGCATTGATGCAACAGGAAAAGAATCTTCAGGATAAACTTCACAAGGTGAATGCGAATGCGCCAAATAAGCCGGAGAAAGACTGGTAAAGCTTTTTAATTTAATAGCTAACAGTTAATAATTAATAATTCCGTCAGTTCAAAGTTGCATAACAGGGTTGCAGTTACTACAAATTTGTAGAAACTATCATTATTAGTTATTAATTATTCATTGCGGCTTTCGCTACCTTTGTTCCAATAATTTCTACTATGCAGTTGTATTGCGGATCGCTTTCAAAATATAAACGTCTAAAAACAAGGGAAGTAAAAGTGGGCGGCCTCATTATAGGGGGTGATCAGCCGATCCGTGTTCAAACAATGACCACCACCGACACGATGGATACCGAAGGTACGGTTCTGCAATCCATTCGCTGCATAAATGCAGGTGCGGAACTTGTGCGCATTACTGCGCCATCCAAAAAAGAAGCAGAAAATTTAAAGGTAATCAGAGACGAATTGCTCAAGAGAGGGTACACTACCCCTTTGGTGGCTGATATTCATTTCACGCCGAATGCTGCGGAAATTGCTGCGCGTATCGTTGAAAAAGTGCGTGTAAATCCGGGCAACTATGTTGATAAAAAGAAATTCGAGCAGATAGAATATACAGATGCCGAATATGCAGAAGAGATCGAACGCATCCGCGAAAGATTTACGCCGTTGGTATTGATCTGCAAGGAACACGGCACTGCGATGCGCATCGGTACCAATCACGGAAGCCTGAGCGATCGTATCATGAGTCGTTATGGCGATACGGCCAATGGGATGGTAGAAAGTGCGATGGAGTTTCTGAGAATCGCCCGCAGCCTTGATTATCACCAGATCATCCTCAGCATGAAGAGCAGCAATCCGCTGGTGATGGTTCAGGCCTACAGGTTGCTCATACAGCACATGATGCAGGAATTCGGCGAGTGTTATCCGCTACACCTCGGTGTTACCGAAGCAGGCGACGGCGAAGATGGAAGGATAAAATCAGCTATTGGAATCGGAAGCTTGCTGGAAGACGGCATCGGCGATACGATCCGCGTGAGCCTTACCGAAGACCCGGAATTTGAAGTGCCCGTTTGCATGGATCTTGTAAAGCGATATGAAAATTATGCTTCTTACCGGGAAGAAGGCGCAGAAGACAGCGCAGTAAAAATTCCATACAATCCTTTTGAATACAAACGCCGCAGAACTTCAGACGTGATCAACATTGGCGACAAGCATGTTCCGGTAGTGATCGCAGATTTTATGCAGGCTGAAAAGATCGAGGCGGCCGACCTGCAATCGATTGGCTATACATACAATGAACAAACGGATAAATGGATTATTGCCGATGCAGCGGCAGATTATATCTATACGTCTGACAAGTTGGTGTCGTTTCATTTGCCCGGCACGCTGCGTGTGATCTGCGATTACCAGCTATGGATGACCACAAATGAACCGGGAAAATACTATCCGCTGTTCGATAAAAATAATTTTGCAGCTGCTAAGAAAAGATCCGATCGTGCGAATTTTATCTCGGTGAATGTTTCGGAAGACAACAGCGAATTGATCGCGTCGGTCAAAAATGATCCTACGATCGTATTGTGCATTTATGCTACAGCACAAAATGCCATGCAGCAATTGCGAACCTTTGTGGCAACATTGATGAGTGAGAACATTTCTTCGCCCGTCATCATTGCCGTTGAAAGCATGCACATTGCTATCGATGAGCAATTGATTCATTTTTCAGCAACCGCCGGTGGCTTATTTCTGGATGGAATGGGTGATGGCATCTGGCTGATCAACGATCCTTCCAAAATGGTGAACAACCAGGTAAGCGGCCGTACGTATTTACCTACAAAAAACAATCACCAGTTTTTAAATAACACTTCTTTTTCTATATTACAAGCTGTGCGCACGCGCATTTCCAAAACGGAATACATCAGTTGTCCGAGTTGCGGCCGCACTTTGTTTGATCTGCAGGAAACAACTGCAAAGATCAGGCGGGTGACGAACCATCTCAAAGGCTTGAAGATCGCGGTGATGGGCTGCATAGTAAATGGGCCCGGCGAAATGGCCGATGCCGATTTTGGCTATGTAGGAAGCGGACCCGGAAAGATCACTTTATACAAAGGCAAGGAAGTGATGAAACGTAATATCAGCAGTGAAGTAGCGGTAGATGAACTTATCAATTTGTTGAAAGAAAATGATGTGTGGATCGAAAGTGGTTTATTGGTGTAGTCACAGGTTACGGTTTGCGCACAAAAGTAATAGTGAGCGCAAGGCGCAGATGACCAAAATATAACTCATAACCGACTTTTACTAACCTCAATCCCTCGTCTCTAAACTTAAAAGAAATGAAGACAGATTTTCTCGTAATCGGTTCCGGAATTGCAGGGTTGACCTATGCATTAAAAGTGGCACAGGAATTTCCGCAGAAAAACATCACGATACTCACGAAAACACAAAGTGACGAAACCAATACCAAATATGCCCAGGGTGGCATTGCAGGCGTTACCGATTTTGACCACGACAGTTTTGAAAAACATATAAAGGATACATTGATTTCCGGTGATGGTTTGTGTAATGAACACGTTGTGGAAATAGTTGTGAAAGAAGGAGTTCAAAGAATAAATGAGTTGATAGAATGGGGTGCACAATTTGACAGGGAACCCGACGGCGACTATAAACTTGGCAAAGAAGGTGGCCACAGTGAAAACCGCATTCTGCATCACAAGGATGTAACCGGCAAGGAAATGGAGCGTGCGTTATTGGAAGCGATCAGAAGAGCAGGTAATATTAAATTGATCAATCACTGTTTTGTGCTGGATATCATCACACAGCATCATCTGGGTTATCTGGTTACGAAAAGTACACCTGACATTGAATGTTACGGTGTATATGTGCTGAATCTCACAACGAAAAAAATAGAAAAGATATCAGCATCCATCACTTTGCTGGCAAGTGGTGGCAACGGGCAGGTATACAGAAGTACCACCAATCCTGCGATTGCGACAGGCGACGGTGTGGCGATGGTATATCGGGCGAAAGGCCGGATCGAAAATATGGAATTCATACAATTTCATCCAACGGCGCTTTATGAGGCAGGCGTTCGCGGCCAGTCATTTCTTATCACCGAAGCTGTTCGCGGTGATGGAGGCATCCTGAGAAACGCAGCAGGGGAAGCATTTATGGAACGTTATGACGAAAGAAAAGATCTTGCACCGCGTGATATTGTTGCCCGTGCTATCGACAATGAAATGAAAATCAATGGTACGGAATTCGTTTACCTCGATTGCCGGCACATGGACCAGGAAAAATTTCTTGAACACTTTCCAAACATCTATGCGAAATGCAAAAGTATCGGCATCGACGTGGGTAAAGACATGATTCCGGTTTCGCCGGCTGCGCATTATAGTTGCGGTGGCGTAAAAACCGATGAATGGGCACGCACCTCCATCAAAAATTTGTATGCGGCCGGAGAATGCGCCAGCACCGGATTACATGGCGCCAACCGTTTGGCGAGCAATAGCCTTCTGGAAGCAATGGTGTTTGCTCATCGTGCCTATAAAGATAGCATTGCCCTTATCAGCAATATTTCAAAAGAACATCGGCAAGCTGTAATTCCGGATTGGAACGCAGAAGGAACAACGGCTCCAAAAGAAATGATCCTCATTACTCAAAGTTTGAAAGAAATGAAATTGCTCATGAGCGATTATGTGGGGATCGTGCGCAACAACGAACGTTTAAGCGCGCTAATCGTAGGCTGGATCTTCTTCACGAAGAAACGGAAACATTGTACGAAAAGCTGGAAGTTTCACCACAATTGTGTGAACTGCGAAACATGATTACTGTTTCTTACCTCATTGTAAAAAGTGCGGAACTACGTACAGAGAGCCGCGGACTTCATTTTAACACGGATTATCCGGATAGAAGCCTTATTTTACAAAATACAATCTTGTAGCCGGCTCAGGTAAATCTATGTGGTGCATCGTTGAATAATTTGTGTCATATTTTTTTACCCAACATCGCCCATGTATTATCTTGTTTACGGAATGCTGTATGCATTTTCCCTGCTGCCCTTTTTTATCATTTACGCCTTCAGTGATTTTGCGGCTTTCATCATGTTCAACCTGATCGGCTATCGCAAAGACGTGGTGTTGTCCAACCTGAATATCGCATTTCCGGAAAAAGAGCCAATGGAGATAAAAAGGATCGCGAAGCGGTTTTATATCAATCTTATCGATACTTTTTTAGAAACGATCAAACTGCTGAGCTTGTCTGATAAGCAGATAAAAAAACGTGCGGTGATGGATATGTCTGCGTGTAATGCGCTTGCAGCAAAAGGGAAAAACATCCAGTTCCACAGTGGGCACCAGATGAATTGGGAATATGGTAATTATGCGGTTGGTAACAACCTGGATATTCCGTGGATCGGTGTGTATAAACGTATCCGCAACAAAGTGATCAACAAAATATTTTACGACCTCAGGGCGAAGCGTGGAACCATCCTTGTGGCCGCGCATGAATTCAAAGAACGGCAGCTGACCGTATTCAGGGATCAATATTCGCTGGGCCTTGCGGCCGATCAAAATCCCAAAGTGCCCGGGTGTTCTTCCTGGATGTATTTTTTCAATAAGCCCGCGCCGTTTGCAACAGGCCCGGAGAAAGGTGCGCGAAAAAACAATACTGCTGTTGTATTTGTACGTTTTATTAAGGTCAAACGTGGGTATTATAAATTTGAACCAACGATAATAACTGAAGAAGGAGCCTCTTTTGCAGAAGGGGAACTTACCCGGCGCTATCGTGATTTTTTGGAAGATACGATCCGCCGCAATCCCGACAATTACCTTTGGAGCCATCGCCGCTGGAAATGGGAATGGCAGCCTTGTTATATCAACAACTGGATAGATACCCGCAAAATGCCATAATTTTTCTTTTGCTCCAGGAAGAGCGTGTGCGTAAATCTTATAATTTTGCGTAACAATGCGTTGCATACGAGGCGCAAATACCATAATGTATTATTTACTGTACGCTTTTTTATATTTATTTTCATTGTTGCCGTTTTTCATCATCTACGGTATCAGCGATTTTGCCGCATTTGTGCTTTACCGCCTGGTAAAATACAGGCGCGATGTGGTATTTGCCAATATTTCCACTGCATTCCCGGAAAAAAGTGACGCTGACAAGGAAGTGATTGTAAAACAATTCTACAGAGATTTTACAGATAATTTTCTTGAAACACTCAAGCTGCTCAGCATGTCGGGCGCTACGCTCGATAAGCGTATGATGATGGATATGACCGCCTGTAATAAACTTGCCGCAGAAGGAAAAAACCTTCAATTCAACAGCGGTCACCAGATGAACTGGGAATATGCCAGTGTTGCAGTTTCCAGGCATTTGCAAGTTCCATGGCTCGCCGTTTACAAGCGGATCAGGAGCAGACCTGTGGAGCGGTTGTTTTTAAAGATACGTTCCAGGTTTGGCGCAGTGATGGTGGCCGTGCAGGATTACAAGTTCCGGATGGCTACGCTCATGAAGCAGCAATACGCGCTTGGCCTGATAGCCGATCAAAACCCAAGCAAGGCTGAAACTGCTTACTGGCTCAATTTTTTTGGCCGCCCTACGCCGTTCCTGCCGGGTTCCGATAAAGGTGCGCGCCGTAACCGTACCGCCGTGGTTTTTGTAAATGTGATCAAGCTCAAACGAGGGTATTATAAACTTGATCTTATCATCGTTACCGATGATGCCGGTAAACTGGCAGATGGTCAACTTACCCGCATGTATCGCGATTTCCTCGAAGAATGCATCCGCGAACAACCATCCATTTATTTATGGAGCCACCGCAGGTGGAAACACGAATACAAAGAAGTTTATAAGAAAAGATGGCTGGATGAGCAACCGGTTTAGAAGTAGGGTTGAAGTGTGATAGTTCTGGCCTCTACACTAAAAAAGCCACCTCAAAAGAGATGGCTTGGTGGTGACGACGAAGAAGCTGATATTTAATTCGTAAAGAAAAACACCTGGTTGCGAACCACACAGCCAGGTGTTTGTTTAAGAGTAGGGATTAAAACTGCGTGTTGGTATAAAATCTTAAGCTATACTTTTGAAGTTGAACATATAAAGAACCGACGCCTCTACGCGATTGCGCACACCGAGTTTTTTATAAATGTTCTTCACATGTTTTTTTACGGTTTCCGGTGAGATGCAGATCTTGTTTGCGATCTCCTTGTCGAATAACCCTTTCGATACTTCGGCGATGATTTCTTTTTCTCTCAGGGTGAGTATGTTGAGGTAGATACTTTCCATGTTATTTCCGTTTTGTTTCACAAATAACCGACTATTCCTATTGCTGTGCAAGGGGGAAAAGCCTGTATTTTTTCAGGGGTTTTTCCTGTTTTTTTAAAAAATGTACTGAATGTAAAAAAATATCGTTATACAATTTGTAACTTTCACGCATAGCGTTGAATATTAATTTTTTATCCTAAAAACATTACCATGAAAATGATTAAAGCCCTGGCAGTATTTGCCGGCCTCTGTATCCTGCTTACCTACACGAGTTGTACCTCCGGCGGGAGCGGATTTACCACAAAGCAAGATTCTCTCAATTTTGCCAAAGCTTATTTCAACAAGTATCCGGATGAGAATAGTGTAATAGCGAAGTATAATTCCGACGATTCCGTTGTAGCCAAAGGGTTCGGTCCGATCAGTTGGACTACCGTAAAAGCCTATGAACAAGCCTACGACAAAAATCCGCTTATATTTAGTCTTGATGGTAAACCCTTGAAGGGTTATATCATCGATACCGCCGGTTATAGTATGTTGAAGGCAAACAAAGCTATTAAAGGAATTTATATGCGACTTGGTAAAAAGGCTGATGGCGCTATTACCATCATGATTCTTGGACTGGATGCTTCCGGAGAAATATTAAAAGATTCAGCCGAAAAAATGCCGGGCGAAAATCCTCCAGGAACCTATGATAACACAGACCCTTGTCCAAAGAATTGCCCGGCCAACGACGATTAACAACATAGTATGTTTACCAACAGACAGCTAGCGATTTTCATAACGGAATATCAATTGTATGCAACAATGATAGGTTATTTGATTGGGTGTTATGGCTTTAAGAACAACAGAGTCATACACCCGATCATCTATGTATTATTACTTACTTTTTTGAATTACAAGCTTCTTGAGAATAGTGATATTCTCACTGTCACTGATTTTCATTTTTACAATCCGATCCAGTTATTGTTGCTAGGCTGGTTCTTCCATCGGAACTTTGAGAACCGGGCCCTAAAAAGTTCTGTGCCGTATACGTTAGCAGTTTTTATGGTTTTCGCAATCTTTAATACGATATTTCTGCAGGGGCTGAACGACTATCCATCAAATTTTATTATTGGCGAAACTTTGCTGCTTATTGTCTGGTCCACATATCTCTTTATTGAGAAACTAGATGTTCCTGCACACATAAATGTATTTAAAGATCCGGTTTTTATAACCTCGATTGCGATCATTTGCTTTAATCTTTTCTCTTTCGTGTTCTTTCTGCTTCTGACATATTTCCAAAAACATAAAATCGATCAGTATTCCAGTATTACGAGGCTGCTTTATTTTGCCAATGTTATTTATTATCTGCTATTGATCATTGCGAATATTTTTTCATTAAAAAAATCCTCCCGATGAAAAAAATAGACGGAGAATTGATAACGATCCTAATCCTTTTCTTTGCTTTTTTAATTCTCATCTTCTTCGTGGTAATCACGCTTGCCATCAGGTATCGTAGAAGAAAAAAGGAAAATGAAGAGATGCGTGTTCTTTTTTCCGAACAACTGCTGGCTTCCAAAGTGGAAATACAGGAACAAACACTGCAGCATGTATCGCGTGAATTGCATGATAATCTTGGCCAGGTGGCTTCTTTAATCAAAATAAATCTCAATACGCTTCAATTAAAAGACCCGGGAAAAGCGGAAGCAAAACTTGCCAATACAAAGGAACTCGTGAAACAACTGATCGCCGATATCAAAATACTTTCGGTAAGTCTCAATACGGATAAAATCAATAAGATCGGCTTGTTGCGCGCATTTCGTATCGAAGAAGAAAAACTATTGAAGACCGGTGTTTTTGATGTAGCCCTTACCCTTCCGGAAACGCTGCCGGTGATTGATGGAGAAAAAGAGATCATCATTTACCGGATGGTGCAGGAGATTTTAAACAATACCATCAAACATTCGCAGGCAAAGCGTATAGCCATTACCGTTAGTTATTCCGGCAAGGCACTGGAAGTGCTGATTTCCGATAATGGTGTAGGTTTTGACGCCGAAAAGAAACTGAGCGATAAATCTGATATGGGCAATGGATTGGTTAATTTGCAAAGCCGGGCAAAAGTGATCAATGCTACATATAACATTATCAGTACTCCCGGAAACGGAAGCGAAAGCAATATCATTATTCCTTTATAAATATAAAAATGAATTTAACGGACGCCATAAAGATCGCACTGGTAGATGATCATACGCTTTTCAGGAAGGGGCTCGTTAGCCTGATTGAAGTGATTGAAAACGACATTGACATTTTATTCGAAGCCGACAGCGGCCTCGATATGCAGCAAAAAATAGATCCGAAAAACCTGCCGGATATCGTTTTGATGGACATTAATATGCCAGGAATGGATGGCTATGGCGCCGTAGAATGGCTCAACAATACCTATCCTTCGGTAAAAGTGCTGATTATTTCTATGGTGGAAAGCGAAGAAGGGATCATCCAGATGATGAAGCTGGGCGTGAAAGGTTATTTGTCAAAAGATGTGGAACCGGATGAACTCAACAGCGCATTAACGGCCATCGTCAATAAAGGATTTTACTATACCGATTTTATTACTGGAAAACTTGTGCATACGCTTCAAACCGATACAGCGGACGAAATAAGGCAGGAAGCCATTACAAAGCTTTCAGATAAGGAAAGACGGTTCATCCAACTCGCATGTTCCGATCTCACATATAGCGAAGTAGCTAAAGAAATGTTTCTAAGTCCCAAAACCATCGATGGCTACCGAAATGCCTTGTTTGAAAAATTGAATGTTAAAAGCCGCGTGGCGCTGGCATTGTATGCGGTGAAATATGGGATTGTGAAGCTTTAGGTGAAAGGTAAAAGGAGAAAGGTGAAATCTTCGCACCAACATTTGTACTAGCTCAGATAAAGAATATTTAAAATAAAAGCAATCCTATTCGGGATTGCTTTTATTTTGTTCAAAGTTTAATTCTGTTTAAGATGGGAAAATTTTTGTGAAGACTATACTTTTCACCATTCTGCTTTGATCCGAATTAAGCGCAGCTTAATTCAACACGCTTGCTTCCTTTGCTACCTTAATCGTTTTTTGTTCCTTGATCTTTCCCCAGCCTCCGACAACATTCCGGAGATTATGAATTCCCTGGCGCTTCAGCAAGGAAGCTGCTATTACACTACGATAGCCACCTGCGCAGTGTACATATAAATTCTGGCTGTCTTCAAATTGGGCCAGCTGAGCAATGTCTACCATTTCATTCAACGGGAGATTGACGGCATCTTTTACATGGCCCTCGCCAAATTCGGCTTCTTTGCGAACATCTACCACCACCAGGTTTTCATCGTGCGGAATGTCCATCGCTAACTCGTCTGCTTCCACATCGATGATCATATCCACGCGCTCGCCTGATTTTTTCCATGCTTCAAAACCACCTTTGAGAAATCCCTGCATTTTATCAAAACCAACCCTCGATAAACGGATAACGGTTTCTTCTTCCTTGCCTTCAGGCGTTACCAAAATAATATTTTTATCAAATGGCAATATGCTTCCGGCCCATTCTGCAAACCGGCCCTCCAGGCCGATGAAAATGGATCCGGGAACAAAACCTTGTGTAAACTCAATGGCATGGCGCGTGTCGAGGATGATGGCTTCCTCTTTCTGTAATTTTTTAAATGAATCGATATCCAGCGGAGTTGTTCCTCTTTTTCTCACTTCTTCAATGGCATCGTATCCTTGCTGGTTGATTTTTGCATTGATGGCAAAATAACGCGGGGCCTCATTCAATCCTTCCGTTACCGCTTTGATGAATTCGGCTTTTGTTTGCGGCTGCAAAGCGTAATTTGTTTTCTTTTCTTCCGCTATGGAACTTACGGTATTTGGCCCGAGACTTTTACCGCAGCTGCTGCCCGGGCCGTGTGCGGGATAAACGATCACATCGTCTTCGAGAGGTAATATTTTGTTTTTAATGGTTTCATACATGATCGATGCGAGTTCTTCGCTGCTCATGTTTCCGCTGCTCAGGTCGGGACGGCCAACATCGCCTACGAATAACGTATCGCCGGTAAAGATTGCATGATTTTTTCCATCCTCATCCTTTAAAATATAACAAGAACTTTCCAATGTATGACCTGGGGTGTGTATCAGTTCGATGGTGATCTTTCCCAGTTTGAAAACTTCGCTATCCTTGGCAATATGCGCTTTGAAATTAGTAACGGCACCCGGGCCGAAAACGATGGGTGCGCCCGTTTCTTTTGAAAGATCGATGTGACCGCTTACGAAGTCGGCGTGAAAATGCGTTTCAAAAATATACCTGATCGACGCCTGTCTTTCTTTGGCCAGCTCCAGGTATTCATGTATATCGCGGAGCGGATCGATCACTGCGCCCTCGCCTTCACTTTCAATATAATATGCTGCTTCGCTGAGGCAATTGGTGTAAAGTTGTTTGATAAACATTTGTCTATAATATTTATATACAAAGATAAAAATAAAAAAGCGGATGATAGAACCACCCGCTTGCTGTAATTTAATCTTTTCCGTAACTAGGAAACCAGATCTTCAACCACTTGGTTGATCTCGTCAATACGTTTGTAATTGACAGTGTAATAGATAAATTTCCCGTCACGCTGCGTGTTCACAATTCCTGCTTTACGTAAGATAGCTAAGTGCTGGGATGCAACAGATTGCTCCAGGCGCATACGCACATATATCTCAGTAACAGTGATTTTCTTTTCAGTTTCGATCAATGAAAGAATTTGCTGACGCAATTTGTGATTTAATGCCCTCAGTACCAGCGCAGCTTTTTTAAGGTTGTGATAGTTAACTTTGAGATTTTCAGGTGTCCCATTAGCAGATACAGCTACCTGCTCATTTGATTGAGTTGCAACCATCATAGGAATAACAATTTTAAGAATGCTTGAACAATATAATAATTGGCAAATATACGAATGAAATAATATTTATTTTTCTATGTAATGTTAAAATGCATTCGGAAAATAAGGTGATTTATTTACCGTCGTAGAACTCCTTGATATACAAAGGTTCGCTGTGAGCAAGTTCTGTAAATTGTTGTGTAATAAAACTTCTATGCGACAAAATGCTGATGGCTGTTGCGATTTCGCTAACGCCGCCAAAGAAAGCATTGGCATTGAGAGGAAGCGCAGCAAACTTAGCGGCACCGTTTCCACAGAAAAAAATTATTTTTTTTTCCAGGTACGCTGAGTAAGAATTTTCGTTTAAAACCATCGCCGTAGGCGACAATATTTCGTTTAAATTTTCATCGTATATAGCAGTGAAAACTTCCATTCTGCGCGCATCGATCATTGGTGCATATAATGCGCTTTCCCAATCATATTTACTCTTTTTGGAAAGCTCTATTTCGCTTAACGCAATTGCTTCCAGGGTACTTACAGTAATAAAAGGCTTATTCAATGCATAGCAAAGCCCCTTAGCGGCGGCCATTCCCACGCGCAAACCTGTGTAGGAACCAGGCCCTTTTGTAACTGCAACCGCATCGAACCGGGATAGTTCAACAGATGCCTGTTTGCATAGATCCGCAATTGCCACGTGCAAAAAGGAAGCATGTTCCTTTTGTATTCCATTGGTGACCATGGCATCGATCTTTCCTTCGCGTGCGATGCTGACGGAAGCGGTTTCAAGCGAGGTATCTATGTTTAATATCAGGCTCATGTTAACCGTTTATTTTTTGTTCCAGCAAAGGAGCTATGGTGTATCTCGGATCTTTCTGCGATAATTTTTTCAGCAGAAGGTAAACATTCTTTAAACCGATCATTTCTGCCCATTCAAACGGACCGTGCGGGTAGTTTGTACCAAGTTTCATTGCTATGTCGATTTCCTTCGGTTTACTTACCTGTTCGCCTTCGGCAAAAAATGCCTCGTTGATGATCATCGAAATAATGCGCGCGCTGATGAGACCGGGTTCATCACTCACTTCAATGAATTGTTTTTGAAGGAACGAGAGAACGGTTTTCGCATCTTCTGTAATTGCTCCACAAATTTCCCAGGTATTGTTTAGTAAAAATCCGCTCCAGCCATTGAAACGAATGATGTTGTTGCTGTCCGGGAAATCTCTTAAAGGAGTGATCACACTGCTTACAAAATAAGGTTTGCCGGTTTTATTCGAGCCTGCGTGTTCTCCTGCCAGGTTGAACATTGCGTCGGAATCGCTCGTGCCAAATAGTTCATCCGGGCTGTTCACTCTTTTCCATGCAACTAAGGGATTGGTTAGGATCAATTCGTTCCAGGAAGCGTCATTAGCATAAACCGCGATCTTCATCGTTCCGTTTTTTTGCAAAAATACGTGGTTGAGAAAAGATATATTTGTATTTACAAAAATTAAATAGCAATATGTCGAAGAAAATAATCAAGACCGACCAGGCACCCGCACCGATCGGTCCTTACAACCAGGCCGTGCAGGCAGGTGGATTTCTATTCATATCCGGGCAGGTGGCCCTTGATCCCGCAACGGGAGAATTGGTAAATGCCACACTTAATGAAGAAGCCACCCAGGTGATGAACAATCTTAAAGCGGTGCTTGCAGAAGCAGGACTTGACTTTTCAAACGTAGTAAAAACAACCATCTTTCTGAGCGATATGCAGTTGTTTGCCGAAGTAAATGAAATTTACGGCAAATATTTTTCATCGGATTTTCCGGCAAGGGAAACGGTGGCCGTGAAAGGGTTACCTAAAAATGTGAATGTGGAGATAAGCATGATTGCTGTGGCTTAGGTAAGAATTAAGACAAAATTTGAGCCGCGCGAGATAAATATTATTCTCTTTAATGATTTTACTAATGACCATTCTATATTCAACATGAAGATCCTTATTACCGCAAAGGTTCACAACATACTTACCGATACTTTTCAAAAGAAGGGTTATGATGTATTGTACAAACCTTCCATCACATACGATGAATTATTAGATGAAATTTACGGCATCCACGGTTTGATAGTTACAACAAGATTAAAGATTGACAAGGCGGTTATCGACAATGCGCCAGAACTTCAATGGATCGGGAGGTTGGGCAGCGGACTGGAATTGATAGATGTTGAGTATGCTGAAAAGAAAAAAATCCGTTGTTACAGTTCGCCTGAAGGGAACCGCAACGCGGTGGCGGAACACGTTTTAGGTATGATCCTTTCGTTGATGAACAACCTTCGCAAAAGCGCAGATGAAGTAAAAGCAGGGAAATGGCTACGCGATCAGAACCGCGGAACAGAACTTACTGGTAAAACGGTGGGCATCATCGGTTTTGGAAATGCGGGAGGAGCTTTCGCAAAATTGCTTTCATCTTTTGATGTTACGATTCTTGCCTACGATAAATACAAAACGGATTTTGGCGATCATCATGTGCGCGAAGCGAATTTTGAGCAGGTGTGTAAATATTCGGACGTGATCAGTTTTCATGTGCCGCTAACGGAAGAAACACGTTACATGGCCAATGATGAATTTTTCAACATGCTGCAACAGAAGCCGGTTGTGATCAATGCGTCTCGTGGCCAGGTAGTGAATACATCGGCTTTGATAAGGGCGCTTGATGGAGGAACGATTCGTGGCGCCGGATTAGACGTACTGGAAAATGAGAAACTGGATATACTTACAACCAGCCAGAAGGAGCAGCTGGAAAACCTTAACGGCCGTGAAAATGTACTCATTACGCCGCATATCGCCGGATATTCGGTAGAAGCTTTTTATAAGATGAGCCAGGTAATATTGGAAAAGCTTGGGATGTAGAACCTGGTTGAACAAAATTGTCTTATGCTGTCAGCCTGAGCTTGTTGAAGGCGAATGACGTGAATCGGGGTTCGGCAAGCTCACCCTGAGAGATCAGAGAGACCATCTTTTCTGGCGAAAAACCTTGTTTGGGATAAAAATTAAGTATATTTGTAGACATGCAACGCTTTGGTTCTTCCGGGGCGTTGTATTTTTTTTTATAAGTTTTAAAAGATTTTTATGGCAGAAACAAATTATGTAACCCAGGAAACATTTGAAAAGATGCAGGCAGAATTGCATACGCTCAAATCTGTAGACAGGCCCGCTGCAAGTGCTGCTATTGCGGAGGCGAGGGAAAAAGGCGATCTCAAAGAAAATGCGGAATATGATGCTGCAAAGGAGGCGCAGGGATTGTTGGAAGCAAAGATAAACGGCCTGGAAGCTGCAATGGCAACCGCCCGCATTTTGGACGAATCAACCATTGATACCAGCAGGGTGAGTATTCTTACTAAAGTAACAGTGGTGAATATGAATACCAAAAAGACACTTACTTACCAGATAGTATCAGAAAGTGAGGCGGATCTGAAACTGGGTAAAATATCTGTTACCTCGCCAATCGGCAAAGGTTTGCTTGGTAAAGTAAAGGGGGAAGTAGCCGATGTAACCGTTCCGGCGGGAACGATAAAATTTAAAATTGAAAACATCACCATTTAAAATCTGTGATGTATGATTTAAACTTGTAGAAACAAGTTGTTCACTTAAATCTGCCAGCCTGAGCTTTCCGAAGGCCTTCGACAAGCTCAGGCTGGCAGAATACACAAATCAAACATCATAGCTCAAACATCACACCATGTCAATATTCACGAAGATCATTCACGGAGAGATTCCTTCTTATAAGATAATGGAGAATGAGCATTTTATCGCCTTTCTTGATGTGTTTCCGTTGGTGAAAGGGCATGTGTTGGTGGTGCCGAAAATTGAAGTGGACAAGCTCTTCGACCTGCCGGAAAATTATCTGGCAGAAATGCTGGTGTTTGCACAGCCGATCGCAAGATCCATAGAAGCTTCTTTTGATTGCAAACGCTGCGGTGTAAGTGTGGTGGGCATTGAAGTGCCGCATGCGCACATGCACCTCGTGCCGATCAATACAGCAAATGATCTGAACTTTACGCAGCCAAAGATAAAAGTGGATGAAGCTGAAATGAAGGATATTCAGCAGAAGATAATCAACAATTTGTAATTCAGTAGTCTGACTTATCTGTGATCTATGATCTCCTTTAATTCATCGGAATAATCGCTAAGGCAAGTATGCTAAAAATTTTACAAAGATCATACATCGTAGGTCATAGATTCTTTAACCGTCCCGGATTCTTCGCAATAAACTCCTTCCAATCCTTCGCTTTCGTGCCGGCGGCTTTCAACAAAACATTGTCCTGGAAATGATGGCAAACCGCCACCGCCAATGCATCCGATGCATCAAAATGTTTGGGTGTTTCTTTGAACTGCAATAATGTTTGCAGCATTTTCATCACCTGTTCTTTATCTGCATTGCCATTGCCGGTGATGGATTGTTTTATTTTTTTGGGAGAATATTCGCACACTTCCAGGTTCTTCTGCATGGCCGCTGCGATAGCTACGCCCTGGGCGCGGCCAAGCTTAAGCATACTCTGAACGTTTTTGCCAAAGAAAGGTGCCTCGATGGCGAAGCAGTCTGGGGTAAACCGATGAATCAGTTCCACTATCTTACTATGGATCTTTTCGAGTCGTTTGTAACTATCATCTTTCGCCGATAATTTAAGTACGCCCATCTCGAGCAAACTGATCGTTTTGCCGGTAACCGATATTACTCCGTACCCCATTATGATGGTGCCCGGATCGATGCCTAAAATGATTTTTGATGGTTTTTGCAAAACGCCGCCTTATTTTTACTTAAAATATTTCTTTGCGCAAAAATATCAAAATATTCTTCAATTACTTTTTAGGGCCGCTTTTATTCATCCTGTTGTCGTGGAGCTTGTATAAGCAGATTATTCACCAGCCGGATCTTTCGCAGCGCTGGGCGCAGATCAGATCAGCATGGCAACATCCTTATTTCTGGCTTGTATTGATGATGGTAGCCGTGAATTGGGGATTGGAAGCGAGGAAATGGCAATTACTAATCCGGCCGCTGGAACGATTTTCTTTTATCACCGCATTTAAGAGCGTGCTTGCCGGTTGCAGCGTAACGATGCTTACGCCTAACCGCATCGGCGAATACGGCGGCCGCATCATCTATGTACAGGAAGAGCATCGCCTGAGGGCCATACCGCTCACTATTCTCGGAAGCTTGAGCCAGCTCTTCGTAACGGTGATCATGGGTACGATAGGCTTACTGGTATTTAAATATTTTTCAGGCAGCGAAGTAGCGCTTTTTAAACTCTTACCCGAACTTGCAGGGAATATTCTTGTGTATGTATGTGTCGTTGTCAGCCTGTTGCTGATCCTGATTTACCTTCGCGTTGGATTGCTGATACGATGGATGAAAAAGGTTCGTTTCCTTCAAAAATTCGTACAATATGTGCAGTTGCTCGAGGGCTTCAGCCGTAAACAATTGTTAAGAATCCTCTTTTTATCGTTTTTACGGTATATGGTATTTATTTTGCAATACATGCTGCTGTTAAAAGTTTTGCAGGTAGATATTGCGAATGCTGTTTGTTTTTGGTTGCTTAGTGTTTTTTATCTCGTGATGGTGATGGCACCCACGATAGGTTTTACAGAGTTGCCTGTGCGGGCTGCGGCAAGTGTATAATTGCTGCAATTATACAGTAGCAATATTATCGGTATCCAAGCGGCATCACTGGGTATCTGGCTCATGAATCTTGTGTTGCCTGCTGTTATTGGAAGCCTGCTGATTTTTGGAATCAAAATAATGAAAGAAAAAAATGATTAGAATTAAACCCCTGATATTCCTGCTAGCCATCACAGCACTTAGTTTTACACCTGTTCATTATAGGCAAGGACCCGTTGGTACTGAATTTTGCGGAATAAACAATACTGCTTTCAAGGCCGGTGAAAAAGTGATCATGAAAGTTTATTACAGCACGATGGGAGCTTACATCGGAGCCGGCGAAGCAAGCTTTACAACAACATTGGAAAGATTTAACGGACGGCCGGTGTATCATTGTGTTGGCGATGGAAAATCTTATTCCTTCTTCGATAATTTTTTTAAGGTTCGTGATCGTTACGAAAGTTACATCGATACCGCAAGCCTGCTTCCCTATAAGTTTGTCCGTAATGTGGATGAGGGCGGACACAAGATCTACAACAATGTCAGCTTTAATCAGAAAGCCAATACAGCTGTAAGCACTAACGGCGTTTTCAAGATTACCGATTGCATGCAGGATGTGGTAAGCGCAGTATATTATGCGCGTAATATTAATTTTGCAAAATATAAAAAAGATGACAAGATCCCATTCGACATGTTTCTTGATGACGAGATCTATCATTTATACATCCGCTACATTGGTAAAGAAACCATTAAAACGCGTTATGGAAAATTTAAGGCCATCAAAATAAAACCATTGTTGCTTAAAGGAACCATTTTTGAAGGCGGCGAAAAGATGAATGCATGGTTCAGTGACGATCCCAATCATTTACTGCTACGTGTGGAAAGCCCTATTTCCGTGGGTAAAGTGGTGATTGACATGATGGGTTATACGAACCTGAGGTATCCATTGACATCTTTAAATAACGTGCGATAGGATTAATAAATAAGAATTTAAAAACTGAATAAGAAAGGGAAGGCTTCCGCAAATTTGCAGAGCACCTCTCTTTCTTATTCAGTTTTTCTGTTTCTGCTTTTAGAGTTCATTCAATTTAAATGTTTCCTTCACCTTTATTCCTTTCTCCGTCATCTGCAGCGTACAACATTCATTCAGCGGATCATGTTCAAACATCAGCACAAAATCCTGTTGCTGGGCTTCGGTTAAAAAATTCTTTTTTTCATTCAATGTTGTGAGCGGAAACATGTCGTACGCCATCACGTATGGTAAAGGAATATGCCCCACGGAAGGCAGCAGATCTGCCATATACAGGATCGTTCTTCCTTTGTAGGTCATTTGCGGTAGCATCATTGCTTCGGTGTGACCGAAGACCTGGCGGATCATGATATTTTTCGGAAAATCTGCGGCAGCAGTTTCAATAAATTTTAATTGTCCGCTTTCCTGTATCGGTAAAATGTTTTCTTTCAGGAAACTGGCTTTTTCGCGGTCATTGGGTTCGGTGGCCCATTTCCAGTGACGTTGGTTACTCCAGTACGTGGCATTCTTGAATGCGGTCACCAGTTTGTCGCCTTCGCGAACAACGCTTCCGCCGCAATGATCAAAATGCAGGTGGGTCAGGATCACATCGGTAATGTCGTTTCGGCTAAAGCCGAGCGCAGCAAGGGATTTGTCTAGTGTGTCGTCGCCATGTAAATAATAATGACCGAAGAATTTTTCCTCCTGTTTGTCGCCGATGCCATTGTCGACCAAAATAAGGCGATTGCCATCTTCAATCAGCAGGCACCGCATGGACCAGCTACAGAGATTGTTGGAATCTGCAGGATTTATTTTGTTCCATAAACTTTTGGGAACCACACCAAACATGGCGCCGCCATCAAGTTTAAAATTGCCGGTATTGATGGTATAGAGATTCATTGCTAAATAATTTTTTGGAGGCTGCGTTGATTTTTTACGGACGCGAGTACGAGGAATATAAAACCCAGTACGAAGAATGCTACAAGCGATAAGATCGATTCACGGATACTGCTGATGCCTTCGATGAAACCAAAGGTGAACAGCCCGATCACGATTGCAAGCTTTTCGGTTACGTCGTAAAAACTGAAAAAGGATGCGGTATCTTTTGTTTCAGGCATCATCTTGCTGTACGTGGAACGGCTGAGCGACTGGATGCCGCCCATTACCAGGCCCACCAGCGATGCGAGAATATAAAAATGCAGTTCGGTGGTGATAAAATAGCCGGTTATGCAAACCGCGATCCACAGAAGAACAGTAAAGATCAACACGCGCAGGTTGCCATATTTTGCGGAAAGTTTGCTCATGATCACCGCTCCGGCGATGGCTACGAGCTGGATCAGCACCGCTGTGATGATCAGTTTGTCATCTGGCAGTTTTAATTCTTTTATTCCAAAGTCGATGGCTACGAGCATTACGGTTTGTACGCCCATGCTGTAAAAGAAGAAGGCAGTAAGATATCTTTTTAGAATGGGCATTTGTTTTACTTGAGCCCATACTTTTTTTAGTTCGACAAATCCGTTTGAAAGAACATTGGTGCGACTTTGTCGTTCTGATTTAGTACTCATGGGCAATGCCCGGAAAGTTATTTGAGCAAATGCTACCCACCAGATTCCTACGAGCAAAAAAGTGAGTTCCAAAGGTAATTTGGGATCAAGGTCTTTGATAAATTTTGGCATAAAGATCACCAATCCAAAGCCGATCATTTGCATGATCACGCTCCCGATATAACCCATGGTATAGCCTTTTGCGCTGATACGATCCATATCTTCATCCGATGCGATCTCTGGCAGGTAAGAATTGTAAAATACCTGGCTGCCGTAAAAGCCGATACCGGCAAACATGAAGCACATCAAACCAAGCGTTACGTGTTCTTTATCAAAAAAGAACATGAGTGAGCAACTTATTGCACCAAGGTAACAGAAGAAACGCATGAAATTTTTCTTATTGCCCTTGTAATCTGCGATGGAAGAAAGGATTGGTGAAATAACGGCGATAATGAGAAAACCGATTGCCAGTACATAATCTTTCAATTCGGTATTTACATAGGTGCGTCCGAGAAAAGTGATCCCGTTTGGAAAATTTCCAAGCCCGGTGATGGCTGCATAATATGCCGGAAAGAATGTAGTAGTTATAACAAGGTTATAAACCGAGTTGGCCCAATCGTACATGGCCCAGCCGTTTACAACTTTTTTTGAAGCAGTCTGCATTTATAAATAATTAAGAATGAAAAATTAAGAATTAAAAATTGAAATGCAAGTGGGAAATAAAATGAGTTGACATCCCCATGGGATGTCAACTCATTTTATTTCCCACTTGCCACGAATTTTTCAGCGCATCGTGTCAGAACTATTTTATTTCAGGGCGATAACAGAATGGGAATAAAAAATAAATAATAAGGAAAAGAACCGGAACGTTCTTTTGAGTTCAAATGCTCCTGCTTTCTTATTCTTTATTTATTCAGATACCCTTTCCAGATCAAAAACAGCAAAACCGCTCCGAGAATGATGCGGTAAATTCCCCAGATACGGAAGCCGTATTTTTTAAGGAAAGTGATGAAGAATTTGATCGCAATTAATGCCACTATAAATGCAACAACATTACCTACGGCCAATACTTTTATTTCTTCAGTGGAAAACCCGCCTTTCAGTTTATAATATTTTAGCAATTTGTACCCGGTTGCTGCACCCATTGTTGGAACGGCGAGGAAAAAAGAAAATTCTGCGGCGGCATTTCGCGTCAATTTCTGCTGCATTCCACCGATAATGGAAGCCGCACTGCGGCTCACACCTGGTACCATTGCAAGGCATTGCCAGATACCGATGATGAAGGATTTTCCAAATGATACTCCTTTTTCAGAATTGATGGTCTGGCTCTTAAATGCTTTGTCGATAAACAACAAAATGATGCCGCCCGCAAGCAATGCGATGGCTACGGTGGTGGTACTTTCCAAAAGATCATCAATCTTATCGTTGAACAAAGCACCCAATACAATTGCAGGAATAACACCTACAATCAGTTTTATGTAAAATTGCCATCTTTTGAAGTCGAAGAATTTTTTACCGTATAATACAACCACGGCCAGGATGGCACCCAGTTGAATAGCAACCGTAAACATTTTTGTGAAATCGGTGCTTTCTATGTTTAGTGCCTTTTCCGCGATAATCATGTGTCCCGTAGAAGATATCGGAAGAAATTCTGTGAGTCCTTCCACAACAGCGATGATGATGCTTTGTATGAAATTCATTGTTGGCAGTTAAGGATTATTTGAAATCGCTTCGTTCCTCGCAATGCGAAAGGGAAGCAGTTAATGAGATTGTTGTAAAATAAAAAACGCTGTATAGACAGCGTAATTAAAATATTCTTCGTTAAAGACTAAGCTTTTTTAGGATTTTTCATGATCGCATATATCTCAATGATAAAACCGATAATGATCAGCAACGGCGCAATGGTAATGCGCGTTGTGCTGTACACTTCTTTAGGGTCAAACACTTTCGGATCAGCGCTTTTACCGCCGGCCATGAGGAAAAATCCAAGTGCCAGCACTGCCAGTCCGATCAACATCCAGATCAGATTGTCTTTCCCAAAAAGAACAGTTGAGGTTTGTGCGGACTTTCTTTGAACAGTTGTTTTTTCCATACAATTATTAATTAGAGGCCGCAATATACGGCAATTTTATATTTTATCTTAACCTGTCAGCCTGAGCTTGTCGAAGGCTAATGTCATGGTTCAACAAGCTCACCATGACAGGTTCAATTAATACAAGTCGTCCAGTTTCATCCGCAGGTATTTTATCACTGCTCGGTGCGTACTGTACAGAGAAATTGTTACGCCCAATATGATAATGATCAGAAAAAGGATCAGCAGGCCGGCATTATCGTGCAATATCTTGAATTCTTCTACATTTGTTTCCACCAGCAGAATTGTTCCCCAAACTAAAAAAATAGCTATAGCGGCGGCAATCAGTCCGTTAATGACCGCCCGTTTATTGATGGGTTTCGCAATAAAACCACGAGTGGCACCTACCATTTGCATGGTTTTAATTAAAAACCGGTTGCTGTACATCGCCAGCCGGATCGTATTGTCGATAGAAAAAACTACGATGATTGTTAAAATAAAAGCCGCTATCAGGAAAGCGATTGCACCCAGCTTTACAAATTTGCTCACTTTGGCCACAACTTCTGTTGGGAAATTAAAACTCTGGATCACGCCAGGGTACGATATCTGGAGGTTGGTAGCCAGTAAATTCAGGCTGTCCTTGTCTACATGATCAGCTTTTACGTAAAAATCCACGCTTTCCGGGAGTGGGTTGTTCACCAGCATCTGTTTCCAGGTGGAGTCATTATCCTTGTTCCATCGCTGGATGGCTTTTTCTTTGGTTACATATTCCACACGGTTGGCGTAGGGCAGGTTAGAAATATATTGGGTAAGGCTGTCAATTTGTTTTTTCCCGGCATCACGGTTAAGGTAAGCCTGTACCTGAATGCTTTCTTTAAAATTTTCGCCGGTTTTACGCAGGCTTAAGAAAAACCAGCCAACCAATCCGAACATAAAAAGAACCACCGCTACGCCAATAATGGTTCCCACATAACTTGGTTTACCTTTTTTGCTGGATGCTTTTCCTAACTGGGCCATAATTGCTCTGCTTAATGATGAATGTTGTAAGATGACAAAAATAAAGGTTTTTAGGTTGTTTGCTTTATTTTTGCCAACTACTAAAAACGATCGTTGCTCAAATATATTTTTTATGCTGCATTTGGCAGACATATTTATTTGTTAAATCGATTATTTAGTTGCGGATGACTTTCTTATATCCGGTCATTGCGAGGAACGAAGCAATCTCTCCCCTAATTAAAATGAGATTGCTTCGTTCCTCGCAATGACCGACTAAATTTCAACCCGTCACCCGCAACGTTAAAAGCTTCTTGAAAATATTATGGAATATCAGTTCAGAGAAATAGAAAAGAAATGGCAGGCCGCCTGGAAAGAGAAACGCGCATACGCGGTGAGCAACGAAAGTGAAAAACCGAAGTGTTATGTGTTGGACATGTTTCCTTACCCGAGCGGTGCGGGATTGCACGTGGGGCATCCGCTGGGTTATATCGCCAGCGATATTTACAGTCGGTATAAAAGATTGAAAGGATTCAACGTTTTGCATCCGATGGGCTTTGATAGTTTTGGATTACCTGCGGAACAATATGCCATCGAGACCGGGCAGCATCCGGCGGACACGACGGAAAAGAATATCAGCACCTTTAAAAGTCAGCTCGACAAGATCGGATTTTGTTATGATTGGGAGCGTGAAGTGCGCACCAGCGACCCGTCTTATTACAAATGGACGCAGTGGTTGTTCTTACAATTGTTCAACAGCTATTTCTGCAATACGCAGCAGAAGGCGCGTCCGATTGCCGATCTTATCAAAAAATATGAAACGAAAGGGAACAAGGATTTTACTGCTGATGAATGGAACAGATTTTCAAAAAAACAGCAGGAAGATATTTTGATGCAGCGCCGGCTGGCATTTTCGTCTTATGGTGAAGTGAACTGGTGCGAAGCATTGGGTACCGTTTTGGCAAATGACGAAGTGGTAAATGGTGTGAGTGAACGCGGTGGTTTCCCGGTGGTGAAAAAGAAGATGCGTCAATGGTATCTGCGGATTACGGCGTATGCAGACAGATTGCTGCAAGGCCTGGAAACAGTGAATTTCAGCGATGCGATGAAGGAGATGCAGCGGAACTGGATAGGAAAGAGTGAGGGGGCGGAAATGGAGTTTGAAGTGCAGACGACCGACGACGGTTCATTGACAACCGACAACCGACGACCGACGACCGATAGACCACTCATAATCAAAGCACATCGAAAATTTTCCGTAAAAGTATATACCACTCGACCAGACACGATTTTTGGTGTTGATTTTTTGGTGCTGGCGCCGGAACATGAATTAGTGAATCAAATTACCTCTGCGGAACAAAAGAGAAGCATAGACGAATATCTTACTTATATAAAAAGCCGGAGCGATCGCGAACGGATGGCGGAAGTGAAACAGATCACGGGTTGTTTCACGGGCGCATATGCGGTGAATCCTTTTGACGGAAAGCTGATCCCGATCTGGATAGCGGAATATGTACTGGCTGGCTATGGTACCGGTGCGATCATGGCGGTGCCTTGCGGCGATCAGCGCGACTTCGGTTTTGCGAAGCATTTTAATATTCCGATCACCAATATCATTGGCAGTTTTTACAACGGCGAAGAAGCGAATCCTACAAAAGATGCTACGTTGGAAAATTCCGGTTTTTTAACCGGCATGTTGATGAAAGATGCGATCGGCGTTGCGATCGATAAGATCGAAGAAATGGGCATTGGCAAGCGCAAGAAAAATTACCGTATGCGCGATGCAGGATTTAGTCGCCAGCGTTATTGGGGCGAGCCGTTCCCGATCAAGTGGATCGACGGAATTGCGGTGCCTTTGGATGAAAGCGAATTGCCGCTGGAATTGCCACACGTTGAAAAATACGGTCCGGGTCCGGAAGGTGAAGGCCCACTGGCAAACATTCCGGAATGGACGGCGAATCATTATGAAACTTCCACGATGCCGGGATATGCAGGGAGCAGCTGGTATTTTTTAAGGTACATGGATCCGAAGAATACTGAAACATTTTGCGATAGAAAAGCGAGCGATTACTGGAACCAGGTGGATGTTTACATCGGCGGAACGGAGCACGCGGTGGGGCATTTGCTGTATAGCCGGATGTGGACGAAAGTGATGTATGATCTGGGGATGATCGGGTTTGATGAGCCGTTTAAGAAATTGGTGAATCAGGGGATGATACAGGGGAGTAGCAGGTTTGTGTATAGATTGGAAAAAATAGAATTTGAAAGCGAACCGGATATTTTACCTGAAGATATCTTAGGTTGTCCGCTATTTGTTAGTTATAAATTTTCTAAACAATATTTTGATGATAAATCCTATTCCAATCCAGCAATGGAGTTTCAAGAGGCATTGGATGCGATAAGAGAAAAATTAAAGATAGTTTCTAAAGCGACTTTTGCCTTTATCTCTTCGGCAATTCATGTAGATGTTAATATTGTTAATGGTGTAGAATTAAATATAGAAGAGTTTAAAAAATGGAAAAATGAGGAATTTTCGGATGCAACTTTCATTCTCGAAAATGACAAATACATCTGCGGTGTTGAAACCGAAAAAATGTCCAAATCAAAATACAACACCGTCAATCCCGATGATCTTGTAAATAAATACGGTGCCGATACTTTCCGCATGTATGAAATGTTTTTAGGTCCGGTGGAGATGAGCAAACCTTGGGACACAAAAGGCATTGAAGGCGTGCATCGTTTTTTAAGAAAGTTATGGCGGTTGTTTTACGACGATCTGAAAGGGAAAGTGTGGACCGATGAAAAACCTACGGATGCGGAATTGAAAGTGCTGCACAAAACGATCAAGAAGATCGACAGCGATACGGAACAGTTTTCGTACAATACAGCGGTGGCGGCTTTCATGATTAGCGTAAATGAGCTGGCGGATCTGAAATGTAATAAGAAGGAAATTTTGAGTCAGTTGCTGGTGTTGCTAACGCCATATGCGCCCCATATTGCGGAAGAGTTGTGGAGCGGATTGGGTAATGAAGGTTCTGTTCTGGATGCGGATTACCCGGTGTTTGATGCAAAATATTTAGTGGAAGCTACGAAAGAATACCCGATCTCTATAAATGGCAAGATGCGGACGATGATCAGCATGGCATCGGATGCGGAAGAGGCTGAAGTAAGACCGATTGTGCTGGCAAATGAGGTGGTGCAGAAGTGGCTGGAAGGGAAAGAGCCGAAGAAGGTGATTTTTGTGAAGGGGAAGATGGTGAATGTGGTGGTGTAAGAACGCTCAAGGTAGACTACCTTTCAAAGGTAGTCTACCTTGCATAAATTTTGTAAGGAGAAAAATCTCCTCATTTTCTGAGGGAAATTCCCTTGTTACGTCAGCAGCATCTTCTACTTTTAGAAATGCCACAAGACCCGCAATTTCTAGTAGACTTCGAAGAAGAGAAACTTTATCACGTTACTTGTAAAACCGTAGCAAAACGTGTTCTATTTACCAGTGACGACAACAAAAACTTCTTTCTAAAACGATATAAAAATTTCCTTCTTCATTTTGCAGATACCTTCGCCTACAACCTTCTGAAAAATCACGTTCATTTAATCATTAAAACAAAAACCGCAGAAGAGATCACCAACCATCTCCTCAAAACTGAGGAACTTACACCAACGCAGCAAAGATTCCTGAACGGAACCTGTTCATTTCATGAATTGATCGAGCAACAATTTCACCGGCTTTTTATATCATATTCTCTTGCTTTCAATAAGCAACAAAATCTACACGGTCATTTGTTCAACCGGCCTTTTAGACGAACGGAAATAGAAGATCTCGGTCATTTTATTAAAGCATGCGTTTATATACATGCCAACAATCACCGGCATGGTTTCAAAAACGATTTTACAAAATACAAATGGTCCTCCTATCAGGCAATCATAGGCAACAAACCCACCGATATAAAAAGGAACGAAATATTATATTGGTTTGGCGGAATAAAGAACTTTATCGAACTACATGAAGCACTTGCCGCCGATTTGTATAACTGGGATTGGGAAGACTAGGTATAAAGCCACTTCCATCACTTTTCCTGTATTTTTGCCTGATGATCCTCACAAAAAAATTTACGCATGTCATAAAAAACATCGCCGCCGGATTTTTCCCCGTCGTACCCTTCGATCCGAACACGGAAAAAATTGAACTGCTCGATCTCTCTCCAGCTAATAAATTCTTTTCTGAAAAAAATTATGAAAACACTGAAGCGCTCAATCAATTCATAGATATTTTCCGCGCAAATTCCGGCGCAAAATTCCTCATCGGCGGTTATACAGAAACACGTAATATGTATCGCCGCAGCGATCTGTTTGACAAAAACCTGGCTACAGAAGAAAATGCCGGCGAACCCAGAAACCTTCATCTTGGTATTGATATCTGGGGCGATACTGATACGCCCATTTCTGCGCCACTCGGTGGAATGGTACACAGCTATGCATTCAACGATAATTTCGGCGACTACTGCGCCACCATCATTTTACAACATCAGGTAGACACACTCAATTTTTACACTTTGTACGGGCACCTCGCTGTGAAAGATCTTTCGGCTATTCGCAGCGGGCAATTCATTACGCGCGGGGAAACATTTGCGCACTTCGGCCCGCCAGCTGAAAACGGCCACTGGCCGCCACATCTGCACTTTCAGGTAATTTTAGACATAGGAAATATGGAAGGAGACTATCCGGGCGTTTGCAAAACAAGCTAGTCGGAGAAATACATTACCAATAGTCCCGATCCTGATAGTATCCTCAACCTGATGCGTTTTGCGCAGCAACCTTAAAAATCATTTTTACCAGAGGCTGTGCGCTTCGCGCCCACAAATACGCTCTTCCAAAGCAAATAGAAAAACGACTTCGTGATATCACGGTCGTAATCGATCTTCACCACGCGCGTTTTTCCATTGGATGGATTCTGGTCCTTTGTAAAAATGTTGGCGAAAAGACTGGTTACTGTTTTCTTCTTTAGCTCATCGGTGCTGTCTTCATTCGATTTTAGCAACACGATTTTTAGGTCGTCATAGATCAACGTCTCTTTTCCGGTAGCCTTTGTGTCGCTTCCGCTTAAACTGAATTCAAGACTTTTTATCTGGCCCTTTTTGATAGTTGCTACTCCAAGTGGCTCCGTTATGGAACTAAGTTTTGTTGCATCAAATGGCCCGGAAGTGCCGCTGGCCGAGAATTCCCCGTTTTTAGAACTTAAAGACATCCGCCACACGGTGTTTATATTGGCCACGCCCAGGAACTTCGTATTCGCTGTCAAAGTCATGGTATTATTCTGTGCAATCTTTTCTCTGATGTTCGTCACATTCGTGATGCTTCCATTTATATTGTCGAATGTAACGTCACCAGTTTGTTTCGACAACCGGCCCCGTTCCCTGTACAAAACATTTCCCCTGTTGATGATGATCTTTTTAATGTAGATCGGAAAATCAAGTTTCAATAACTGCTGTTGAGGATAATTGCCGATTTTACTTGACAGATCGTAGTCTACCGTACGGTCGTTGAAAATGCTTAGTTGGGGTTGCATGTCAGCCTGTTCAGCTACCAACGTTTGTTCATTCAGCAAACGGCGCACATCGGTTCCCGTTATATCGATGTTGTTGATCCTAAAATCATAACGGTCCTTCTGCACTTTTAAACTTTTTACAAATTCCTGTACAGATAATAAAGGTACCACATTCACATAGTTGATGTGAATGGCAGACTGCTGATTGTTCATCAGGAAAGGACCGAGGGCTATTCTATATTTATTGTCTTTCGTATTCAGGTTTAATCCGTCTCCTGAAATGTTCCAGTTAGCAGCGCTGATCAACCTTTTCAGGTTGGTGCCGTTGTAAATATTATCGATGTTGGATGCATTGAAACGAAGATTCTTCAATTCAAGTGGTGGTTCATTCGGGTAAGCTTTTTTGTAAAGTAGCAATGTAGTACTCCCAAGCCGGATATTTTTGATCCATGCCTCATCAAAAAAATTATTGTCGATCTCGATCTCTTCGCTTGTGCCGCCCGTTTTTTTATTCCGGTAAATGATCACCGTTCCACCATTGCTCGTCAGCGAATCTGCCTTCAGCTTTTTATTCAGAATAAAATCATTTGTTGAAATACCGGTTACCATATTCGCTTTCAGGTCTATCAAAACACGATTGTTTTTCGCATCTCTCTGAGAAACGTGATCCACTTTCATAAAGCGCGCCGGCGCATTGTATTCTATATTTTCAAAAATAAATTCATTGCCTGTCTTCGCATCTTTAGTCGTTACTTTTTTTACTTTTGAAGTAATGTCTTTTATAAAATAGCTCACGATATTATCATAATTTCTTGTGCTGTCGATGCGCAGGTTTTTTAGATCGATATTAACGCCTTCGAGTACCGTGTGCGCAGGGTTTTTGCCTTCTATAAAAGATATCCTGGCATCTACAATATTGATCTCGCCTGCCTGAATACTTTTGAATTTTCCCGTGATGCGGTCGTATAAGGCAAGTGAATCTGCTGCGGTTAATTTTACATCTTCGTTTTTACCGGTGTTAATAATAGTGATCTCCGGCCGGATAACATCGATCCGGTTTGCCTCGATCGTATTCTTTTGTAAAAAAGAAGGAATGTTTGCGCCGCTGATCTTTAGCTGCTCAATGCGTACATTGAATATCGTTGCAGCAACGGACGTGTCGTTTAGATATAATTTGTCCTGTAAAGAATCGGACTGAAGAACGATATTATTAAAAGTTGCATCGCCATTCAACTCGTCGATTTTTGAACTCTCATAGTGTATATAATACAAGCTGTCGGTTCCTTTGGAAACCGCCTTTTCAAGTGCATCTTTTACTACCCCTTTTTTGATGAACTGCCAGTAAAGAAAACCGCCTGCCAATAAGATTACCACAATAAATACAAGGATCCGGAGCGCTTTTTTCATAAAATGTTGCTGGTTTAATGCCGAGTTGTCTTCTGTATTGAAAAAAAGGTGCCAATCAATAAGGGGAATATTAATCGCAGGTTCAGATCGTATTTTCAGACTTTCCGCCTTTCCTGTCCGCGCATCCGCGATGAAGTCCTAAATCATATTCGCCAAAAGAAAATAGGTTGATCTTGAAATCGGATGCAACCTGTCTTTCGGATTTCAACCGGGTAGTTTTTCCCCAATTCAACTCCCACTTTAACGATTTGGACCATAATTTGTTCGCCAAATCCTTTTAATCCTCCAAATCCTGATTACCTTTACAGATATTTATAATTTGATGGAAATACTACCCGGTCACCTGCTGGCTAAAATTGATAGTCCGGCCGACTTGAAAAAACTCTCCAAAGATCAGTTGCACGAGGTTAGCAACGAGCTTCGCCAATATATCATTGATGTAGTAAGCGTTTACGGCGGTCATTTTGCCGCGAGTCTCGGCGTGGTAGAACTGAGCGTTGCATTGCATTATGTTTTCAACACTCCTTACGATCAACTAGTTTGGGATGTGGGTCATCAGGCATATGGTCATAAAATTCTCACGGGCCGCCGCGATGAATTTCCCACCAATCGTAAATATCATGGATTGAGTGGTTTCCCAAAAAGAAGTGAAAGCGAGTACGACACATTCGGTGTCGGGCATTCATCTACCTCTATATCTGCCGCATTGGGAATGGCCATGGCCAGCCACTACAAAGGTGAATTTGATCGCCAGCATATAGCTGTCATCGGCGACGGATCCATGACGGCCGGGTTGGCTTTTGAAGCCATGAATCACGCCGGAATTGCAAAAAGCAATGTCATCATCATTTTGAACGATAATTGCATGAGCATTGACCCGAACGTTGGTGCATTGAAAGAATATCTTACCGATATCACCACTTCACATACTTATAATAAAGTAAAAGATGATGTGTGGAACCTGTTGGGAAAATTGCCTGTAGGCAAGTCGTTCACCCGCAGCATGGCGCAAAAACTGGCAGAAGGATTGAAAGGAATGGTAAGTAGCAGCGCTAATTTGTTTGAAGCGTTGAACCTGCGATATTTTGGTCCGATCGACGGACATAATATCACCAAGCTTGTAGACACGTTAAATGATCTGAAAGATATTCCTGGTCCGAAAATATTGCACATCAAAACCGTAAAAGGGAAAGGGTATGAACTTGCCGAGAAAGATCAGACCAAGTGGCACGCGCCCGGTTTATTTGACAAGGTAACCGGGGAGATAAGGAAGAAAGTTTTTGATATTCCGCAGCCGCCGAAATACCAGGATGTATTTGGACATACGATCATCGAACTGGCGGAAAAAAATGAAAAGATCCTGGGGATAACGCCGGCGATGCCGAGTGGCTCTTCCTTAAAATTTATGATGGATAAGATGCCGGACCGCGCCTTTGATGTAGGTATCTGCGAGCAACATGCAGTGACTTTAAGCGCTGGGCTTGCTACACAAGGAATGAAAGTTTTCTGCAATATCTATTCTTCTTTCATGCAACGTGCATATGATATGGTTATTCATGATGTAGCCATTCAGAAACTGCCGGTGGTTTTTTGTCTCGACAGGGCGGGCCTTGTTGGTGAAGATGGCCCTACACATCACGGATGTTACGACATCGCCTACATGCGCTGCGTTCCGAACATGATCATCAGCGCGCCGATGAATGAAAAAGAATTACGTAACCTGATGTATACATCACAACTGGAAAGTACAAATTTACCCTTCGTGATCCGTTATCCACGAGGTGAAGGAACAATGCCGGAATGGAGAACAGCTTTCGAAGAAATACAGATCGGCAAAGGACGAAAATTGAAAGATGGTGACGAAATAGCGATCTTGTCTTTCGGCCATCCTGGAAATTTTGCCGCTGCGGCCATTCGGGATGTAAGAAACGAAGGTATCAATCCGGCGCATTATGATATGCGTTTTGTAAAACCTATCGATGAAGAATTGCTGCATGAAGTATTCTCAAAGTTTAGCAAGGTCATCACCATCGAAGATGGAACGATCGTTGGCGGATTCGGAAGCGCGGTATTGGAATTCATGAATGAACATGGCTATAAAGCTGACATTAAAATGGTAGGGATCCCGGACAGGCTGATAGAGCATGGAACGCCAAAAGAATTGTATGCAGAAATTGGTATGGATGCCAATAGTATCGCAGATTTGCTAAGGTCAATAACCGGTGTAAGAAAGCCGGATTCAGTGTTTAGCGCTTAATGCAAATAGGACAATAATTTAGATCTTCAAACAGGAGCCGTTTTACCGGCTCCTGTTTTTGCATATACCTCTAAACACCAACCTTTGAATTATGAAGGTAGGAGGTGCCATTTTCAGGAAAGTTTATGGAAATAGAACATTTCCTTGTCTAAGGACGATACTTTTTTATGAAATGGATAACCAAAATATTTTTCGGCTCTTTATTGCTTCTTTGCTGCGTAACTGTGCCCGCTTATTTTTTGTGGAAACGACCGCAATTACAAAACCAACAGGTGCAAAACTTTTTGAAAATGCCGGGTCGTATCATCACCAATAACGCAACTGGTACGAAACTTAAAAAGGAAATTGCCGCCGTCAAAAGTTTTGCCGAGGGAAAACGGTACAATTCAGGCATCTGTTTTATGATCGATATGGGAATTGAATCGGGTAGGGCAAGGTTCTTTGTTTACAATCTTCAGAAGGATAGCATTGAATTATCAGGACTTGTTGCACACGGTCAAGGTTCTTCAAGAGCGGAAATCGAATTTTCAAATGAACCCGGAAGTTACTGTACTTCGTTGGGTAAATACAGGATTGGCAGGGCTTATATGGGGAAATTCGGATTGGCGTATAAACTTTCAGGACTGGATAGCACCAATAGTAAAGCATTGGAAAGATTTGTGGTGCTGCATTCCCATTCCTGTGTTCCGGATGCGGAAGTAGCTCCTGCGGGCATTTGCCAGAGTCAGGGCTGCCCAACGGTTTCACCGGAATTTTTAAAGAAACTGGCAAAGTACATTGATGCATCGGAAAAACCGATGTTGCTCAATATCTATCGGTGAGTTTGGATTTAGAGATTAGTGGTTAGTAGGCGCGCGCCTCAGGGCGCGTGCATTGTTTAGAAAGTTTAGAACAGTTTAGTAAAGTCTCAAAATAAAAAGAGCTTTCCGATACCTCGAAAAGCTCTTTTCATTTTTCACTATTCACCAACATTAATCTGCCATTGGTACTTCTATTGCCAGCAGTTCTGCATCTGCACTTGCCTTCACAACGAAGTTGTCTGCTTCAGAAATTCCGATCGCATCTCTTTTATCCAACTGCCGGCCATTTATTTCTATGGAACCTTTGATCACAACGAGGTAAACCCCGTTGCCACTAAAAGCGTTGGAATAATTTAATTCTTTCCCGGTTTCCAGGTTTGCAAGGGAGAAGCGGGCATCCTGATTTATCCAGAGCGCATTGTCTTCTTCTCTGGGGGAAATAACTGTTTGCCATTTGTTGGTTCTTTCCGATACATCGAAGCTTCTCTGGTCGTATCTCGGTTTGATGTTCCTTTCTTTTGGAAATACCCATATCTGGAACAAGGTTACCGGATCGGTTGATGAAGCATTTGCTTCGGAATGCTGTACGCCGGTACCCGCACTCATGATTTGTACATCACCCGCTTTTATAACTCCCGCGCCACCGGTGCTGTCCTTGTGTTTGAGCGCGCCGGTAAAAGGGATCGTTACTATTTCCATGTTATCGTGAGGATGCGTTGGAAATGCACCGCCGCCAGCAATAAAATCGTCGTTCAATACCCGCAGCAAACCAAAATGTACTTTTGAGGAATCGCGGTATTCGCCAAAACTGAAGTAATAGTTTGGCTTTAACCAGCCATAGTCGCCACTTCCACGGTCCGCTGCTTTGTGAATGATCGTTTTCATGATTTTCCTTTTTTTTATTTTGTAATAATTGATGTTTAAACATCAATTATTGCGCCAAAGTTATTGCTGCCAGATTTGCAGTGGGTACGTGCAATTACAGTTTAAAACTTTCGGGGAGAAAATTATCGATGATCAGGTCGGCAGATTGTAACTCTTCTGCCTTTTCCGTAGTGGTAATGGCCACCACCTTCATTCCGGCAGTTTTGGCCGATTGAATACCCACAACGGCGTCTTCAAACACGAGGCAATTGGCCGGCGGAACCTGCAGTGCCTGTGCGGCTTTGAAATAGATTTCAGGATCAGGTTTTCCAAGTTTAACGTGCGACGAATTGATTACTGCCGTGAAGTATTTCTTGATGTCGATATGCTCAAACATGAAGTCAATGTTCGGTTGTATGCCCGAAGTAGCGATCGCCATAGGAATGCCATTGCGATGAAAACCTTCAAGCAATGATAGCAAACCTGCTACCGGTTGGATATGTTCTTTGTAAATTTCGCGGTACAGCGCTTCTTTTTCCAGTGAATATACCATCGCTTCTTCTGCACTAAGCGGCCTCTCATAAATATATTCCAGTACATCCTTGTTTGTACGGCCGTTAAAATGCGTTCTGTATTCTGCTTCGGTAACGATGCGTCCCTTATTTTTCAGGTATTGCAGCCAGGTAGTGAGGTGAAAATGGTTATTGTCTATCAGTGTGCCGTCGAGATCGAAGATGGCCGCTTTTGTGTCAAATTTTTTTATTAATTCTTGTATTACGATATCCATTATATTGTTTTTTCCTGAAAAAAAGAAAGCTAAGTGCGCAGCCCGCTAATAATCCCACAATCATCCAGTATTCCATATTCAGGTTATCAAAAGCAGCTGTCACTTGCGGATTAATGCGGAAAGTTTCCGTTTGCCGTGCCAGCTCATTCAGCTCTATCTGAAAAAAATAACGACGAATCAATATTGCCGCCACTACGCTTCCTACGATCAGCAGCACTGATGCGATACGTTTTGCAATATTATTTATCGGCACACGCAGCCATACTATCAGGCACATTACCGGAATAACTGCAAGGATGCACGCAAATGGCAATGATTGTTCAAACGGCGAAATTACTTTCGTTACATCGAAGATCGCTCCATCGACCGGCGGCACCAGCACTTCAGATAACCAGATGTAATAGTTTATGCCTACAAAAAACAAAGCGAGGGCACAAAATAGGGTAATAATTATATTCCTGGCAGGCAATCTCATAAAGGACAAATTAAATGTTCCGTTAGTTCAGGTGATCAAAATCTTCGGCGGTCAACGCGGTGGATTGATCTTCTTCGCGGTTTTCATTGTATTCAATGATAAAGTTATTGCGACCCTCACCGATGATGATCTCCAGGTATTTTTGCTGCACCATTTCCAGCATATTGAGGAAAACGAAGATGGCATGTATGCGATCTTCACACACTTCAAATATTTTTTCGAACGATAGTGTTTTTTCTTTTCTTGCAAGATCGTACATGTATTCCCGAACGCCTTCCATGGTATAGTTGTATTGTACCACGGTATGAACCGGCTTGAAATTTCTTTTCTGTACATTCTGGATCACTTTTTCAAAAGCTTTCATCAGCTTGAAAAGCGTTACGGTTTGAATTTCCGTTCCTTCGCCGGCTTCTTCACCGATAGAAACCAGTTCACGCTGCAGGTTGCCGCGTTTGATCATCAACATGCGGACAGCTTCCATTTCCGCCATCTTTGCGGAAGCCTCTTTGAATTTTTTGTATTCCAGGATCTTGTCGATCAGTTCCTGGCGCGGATCGATCTCATTTCCTGCAGCATCCAGTTCCTTGCGGGGCAATAACATTTTTGCCTTGATGCGCATCAGTGTGCTTATGAATAAAATAAACTCGCTGCTCAACTCGATATTGAGCTTTCCGGCTTCATGAATATGGTCCAGAAAGTCGTTCGTGATTTTGGTAATCGGGATATTGTAGATATCCAGTTCATCTCTTTCGATGAAGAACAATAAAAGGTCGAATGGACCTTCGAACTGGTTGCCAAGTTTTATCTGGTAAGTAGGGGACTGCAATGATGATTTTTTAAGGCTGTAAAAGTAGGAAAAATAGTTTGTTAGATGCCAGATGTTCGTTGTTAGCGGTACAGTATTTCGCCGCCGATTGCGAAGAACGGAGTAATCTCCTGTTTATCACGGGATTGCTTCATTCTTCGCAATAATGGGGTATTGATAATTCAGCAGGGAAATTAGTTTTTGAAGTTGTAGGCAAATCCGATTCCCATCAATTGAAGGATCTGTGGTGCAGGTCCTTTAGCGGGATTTACGTTTTGTACGTCATCGTCATAGATCATATCTACATTGAGTGAAAAATTGATGTATTTCGTGATCTTGGCCGTCAGCACGTTGGAAAAGAAAATATCCACATTCTGCGGATTGCTCTTATAATTTGAAAAAAGATCCAGCCTGGATTTGAAGGTAAGCGTTTTAGCAAAGGTCTTCAGATAATTCACAGAGGCGAATGCGCCAAATTCCTGTCGCGCCTTTTTGTTTAGAGATACATTATATACAGGTTTTAGGGTATTGTCGTTTACGATCACCCATCTTGCAGTTGCCGGCGAAACAAATACAGATAGTTCGGGCAGCGGTTTATAATCCAGCCCCAGCGACAACAGAACATATGCAGGCGTGAATGTTTTTGAGGTCAGCGAAGCCGAATCTATTCCGGCGGCATTCTTTGTGTAGGAATAACCTTTTGCAAATTGCGTACGCAAATTAAATAATGCGGCGATATTCAATTTTGGGGCGATGGCATAACCATATTTTGATAATAGATCGATCCGGTCACTGGCTTTCCTGTTGCCCAGACTGGTGGTGTTCACCACGCCATAAGCTAAGTCGAGATTATTGTCCCAAGAATGTTTTTCTTTTTTATAAAAAGCATAGAGGCTCAAATATGAATTCAGGGAAAATGAAAATTTGTCGCCACCGGCCGCCCAGTTACTCAGCGATCCCTGATTGATATTGAGGGCAAATGCGCCGCCCGTTTTCCAGGTTTTGATGGTTGTGTCCTTGTCGTCTTTTTTAATCTGTTGCTCTGAAGCAGATCTGAGGTCTTTTACTGTGCCGTCTTGCGCGGTTGCGGCAAGAGATAAAAACATAAGGCTGGCGGAAAAAAATAAGGATTTCATGTGCGTTAAATTTTAGTGATACAAAAAGGTTGACTTCCTTTCAACTGTTGAAACAATTTTTGAGTTGATGACAATTTAAAACTTAGATCTCTATTTCTTGATAATAGCACCGCGAACATAGATATCTGGCTAGTTGTATTGCCGCTAAAAAAATAAAAACGGCTGGCGCCAGGCCAGCCGTAAAATAAATATAAAAATCACTTTTTCAGGCTATCGCGAATCTCCATCAGCAATTGATCGGTAGTAGACGGAGGCGGTGGTGCTGCAACTTCTTTTTTCTTGGCCGAGTTCACTGCTTTTATTACGATGAATAAAACAAGCGCGATCACGATGAATTTGATTATTGCTGCCAGAAAAGTGCCGTATTTTACCGCTCCCCAATGAAGGTCGCCAATGTTTTGAAGCTTTAACGTGGTAAGAGCCGGCGTAAGGAGCAATGGCGTGATTACATCATCTACCAGTGATGAAACGATTGCACCAAAAGCACCGCCGATCACAACGGCCACGGCGAGGTCAACAATATTGCCTTTCATGGCAAAGTCTTTAAATTCTTTTACGAATCCCATAATGGTAAATTTTTGTAATAATAAAATAAAACTGTCTGCCCGTTCATTAAAGTAAATTTTTATGCGAACACAAATAAACTCACTTTTACCGTTCAAAAATACAGGAAAAAGTAATAAAGTGAACAATAGTAAAATTATAAACTGGGTGCTTTTTATTATACTTTCCTTCATTTGGGGAAGTAGTTTTGTTTTGATGAAAGAAGGGTTGTTGCATCTCACGGCATTCCAGGTTGCATCGATCCGCATCATTTCTTCAGGCATCGTTCTGCTACCGGTTGCGATCCGTCATTTCAGAAAGATACCGGTCAATAAATTGCACTATGTGTTCTTTTCGGGCGTTTTGGGAAGTTTGCTTCCTGCATATTTATTTTGTATCGCCGAGCAATCAATCGACAGTTCGCTTGCCGGCGTGCTCAATGCGTTAACCCCGATCTTTGTGATTATCATGGGTGCAGTGTTTTTTCAAAGCAGCACTTCTAAAACAAAAATCATTGGCATCGGGATCGCTTTTAGCGGAAGCGTATTGTTGTTTTTTAGCCAGCGTAATTTTGCTGAGAACAGCAATGCTTTTTCAGTATTACTGGTGGTCATCGCTACATTGTTATATGGCATTAATGTAAATATGGTGAACCGGTACCTCACCAGTATTCCTTCGCTGCATATTGCGGCAGTGGCGCTGGGATTAAATGCGATTCCGGCATTGATCATTCTATCCATAACAGGATATTTTAAACTTGCTCTGAGCAGCAAGGAAATAATTGTTTCAACCGGCTATTCTTCCATATTAGGAATTGGTGGCACGGCCATCGCCACGATCATGTTTTATATGTTGCTTAAAAGAGCGGGTTACGTTTTTGCGTCTATGGTCACTTATGCGATCCCGATTGTGGCGATCATATGGGGGCTTTTCTATGGCGAAGAGATTGGCTGGAAGCAATTCGCGTGCATGGGAATTATTCTAGTGGGTGTTTGGTGGGCAAATCGCAAGCGGTGAACAAGGGTCAATGAATGAGCTATACGATCTTGCACAATTGTGTAATGATAAGCCTACAATTTTAATTTTTATAGAAAAAATACTACAGCTAATGGCTTGTTTTGTTACACTATGTAAAAAAAATAATGCATACTTTTGGTAAGATTCAATCCTGAAAAAAACTGCTACCACTCCTATTGGAAGATTCGATGAAACCAATTTAATTTATGAAAAGCCTTCGTTAAGAAGGTTTTTTTATAGCGGCCATTTAGAAATTCAGTTTTTCCATATCAGGATACTCACTCACGGACCAATTCACTTAAAAAAGACGATTTCTTTTTTTTCGTCAAGTACCAGCGCTTTGCTTCCCAGCAGCTCTTTGCCCTTGCTATTGTAAAAATGCAGCAGCATTGTATCGCCCTTCAAAGTGTACTTTCCCGGGAAGCGGGTATTTTTCACACTATCAAATAACTGTCGGTAAAATTCGAAAAAATTATTTTCCCGTATATCAAAATAGGAATCGTTCATGTCGGCTACCGCCTTAAAACTCTTTACAACCACAGCGGCATCAAATTGTTTTTTGTCTTTATTGAATTTAGCGCCCGGTGAGCAGCTTATACAAATACAAATGAACGAAAGCGGTATGAAAAACTTCATGTCATGCATTTTGGTGTTCAATTGCAAATGTAAGCGGATTTTGTTGAGTTGACATCCCCATGGGTTGTCAACTCAACAAAAGCTTGGCAATGCGGATTTATTATTTACCTTTGTAACTGTAATTAAAAATATTACAGAATGAACAACACCCGCTTCGCAACTTCCATCCATATTCTTACTTTGCTCAGCAAAAGCAACTGTGAATTGTTGTCTTCGGAATATATCGCAGGAAGTATTAATATCAATCCTGCTATTGTACGCAAAGAGATCATGAATTTGAAAGAGCATCATCTTGTAGGAAGCAGAGAAGGCAAAGGCGGCGGAACATTTTTGACAAAGCCTGCAGAAAAGATCCGCTTATCGGATATCTATCTGGCAATTCGGCAATCATCTTTGCTCGGGCGCTCCAATCATCCAAATCCTGATTGCCCCGTTGGCAGACAGATAAATGACGAGATTGAAAATATTTCGCAAGTGGCGGAAATGGCAACCATAAAGCAACTGGGTAAAACGACGTTGGCACAGTTTAGTAAACAATTCGGCTGATTTTTTTATAAAACTGTAACATTTTTATTTACAGTAATTTTATCATATCAAAAATTAAAACAAATGAAAATTGCATTGATCGGCGCCACAGGTTTTGTAGGAACTGCCGTTTTGAAAGAACTGTCAGGCAGGGGACACGAAATGATCGCCATTGCTCGTGATACATCAAAAGTTTCGTCAGGTGAAAAAGTGACCACAAAAAATACCGACATATTTAATGAAGCGGAAGTGACTGCTGCAATTAAAGGTGCAGACGCGGTAGTAAGTGCGTATAACCCGGGGTGGACAAATCCGGAAATTTATACGGATTCCATCAAGGGTTCAAAACTGATTCAGGAAGCCGTAAAAAAAGCTGGTATTAGAAGATTTATCGTTGTGGGCGGTGCTGGAAGCTTGTTTGTGGCACCCGGCGTTCAGTTGATCGACACGCCCGGATTTCCGGAAGCCTACAAAGCCGGCGCATCCGCTGCACGCGATTATCTGAATATTATTAAAGAAGAAAAGGAACTTGACTGGACGTTTGTTTCACCGGCAATTGAACTGGTTCCGGGCGAAAGGACTGGTAAGTACCGCACGGCGCTTGACAGCCCGGTATTCAACAATGAAAACCGCAGTACTATTTCTGTAAATGACCTGGCTGTAGCCATTGCAGACGAACTGGAAAAGCCGCAGCACATTAAACAAAGATTTACAGCTGCATATTAATGAGCCATCGGCATAAAATTGTCCCGCAAAGCGGGGCAATTTTATGTACCGCCGCTGCGTAAGGTTCTTTGGGCATCCGGGCTAAAAAAAATCCCGCATAGCGCGGGATAAAAAAATCATTTCTTAAAAAAATACCGCAGCGAAACTTCGTGTCCGCCATTTCCATTATCGAAATTGCTGATTGGTGCGGTATAATTGTCGTAAGTATAACCTAGTTGAAGCTGATGTGCTATTTTTAAACCCGCATACAAAGTATAGCTCTGCTTGTAATGAAAGCCGATTCCGAATGAGAGCAGATCCTTATGAGTGATTACTGCACCCGCTTCAAAATCTACCGGCGCGTTTGGCAGATACCTCATTTCAAAATGTGGGATCAGAACATTGTCTTCATCCGTTTTCCAGTTGTAGCTGGTGATAAGATAATAATGCCGGTACAATCTTCCTTCATCCGTAGTGCCATCGGTAATGAGTTTTAATTTTGATTGAATAAGTTGCTTCACAGATACACCCACATTAAAAGTTGAAGAACGATAATATATGCCGGCGGAAGCGTCGCCCTTGGTAGAAGTGCCGCTTGATTTTAATAACGGATCATCCGGGATGGAAGCGCTGAGTTTATTCAGGTCTACCTTAAACTGAACCACTTCGCCACCAAGGCCAAACATGAGTCTTTTTTCGTCACCATCCAGTTTAATGCTGTAAGATAAATTGATTTCTCCGCCGGTCCGTGTTGTTGGCCCGGTTTTGTCCGTGTAAAGCACTACACCGGCACCGAGATTTTTAGAAGGAATATAGGTATCGCCGAATGCAATGGCCGTTTTGGGACCACCGTCGATTGATGACCATTGCGTTCTGAAAATTGCGCCCACAGAAGTCACATTGTTGGCGCCTGCCGCCGCCGGGTTGTGTACAAAACTGCGGTCGAGATACTGGCTGATCTTATAAACCTGCTGCGCGCTGGCAGAAAAGCTCCCACCGATAGCGAGGCAGAAAAGCGTATAAAAATATATTTTAGACAATTTCATTGATGTAATTTTTTTTGTTTGAAAATAGGGCTATCTCTATGCAATTATCTGAGAATGGTCACGTTTCCTTTGATTTCCGGCGCGGTGCCATCTGTGAGATAATATTTCAATACAAAATAATAGGTGCCGTCGGGCAATGTTTTGCCTTTGTATCTGCCATCCCAATCATTTTGATAATTGGTGGATTCAAACACTTTGCTTCCATAGCGATTAAATACAGCCGCACGAATTGTTTTAGCACATGCGCCGAAAGAAACGATCCATTTGTCGTTGAAACCATCACCATTTGGCGTAAATGCTTCCATTGGTTTTAAACAATTGGTGAGTACGCTTACCAGTACATCGTCTGTTGCGGTACAACCGTCAGGTGTGGTTACTTTTAAAGTATACGTAGTAGTCACTGCCGGGTTTGCAACTGGATTAAGGATATTAGCGTCACTTAATCCCGCAGAAGGCGTCCAGAGATAAGTACCCTGTGAACCCGAGCCCGTCAGTTCTTTTGATGGATTGAATTGTGTGAGGTTCACGTCGGGACCTGCATTTGCTACCGCCGCCGCGCCGATGGTTACTTTAAAGCTGGATGTTGCGGAGCAAGGACCGTTGGTAGCCGTTAACGTATAGGTGGTTGTCGCTGTAGGCGTAATTGTTGGGTTTAATTCAGAAGGATCGCTAACGCCGGTAGCCGGACTCCAGCTGTAGGTAGTGGCATTGCTGGTAATATTTGGTCTGATAGAGCCGCCGCCGCAAATGATAGTATCGGGCCGGGTGGAAAGAGTGATGGCGGGTGTTACATTTACGGTGAAAGAAGCGGTTTGGGTGCATGTTCCCAAAGTACCCGTAACCGTATAGGTTGTTGTAGACGTTGGCGACAAAGTTGGATTTGCAATTGTCGGATCACTTACACCTGTTGTGGGCGACCAGGTAAAGGCAGTGGCCGGACTTGTGGTGGTAACCGCAGTGCTTTGTCCGGTACAGATACTGTTAGAAGCAGGTGCAGAAGTGAGTGACAGTGTACCGGAGCCTGTGATTGTTACAGGAAAGGTAGAAGTACAA
This sequence comes from Chitinophagales bacterium, assembly GCA_015655125.1. Taxonomy (GTDB): domain Bacteria; phylum Bacteroidota; class Bacteroidia; order Chitinophagales; family Chitinophagaceae; genus Ferruginibacter. The sequence continues at coordinate 16,989 of JAATFP010000047.1, read as the reverse complement.
TTAGCTGTATTGGTAATCGTGGCTGTATAAGTTCCGGCATCAAGGTTTGTGGCTGTCAATCCTGTTTGCACGGGGGTAGTGTTCCAGGTTACATTATATGGATTGAGGTTTCCGGTAATATTTAATGTTGCGCTGCCGGATGTGGTACAACTTGCATTTATAATTGTCGCTGTCACGGTCTGCGAAACGGATTTTCCTGAAACTGCGAACAATAGTGCGTTAGGAAAGGGCGCATTGTTTCCCTGGGTAGTTGCGTTTGAAAAAGTGATGCTTTGCAGATCTTTCTGCATATCTGCGCATGCAATCGGGATTTCAATATAATACATTCTCGGATTGGTGGGATAGCCGTCAAAGCCGGAGGCCGGCGAAGCCCGCGTTACACGGCCAATACCAGACAAAACGAGAGAGGTTGTAGCAAAGAACCAATCGTTAAGGGAATAGTTGGTTAATGCATTGGTGCTGCTGCCATCCGAAAAGTGAAGCACGGCATTTAATGCCACCGTGCCTTCGGTAGCAAATGCAAGAACGCGGATCACGGAAAATTTTGCAGGCGTTGTCAGTGTCAGGTCGCCCGATTGAGATCTTTGAATAAGCAAAGCATTGTTATCGCCGTAAGGTGCGAGTTGATAGGTTGCACCTGTCACAGCGATCAGCCCGTCATTTGGAATTCCACCGCCACCGCCGCCATTTGCATCACGGAAGGCAGTTGTGTACAAAACTTTGTTGGAAATGGATGGCCCATCCACGCAGATAGTTGTAGTGGTGAGCGAACTGTTGCCGGTTTCTGCCACCACATCGTGGTTAAACCCCGTAACGGTCACCGGGGTAAAGTTTTGGGAACGGGTAACCTGGAATATCAACATTGAAATGAAGAAAAGGGATAGCTGCAGGAATCGTAAGCGTAAGTTTGGTTTCATTTTATAAAAGTTTTTCGTTGCAGGGATGAAGTAACAAGTTAGATTATTTTAACAATAAATGTTAAAATATTAACATATTAATATAAAACATATTTAAATGTTTTGTTAGAAATATGGGTAAAAATATAATGATATAGTAATTTAAATATGATTTTATTAATATCTATTTTTAAATGATGGATATTTTTTAGTTTTTAAATAATTTAAAATCTTTTCTTAATATGAATTTTTGGTTCCAAAACTATTGATTTTTATCAAATTCATTGTTAATAAAAAGAGCGGCATAAAGATTTGCCATTAACGGTGGGAGATCTTTCATGTGGGACTGCCCTGGCGCCGGACTTTGCACTTGGTTCCTTTCTTAAATATCTTGACCAAAATTTTCAATTTCCCTGATCAACCCTTACCTTTGCGCCGAAATTAAATACCCGATACTTTTAAATAGAAAATATGGCTAATACAGGTAAAGTAAAATCCATCATTGGTGCCGTTGTAGACGTGCAGTTTGACAATGATTCCAAACTTCCGGAAATCCTGAACGCGCTTGAATTGACCCGTGATAACGGGGATAAACTCGTGCTTGAAGTTCAGCAACATCTGGGAGAAGATAGTGTAAGAACGATTGCGATGGATGGTACCGAAGGGCTTGTTCGTGGAATGGTAGTAACCGATACCGGTAGACCAATCACAATGCCGGTTGGTGAAGGCATTAAGGGGCGTTTGTTTAACGTAACCGGCGACGCAATCGATGGTTTGCCACAGGTAAGCAAAGTGAACGGTCGCGCGATCCATGCCAAGCCGCCATTATTTGAAAATCTAAGTACGGCTTCTGAAATCCTGTTCACAGGTATCAAAGTGATCGATCTGATCGAACCTTATGCAAAAGGTGGTAAGATTGGTTTGTTCGGTGGTGCCGGTGTAGGTAAAACGGTATTGATCCAGGAGTTGATCAACAACATTGCGAAAGCATATAGCGGGGTTTCCGTATTTGCAGGTGTGGGTGAAAGAACACGTGAAGGGAACGATCTGATGCGTGAAATGATCGAAGCCGGCATCATGAATTACGGCGATAAATTTAAACATAGCATGGAAGAAGGCGGCTGGGATCTTAACTCAGTTGATATGGAAGGCTTGAAAGACAGTAAAGCAACTTTCGTGTTCGGACAAATGAACGAACCGCCGGGCGCACGTGCGCGTGTGGCTTTGAGCGGTCTTACAATTGCGGAATATTTCCGTGATGGGGAAGGCGACGGTCAGGGTAAGGATATCCTTTTCTTCGTTGACAACATCTTCCGTTTCACACAGGCTGGTTCTGAAGTATCGGCGCTGCTGGGTCGTATGCCGTCAGCGGTGGGTTATCAACCAACGTTGGCAACGGAAATGGGGCTGATGCAGGAACGTATCACTTCTACCAAAAATGGTTCCATCACTTCCGTACAGGCGGTGTACGTACCTGCGGATGACTTGACGGATCCGGCACCGGCAACAACCTTTGCGCATCTGGATGCCACAACCGTATTGAGTCGTAAAATTGCGGATCTTGGTATCTATCCTGCGGTGGATCCACTGGATAGTACTTCCCGTATCCTTACCGTGGCGATCGTTGGCGAAGAACATTACAATACTGCGGATAAGGTAAAACTGATTCTCCAGCGTTATAAAGAATTGCAGGATATCATCGCCATCCTTGGTCTGGATGAATTGAGCGACGAAGATAAACTGGTGGTATCACGCGCCCGTAAAGTACAGCGTTTCCTTAGCCAACCGTTCTTTGTGGCAGAACAATTTACCGGTCTTAAAGGGGTGTTGGTTCCGATCGAAGATACGATCCGCGGTTTCAATGCCATCATGGATGGCGAAGTAGATGAATACCCGGAAGCGGCTTTCAACCTTGTAGGTACTTTGGAAGACGCGATCGAAAAAGGTAAGAAATTGATGGCGGCAGCAACGAACTAATTCGTGCCGGGCAATTGGATAATTAATACATTGATCTATTTATGACTTTAGAAATATTAACACCGGAACGTAAACTTTTCAGCGGCGATGTATACGGCGTTCAGTTGCCGGGCATCAACGGTTTGTTTGAAGTACTCGACAAACATGCGCCGTTGGTAAGCGCGTTGAAAGACGGTAAGCTGAAAATATTGAAAGATAAAGTAAACACTGTTTCTTACAACATTCAGAGTGGTTTTGTGGAAGTGTTGAATAACAAGGCAACGGTGCTGGTGGAAGGCGCAGAAGAGTTATAAGTTATGAGTGATAAGTTATTGGCCCGCGCAGTTTGCGCGGGTTTTTGTTTTTAAAAAGTTATATATTTAAATATGAGAAAAGTATGCTGTCATATCATTATTTTGATGGGCGCTTTTTTATTGGCTACAGATGGCTTTTCCCAACTAACAAAAAACGATTTTAAATTGTCGCTGGATACTTTTTCGACATTCGGTAAAAGTAATATGATCCGGATCACAAAAGCGCAATTATTAAAGTCAAAGGAATTACATACAAATTTTAGCTGGGCACACATCACTTCCTTTATCGCCCTTTTTAATAGTAATGTTGGTACAAACTGCACCACATCGGCAGGTGGAAACGGAAATAAATTTAATGATGCATCGCTCTTGCCTTTGCTGAAAAGAGCACAGCCCGGAACGAGTATAGTAATAGTGCCTCATGTGGTGAACAATCAGAACAAAGAAGTTGAATGGAGCGAGTTATTCATTATAATAATTGAATAAATCAAAATTGCTTTTTCAACTGCACAAAACTTCTTGCACAAAATGGCAACACAATAAAAGTCAGCAACCACCAGTAACCGTACGTAACTATTCCAATCAGCGCCGCAGCTAGTACCAGGTAAAAAGGATACAACAAAAACAACATTCCCACCATCAGCGAATCATAGTGATCCACATGCGCGCCTTTTTTGAAAGCAAATTTCTGCACAGGATAATATAGCGGAAAATGAGTGATGTAACCGATTGCAGCCGGAATGGATAGCAGTATTTTTTTTAATATTGAAATTTTTACTTCAAATTTCTGATTCAGTTTTTGTTGATCATTTCCATCGATTTCCAGCACCTGCATGGCGAGTTGTTCCTTTAGTTTTTCATTGAACGAAAGAATCGATTTTCCATATCCATTATCAAGGTCCACATCATTTTTTGTTATAATGTTTCCTGTATTTATCTGTATGTTTTTTCCAAAGGAACGGAACGATTGGTAATTAATACCGAGCGGCAATATCTTCACATCAATGCCATCCTGCCAGCTGCTGATAGCAAGCCGCGCAGTTCCTTTTTTCAACGGCCGTAAGCGCCACTCGTTGATACATCTTCCTTCGCTGAAGATCAATACGACGCCCTTTTTTCTAAAAATATCTTTACACGCGTCAAAAGTGGTATAATTGTGTTCAAGATTCTCCACTCCTTCACTGGTGCGGTATACGGGCAACATATACATAGAACGCAACAGCGATGCAATAAACATGTTTTTAAAAGCATCTCCCCGCGCCAGCGAATGAACAGGCTTATCAATGATCGTTGATAGTATGATGGCGTCGAGAAATGAATCCGGATGGTTGCTCGCAATAATGAGCGGTCCGGGTTGCCGGAGAAGTTTTTTATCGGCTATGGTCAGCTGCCTGCAGTAGATCCACAAGCAACATTTTGCAGGAAATTTCAACAACCAGTATAGCACTACGCGCAGTTTTTAGATAAGGCAAATCTATGATGTATGATTCATGATTTTTTACCTTTTTAGAATAACCATTTTTCTATCAGCCTGAATTTGTTGAATGCCTCCGATAAGCTCAGGCTGACAAAGCCAAATAGTAGATTGGAAATCATACATCAATTGAGTTGCGGATCTGTGGGAAAATGCACCATCATCTTGTAATTTCCACCCAATTCGTACAAGCTTGTTTTCCAGATATCCTCTACAGGAGTTTCGAAGATTATTTTTGTTGTGGCGGCCACGGTTAGCCATGCCTTTTCATTAAGTTCGCCATCGAGCTGATTTACTTCCCAGCCGCTGTAACCGAGAAAGAATCTTATTTTCGCCGGATCAACAAGGTTGTTTTTAATGAGTTCTTTTAGTATGGCGAAATCTCCGCCCCAATAAACACCTTCACATATTTCCTGTGCATCCTCCAGTAAATCCGGGTATTGATGGATGTAGTGCAAGGTATCAAGTTGAACCGGCCCTCCTGCATATACAGGAAAGTCGGCATCTAGTCCGGGAATAAGTTCGTCCAAAGTCTTCTCGTATAATTTATTGAGCACAAAACCAAAGCTTCCTTCTTCCGCCGTATGGCGACACATCAGCACCACGGTGCGCATAAAATTGGGATCCTTTAAAAATGGTTCTGCGATGAGTAAAGTGCCTGTTTCCGGTGCTGTCATGACGAAAGATTTGAAGTTTGGGAAATGTGCGTTGTAACAAATTTAATTAATAATGAATAGCTAATAATTAATAATTCTTAAAATTATTGCTGTCTGCTGTAGAGGGATAAGCGATTGAATTAAAGAATTAATTATTAGCTATTCATTATTCATTGATTTGTCTTCGTTAATAATATAACAAAAAGCAGCTAAAACTTTTTGCAAACCCAATAGTACTATACATTTGCAGACACGAAACTTGTTTTTACTGACATCAACTTTACATGAAAAGAATTTTTCCCGTCATAACAATATTGATATCATTGAGCCTGGTGGGGTTAATCTTTTTTCAATTTCTCTGGCTCAACAGTGCCAAAGAAATCCAGAAAGACAAATTCAAGGATAATGTGAATCTTGCAGCCAACGATGCCGCATTAAAACTGATGGAAGATGATAATTTTCTATTGCGCCCGCGACGTAACGACTTGCTTTTTCCTTCGGACAAATCTGCAATGGAATATGTGAAGCCCTCAGTGATACAGCGCTATTCGAAGGATCAGATCAAACAGATCATCCGCAATGAATTCGACAAGAATTCGCTCAAAAATATTCCCTTTGAATTTGCCGTTACCGGCAATTCGCTTACCAGCGATCAGATCGAAACCGAAAATTTCGGAAAATATTTTCTCGATTCCACTACTAATCTAAATTGGGCCATTCCGCTGCAAGGCGCCAGCGGCGGTAATCTTGAAAACCTTGCAAAGGAAGAATGGCTCGTAATAGTAGTGCCACATCAAAGTTCTATTGTGTTGAAAGAGATCCGGTTGTTCATCTGGGGCGCCGTACTTTTTACATTGATCATTTCCACCGCATTTTTTGTAACGATCCGCACCTTGCTTCGCCAGAAAAAACTGAGTGAGATTAAATCAGATTTTATCAACAATATGACACACGAGTTCAAAACGCCGCTGGCAACAATCTCGCTGGCGGTGGACGCGCTCAAAAATGAAAAGGTGATTGCAGATAAAGACAAGTCGAATTATTTCACCGGTGTTATTAAAGAAGAAAACAAGCGCATGAACAAGCAGGTGGAAACCATCCTGCAGGCGGCTTTGCTGGATAAGCAGGAAGTACAACTCAATCTGAAAAAACTTCCGGCCCATGAAATGATCCGAACGGCACTCAATAATATTGCTCTTCCGGTCGGGGAAAAAGGCGGTGAACTGATAGCCAACCTGGATGCGCCGAAAGACATAATCATGGCCGACGAGGTTCATTTTACCAATTTTGTAAACAACCTGCTTGACAACGCACTCAAATATTCCAAAGAAAATCCACGCATCGTATTGAGCACTTCCGTGGTTGGTAATAATTTCCGCATCAAGATTGATGACAATGGTATCGGCATGAACAAAGAAACGCTCAACCGTATTTTCGAAAAATTCTACCGCGCCCATACGGGCAATGTGCATAATGTGAAAGGTTTCGGCCTTGGGCTAAGCTATGTAAAAACAATGGTGCAGGCCCATAAAGGAACCATCAAAGCTGAAAGCATACTTGGAAAAGGAAGTTCATTCATCATCACCGTACCACTAGCAAAAGTTTAGGGTTTAGCGTTTAGTGGTTAGGTTCCACAACAGCTTGTTTCCATCACTGCAAGGAACCGATCAATCTCATGATTAGAACGGTCTGCTGTGTACTTCGTAAAGTTTGGAAATTGTACCAATATTTAACCGCTGATCACTCAACTCTAAACTCGCTTTTACACACTAATCCACATCTTTCCACACTCAATTCACATCCGGTTTCTCCAAATTGGCCTTAAATGCAACGTAGACGTACACTTTGCCCTGTGGAAAAAAAACTTTTATTCAAAAAGTGGCGAAAAGTGGGAAAAAGTGTTATTTTGTGTGGATTAATACTTGGTCACCAACTTTTTTCCCCTTCATGATCAGCTTTTTGGGCGAATATGAATCAACTGTAGATGCAAAAGGGCGCTTCCTTTTGCCGGCAGGCTTTAAAAAGCAATTGCCACAGGATGCTGCTGCCCAATTTGTGATAAACAGGGGTTTTGAAAAGTGCCTTACCCTCTATCCCTTACAAAGCTGGAACCCCATCTTTGAAACCATCAGTCAGTTAAACGATTTCGATCCCAAAGTTAGAGAGTTTCGCCGCTATTTTCTAAACGGCGCCACCCAGGTTGAGCTGGACAGTGCCGGAAGGTTGTTGCTTCCGAAAAATCTTATTGAACATGCATCGCTCGATAAAGATATCGTCCTCGTATCGGCGATGAATAAAATTGAGATATGGGATAAAAATAAATACAAAGAGTTCTTTGATTCATTTACATCGGAATCATTCAGCATTTTGGCAAATGAAGTAATGAACCCAAAGCTGAATAATTAATGGAACAGTCAACAAAATCACCCGGCGGTTATCATGTTCCGGTGATGTTGCACGAAGCCATCGATGGCCTGAACATCAAGCCTGGCGGCGTATATGTAGATTGCACATTTGGTGGTGGTGGCCATAGCAAAGCCATTCTGGAACAGTTGGATGAAACCGGAAAGTTGATCGTATTCGACCAGGATCCGGCGGCGCAGAAAAATGTACCTGCCGGTGATGACCGGATCATTTTCGTTCCACAGAATTTTCGCCATCTGCAACGTTTTTTAAGGCTGTATAAATATCCGCAAGTGGATGGAATATTGGCTGACCTGGGTGTTTCAAGTCACCAGTTCGACGAACCAGCCCGTGGTTTTTCAACCCGCTTTGATGCGGCGCTGGATATGAGGATGGATACGAAACAAAAAGTGACTGCTGCGGCTGTATTGCAAACGTACACGGAAACGCAGCTGCACAAGATTTTTGAAAAATACGGTGAAGTGACAAATTCAAAAACGCTTGCCAAAACGATCGTAGCACAAAGAATGATTGCGCCATTTACTACCATCAGCCGCTTCAAACAATCATTGCAGCAGGTGGTAAAAGGAAATCCGAATAAGTATTTCGCGCAGGTTTTTCAGGCATTGCGGATTGAAGTGAATGATGAAATGGGAGCGTTGCGGGAAATGTTGTCACAAACAATATCAGTATTGAAAACGGGAGGCCGGATCGCAGTCATCACGTTTCATTCGCTGGAAGACAGGGAAGTAAAGAGTTTTTTTAAACAGGGAACATTTGAAGAACAGGAAACGGACGATGTGTTTGGAACGAAACCTGAGAGCCCGCTTAAAGTGATCTCTAAAAAACCGATTGTTCCCGGCGCAAATGAAATAAAAAATAACCCGCGTTCACGAAGCGCAAAATTAAGAGTGGCTGAAAAAAAATAATGACGGAAGAAAATATACATACGGAACCCCAACAGCAAATGAAAACTGACTGGAAGAAATTTTTTACCTACAAATGGGTGGTAAAAAATATTCCTTTCTTTCTTTTTCTGTCCGGCCTTGCCGTACTGTACATCTATAACGGTCATCATTCGGATAAACTGATCAGGAAAATTGCGGCCAGTGAAAAGAATATAAAGGAACTCGAATACGAGTATAAATCGGTGAAGAGTGAAGTGATATTCAGAAGCAAGGCGAGTGAGCTTGTGAAAGCCGTACAACCATTGGGTTTGAACCAATCCAAAGAGCCCCCGGTGATATTGGTAGATTCAACGGAAAAAAAATAAACCGTGTTGGTTTAAAGACGAAACTATAAATGGAAATAAAGAAAGACATATTATGGAGGGTTTACCTGTGCTTTATCGGCATAGCGATCCTTGGTGTGTTTGTGCTGGGAAGGGCAGTATATATTCAACAGGTGCAAGGCAGTTTCTGGCGTGGAATGGGCGATAGCCTTCATCTTAAATATCTGCCGATAGATGCCGAGCGCGGCAGCATCTACAGCGAAGATGGAAATATGCTCAGCACTTCCGTTCCTATTTTCGACATATATATCGACTTTGGGGCAGACGGCTTACGCGATAAGCAAGGTAAAAGATTTAAGGACAATATCGATTCATTGAGTTTGTGCCTGGCGGCACTTTTCAAAGACAAGAATGCTGGCGCGTATGAAAAGGAACTAAAGTATGCATACAAAAACAAAGAGCGATACTACCCGTTAAAAAAGAAGATCACTTTCGATCAATATAAGGAATTGCGTGAATTTCCTTTGGTGCGCCAGGGAAGAAACAAAAGTGGATTTATCATCGACCCGAGAGATAAAAGGATCAATCCTTACGTGCTGCTGGCAAACAGAACCATCGGTTTGTCGAGGCTCGATCCGAAACAGAATGTAGGTCTTGAACTTACTTACGACAGTTTGCTGCGAGGCACTACCGGGCAGCGTTTGATGCGTTACGCCGCCGGTACATATATGCCCGTGGAAGGTGCGGAACTGGATCCTGTAAATGGAAAAGATATCGTGACCACTTTGGACACCTACATTCAGGATGTGGCGCAAAATGCGCTGATGGACATGTTGGTGAGCAACAATTCAAAACATGGTACGGTGATCGTAATGGAAACAGCCACAGGAAAGATTAAGGCGATTGCAAATCTTGGAAAGCAGCAGGATGGCTCTTATATCGAAGATCTTAATTATGGAATTGGTAAAGCAACAGAGCCTGGCTCCATTTTTAAACTTGCCACACTGCTGAGTTTGCTGGAGGATAAATATGTCACTACCAGTTCGATCGTGGATGTGGAAGGCGGTGTGAAATCTTTTTCCGGATTAAGAATCAAAGACTCGCATCTCGGCGCTCATAATATTACAGTAAAGCAAGCCTTCGAAATCAGCTCTAACGTTGCGTTTGCAAAAATGGCGGATCAGTACTATGGCAATCAGCCAACAAAATTTACGGATCATCTTGCATTTTTCCGGCTCAATAAAATGACCGGTATTGATATCATTGCCAGCTCGGGTAAACCAACGATCAAAACACCAGCAAACAGGAGTTGGTCTAAAACCACCATTCCTTACATGGCGCATGGTTATGAAGAACTGGTGACACCATTGCACATGCTGATGCTGTACAATGCAGTTGCAAACAACGGCAAAATGATGAAACCGTACCTCGTCAGTGCCATCAGGGATTATGGAGTGGATATTCAGAAGATCGACCCTGTTGTATTAGTAGAAAAGATCGCAAGCGATGAAACATTGCGCCAGGCAAGAGAATGTATGAAAGCCGTAGTGGACAGCGCCCATGGAACGGGACACAAAGTTTTGTTTGATTCATTATATTCCATTTCCGGCAAAACCGGTACTGCCGTAACGGCACTTGATAATACTGGGTATAATAAAGGAAATAAAATTTACCAGGCATCTTTCATCGGTTATTTTCCTTCGGAAGCGCCGAAATATACAATGGCTGTTGTGATACAGAATAGCCGCGAATCAAAACTTGTGTATGGAGCCGATGTTTCCGGAAGGGTTTTTAAAGAAATAGCGGATCATATTTACGGACGCTATATCGCCAACACGCATGTTGTAAAAAATATTGTTGCAGATACATCCCTGTATGTTTCCAGCGGAATGAAAAACGACCTCAGCTCCATCTTCGGATTTTTGAATATCGGCTCTCGTGATTCATCTGCTTCGGGAACCTGGAGAAATATGCAACTGAAAAATAATACTGCCAGTTTAAATACGCCGGAACTCTTGGGATCCAATTCTGTAACCCCCAATGTTATTGGAATGGGGCTGAAAGATGCGGTGTATTTGCTGGAAAGCCGCGGCTTGAAGATTACTGTGACAGGGAGAGGCAAAGTGGTGAACCAGAGTTTGGTTGCAGGAACAAATTTTACAAAAGGACAAAAAATGTCATTGCTGCTTAATTAGCAAAAATATGTTGAAAGATCTGTTATATAAAGTGGCCATCGTAGCGGTAAAAGGTGATACGGGCATTGCTGTAAAAGCATTGCAACTGGATTCACGTGCAGCAAATGAAGGCGGTTGCTTCATAGCAGTAAAAGGTTCGGTATCGGATGGGCATGTTTTTATAGATAATGCAATCTCAAACGGCGCCACGACTGTTGTTTGCCAGGTGATGCCTCAAAATACCAATGACAACATAACATATATACAGGTTGAAAACAGTGCGGCAGCTGCGGGCATCATCAGCCATAATTTCTACGGTGAACCATCCGCGCATTTAAAATTGGTAGGTGTAACAGGAACCAATGGAAAGACAACAATTGCTACGGTATTATACAAGCTGTTTGGACAACTCGGTTTTAAATGCGGATTGATAAGTACGGTGCAAAACCAGGTTAATGAACAGGTTGTTCCGTCAACACACACTACGCCGGATGCGATCAATCTGAATGCGTTGCTCAAACGGATGCGAGATGCGGATTGCGAGTATGTTTTTATGGAATGCAGCAGTCATGCCATCGAACAGCAACGAATGGCCGGACTTGTATTTGCAGGCGGGATATTCAGCAACATCACTCACGATCACCTGGATTACCATAAAACATTCGACGAATACATCCGGGTAAAAAAATCATATTTCGATGCGCTCCCGAAATCTGCTTTTGCCATCAGCAATGCAGATGACAAGCGTGGTGCGGTGATGTTGCAAAATACTGTTGCGAAAAAATATTTCAACAGCCTCAAAACGATGGCTGATTTCAAAGGGAAGATCCTGGACAACAGTCTTCGCGGATTGCATATGCTGGTGAATGATGTGGAAGTTTATTTTAAAATGATCGGCGAGTTTAATGCGTATAACCTGCTGGCAGTGTATGGTGCTGCGATCTCTTTGGGACAAAATAAAGAAGATGTATTGCTTCAGTTAAGCAATATCAGCGGCGCCGAAGGAAGGTTCGATTACAGCATCAGCGCAAATGAAAAAATAGTGGGTATTGTGGATTATGCGCACACGCCCGATGCATTGTTAAACGTATTGGCGACGATCAAAAATCTTCGCCAGGGCAATGAAAAAATCATCACCGTGGTGGGTTGCGGTGGAAACAGAGACAAGACAAAACGCCCGGTGATGGCCGAAGTTGCCTGCGAATACAGCGACAAAGTAATTTTTACTTCCGATAATCCGCGCCGCGAAGATCCGCTGGAAATATTAAAAGAAATGGAAGCGGGAGTGAAAATTGTTGCGAGGAAAAAGTACATCACGATTGCAGATCGCCGTGAAGCCATTAAAACTGCAGTGAGCCTGAGTACAAAAGAAGACATCGTTTTGGTGGCAGGAAAGGGACACGAAAAATACCAGGAAATCAATGGTGTAAAATACGATTTTGATGATAAGCAGGTGTTGCGCGAAATGTTTGAGATGCTGGATAAATAGCGGAGTATGCCACCCTCGGTAAGCTCAGCCTGACAGCATTTCAAGTCCGGTCCGGCTGTGTTTAAAGAAAATAATTAGAAACCTAAAATATGTTGTATCACTTTTTTGATTGGTTGGCAAGTCAGAAGGTCCGTTTCCCCGGAAGCAACCTTTTCGTGTTCCAGACTTTCCGGATAATGTTGGCGCTGATCTTTTCATTGGTGATCACAACTGTTTATGGTAAAAATCTGATTCGTTTTTTACAGAAAAAACAATTAGGCGAAACGGTGCGGGATCTGGGTTTGGCAGGCGAACAGCAAAAGAAAGGAACGCCAACGATGGGTGGGATCATCCTGATACTGGCAATCATCATCCCGACCTTGCTGCTGGCTAATCTTGATAAAGTATATATCCGTTTGATGTTGCTGTGTACCGTTTGGCTGGGTGCGATCGGCTTTGTGGATGACTATTTAAAGATTCGTTCGCGTAAGCGGGCCAAGGAAAAAGGAACGGAATATAAAAAATCCGACAGCGATGGGTTAGCCGGAAAATTTAAAATATTCGGCCAGGTGATGCTGGGAGTGATCGTTGGCGCAACGCTCTATTTTAACCAGAGCGTAGTAGTGAAGAGGGAAGTGCTGGGAGCAATTCCGGCGGTTACTTCAAAAGATGGTAAGCCGGTAAGATATGATTCGGTGAGGATCGATGGAAAAACAAGAGTGTTCGTTGATGCAAAATCTGTGATCACCACCATTCCATTTGTGAAGAACCATGAATTCAATTATGCCAGGTTGCTACCAAAGAAATGGGAAGACTATGCCTACATCGTATATATCCTCGCTGTGATATTGATTGTTACTGCCGTGAGCAACGGCGCCAACATTACCGACGGGCTGGATGGATTGGCAACCGGTGTGAGCGCCATCATCGGAATATGTCTCGGGATCTTTGCATATGTGAGTGGCAACATCCGTTTTGCAGAATATCTCAACATCATGTACATACCCAATCTCGGTGAACTGTCCATCTTTATCGCAGCGTTTGTTGGTGCGTGCATCGGGTTTCTTTGGTACAACTCTTACCCCGCACAGGTTTTTATGGGTGATACGGGAAGCCTGGCATTGGGTGGGATTATTGCTGCGCTGGCGATCATTGTAAGAAAAGAATTGCTGATACCGATATTCTGCATGGTGTTCCTGGTAGAAAATTTAAGCGTGGTGTTGCAGGTCAGCTGGTTCAAATATACCAAGCGAAAGTATGGCGAGGGCCGGCGGATATTTTTAATGAGCCCGCTGCATCATCATTACCAAAAACTCGGCTACCATGAAAGCAAGATCGCTGTCCGTTTCTGGATCATAACGATATTATGTGTGGCAATGGCGATCGTAACCTTAAAGTTACGGTAACGCATCGCCGGAAAATAGTTTTACACAGTGACTATTTTCTCCACAAAGTTTGTTACTGTGAGACCGCATATTTCTTAAGTCTATGCTGTTGAAAAACCTTGTTTTAATTAAAGTATGGAGACAACTTATCCTGTAGTCTGATACTGATGAAGAACCATTTTTTGAGTAAGAACACCGGGAAAAATGCTGTCCTGTAGCTTCTGATACTCTTGAAGAACCAAATTTTATTTGTCAATCACCATCAGTGAAAAAGAGAATCGTCATACTCGGTGCCGCTGAAAGCGGAGTTGGTGCGGCTTTGCTGGCGCAACAAAAAGGCTATGATGTGTTTGTGAGCGATGCAGGGAATATCCAGGAGCATTATAAAAAAGAACTCACTGAAAGTGATATCGCTTTTGAAGAAAGGACACATACAGAAGGAAAGATCCTGAATGCCTGGGAAGTGATTAAAAGCCCGGGGATACCCGAAAAGAGCGAAATGGTGAAAAAGATCCGGCAGCAGAATATTCCGGTGATCAGCGAAATAGAATTTGCTTATCGCTATAAGGGAAACAGCAAGATCATCGCCATCACCGGCAGCAATGGAAAGACGACCACTACTGCATTAACATTTCACATTTGCAAACTCGCAAATAAGGATTGTGCAATGGTTGGAAACATCGGGTATTCATTTGCAAAACAGGTGGCCGTTGATCCGAAGGAATTGTATGTGGCGGAGATCAGCTCTTTCCAACTGGATGATATCAAAACCTTTCGGCCGGATGTGGCGGTGATTACAAACATCACGGAAGATCATTTAGACAGATACGATTATAAGATTGAAAATTATATACACAGCAAATTCAGGATCGCGGAAAATCAATTGCCTTCCGACGTGCTTGTTTATAATCTTGACGATGAAACAACGGTTAAATATATTTCGAAATACCCCATTAAATCAACACTAGCCCCCATAGCCATGAGTAAAGAATTACCACAAGGAGCTTATTTGAGTAATGCTAAAATGCATCTCAAATGGAAAAGCGAAGAAATGCAGATGAGCGTAGAAGATTTTACGCTCAAAGGAAAACACAATCAATATAACAGTATGGCCGCAAGTATGGCTGCAACAGCAGTAGACATCCGTAAGGAAAAGATCCGGGAAGCATTACAAACATTTGAAAGCCTCGAACACAGGATGGAGCCTGTTGCTACCATCAAAGGTGTGGAATTCATCAATGACAGCAAAGCTACCAACGTTAACA
Source organism: Chitinophagales bacterium (assembly GCA_015655125.1). GTDB lineage: Bacteria > Bacteroidota > Bacteroidia > Chitinophagales > Chitinophagaceae > Ferruginibacter. Next base: position 1,767 of record JAATFP010000047.1, on the reverse strand, counting down.
GCACCTGGTTTGCACTTGAAAGCATGACAAAACCTGTGATCCTTATTTTAGGCGGTGTTGACAAAGGAAACGACTATAATTTATTGAAAGAACTCGTGGAATAAAAAGTAAAAGCAATCGTTTGCATGGGTGCCGATAACCGGAAGATCGCAGAAGCTTTTGGTGATACGGTTTCGCTGATGGTAAATACCAATAATGCCCCGGAAGCGGTACAGGCGGCATTTCATTTTGCAAACAAAGGCGATGTGGTATTGTTAAGCCCGGCCTGCGCGAGTTTCGACATTTTCAAAAATTATGAAGACAGGGGAAACCAATTTAAAAAGGCAGTAAAGGATCTATAAAAATAAAAGTCGTTGAGGTTTTAAAATGTCAGAACAAACAAACATACGGTCATTCTTTACACCCGATTTTTCAAACATGGGCGACACCCTTGTGAAGAAAACAAAAGGCGACAGGGTGATCTGGGCAATAGTGATATTGCTTACACTTGCAAGTTTGCTGCTGGTTTACAGCAGTACGGGGTCGCTTGCTTACCGGATGAACAAAAGCAATGAAAGTTATCTGTTCAAGCAATTTGCCTTCATCATACTTGGTTTGCTGATCATATATTTTGCGCATCGCATCAACTATACCATTTATTCCAGAGTGGCGCTGATCCTGTTTTTGATATCAATACCCTTGCTGTTTTATACATTGCTTTTTGGCGTGCAACTCAATGCGGGCAGCAGATGGATCAAGCTGCCTGTGATCAACATGACGTTTCAGACATCGGATCTTGCAAAGCTGGCCTTGTTCATGTATATGAGCAGGTTGCTTAGTAAAAAACAACTGGTGATCAAAGATTTCAAAAAAGGATTTTTACCGGTGGTGATTCCTGTTGGTATTATTTGTTTGCTGATTGCGCCGGCGAATTTGTCCACCGCGATATTGATTGCCGGCACAAGTTTTTTGCTCATGTTCATTGGCCGCGTGAGCGCGAAACATATCCTGGCAACATTGGGTATCGCGCTGATACCGATCGTGCTACTGGTTGCAGTGGCTGTTTCTACATATGATAAATCAACAGGGGAAACAAAAGGGCTGCCAAAAATTCTTGCATCCGGCCGCATCCCTACATGGATCGGCCGCATACAAACATTTATATACAGCAAGAAAAACGATGACAATGAAAAGTTGTACCAGATAAACCAGGCAAAGATTGCGGTAGCAAATGGCGGCTGGATCGGCCGCGGACCGGGAAGAAGCGAAGCGAGAAATTTTCTGCCGCATAGTTACAGTGATTTTATTTATGCGATCATTATCGAAGAATACGGATTGTTGGGAGGAGCTGCCATCGTATGCATTTATTTGTTGTTTTTGTACCGATGTATCAGGATTTATAAAAAATGTCCGTATGCATTTGGCGCGTTCCTCGCTCTGGCGTTGAGTTTTACATTGGTAATACAAGCCATCGCGAATATGGGTGTGAACGTTAACCTGTTTCCCAACACGGGCGTTACATTGCCTTTGGTGAGCATGGGCGGAAGTAGTTTCTTATTCACCTGCTTGTCGATCGGGATCATTTTGAGCGTATCCAGAAACGTAGAGCAACAGGAAGGAGAAGAAGCGAAAAAGACAACAAAACAAATAGCAAAAGAAGAAGCGGCCATTGCCGCAGCACAATAAAATGGGGACTTTGGAAAATATGAATATAGAAAGTTCCCCGGCGGGGAACACCGTTGGTCCAAGGATCATCATTGCCGGCGGCGGCACAGGCGGGCATATTTT
>JAATFP010000044.1 GCA_015655125.1 Chitinophagales bacterium | reverse complement strand
CTTCCTGTTTTTCAATCTGTACGGGAAGACTTGTTTCAGGGTTGATAAAAAACGAGCCGGTGAAACCGGGAAAACTGTAATGATAAATATCAGGATCACCATTTCCGAGAAGAAGACTTCCGACTAAAGAAGCTGGTTCTGAATTAGCTGGCTCCGGTGCGGGAAAAGTAAAGGGCTTTCGGCATACTCCCTGGTCGCATACTGTAGGGCAACCGGCCATATCATACATGCCACGACCCCATTGCTGAAATGTTTTGTAGCTGCCGATGGAACCGGCATTCGACAGACGGGTTTGGAATGCTGCAAATTCGGTATTGGACGAGTTGAGATGATAGACCTCAAAGTCATCAGATTTTCCGCGCACTTCCTGGATGATGGCACCGCCGGGCGAAAAATCCCAGCCGAGACCGACCCAGGTAGCTTCATCAGAGACTTTGATACCCGATGATTGGTATCGAAGCAGCAACGGAATTTCTATACCGGATTCTTTGATCGTGTAAAGCGGAATGGAGATTTCTGCGGTACCAGTGTATTGCCCAACAGGAATGTCGCCAAAACGGCTGAACAGCGCTGCTTCCGGTGAGGTTGGTAGTGAATTGTTTTTTGGGGCGATGGATTGCGCCTTGAGTGCAATGCATGCGACAGACATGATCATAGAAAGGACAAAATGCCTTGGGTTGATCGAAATTTTTTTACGGATCATCATAGCAGTATTAAGGTTTCATGTTTTAAAAAATGTAGCCGATGCGAAACAATATCGGCTGACTTACCGGGATGTGTGAGCGGTACAGGAAATCGTATAATAATTTAAGTTGGGTGTTCTTGACCATTTTTGTTTTCATGGGCAGCTTTTTCATCAGGCCGATAAGGCCACTTTGTTGCCACGCCTGCGGATCGCGTAGTTCAGCGATCTTCTTGAAGCCTGTGTTGTGGTTGAGTTCGTAACCGCCACTCAGGTAAAGATTCTTCTTCCATTTCCAATCGATGTAGGTGCGCAAGCCGATGCCTTGATTGGTAAAACTGATGCGCTGGATACTGCCCATGCCAAGTTTGTAACTAATGCCCAACCCTATTATCCCTTTGTCGTTGAATTTATACCCGGCACCAAGCCCTATGTCTGCGGTGGATGGAAGAAAATTTGATTTTGCAAACTGGATGTTGGCGTTGTATTCGATTCGCTGCGCAAAGGTTTTGGAGCGTTGAGTGTTGGGTTTAAAATCGGGCAGTTCCCCTTCTCCGTTGGATGGAAAGCCTTTGAGTAATTTGTCCTTAAGGCTGTTGAGTTCTGCTTGTGCCGCCTGCATGTTTTGTTGGAACATGGCTTGTGCATTGGGTCCGCCGGCGGCGATGCGTTCCTGGATGAGCGAGTTGACGCTCGCGCGGGTTTGCAGTCCGACAAGACTCGCGACGGTTCCATAACTATCGTCGCTACCGAAGAGTGACGCGAGCATACTGTTTTTTTCGGCAAACTTTTTAAAGGCCGGAACGTTGTTTAAAATCTTCTTCGCTAGTTCTTCGGCTTTTTTGGTGTCGGAAAAAACTTCCTTATAGTTCTTCAGTGTTTCGGAATAGTAATAGCTTTCTTTGTTGATCTTTGAAAGATATTTGCTCTTGCCGATGTATTTGAACGACTCAGATACAAGCTGGCGTTTTCTTTCTATTATGAATTTATCGACTACTTCTGTTTGTGCAACATCGTCCTCCAATTGTTTCATTTTCTTTGATGCATTCATCGCGGGTTTGATGACATTGGAGTCGAGCAATTGTTTTTGTTGTTCGATGTATTTTAATCCGGTGCTGAGTTGATCGCGGTATTCGTTGTATTGGGCAGTGGTCGCGCTGACGATTGATTTTTCTTCCTGTAATTTTTTTAGCATTCCGCTGAAGGTCATGTCCGGATTGGCAAAAAGGCGCTGCGCAGTTTCAGGGCTCACCTTCCGTAAGGTCTTCTGGAGGCGGGTCTCCCAGTGCGCAAGTTTGGTAAGTGTCTTTTCTGTTTTGGAAGTGAGGCGGTTGCTATATTTGTCGATCTTTTTAGCGACCTGCGCAAAATATTTGTTGGGCAGTTGTTGGAGTTTTGCCAAAGAACTGTCTGTTTGTGCAATAGAAAATTTGCTGATCAACAGCATGGCAAGGACTATTAGGGTGAGCTTTGACGCGCTCATAAGGGTTGGTTTTAGGAATGGTAGTTTTCTAAATTGAAAATAGTAGTTATTTAAATATTATTGTGCAGAACTTTGTAAGTGCGCATTTTTTTTTGTAAGTGTGTTTTGTGAAATGATTTTTTATTTATGAATTTTGTACCTATGGATAAAAGAGCGACCGTTAAATAAAGCACGATTTTTATTTCTGCCTACAAATGAATGATACATTTCACCCTTTTGCAATCGAGCACTTTTTTGAGAAGTTGCTTTTTAATGGCAAAAATGTTCGTCAAACAAATCCTGGCCGAAAATCTGCACCTCGCCATCATTATTTACAAAGGAATTTTTTGGAAAGCAAAGATGAAGGTCTAAATTTTGATGTATTCAATTTTGATCTTTCTACCTTGATTATTGTAATGCTCAACATCAAGAAAATTTCCGGATTCGTTGTAAACTTTTCCGCAAATATGTGCCATTCGTCTAACTGATTACGTACACCCTAGTCAAACGGAGCATCGATATTAACGCCGAACTAACCGAGAACATATTTTTATTTCGTGACCGTAAAAGCATGACACGTTCCGGACAAAAAATTTATCCTTCGACTCCTTTCCATAACGCCTCCACTTCAACCCACAAAAAATAAACCCGCGAGCGGATCTTATGTGGATGTAGTTTACCGCATTTTATCCAAGCATAAATGGTGGGTTTGGTAATAGAAAACAAGGAGCAGATCTCCGCTATCTTAAACAGCGGTTTGTAGGTCAATCCAGCTGTTTCGTAATTAACTGAACATTCCTTTACAGGCTGCAAGGCGCGCAATTCTTCCTGCACAATTACCCGCAACATCTTCCAGAAAACTTCCGGGTCCATCGGACTTAGTATAGGCACATTCTCCATAAAGAATCTAATAAGTAAAAGCCGCCGTACTCCCCTTGGCGGGGTCGAACGATGGTACGTAAATAAGATACCCGTACGCATGCAGGTCGCGCAGGGAGCGGTGATAAGTGTTGCGCGAACTCATTTTTGCCAGCAGCATCAGGCGATCCCGTTGCAGCAGAAAAAAAATCCCCTTGACATCAGCATACAAAAAGACCAATGCAAAGTACATGGAAATATGCCTTGCATTGATCCTTGCGTCGTCCTCCGCGCGCTGGAAGAAATCCCGTATAAAGTCATCTGCACACATCAGATGCCCAACCCGTTTTTTTGGCTTTCTCTTTTCTTACTCACCATGCCTTTCTCGGCTGGAAAATCCACGCAAATTGACCCCCTTCGGCCAAAACAAACTAACCCCCCTCGGCCATTTCAAACTGACCCCCTGATACCGGCTTAAATTGACCCCCTAAAAAGAGTAGTAAAAGAACAGTTGTTTTTGTAAGGTAATT
>JAATFP010000029.1 GCA_015655125.1 Chitinophagales bacterium | reverse complement strand
GCAAAGTCGCAAAGGATCGCAAAGTGGCGGATTTATTTTAAAAATTTTCTGTCTGGCTCAACTTTTCGAATGCGTGGTTCGACAAGCTCACCATGACTGGAACGTTACTCACCATGATGGTGGCAAAGCACAAAGATATTGATTAATCATTTTTACTACCATCAAATGAATATTATCATCACAGGCGCCAGCAAGGGAATCGGGAAAGCCATCGCAGAACAATTTGCCGGAGGCGGACATCGCTTATTGCTGTGTGCCAGAACGGAAAGCACGCTGCAGCAAACAGCTGATCAGTTTCGCCAACGTTTTCCGCAAGCGGAAATAAATACCATGGCTGTTGATCTTTCTGATAAAGCATCGGTATTAAAATTTGGCGATTGGTGCCTTCAGTTTGGTGCAACGGATATTTTGGTTAATAATACCGGCGTTTATTTTCCCGGCAGCATCGCCGAAGAACCCGACGATAACCTCGAAAAAATGATGAACACCAATTTGTTCAGCGCCTATCATCTTACAAGAAAATTATTACCGGCGATGAAAGAAAAAAATGCGGGCCATATTTTCAATATTTGTTCCGTGGCATCCTTGCATGCGTATGAAGGTGGGGGTAGTTACAGCATCAGTAAGTTTGCGTTGGATGGATTTAATAAAAATCTGCGCCATGAATTAAAAAGCAGCGGTATCAAGGTAACCGGTGTTTATCCTGGTGCGGTGATGACCGATTCGTGGGGCGATTTCGATAACAGCGCAGGCCGTATCATGGAAGCATCAGATGTAGCGATCATGGTAGTGGCAGCAGTGGGTTTATCAAAACAGGCAGTGGTAGAGGAGATTGTTTTGCGGCCGCAGTTGGGCGATCTGTAGATGACATGGATGACGACCGACGACCATTTAACTCTATCCTGGATGTAGCATACGAACCAAGGTGCAAGATCTAACCTCCAAACCCTAACCTTAAACTATTTAACAGTTCATTTATACCATTTATCCAAACAAAACCAATCCGTACATTTTACTTGTTATATTTTTGTGATCGCTCACGCGTTTTTTATGAAGTTATTTTTAAACAGATTATTTTTTACGGCAGGCTTCATTTTGTGGACCATCCTCGCATCTGCACAGCAACGTTTTTACGCAACCATATCGCCGGCGCAGATCAACAAGGATGAATACGTTACCCTTCGCCTTGTAGTGGAAAATGCGAACGACATTCAAAAGATAGCACCACCTGTGTTGCCGAATTTTAAACTTGTGAGCGGGCCCAACCAGGAAAGCGGCATGAGCAATGTAAACGGGAACGTTTCGCAATACATTGCCCTGAGTTATATCTTACAACCAAAATCTTCCGGCAAATTCACCATCAACGCCTCTACTGCAGTGATCGGCAACAAGACCGTAAAAAGTAACCCGGTTTCTGTGGTGGTTAAAAATGAAACGTCTGGTAATTCGTCACCGGCTTCGCAAAATACGAACCCGTTTTCGATGATGATGCCGGAAGAAAATCCTAACAAGATTGACATAAAAGATTATGTTTTACATAAAGGCGAAAACCTGCAGGATAAAGTGTCGAAGAACATGAAACTCCTGATGCAGACTGATAAAAAAAGTTGCTATGTAGGCGAACCGATCGTTGCCACTTATAAATTATATACGCGTTTAAAAAGCGAAAGCAAACTGAGCAAAAATCCTTCTTTTAATGGATTTTCTGTAGTGGATATTCCGCTGCCGGATGGTTCCAACTATAGTCGCGAAACCCTGAATGGCCGCGATTACAACGTGTATACGATCCGTAAGGCGCAACTATACGGCTTGCAGCCCGGAGAAGTGGAACTTGAATCTGCGGAACTCGATAATAACATCGAGTTTTTAAAGGACGAAGCAGGCGGAAATGCCCAGGCATTGCTGAACGGGTTTCGTGTAAGTCCGGATGCGCTGGTAACGCAAACCGTAACGCTTAAAAGCACACCAGTGATGGTTACCGTGAAACCTTTGCCGGAAGCGGGTAAACCGGCATCGTTCAAGGGCGCAGTGGGGAACTTTAATATTGAAGCGGCACTGGCCAAAGATAAATTTACAACCGATGAAACGGGAACATTTGCCATCCGCATTTCCGGAAGCGGAAATCTTAATCTCGTTACCGCCCCGGATATTAACTGGCCGGATGGCATCGAAGCATTTGAGCCAAAACTGACCGACAACATTTCAAATGTAACCGTTCCTGTTAGCGGCGAAAAAGTATTTTCATTTTCGTTCGCGGTGCAAAAAGAAGGAAGCTACACTTTGCCAAAAATTCAGTTCAGTTATTTCGATCCGCAAACAGGGACCTATAAAAAGGACAGTACAAAGCCTATCAGCTTTACTGTTTCGAAAGGCACCGGAACACCGGCCTACAGCCATGTTGATGAAGCCAAAAAGCCGGAAATCAGTATGCTTAACCAGATCTTTCATCATCGCTGGTGGATCGTATTATTTGTTGGGATCGTAATTTTTGTGGGACTTTACTACTGGCTGCGCGCCGAAACAAGAAAGGAGAAGATCGCAGAACAGAAAATTGCAGAAGAAAAGAAAGCGTTGGAACTTGCCATAGAAGCCGCTGCGATCAGCCAGAAAAATCCGCTCGAAGAAACGCAGGCTTGTTTGTATCGTGAAGATTGCGTGGAATTTTACGCCGTATTCAACAAAGAAATGAAACAATTTATTTCAGATAGATTCAACCTTGCAATCATACAGATCAACTCCAAAAGCATTACAACGGCGATGGATAAAAGTGGAATTGAAAATGAAACCGTTTTGCAATTGCAGCAACTGATGCAGGAAATAGAATGGCAGCTTTATACGCCTTTTGTGCAAACGGAGAAACGAAATGAACTTTACGACAGAGCAAGCAACCTGATCGCGCAGTTAAGAATTTCCTGAAATTCACGTGCTATTTGCTATAGCTAACCATATTATTAGTTGAAAAAATTCTTAATTAAAATTACTCTGTGAATTTATAACCAACTCCGCGTACCGAATGAAAGAATTGCGGATTTCTACTATCGGTCTCAAAATATTTTCTAAAATTGAGAATAAAATTATCGATCGTTCTTGTGGTTGGATAAACATTGTAACCCCACACTGCCTGTAATATCTTTTCACGTGTTACTACTTCGCTTTTATTTTCGATAAGCAACTTCAGGAGCATGATTTCTTTTTTTGTAAGCAAGATCTTTTCACCGCTTTTTGTATAACATTCCTGCACCTTGAAATCGATTTTATTTTTACCAAACTCATATACGGCCGGCAAAGGCTGCTTGATGGAAAGCTGCTCGCTTTTTTTAATGAGTTTGTCAACGCGCAACAATAATTCTTCGAGATTGAATGGTTTGGTAAGATAATCGTCGGCGCCTTTTTTTAGTCCCAATACCCGATCGGCGCTACTATTGCGGGCACTGAGGATAAGAATCGGGATGTCGGTATTTGTCAGCCTGATGGTTTCACAAACTGTGATGCCGTCCATTTCGGGCAACATCACATCGAGAATGATAAGGTCAAAATGTTCCTGCTGAACAACTTTCAAAGCATCGGCACCGTCATAGCTGCTGGTAACTTCATAGCCTTCCAATTCAAGGTTGAGTTTGAGCGCTTCCTGTAAATTTTCTTCATCCTCTACCAGTAATATTGAAAACGTTTTTTCTGCCATGTTGTGTTGTTTATGCTTCTGCTTTCAGGTTCACCGCAAAGATACTGCCGCCGCCCGGGTTGTCGCTGATATTTATTGTTCCTTTGTATGTTGATACGATCTTCTTGGTGAGGTACAATCCAAGCCCCGTGCCTTTTGCGCGCTTGGTGGCCTCATTGCCGATGCGGTAGAATTTTTGAAAAACCTTTTTCTTTTCGTCCTTTGCAATGCCTACACCGCTGTCTATCACTTTCAACACTGCAATATTTGATTTTTTTTCTAACACAACTGTCACAGGACTGTCTTTTGGTGAATATTTGAGTGCATTTTCCACCAGGTTGTTTACCACGATTTGCAATAGCAATTGGTCACCGATCACAAAAATGTCGTCCTCAACCTGATCCTGCATCGGCCGTTCGGGGTAGCGGGTAGCGAAGTCGGTGAAACAATCTTTTACGATGTCGCTCCAGTTGATTTCTTCCGTAACGCCACGATAGCCGCCGGCTTCTATCTGCGATGAAAGCAGCATATTATTACAAAGCGTATTCAGCCGGTCGGCTTCTTGTACCGTATTGTGAATGAGACGCTGCTGTTGGGACTCATCCAATTTGCGTCGTTGCAATGTTTCGAGATTTAATTTGGTAACGGCTATGGGCGTTTTCAATTCGTGGGTAAGGGCAAACATAAAATTCTGTTGCTCCAGGCTTTGTCGCAATTGCCTTCTTACTGCGCGGAAGATGAAGATGGCGCCGGCCAATATCAACAATAAAAAAATGCTTCCTTCACCAATATATTGCGCAGTTTTGCGACGCTTCTCATCTTCAATTTTGAAATATTGCTCTGCGTAATCCCGGTCCTCAGATTTTAGCTTTTGTATTTTAAAGGTTGTCATCTGGTTATTCTGCTTGTTAAGCGCCATGAACCAAAAGATGAGCGCGGCAATGATGTAGGCAAGCAGCACCCAGTAAATGACGAAGATGAGTTGAATTCTTTTGGGGCGAGCGGCCATGTGTAATTAATAGTTAATAATTAATAAGGAATAATTTTTTGCCCTGTTATTGCAAGCGTTACTCTTTAGTGTCATTACGAGTGCTGCGTTCGCAATAACAGTGCAGAGGGCGTTTGGGTGAAACGTCGGGTCTAAAGAATTATTAATTATTAATTCCTTTTGTCCAGTCCCCATGAAAGCTTGTTCCTCAGCGTTTGCAAAAAATTATTTTCATTCAGTCGTATAAGATTGATGCCAAAATTTTCTTTTTTGATGGCGATCTGTATTTCCTTCGGCACAAGTTCGCGTCGGCTGTCGAGCGTGCATAGAAAGCCATCTGTGCGTCCTTCCAGTTCAAATGAAACAATAGTATTGTCCGGCACGATGATCGGACGGATGTTGAGGTTGTGTGGCGACACCGGAGTGATCACAAAGCTGCCGCTGTCGGGGAATACGACCGGGCCATTACAGCTCAACGAGTAACCTGTAGAACCCGTTGGTGTTGCTACGATCAGGCCGTCGGCCCAATAAGTATTTAAAAATTCGCCGTTGAGATATGTATGTATCCTGATCATCGGCGACGTGTCTTTTTTGTGAATGGAAAATTCATTCAGGGCATAGGGCGTATCGCCGAACAAAGGAACATCGGCATCAAGATGGAGCAATGCTCTTTTATCGAGAACATATTTCCGGTTCACCAATGCCTCAAAGGCAGTATGCAATTCCTCTTTACCAATGTTTGCCAAAAAACCCAGCCTGCCGTAGTTGATGCCGAGAACCGGAATGCCGGTATCTTTTACTAATGTAACGGTGTCGAGTAACGTACCATCGCCACCAAGACTGATCATACAATCGATGGAAAGATCCATGTCGGCACTGGAATTAAAGGTGGAATATTTTCCTTTAATGTCAACTGCGGAATAAAACTGATTGAAGAAATCCTGGAAGAATACTGGTTCAACACCATGTTTATCCATTTCATCCAGCAGCAGCTCCATATCCTGCAGCTGGTTATTTTCGATTCCCCTGCTATAAATTGCTATTCTCATTTGTTATAATTAAGAATTAAGAACAAAAAATTGAGAGAAAGAGAAGAAAACCTGTCAGCCTGAGCTTGTTGAAGGAATATACAATTCGCCTTCGACAAGCTCAGGCTGACAGGTTTTGCAATTCTTAATTCTTAATTTTTAATTGATTTGAGCTCCGCTCAAAACCCGCCTCTGAGTTGCAAAAATACTCCCTTTTCGTTTAACTGGTTAACACTGTATTCAATCTTAAGATTAATGTCATAAAGCGTAAGGATGTCGATACCAAAGCCGCCGGAGTAAAGCAGCCTATTGTTGAAATACGCCCTGAATTCCGGTTCGCTATAGCTATAACCCGCATCTCCGTAGGTTTTGGCAAAAATGGTGAAAGGTATCCTGGAGGCGATCCTGTTCCTGAAGGGAACGGGAATGCTGAAGGAGGTAACTCTTTTCTTCAGTGTATACTTACCTATGGAAGCTGCCACCCCGTCGATGACATAATATTCGAGTCCGCGCAAAGTAAAATCGCCGTAGCCCAATGCACGCCTGTTGATGTACGGTTGTTTAAACGGCGCCTTCGCTTTCCCGATTGCCTGGAAACTACTATACCAGCCGTGTCCGTGATGCAGGTATTTATAGTAATAGGCATCCAGCATGAGCATGTTTGCGCCGCCATTAAACTCAAATCCGCGTTTAAGTAATGAACCGCCGTAAATGGAACCCGACAGCGGATAGTTGACATTGTTGGTGTTGGAATATTGAAAAGCGTATACAAGATCCACATAGCCTTTGTGTGCTTTTGCTGAGCCGTAGTAATAATTTTGGTCGGGTAAAACAGACAAAACAGAATCGCTTACATTCATCAAGGTATATGATGCATTGTAAGAATGGCGCCGGAAAAGTCCTTTGCGTACCAGGTAGCCGCCGGAGATACCGAATACGTTTCTTACAAATCCATTTTCATTTTTGTACTGCAGTAATTTATTCTGAAAATTGGTGGCCACCGGCACTTCACGGTTTTGGGTGAAGGATGCACCCACGGAAAAGCCTTCTGTTAGTGCGCGGTTGCTGAAGGGTAAGGTATAGCTGGCAGAGATGTTTCTTGCGTAACCGTTGAGTAAATAAACGCGCAACACATCGCGGTGGCCGCTGAAATTGTAGTGGGCGAATTTTGCGCCGTAGATTACGCGGTTAAGATCGGCGTTGTAGGTCTTTACCCAATCATTGAAATTTCTATCCACTAGTTGAAATTGCGGGGTAGGATATAAATACCATTTTTCTTTTACTACCACATATATTTTCACCTCGGTGGGTGTAATGAATTCCGGTTTAATGGAAACGTCACTGAACAGTGTGGTATTGTAAACCTGGTTGTGGGCCTTTTTAAGATTTTCATTAAGGTCGCTGAAGCGGATGCTGTCGCCGGTTTTGAATTGAATTTCTCTCAGGATAATGTGTGTTCTAGTTTTTTTATTGCCGTAAATAGTGATGGAAGAAATGCGGACGATAGAATCGGCTTGTATATTCTTAACAGGAGCAGTAGAAGAGCCGGTATTATTTACCTGTGCCTGCAAAGGGTTTGTGCAAATGCAGCAAAGAAAAAAAAGTAAGATGGCAGATCGCATGTGCAGGCTAAAGTTTTAAGATGGTATAACACCCGTTGAGTAGCATTTCACGAGATGTCAACTTCAACGGGTGCCATATCATCAAATATCAAGATAATTCATCAGATGCCTGTAATTACTGTCAATCTCGTTCTCAAATTTCTCCGTACCAAAATGATATATCACATTATATTCATATCGTTCAAATGTAGACACGATCGCAGAAACTTCCTTTTTATTGATGTGGATCGTTACTGTTAATATTCCCGTTATGGGGTCCGTGGTAGTATTGAGATGAAGAATATGGCAGTCGTTGCTTTCAACAATGCGGCTGATCTCGGATATTGTAAACTGCGAACGTTCCATTTCTAATACAATAATGCCACCGATCTCATTGGCACCGGAAAAATTACCAAGCATCTTCAACAAATCAGTAGTAGTGATCACGCCGAGCAATTCATTTTCGGCATTTACCACTGGCACCACTGTTGTATCAAACTGGTTGCTGATATTGACCGCATTCAAAAAATGAACATTACTCCTTACCGCAGCATTGATAAAATTATTTTGCAATACTTCAACCGTTAACTTTTCATCTTCGCTATCCAGCAGATCCTCTTCGCTGATAAGGCCGAGAAATGTATCATCACTCACCACCGGCAGGTGCGATACCCGGAAATCATTGATAAGCTGAAGCGCCTTGCCAACAGAATCCTGCAGGCGCAGCCGGGGAATGTTGTTGTTTAATAGGTCTGCTGTAAGCATATTGCCGGTTTAAGTATTGTTATTTACGCATAGATGTAAATAAAGGTTGCCGCGTTTAACAATAGTGACAAAAATTTCCGTTAAACAGTTGCAGCAGGGGTCGATAATTTTGCAAGGAAGCCATCGAGGATCTTATTAAATTCCACCGGAACCTCCATCATAGGCGCGTGACCGCATTTATCAATGAAGTGTAACTCGCTGTTTGGAATCAGGCGGTGAAACTCTTTACCCACAAATGGTGGGGTGATCGTATCATTGTTGCCCCATATAAGACAGGTAGGCTGTTTGATCTGGTTCAATTCCTCACCGAGATTATTGCGTATGGCGCTTTTTGCCAGTGCGATGATCTTGATTACTTTCAGACGGTTGTTGGTGATCTCAAAAACTTCGTTTACAAGGTCATCGGTTGCAAGTGCCGGATCATAAAACGTAAGCGCCGTTTTATTGCGTATATATTCTTTATCGCCACGTTTCGGATAAGTGTCGCCCATACCGTTTTCAAACAAACCTGAGCTTCCCGTGAGGATAAGAGATTTCACCCTGGCAGGATTTTTCAAGGTATGCACCAATGCCACGTGGCCACCCAGGGAATTTCCCATAAGGTGGATATTGTCGTAATTTCGGTGATCGATGAACCTGTTGACAAACTTTTGTAACCCTCCAACGGAAGTATGAAGAAGGTCAAGTTCCAACAGGGGCAACATCGGCACCACCACTTTATGTGTTTTGCGATAATGCTCGATCAGGTGGGTAAAGTTGCTCAGCCCGCCAAACAAGCCATGAAGAAACATGATAGGTTCGCCCTGTCCTTCCTCTATATATTTAAATTTACCGTCTTGTTTTATTTCGTAGGCCATTCGCTGATTAATATGTTAGTGCTAATCTTGTTTTGCTAAAATACTCGATTTGGAGCAAAAAAAGTCGTTCGGAACAAAGATAGTGAATAGTGAATAGTCAATGGTCAAACCTTCAAAAACTAAGATTTTTGACCGCAGCTTTCTACATCAGGCCCTTAAAATTACAGGCAATTCAGATTATAATTTATACTTTGAAAATTTCACTATTGCCCATTTACTATTGACTGTTGATATAGTAAATTTTTATAACGCTTTTCCATTGGTCTGAAATAATATATCAGGATGCCTAATATGGCTGCGACGGAAATACCCGTGAGCAGGTTTGGCAAATAAAACCAGATCCATAAAAGGCAGATCGTTAAACGGGCATATTCATGATAGAATATCCATGACCGTTGCTCGAGTATTGCGCCGGTATTGATGAGGCTCACCAATATGAAGAGGCTGATGAATGTTACCTGCAGGGTGGAAATATGTGTATAATAAAAAATAACGATAAACAGCAACGTACAGGAAATAAAAGTCTGCATAGTTGTGTACTGGCGATGCGCTTTTGTTGGCTGCAACGATTGCTTTTTTTTCAAAAAATGTTTTTCCAAATGCGGCCGTATACGCGGATCGATCTCTTCAGGTTTGCCGAAAAGCACGCGCCATTTTGCCTTGAAGCCTTTTGCTCTCTTCAATGAAACATATAGTTCCAACGGGTAATGAAAATGCTGCCATAAAAAACTATGGCTGTTGAGTGGCTTTGTAAGTCCGTAAACCGGCTGTTCTTCCTCTTCCACAAAAGTGCCGAACATCTTGTCCCAGATAATGAGCACGTCGCCATAATTTTTATCAAGATATTGCGGATTGGAAGAATGATGTACGCGGTGATGAGAAGGCGTAACGAAGAGGTATTCGATCCAGCCAAGCTTTCCGATCGTTTGCGTATGTATAAAGAATGGATACAGTCCATGAACCAGCAATAGTACGGAAATCATCGGCGCCGGGAAACCGATCAACGGCAATACGCCCCAGAACACGCAACGGATCGCCGCCTGGAAAACGGTAATGCGGGCAGAAACGGTGTAATTGAAATCTTCACTCTGGTGGTGAACGATATGGGCTGCCCACAAAATATTGATCTCATGCGCCAGGCGATGATACCAATACCATACAAGATCAGTGAGTAAAAAAAGAAATACCCAGGCTACAATACCCGCCTTGATGTTAAAAATCGCATAATGCGTATGTATGTACTGGAAAAAATAAAAAAACGGGATCATCGTAAACACATCCATCAGCCGCTCCGCAATGCCCACATTGATATTGGCCACCGATTCTGCAAACTGGAAAAAATTCTTTCCTTTCTTTTTTGAATACCAATATTCCAAACCCATGAAAAACAAGAATAAAGGAACTGCGAAAGCCAGGTAAGCAGGATGTGACATATTAGGATTGTTTAGTCTATTAATTAAGTGGACTAAAGCAAAACTAAGGAAAATCCGGTAAATGGATAATTTTATAATGGATAATTGATAATTCCTTTTGGTGAGAATGCTGTATGTGTGGCCGCAACGCCTGGCATTATCCGGCTACCCGCAACAACGTACCCTAATTGGTGTTCGTAGGAAGCTTCCCAAAGAATTGCTGCAGATTTGTAAACATATCTTTAAAAAATGGAATAATTACGCCGAGGGAATTGATCACTTTAGGTCCGAGTTGCTCGATGTAAGGATAGGCCTGTGATGCCGCAATGGTCCCGGG
>JAATFP010000059.1 GCA_015655125.1 Chitinophagales bacterium | reverse complement strand
TATTTTTCTGTGAAATGGTTTGGTGCTGCCGGAAAGAATACAGATGATTACAACGCCATTCAGCAATCGATCAATACGTGCATCAGAAACAATATCCGCACGGTTTATCTGCCAGTGGGCAATTACAAAATCTCGCAGCCGCTGATCGTCATCGGCACAGGAAAGAACGGGTTGCGTGGTTATTGTACGCTGGAAATACTGGGGGAATCTTCTTTTTGGGACGCCAATATGGGAAGCCAGATCAGCACTACATTTACAAATACGTTCGCCATCGGAATACAGCGCGGAAAGGGTTGCAAGGTGCGCAAACTGAAATTGATCGGGAAGTTTGAGCCGCCGTTTAAAGGTGATAAAATGAAGTTTTACAACGCTGCTTTTGAAGAATTTACCGATGGTGTTTGTCGTGATAACCGCACTTCACCTTACGCTGCCATTGTGATCGATCCTTTTACAAATTCGCCTGCGAGCAAGCTCGATCCTTCGGGGTATTATCCCGGCCTGGCTGCGTATTACGGTACCAATGCGCTGTCTGCGCAATCGGGCAGTACGGGCACGGAGATCGAAGAAATGAGCATCGATGGTTTTGTGGTGGGCATTTGTTCTTCACCGAACGGATTTACGAGGAACGCGGAAATAACGCTGATCAATAAAGTGCATTTCAATGCCTGCAAACTCTGTATTTCGGGCGGACAGGAACAGGAAAAAGCAAATGTAATCTCCAATATCTTTTGCTGGGGCGGAACGCATACAATTTTCGGAACGGACCTGTATGGCGCGAAGCGCGCGGCAGGAAACTGGAACATAGATCACGCTAATATTGCAGGTGGTGTTGTTCGTTTTATTTATAACAACCAGCATGGTTATTTTTCCAGCAGCATCAGCAATGTTTTTGCCGAGAGCCTTGCTACCTGGGGAACGATCAATTCGGAATTAGCATGTCAGATATCCAATTGCAATATCAACTTTGAATATCCATCGCGTGCGGGTGTTCAAAACCTTCTTACATCCTGGGGCGAAAATATTGTATACCGGAGTTGCAACTTCCGGTATTATGGTGAAAAAACACCACTTAAAATGGAAGGAAACGCGGTGTTTGATCATTGCTATTTTTCCGGTCCCCTGGAAAGAAAGACGAGCCGGAACGGGTCATCGTTTTTTTTATTTTTTAGGGGTGACAATGGAAACCGGGGGCCGGGCGGTATTGCTGCTTTAT
Source organism: Chitinophagales bacterium (assembly GCA_015655125.1). Taxonomy (GTDB): domain Bacteria; phylum Bacteroidota; class Bacteroidia; order Chitinophagales; family Chitinophagaceae; genus Ferruginibacter. Next base: position 4,165 of record JAATFP010000059.1, on the reverse strand, counting down.
TGCTGGGTATTGTAGCGATAATAGTATTTATAAAACGAAAGGGATATAAATTTCACGTTCCCAGAAAGCTGGTTGTTTTACATCATTTACCAAATTGATTACCGGTTACCTGATGAGGAGCAACGTGCCTTTCTTTGTATATGATTTTCCCAGTAGGGAATAGCCTGCGGTCCATACAAAAACGCCGCTGTTATATTGGCCCGATTGTAATCTTCCGTCCCATTTTTTGAGTGGGTCATTTGTGTGGAAAACCTGCTGTCCATACCGGTTGAATATCGTAAGCGAGTAATTGCGTAATGCAGCAGTATTGCCTGCCGGTCCGAACTTGTCATTGCGGCCGTCGCCGTTGGGCGTAAAGCCCGATGGAAAATATACATCTGAGCAATCTACCGTAATATTCACGCTGGCATTTCCAACACAGCCGTCTTCTGTAACAACCTGTACGCTGTAGGTTCCGGTAACGCTGACGTTGTACGTTGCTGCCGTTGTGCCATCCTGCCAGCGATAACTTTGAAACCGACCCGGAGAAAGGATCAGTTTTGAACCCGGGCAGATAAATGTATCATTTCCGATCGTAACCGGAACAGGTTGATTTACCTGGTCGATCAGGATTTTGTCTGATGTAAACGAACATCCGTTTGCATCCGTCACCTTCACGCTGTAATTGCCGGGTGCGAGTCCGTTGACGCTGCCGGTAGTTTCTCCATTGCTCCATAAAAAAGTGTACGGTGCCGTTCCGCCTCCGGGCGATGCTCTTATCTGCCCGTTTTGGGATGTACAGATGGCCGGTCCCCAATCTGCATCAATAAATATGGGGTCAGGTTGTGTAAGTTCAACAGTATCTTTTGCCGCACATGCAGACGGCGTGGAAGTTACGGTAACGATATATGTTCCTGCCGGTAATCCGCTGATGGATGGTGTTGTTTGCGGAGGCGATGTGTTCCAGGAATAATTGAAATTGGCTGCACCGGCAGGTACTACTGTAACCGCTCCATCATTGCCGCCGGAACACCTGATATTGTTTGTAACAGATGCATCGGCCGTGAGAATAATCACTTGTTTTGTAAGAACCGCCACGCCGCCATCCGGGAAAGTTACATTCAGTGTAACACTGTGCGGGCCCGGCGTTGAGAATACATGAACGGGATCCGGAAGTGTGGAAACATCGTCTGTACCCGAACCCGGATCACCGAAGTTCCAGGTAGTTGTTTGAGTGCAATTGGCATTTTTTGAGAACGAAACTTTGTTATTCGTTACACAGGAAAACGAAAAGCCGGCATCTTTTGGTGGTGCTTCTCCGATGCGAACGGCGTCGAATGCCACACCCTCAAAGCCGTTGCAGGCAGTGCCGGATGCAAAAGTGAAACGGAAGCTTACATTGGTTTCGCCGATCAGCGATTGAAGAGAATGTTTGGCGATGAGCCACCCATTGCTTCCGCCACCGCCCTGGCAGCTTCCGGACGAAGGCTGGATATTGCCCGACCAGCCGGCAATGTTACCAAGATATTGAATGCTGGCAGTATTGAACCAGTTGGTTCCCATACAGTTGCTGTTGGAACTTGCCGAACCAAGAATTTTCCATGTGGTACCGCCATCTGTTGAGTACTCGAATCCGGCGCCATCATATTTTCTTTCTGATTCCCAGAATATCTTAAAGGAGATTTCCGGGTCTGATAGTACACTCAGGTCGAAGCAGGGGCTTTGCACCCATGATAATTCTGCGCTGTTATAAGAACTGCCGGTCAAACCACCGGATATCCAGCATTTGGAACCCTCGCCGGCGGCGTTGATCACAGTTTTGGATGGGGTACCCCAGGCCCAATCGCTGCTTTGGCCGCCGCTGAACCAGTTGCCCATGGAAGTTTCAAAGCCCTCCTCGTAAGGGAATGTATTTATGCTGAGCATGCAGGGACCGCGATGCGCGGGAATGATGGTATCGGTTTGCGCGAATGCGCGATGGCCGGTAACAGAAATCAAAAATAAAAGGAGTACGGCGCGCACGTACCCAAAGTTTAAATTGACAGGTGTAAAAAATCCGCGCATCGGTGCTTTTAAGTTTTCGCAAAAATAAGCAGAAAAGCGGTGTGGTGGCGGTCCGTGCTAAAACATAATATCAACAAAATTTAGTGTTTAGTGATCAACGGCTGACCTCCGGACACTAAACTATGCGGGCGGCAGCTTCTTCACCTGTATTAATGGCGCCCTCCATAAATCCCTGCCAGTCGGCAAGATGTTCGCCGGCAAAATGTGTATGTAGAAACGGGCGCTGCAATGTTGGGCGCAGCCCGAACCATTGCCCCGTGCCGTACATGGCGTAAGCGCCCATGCTGTATTCATCCTGTCCCCAATAATAATTGAATTGTTTTTCCATCAATGGTGTTATGTCACCGAAGCCGGGTTCTAAAGTTTCGAGTACTGTGCGTCCGTTCCACTCGTTATTTTGATTGGCAACCACGGCGGCTTTGTCGCCTATAGTGTAAGAGATCAGCACACCCTTCTGCGACGGCTGATTTTTTGTGCCGTGGTAAATATAATGCGCCGGCATATCTGTGATCATATCGAAAGACTCATCTTTCCAGAAACGTTGTGAAAATAATACCGGATGTTTGTTGATACGGGCGTATTGCAATTGTTTCATTGCATTCAGCATATCTGCCGGAAGACCAGGCTGCCAGTCGATCTTCATCGCGGCAAAAGTGGGTGCGGTGCATATCAGCTTTGCAGCGGTAAATGTTTCACCGTTTTCGCAGGTTATTTCTACGTTTCCTGTTTGGCGTATCTTCTTTACTTTATAGCTGGTGAGGATATTTTCGCGACCGATCTTATCGGCCATCATTTCAGCGAGTTTGCCATTGCCTCCTTTAATTTTGTAGTCCATTTCATTTTTCTCGCTGCTCTCTGCATATTCAGATAATGCGGCAAATGCGGAAATGTGCCGGATACTTTCACCAAAATCTGTGCTGTCAAGTAATTCTTTTATATCAAGATCCATTCCGGTGCAGCCATTGTTTACAAGATAGCGCCACCAATCGTATTTATCGAGTTTGAGCTTGTCGGCAGCAGCGAGATGATGGTAATTTTCCAGGATCGATTTCCATTTGGCCTTCCAGGGTTCGCTAAAATCCCAATCGCCGCCGGGATGATATTTCCCCTTATATAAAAGACGCGTATCAAATTGGTTGTTCAATAATTCCAGTTTGAATTCATCGCACAAGCTGATGATCCTTTCGTGCGATTTTCCTACCCATTCTGCGCCAAGTTCCACTACAAGCTTTTCTGCCGGGTCAGCTTCAAAACTGTATACGCGGCCACCAATACGGTTCCTGGCTTCAAGAATAACGAACGGGATTTTCTTTTTATGAAGTTGATATGCAGCAGCAAGACCAGCAAACCCTGCGCCGATGATAACTACTTTTGTCTTTTTAGAAAGATATAAACTGCCGCCAAAAGTTTGCGAAACTGCGAGACCGCCGATGATAACGGCGGATTGTTTTAAGAAGGAGCGGCGGGTGGACATGGTATGTTTTTTACAATGTAAAAAACATAATTAAGAATTAAAAATTAAGCATTAAGATTTTTTTCAATTCGTTATGTCTTGTCTTATGGCAATTAGTTCAAGGCGTTGAAAACCCCTGCTGCTTAACTGATGGCAGCTTCATCCCAAATCATAGATTTCCATAATGCCTTTCAATTCTTTTTCAAAATCGATCTGCAGGTCGATCAGTTTTCCGGATTGAATATCGAATACCCAGCCATGTACTTTCAATCCTCTTTCCTTAACGGCTCTTTGTACAGCTGCAGTCTTGAGCAGGTTGATGCATTGCTCCTGCACATTTAGCTCTACAAGCCGGTTGTATCTGGCATTTTCATCCGGGATAGCATTTAATTCAGTTTTATGGATGCGGTATACGTCGCGGATATTTCTCAGCCATGGGTTTAAAATTCCAAGATCGCGGGCCTGCATTGCAGCTTTTACGCCCCCACAAAAATAATGGCCACAAACAACAGCATGATTCACTTTGAGATGCTGTACTGCATAGTTCACAACCGACATCATATTGAGGTCGATACTCACTACCATATTGGCGATGTTGCGGTGAACAAACGCCTCGCCCGGCTTCACTCCCATAAGATCCTCGGCGGTAACCCGGCTGTCGGAGCAGCC
>JAATFP010000076.1 GCA_015655125.1 Chitinophagales bacterium | reverse complement strand
TAGAGATAGAGGTTAGCGGCCGGAGTTTGCGCCTAACCTCTATCTCTAAACACTAAACTAACTAGTTTTTGGGTTTTAATAAAAGATACCTGAATGAATTATCATAAGCAGCATCAATGAACGCCAGCATTTCCGGCCACTTATCTTTTGCAACGTTTGCTTTCTTATAAACTTTTTTAATATTGATGAAAACCACTCCCTCTTTTTCTTCGGCAGTACAGGAAAAACTACCGCTTTCATTGTCAACATTGGTATTTAGTTCCTGCAAGCCTTCAACGGTATAATTATCCGGCACTTTAAATTTGATCTTCCAGCTCAGGGAACGTGCGCAACCAACATTGATATCATATTTTCTTATGCGTTCTTCTTTTTTTATCTGCAACTGGCCACCAACAAGCCCGGGAATATTTACAAGATATTTCTTCCCGGCTTTGCGCAGCATACCGTTTAATTCAAAATCTTCGACGAACACCAGGTCGTTTTGTTTTACGGTGCGCCCATCGCTGTTGATCGTAAAGTTTTTGTATTTCACTTTCTGATCAAATTCACTTTGAAGGTTATTTTTTACGTATTCAGGCTTTGCTTCTTTAAAATTATCTTTCAGCGCCTTTACAGATTTATTGTATTCTTCTTCCTGCGCGCTGCGCATGTTTTCTGTCGGCGATTCGCCACCGTAGTTTTTATAATCATCAAGCATATACGGCGTGTACTTCAATGCCGTTGAGATATTGCGCGTTTTACTCAATCCACGATAGGTGCTTTTTCTCGACACGGCCAACGTGTTCATCTCTTTGTCAAGCTGTGCATTTACTGCATATTCTACTACATTATCATCAGAAGAAGCATCTGGCAAGGTAATAGGAATTATTTCCTGTGCGCCTTTTTTGCCAGGTGCGCGAATGATGTAGGCCTCGCTTGCTAAAAGATTTTCTACCAGTTCTCCCGGGTTGCTGTAGTCGGTCCAGTTGAAATAAAATTTATTGTTTACCCTGCAGATATATCGTACCTCATTATCGAATAAAATATTATCCATTTTGCCTACAGAGTTGGAAACGCTGATAACGATGTCTGCTTTTATATATTTCTTATCCATCAGTGCGGCAAAAATGTAAGCAGCCGTTTTATCGCTCAGATAAGTATCCCTGTTCAATACAAGGTTTCTTACCCTGTAGTACACATTGCCGATGTATTCTTCCCATCCGTTGGTTTCTTTCTTTTTTAATTCAGTCCAAAGCATATTAACAACATTGTCCACGGTGGCATAGTTTCCGTAATATTCCCTGCCTGTTTTTTCATACTCTTCCCACGCTTTTTTGGCAAGTTCTTCTTTTGAGAAACCCGTCTTTATTTCACCTTTTTCGCCGATCAGCGCGCCTTTTGTTTTTTCATTGTTTGCATAAATCACCTGGAACTTCGTAAGCGGCATTACTTTGTAGGTATTGATGAAATTCACATCCTTCTCTACACCGCGATCGGTATCGGTAAAAACATACCTGAAAAATTCATCGTCGCTCGCAGCTTCCTTTTTAAAATCAGGAGCGCCATTCATCGACAACGATTTGAAAAAAGATTTCCCATCCGTTTCCATGATAATCTGGTTATATAGTACAGGATATACTTTGTTGCACAATTCATACTGCGGTGAAAACTCGATGTAACCCATACCCGAAACGTTCAGCTTACTTTTCGTCGTTGCTACATATTCCAAAATATCGCCAGGTTCCAGGTCCGGAACCGCTACTTTAAAATAGCGCCTTTCGCTGCCGCTTTGCTGGTCGAAAAAACTTTTGAAGAATTCCGGAACATTTGAAACAGACTCCACGCCGATCGCATCGTCGAGCAATACGGGCTGCACCAATCCGTCCGGTTTGATGATCTTCGCGCTGACCCCATCTACTTTATCGCTATACCTGAAATATACTTCCGTAAAGGCTTTCACAGCATTCCGATCGTTGAGCTTAATTTTAAAATGAACATTTTCAAAAAACAACAAGCTGCGTTCGCCCTTTGAAAGAAAGCCCATCCTCGATTTTTTGTCGATCGTTACGCTGCGTTTGAATCCAAATATCACGGCCGACTCATCTTTGTATTTATCAGGAACTGTGTTGTTTGCAAAAGCCGGCGTATTTTCTGTCCAAAGCGCTTTGGCATTCTCTTCGATATTATCCAGGAAATCCTCATCGATCATATCCTGGCTCATCGCTGATGAAGTTATCATCATCAGCAAAGCAGGAAGAATAATTTTTTTAATTATATTAAGTTTCATCTTTCTCGTTGTTATGCTTTAGTAATGCTTAATAGATATTTATTGAATTCTTTGATCGATTCAATAAATTTTGTCCAGTTGGCGAAATCGCTTTTCCTTATCACGCCGTTTTTTATCAGCAACATCTTTTTCAATTTCATTTTGTTGCCTTCCTGGATATATTCGCCTTTGAATTCGTAACCGTCGAATTTCATTTCAAGATTTTCAGGCTTATCGATAAATTTCTTTCCCGCAGGAAGCGTAAGCGTGATTTCATCTTCAAACGCTATCACATCGTCAAGGTCGTAACCTTCAACCCTTTTTTCGTCAGGAATAAATTTGTCCAAAACCTTTGGAAAGAAATCTACCCCCACATAATTATCGCCACTGATCGTATTTACCGTATTGGACAGATCCACATCTCCTTCGATCGTTACCGGCAATTCACGGTTCTTAAGATCGCTTGTCTTTACATTCGTTGCGACCATATTGTCATTTCCGAATTCAAGAAATTCATTCAGAAAATCCTTCTGGCTGCTGCTTGGAAGGTCATGATACGTCTGGTGAAATTCCGTGCGCTGATTACCGGTCAGCACCACTTTCACTTTTCCATTTAATTTTTGATTTAACAAAGTGAAGTCAGCTTTCGTATACAACTTGTTTTCGCCCGGCGTCGTAAGCGGCACGGTCTTGATATCAAATTTTTCTTTATTAGCGATCAGCACTTCTTTCCCCTGGATGCGAAACGCATTTTCATTGAAAGGCACATAACTTTCCGTACCATCGAGAAAATAAGTTTGTCCGCCAAAATACAACGTAGTAATTGCATGATTGTTTACACAAAGTGCAGGCAGTTTTTGTGAATAAGGCAACGCGCGCGTCCCGATCCAGGTGAAATGCGCGTCATAGCCAGCCATCTGTAACAATTCTGTGAGTAGGTTTGCCATGCCTTTGCAATCGTCATATTTTTTTGAAAGGACATCCTGGGAAGATGCCGGAATATAACCGGAATAACCATCTTCATACGCGATTTAACGGCTATTATCCTGCACCCAATAGTAGATGGATTTGATCTT
>JAATFP010000075.1 GCA_015655125.1 Chitinophagales bacterium | reverse complement strand
TAGAATGCAAGGTTTTCATTCAGGTTTATTTTTAGGGGTTCAACATGTTAAAATCCGATTTTCTGCTCATTCGGAGCGTAAACTTTTCACCGGGCTTGCCATCGCAGACCGGAGCGCCTGATAACTCACCGTTATGATCGTTATCAGCAACGCGATCAATGCCGCTATTATAAATATTCCGGCACCTAAATCGATACTATAAGCAAAATCCTGCAGCCAGCGGTTCATGGCATACCAGGCAATGGGCGCAGCTATTATAAATGCGATGACCACCAGTTTTAAAAAATCTTTTGACAGCAACGTTACGATACCACTTACATCTGCGCCCAGAACCTTCCGGATACCGATTTCCTTAGTGCGTTGTTCTGCGGTAAAAGTTACGAGACCAAATAAACCGATGCAGGCCACGAAAATAGTGAGGCCGGCAAAAATAGCCAGGATATTGCCTATATGTTGTTCTGCTTTATATGTATTATTAAAGCGGTCATTTAAAAATGAGTAGGAGAAAGGCCCTTCTGGGTTCAATCCCTTCCATTTCGCTTCGATACGGGTAATTAAACTATGAACGTCGGCTGTTTTTACCTTTGCTATCAAGGTTCCGTAATCAGTGCCGAGTACCATTACCAATGGCTTGATGCTTTCATGCAGCGAACGGAAATGGAAATCTTTTACCATGCCAATCACGTGATAGGTTTGAGTGGTACCATCGTTTTCTTGATGTGTAAGCGTATGTGCCAGGAGGTTATCTTTCCAGCCAAAACTGCGTGCCGCCGCTTCATTAATGATGATGCCCGTGGAATCGGTTTTGAAGTCCCGGGAAAAATTCCTTCCTTCAGCTATTTTTATTCCGAGCGTAGCGAGATAATTCTCATCCACGTCATAACGCAATGTTTTGATAAGGAGTTTGGGGTTGTGATCCGCAGATAGAAAAAAATTATTGTCGTTGGAACTGCCGGCTGGAAGAAAGCCGGATACCGAAATATTCTGTACAGAAGGATCCTGCAGCAATTGCTCGCGAAATACATTTACATTACTGCCCAACCGGTAAGTGTGTTCGATCACCAATACCTGGTCCTTATCAAAACCAAGATTTTTATTGCGGATAAAGGAAAGTTGTTTATACACTACGGTTGTTCCGATAATGAGCGTGATGGAAATGATGAATTGAAATACTACCAGTCCGCTTCGCAATCCGGCGGTTCTTTTTCCTGAAGAAAATTTCCCTTTTAAAACATCCACAGGCTTGAACGACGATAAAAAGAATGCCGGATAACTACCGGAAAGAATACCCGTAAACAACCCGAAAGCGATCAATAGCGGCAAGGTATAGGTACTGGTTGATATTTGCAGACTTAATTGGCGACCGGTAAATGCGTTAAAATATGGTAACGACAGGTACACTGCAAAAATGCTGATCAATAAAGCCACGCTGGTTATCAGCACCGATTCGAGTAAAAACTGCGCCACGAGTTGTTTCTTTGCCGATCCCAACACTTTTCGGATACCTATTTCTTTCGCCCTTTTTGCTGCGCTTGCTGTAGCAAGATTCATAAAATTAATACAGGCGATGAGCAGCATAAAAACAGCTATCGCGCTGAAAATATAAATATACTTGATATCGCCGGACGGTTCCAGCTCCCCGGTAAGGTCAGAATGAAGGTGTATGTCGGTAAGTGGTTGCAAGGCAAACCCCAGTTTGTTTCCTTTGCTTTTAAATTCGGCGAAAGTAAGTCCCGTTGCCTGTTGCAGCTGTGGTGCAATATATTTTTCAATCATTCCCGGAAATTTACTTTCCAGCTTGGCCGGATCGGTTCCTTTACGCAACACGACGTATGTAAAAAAATTGGAAGCCATCCATGTAGGCTCTTTCGCTGCCTCGTTACCGGCCATCGAAATGAATATGTCAAAATGGAAATGAGAATTTTGCGGAACATCTTTCATAAGTCCGGTAATGGAAATGGAGCGATCAAGATCCTTACAATGAAGCACTTTCCCGATCGGGTCTTCGTTGCCGAAATATTTTTTAGAAAGGGTAGTGCTGATGACGGCCGTATTTGGCTCAATCAGCGCCGTTGCAGCATTTCCCTTTATCAGCGGCAGCGTAAATATTTTAAAAAAATTGGAGTCCACAAATGCCGCCGCTTCGAAAAATGTCTTGTCGTTCGATACGATCCGGGTTGATCCTATGGCACTCATGCGGGTGGCTTCTTCCACTTCAGGGAAATCATTTTTTAGTGTTTGCGCCACCGGCGGCATCACGCTCGCTTCTTTGATCTCTCCGCCCATTACGGCATTGAAAGTAACACGGTACATCCTATCTGATTTTTCATTAAAACGGTCATAGCTTAATTCCCGCTGTAAGAAAAGTACTATCAACAAACAGGTAGAAATGCCCAGGGAAAGACCAAGGATATTGATAACAGAAAAGCCTTTGTTTTTCCGGAGATTCCGGACAGCGATAAGAAAGAAATTTTTGATCATGAGAAGTGGAATTTTGGTTGTTGCAGCCAATCTGAAATTATTTCAATTTCTGCCGTTCACGTTTTCTTACATACCCGTATCGTTTTACATTTACCAAACCTGGTGCCTGTATTTCATGTATTTGTAAATCAATATTTTATAAATAAATCAAGCCACACCACTGTTCGTTTTTGATACAGCTTCCGTCCTGTTGCGATACACTGTTGTACCTGGCTCTTGCACCCCGATTGCGGGTGCCTGTAAGTTCTCCACAAATGTGTACAATAACATTTAAAAACGATGCATTTTAAAGAGGAAAAACGGCTCATTTTCGGTACTTTCGCAACCTAGAAAATTATATGGAAAATAACGAAATAAACGAAGAAGCAAATCTCAATAACCGGGGCAAAATTATCCCTGTGAATATCGAGGAACAAATGAAGACTTTTTACATCGATTACTCCATGAGTGTAATCGTTGGCCGCGCTCTTCCTGATGTACGCGATGGATTTAAACCTGTTCATCGCCGGGTATTGTACGGGATGCTTGAACTTGCCAACTATAGCAATCGTCCTTACAAAAAGGCGGCGCGCGTGGTAGGGGAAGTGATGGGTAAATATCACCCTCATGGTGACTCTTCCATTTATTTTACCATGGTTCGTATGGCGCAGGAGTGGGCAATGCGTTACATGCTCATCGACGGGCAGGGAAACTTCGGTTCCCAGGATGGCGATATGCCGGCTGCCATGCGTTATACAGAAGTGAGGATGCAAAAATTTGCCGAGGCCATGATCGAAGACATCGATAAGGATACGGTGGATTTCCAGCTCAATTTTGATGATTCCCTGAAAGAGCCTACAGTATTGCCAACGCGCGTTCCGCAATTGCTGGTAAATGGCAGTAGCGGTATCGCAGTGGGGATGGCTACCAACATGATGCCGCACAACCTCAGTGAAGTAATCGACGGTTGTATAGCATATATTGATAATAACGACATAGAGGTAGAAGAACTGATTAAATATGTGAAGGCCCCGGATTTTCCAACGGGCGGTGTGATCTATGGTTACGAAGGCGTAAAACAGGCATTGCTTACCGGTCGTGGCCGCGTGGTATTGCGTGGTAAAACAACCATTGAAACCGACGCACGCGGAAGGGAGAAAATCGTGATCACGGAAATTCCTTACCAGGTAAATCGCGACCAGTTGACGCAAAAGATCGGTGATCTTATCAATGAAAAAACGATTGATGGCATCAGCGATGTAAACAATGAAAGTAACAACAAGGAAGGTACAAGGATAGTGGTAGAGCTGAAAAAAGATGCGGTAGCGCAGGTGGTAGTGAACCAGTTGTTCAAACATTCGGAGCTGCAGACATCTTTCGGTATCAACAATGTGGCGCTGGTAAAGGGCCGTCCGAAGATTCTCAATGTAAAAGAACTCATTGCCGAATTCATCGATTTCAGACATGAAGTGGTGGTTCGCCGCACGCAATACGAACTCAGGAAAGCCGAGGAGCGCGCACATATTCTCGAAGGATATATCATTGCCCTGGATAACCTGGATGCGGTGATCAAACTCATCCGCGAAAGCTCCACGCCTGCGGTTGCGCATGAAGGCTTGATGACCAATTTCAGCATGAGCGAAATACAATCTAAAGCCGTACTCGAACTACGTTTACAGCGTTTGACCGGCATGGAGATCGACAAGATCCGTGAAGAACATGCAGAGATTATGAAGCTTATTGAAAGGCTAAAAGAAATTCTGGCCAACGAAGGAATGCGATTTGATATCATCAAAACGGAATTGCTGGATGTGAAAGCGAAATTCGGTGATGAAAGAAAATCAGAGATCGTATATGCCGACGACGAGATTAATATGCTCGACCTGATCGAAGAAGAAGATGTGGTGGTAACAATATCCCACCTGGGTTATATCAAACGTACCTCTTCACGCGACTACCGGCAGCAGCGCCGTGGTGGCCGTGGCGCCAAAGGCAGCAGTACCCGTACGGAAGATTTCATCGAACATCTGTTCGTGGCAAGTACGCATCACACGCTGATGATCTTCACGGAAAAAGGTCGTTGCTTCTGGTTAAAGGTATACCAGATTCCGGAAGGCGACCGCACAGCAAAGGGCCGCGCATTACAGAATATGATACAAATTCCACCAGACGATAAAGTACGCGCGATCATCGATGTAAAGAATTTTGAAGACGAAGAATATGTGAACAATCACTACATATTGTTATGTACCAAAAATGGTATCATTAATAAATCCAAACTCAAAGATTTCAGTCGCCCGCGTCAGACCGGTATCAACGCGATCGAGATCCGCGAAGGTGACCAGTTG
>JAATFP010000081.1 GCA_015655125.1 Chitinophagales bacterium | reverse complement strand
TATAACTCATAACTTATAACTCAGAAAAATGTATCAGGATCTACTCGACAAGAAGAAGAAATTAGCAGTGATCGGACTGGGCTATGTTGGCTTGCCGATTGCGCTTGAATTTGCAAAGAAGATCAAAGTGATCGGATTTGACATCAATGCCGACAGGGTGAAGATGATGCAGAATAAGATAGACCCGAGCCAGGAACTTGAATCGGGTGCATTCGATCATTGCGATATCGAGTTTACCAACGATCTTGAAAAATTAAAGGAAGCGAATTTCTATATCGTGGCAGTGCCAACACCGGTAGATCAACATAATATTCCGGATCTTGTTCCGGTACAACGTGCGAGCGAAACGATCGGTAAAGTGTTGAAGAACGGCGATTATGTGGTGTATGAAAGCACCGTGTATCCAGGTTGTACAGAAGAAGATTGTGTGCCGATCATCGAAAAATTATCAGGACTTAAAATGGTGGATGAATACAAGATCGGGTACTCCCCGGAACGAATCAACCCGGGAGACAAGGAACATACCATCACAAGCATTGTAAAAGTGGTAAGCGGTTGTTGCGATGAAAGTCTGGATACCATCGCTAAAGTGTATGAACTCGTGGTGAAAGCCGGTGTTCATCGCGCTTCGTCCATCAAAGTTGCGGAAGCCGCAAAAATTATCGAGAACACACAGCGTGACCTTAACATTGCATTGATGAATGAGCTTTCTATCATTTTTGACAAGATGAACATCAATACATTTGAAGTGCTGGAAGCCGCCGGCACAAAATGGAACTTTTTGAAGTTTCAGCCCGGGCTGGTGGGCGGACATTGTATCGGTGTGGATCCTTATTATCTTACTTACAAATCGAAGCAACTCGGGTATGACAGCCGGGTGATCCTCGCGGGTAGAAACATCAACGATGGCATGGCCGGTTATGTTGCTAAAAAAGTTCTGCAGCACATCATACAAAATAATGGAAATGTAAAAGATGCAAAAGTATTGGTTATGGGTGCCACGTTTAAAGAAAATGTGAGTGATATCCGGAACAGTAAAGTGGCAGATGTTGTGAAAGAACTGAAATCTTTTTCACTCAATGTGGATGTAGCAGATCCGCATGCCGACAGTGGTGAATTGCAGCATGAATACGGTTTCGGACTTGTAAATGAAATCGGTAAGAATTACGATGCCGTAATTATAACCGTGCCGCACAACGATTATAAAAATCTTGATGACTCTTACTTTGTGTCTATCACAAAAGCAAATGCGCTGCTGGCAGATCTTAAAGGAATTTATAGAAATAAAATAAAGGAAAGAAAGTACTGGAGCCTGTAGATTTTAGAAGTTTAGGGTTTTGACCGCAGGGTTATTTACTCACTCATTGACCAGTTGATTATTACCACTCATAATATGGATCTACATACAGCAGATATTTCGGGGAAGCGCTTTTTGGTCACCGGCGGTGCAGGGTTTATTGGTGGCCACATTGCAGAATATTTATTGAAAAACGGCGCCGCAAAAGTTCGGGTGCTTGATAATTTGTCAAATGGTTTCCAAAGCAATATTGATATTCTGAAAGCGTATCCTGCGTTTGAATTTATCGAAGGCGATATACGCAACCCGGATGTTTGCCAACGCGCCTGCGATGGCATGGATCATGTGAGCCACCAGGCAGCTCTTGGTTCGGTACCGAGAAGCATCAAAGAACCTGTTTATTTTAACGAAGTGAATGTGAACGGCTTCGTTAATATGCTCAAAGCCGTTGTGGACAATGATATCAAAACATTTGTTTACGCATCATCCTCTTCCGTGTATGGCGATGATCCGGCGCTGCCGAAAGTGGAAAATAAAACAGGCAATTGCCTGTCGCCTTACGCAGTAACAAAGAAGACAAACGAACTTTATGCACAGGTGTTTGCAGATACATACGGCGTCAGATTGATGGGCTTCCGGTATTTTAATATTTTCGGACCGCGACAAGATCCCGATGGCGCCTATGCTGCAGTAATTCCCTTGTTTGTAAAAGGCATCATTAACAGAACTCCGGTTTATATCAATGGCGATGGCGCGCAAACGCGCGATTTCACTTTTGTTGAAAATGCAGTGCAGGTAAATATCCTGGGCATGCTCAGCCAAAATAAAGAAGCTTTTAACAAAGTATACAACGTGGCTATCGGTGAAAGTTTTTCGGTGAATTATTTATACAATGCCTGTAAAGAATATCTTGGAAGCAACTGGGAGGCGATCTACCGTGAACCCCGGGCCGGGGATATCCGCAATTCACTTGCAGATATTTCGCTTGCAGAAAATATGTTGAACTATGCACCCACACGAAAGTTTGAAGAAGGATTGAGAGAAACTATATTGTATTTTAAGGAACGATACGAAAAATTTAATGGCTAATAATTAATAACTAATAATGTCAGTTGGCGCAAAAAGCAGTGATTCGTATGACGATTTGACGAGTTATAAAATTATTCATTATTCATTATTAACTTTAATTCCAAAAGATGCCTTTTATTAAAACCGATTTTACCGACCTGCTGATATTTGAACCCAAAGTTTTTACAGACAGCCGGGGGTATTTCTTTGAAAGCTACAACCAGCAGGCTTTTTCAAATAATGGCGTAGATATAGTTTTTGTGCAGGATAACCAGGCTAAATCTTCTTACGGCGTTGTGCGTGGTCTCCATTATCAATTAGCACCATTTGCGCAGACGAAGCTCATTCGTGTGTTATCAGGTAATATCATTGATGCGGTGGTGGACATGAGGAAAGGTTCATCAACTTTTGGAAAGACGTTTACCATTGAATTATCTGCAGACAACCAATTGCAGTTACTGGTTCCGAAAGGCTTTGCGCACGGCTATTCTGTGATAAGCGAAACTGCGGAAGTTTTTTATAAATGTGATGCATTTTACAACAAGGAGGCCGAAGGTGGTGTAAATCTCAAAGATGCATCGTTGGACATCGACTGGAAAATACCGGAAGGCAAAATGATCATCTCGGACAAGGATCTTATATACCCGGAGTTTGCAAGTGCAGTAAATAATTTTGAATATCATCAATAATAACATTGGAAAATCTCAAAAAAAATATTCTTATTACGGGTGCCAATGGACAGTTGGGGATGGAGTTTCGTGCCTTGGAAAAAACGTATCCCGATCTTAATTTGATATTTACTTCACGGGACGAGCTTTCTATTACCGATGAAGAAAAGCTGGATTCTTTTTTTTTCTCAGCCAATATTTTTGCGTGTGTTAATTGTGCCGCCTACACTGCGGTAGACAAAGCGGAAACCGATGAAAAAACCGCGTTCGCGGTCAACGCTGTTGCGGCAGGAAACCTTGCCGCAATTTGTACAAAATACAAGACCCATTTCATTCATATTTCTACCGATTATGTTTTTGCCGGAAATGGCGAACGCCCGTATATTGAAACAGATGATACGCATCCGATCAATGTTTATGCGGCATCCAAACTGGCCGGGGAAAAAAATGTTTTGCAACAAAATAAAGAGGCCATCATCATCCGCACCTCCTGGGTTTATAGCAGCTTCGGAAAAAATTTCGTTAAAACCATGATGCGCCTCATGAGTGAAAAAGAGAATATCGGTGTCGTTTCCGACCAGATGGGTTGCCCCACTTATGCGGCTGATCTTGCGGGCGCGATCATGCAGATCATCGCCGCCGATAAGTTTGTAGCCGGTATTTATCATTATTGTAATTCCGGTGTAACGAGTTGGTATGAGTTTGCAGTTGAGATAAAAAATATTCTTCACAGCAAATGCACAGTAAATCCGATTGCTACGCAGGATTATCCAACGCCGGCTTTGCGCCCGCATTATTCTGCGGTTGATACAACAAAGATCCGCTCCGTGTTCAACCTTTCAATTCCCGGTTGGCAGAGCAGCCTGCAAAAATGTTTGCAAATTCTCTCTTCCTGATCTTACTATTTACTGATAAATAATTTTTCAGTGTAACTCATTTTTTCGTTTACAACCTGTAACAGGTATATCCCTCTTGCAAGTACGGTTAAAGGAATGGTGTAATTGCTGAAGTTTTCGGAAGTTAAAGATTGAATCAATTGACCATTGTCTGCATAAAGATTCATGTGTGTTTTAGGTTGCCTGGAACTAAACGAAAGCTGGATGCTGTTGTTCTGGTTATTGTAATAGACCGTAACCGGTAACGTGTTTGTAACCCTTACGGTTACTACATTTGAGTAAGTATAGCTCCCGTTGAAGTCTACCTGTTTTAACCGGTAGTAATTCAACCCGCTAAAAGGTGCGCCGTCAATCAATGAATAGCTGCTTGGTAATACTGTAGTGCCATGGCCATTTACTTTCCCTATGGAAATAAAATGGAGCCCGTCGCTGCTTTTTTCAACGTCGAAATAATGATTGTTATATTCTGCTGTCGTTTGCCAGTTCAGCAAAACCTGTTCATTCCGGAGCGTTCCTGTAAAACTTAATAATGTTACAGGGGTTGTGCCGGTTGGCCTTATCCCCGCATCAATGTTTTCAACAGCCGTACCTGAAACAACATTGAAATTAGTGCTGCGCCCTTCGGCATCGGCTTTACTGTTGTTGGCAGCGGCTGCGCCACCAATGTTTTGCAAAGTGAAATCGTAGCCCGCAGGTTTGGCGAACAATATATAATAATCATTGCCCGGTGATATGTTTGCAAATGAATACAATCCGTTTGCATCCGTTGTTGCGGAGGCTATATTGAACCCGGAACTATTGTACAGCCTTATGTTCATCCCGCTTACGCCGGGTTCGCCGGCATCCTGGATGCCATTATTATTCAGATCGAACCAAAAACGATCGCCAACGGACTCAAAAGCAGGGCAATCATTCGCAATCAATGTTGCACCGGAACTGTTACTGCATCCCGTTACATTGTCGGTCACTGTTAAAGTATATAGTTTTGTTCCTGCTATTGCAACAATGATGGCCGGGTTTTGTATATAGATATTGCTCAGCGTTCCATCATCGGGGCTCCATAAAAAACTGTAGTTTCCGGAAGGTGATATGAGGGGTGAAAAGCTGGCCGTATTACTTCCAACGCATGCTGTAACTGCGGGAATAGATAATTGAGCGGCAGGGATATTATTTACACCAATCACCACATTTCGCGAAGCCGAACAACCGTTGATATCTGTGGCAGTTAAAGTATAATTCAACGTGTTTGTTCCTGCACAAGCCACCGGGTTTGCAATTGCGGGGTTTGACAGCCCGGCTTGCGGAATCCACTGGTATTGTATTCCGGAAACAGGCGCTGTACCTATCTGGGTACAACTGTTTTTACAGATCGTTGGTGAATTGATTGGCGGAATGATCACTTCGGTTACATTGATTACAATCGTATCTTTTGATGAACAGGAAATGCTGTTGTCTGTTTTGGTAAGTATATATGTAAATGAACCGGCCGTGGTTGCTGTGAAAACCGGATCCATACTTGTTGCGTCGCTCAGGTTTGTAACCGGGTCCCAGCTATACGCAATTGACGGACCGCCCGTGTTTGTTGCGCTGCCGATTTGTGTGGAACTTCCCTTGCAAGTTGTTCTGTCTGCACCGGCATCGGGTTTTAAGGTGGCCGGGCTGATCGTAATATTATCGGATGCTTCGCAACCATCGGTATTTCGCACCGTCAATGTAAAGGTGGTGGCAACTGATGGCGGCGGATTTTGCGTAGATGGATTTGCAATCAATGAATTTGACACAAGCGCAGCCGGCTGCCAGTTGTAAGAAGCCATTCCCGCAGGAGCCGTAGTACCCAATGCAACGGCACCGCTTCCGGGACAAAAAACTTTATCGGGCATATCAAATGCCGCATTGCTTGCTTTTACGAAAACCTGGTCCGTTGCCGGCAAGGCGCATGAACCCGCAAAAGTTGCAATCAGTGTATAGGTGGTATTGCCCGACGGCGATGCGAGCGGCTGGGCAATTGTTGCATTATTCAAACCGGCGGTAGGTGTCCATTGATAGGTTACGCCAGGCAATGCAGGAGATCCGATCATCACCGGCGGGCCCGCACAATAAACTACATCAGGTGCATTTGGAACAGTAGGGCTGTTGTTGATTGAGATATTTACATCATCTGAGGTGATACAACCGGCAGACGTAGTGGCGGTGACTGTAAATACCAGGTCAGTAACGGCCAGCACCTGTGGCTGTGCCGAATGTTGATCGGTTCCATTTTGCCATGGGGAAGAAGACGGTTCCCAATTGTAAGTAGTGTTGGGCTGCGCCGGTGTTCCCAATGTAGCGATGCCGTTGGTGCAGATGCTCCAATCCGGACCCGCATTGGCACTCACGTTTTGAACCTGAACCACAACAGTATCCAGTAATTCGCACCCGTTGTCGTCGAAAATTCTTACCGGGTAGGTTGTTTGGGTATTGATGGTTGCCACCGGGTTGCTGATGAAGTTGTTGGATAATCCACTTCCCGTCCATTCGTAATGATAACCGGCAACTGGTGGCGACCCGATGCTTGTAGGCGTGTTGGCACATACGAATGCATCTGATGCGGGAAATACCGGGATGGAAAATGCGGGGTTATTGACAGTGATCGTTTCTGAGCAACTTACGGATGGATCGTAAATACTGGTGGCAGTAACTGTGTAAGTACGCGGCACATTGTCCGTCAATTTTACCTGGCTGCTATTATAGTCAGAAAGGCCAACCTGCGGCGACCATTGATAAGTTGCATCTCCGACCGACGCAACTGCAGTAAGTGTTACATCATTTCCGTTAATACCGAAAGATGGGCATTTGTATTTAGCATCAACATAAATGATTACCTGGCATCCCTGGCAGGTTTCAGGAACGGAAACCTGGTTGAAACATGCGTGTCCCTGGTAGCTGACAAGCAATCCGTAAAGGGTTGTTCCGCCGATGGATGCGCTTACAGGAACCTGTGGAAGATTTGTTGCGCCGGTGAAATTACCCGGCCCCGAAATTTTTATCCATTGATAGGTTTCGTTAATATCCGGCGTACGATCGGGGAGGCCCACGAGGCGCGGGCCGCAGCCTGTTATTCCGGGTCGTGATTCAATGGTGGATACAACTGTGTGATCGGTAAACGTACATCCGCCTTTCTGTGCAGTGAGATAGATCACCGCCGGATTTACCATCGGCATTAAAATGTTGCCGGGCGAATAAGTGGTAACCGAAGTTGTATTTGATGTGAGATAATTCCCCGGACCCCATGTGTAGGAAAAGTCGTTTTCAGCCGCGGTACCAATCGAGGCAATATCGCCGAGGCAAATTACTTTGTCCGGGCCAGCAAAATCTGTCGTTGTTGGTGCCGCCACCGGTGATACTTTTACGGTGTCCTTGGTAAAACAGGTTCCACCGCCGGTTTTATCAACGGTTAGGGTGAGAATATAATCTGTGGGTGCGAGAGGGTTCACCATTGGCTGTGCGATGTTCATATTGTCAATTGCAATATTTGGCAGCCAGTTGTATTGAAGCCCTGTAATTCCGGGTATTAAAGGAGCGCCGATTTTTACTGGTGTTCCGGCACAATTACTTTTATCTGCACCGGCCTCTGCTGCAAAACTAAATACCACAGTCTGCCCTTGCTGCTGGCATCCGAGGTTATCCGTAACTGTGAGCGTGTATATCGTGCTGTTTGCAGGTGCAACGTCGGGATTGGAAACGCTTGCTGCGCCCATATCCCAGCTATATGAAACATACGGTGGATTGCCGCCTGTGGCCGTTGGCGACCCGCCGAGTGTAATTGTTGATCCGGGACAAGTGATAAATGGACCGCCTGGATTGACGGTTGGTGCCGTCCATTCATTTACGAACACCGACGCGGTATCGCTGTTATGAATAAATGTACCACCGCATTGTTCTGCTGTAAATGATTGCCTCCTGTAGTATTGCGGTAAACTTCCGATCACTGGTGTGTAATCTTTTAAAGTGGCTCCCGGGATATTTGTGAACGGGCCACCGATAGCATCCGCTACCTGCCATTGATAAGTAGCTTCGATTGTTTTTTGATAAGTAGCTGTTCCATTTAAATAGAGTGACGGTAATGTATTTGCGGGGACAAATATTTTTTTACCAGCAATTTTTTTTGCCAGCCCGTATTTACAGACCGTTTGTGTTTTTTCGGAAAGCGTATCATTCGATACATCATATGTTGTGGGGCAGAATGATAGTTTGGTTACAAATGCGTCGCCATTTCCATTATTCAAAATATTGTCTGTTACAGGATAGTCGGCCGAATAAGTTTTTCCACTAAAATAAATATCGTTGTTGCTGATCTCCATACTTGTAGCATATTCGTTGGCGGAGCCACCGATGTAGGAGCTGAAAAAATTACTTCCGTCAGTATTTAGGATGATCAGCAGGTGATCGTTTGCACCCGTTGTTTTACTGCTGTCTGTAACAGCATAGCTGTTTGCATCGGTGCTGCCAAGCAAATAAAATTTATTGTTTACATATTGGAAGGGAAGCAGTTTGTTCATCTTGCCTAAAAAAGAAGAATAAACAATTTCACCAGAAGCATTGATGTGCGTAAAAAAAGCAGTTCCGCCGTTATAAAACTGGCTGCCATTTGTAACGGGATATGCGGCATTGCCGGTAATGCCTGCAAGGTATACCTCGTCATTCAAAGTTTTTATCACCGGGAACATGCCGGAGGTTCCGCTCAGGTCTATTTTTTTTGTGTAACCGAAGCTGCCGTTGCTGTTGATCTTATACAGGATCAGTTGTTGCGCGCCGCTGTTGAGGTCTATGTTGAGGCCGTTCAGGTAAACATTTCCTGATGAAAGATTAAGTCCCGACATGATATCGAGCCCAGGTGAGCTTAGATAGGTTGAAAAAGCGATGGAGCCATCCGTATTCAGCCTTGTAAAAAATCCATCTATAGGGTCGGCCGGATTTCCGGAAGGTGTGGTTCCGTTTGTAACGGGAAAATCAGGGGAATAGGTGAAGCCGGTAATATGAATTTCGCCGTCAAGTAATTTTGTGGCTGCGCCAAAATCTTCCACATTGCCACCGAGATAACGGGAGTAGATTATGTTCAAATTCACCAGATTTAGTTTTGAAATAAACACATGGCGGCCACCGGTAGTGATGGGGTTTCCGATAGTTACCGGAACATTGGTGGATTCTGTGGTGCCGCTTACATATACGGATCCATTGTCAACAATCAGCGTGGTAATATTTTCCGATTTGTTGCCACCGAAAAATCGGGACGTCATAATCGTTCCGGTACTGCCATTGAATCTGGTGATAAAACCATCAGAAAGCCCTCCTTTGTAAGTTCCGGTTGTTACCGGAAAATTGGATGAGCCTGTTGTTCCGGCGATGAAAAGTTCGTTTGACACCAGTTGCAGCTCGCCTGCCGCCGCATAGTCAATACCGCTGCCGCCGAGGTATGTAGAAAAGACAATGTTTCCGTTTGTGCCCAGTTTTGTTACGATCACGTCGGTAAGCCCTTTAAAAGTAGTTCCATTGGTAACGGGATAGTTGATGGAATCGGATGTACCGAGAATATACATTTCGCCACCCGCCACTTTCATTTCTGTTAAATATTCATCACCAAGGCCGCCAAGGTAAGTCGAATATAATATTGTGCCGCTGCTGCTGTATTTTGTTGCAACGAGATCTTTTTTGCCTTGATAAACAGAGCCATTTGTTACCGGGAAATTGGCCGACGTTGTTGTTGCCACAACATACGTTTCATTATTTACCACCAGCATTTTCACCGAGGAGTCGGCGGAACTTCCGCCTGCGAATTTCGAAAAATCAATGTAAGATTGTGCGTTTGCGATTCCGGGCCGCAAAGCAAAAATGATGAGCGCGCAGTAAAGGGCACAGAATCTTTTTCTCATATAGGTAGTTAGTTGGTGGCGGTGATTGTAAATATCGCATATTATCGGGTCTTCCTGCACCTATGCAATATTTGGCTGTTAAATTTTTATAAACGGTATTGCTGCCGTGGTGGTAAGATACCGCGTTTACGGTACGCGTTGCCTGCGGAAGATGAAAACGGAGTGCTCGGAAAATTTTCTCCGTAGAATGAATTAGATCTCTTTATTGCGGATATATACAAGTTTGATTCCGGCCTTATCTGTTTCTCTTTTATCGATCTCGAATTGCGGAAGTGATTTCAGCAATGGGGTTAATTTAGGAAAGCCATAATTTCTCGGGTCAAAGTTGGGTTGTTTTTTCAATAACAGGTTCCCGATGTCGCCTAAAAATGCCCAGCCATTTTCATCAGCCAGATCGCTGATGGTTTTGGCGATGAGTTTCAAGGTTTGTTCATTTAATTTTTCAACGGTTTCGGTTTTTTCTGCCGGCACGACCGCAACTTTAGCGACCGGTTTTTTTTGTGAACGGCGGGGTGTTTTTTTCGGCGCCTCAGTATCCGTAATTTCCGAAGCGGGAACTACCGGGATGATCTCCATGTAAATAAATTTATCACATGCAACGATAAATGGGTTCGGCGTTTTTTTCTGACCAATGCCAAACACCTTCATTCCCGCTTCGCGTAATCTTGTGGCCAGCCTGGTAAAATCGCTGTCGCTGGAAACGATGCAAAAGCCGTCTACTTTCCCGGAATATAAAATATCCATTGCATCGATGATCAGAGCGGAATCGCTGGAGTTTTTTCCCTGCGTGTAACTGTATTGTTGAATCGGGGTGATGGCGTTTTCGAGCAGTACATTTTTCCAGCCCGAAACCGTTGGCTTCGTCCAGTCGCCGTAGATCCTCTTGAAAGTAGGCGTTCCGTATTTTGCAATCTCTTCCATCACACCTTTTACGTTGCTGTATGGAACATTGTCGGCATCGATCAATACCGCCAGTCTGATTTCTTTTTGCGCATCCATGATACAAATGTATGATCTACTGATCTATGATGTTCGGTTTTTTTAAGCCGGATAGTTTTTACGCGAAGGTGCGCCTCCGGCCGGAGGCGGGAGAAATCATGGGTCATAGATCATCTATCATACATAACTTCGCGCTATGGAACTATTCAATACCAAAAGCCGTATCATTGTTACGTGTAGCAATCGTTTGTCGCCGTATGTTGAACTGGATGTAACCGAACTCGGGTTCAAGCCGGTACGCGTTTTTAAAACAGGCGTAGAGCTGGAAGGCGATCTATCCGATTGTATCCGTTTAAATCTGAATCTACGTTGCGCCAGCCAGGTGCTTTTTTCTCTCAAAACTTTTCGTGCCCTTAACGCAGATGATCTTTATAAATCTCTGCTCGGGGTGGAATGGGAAAGGATCATACCGGCCGATGGATATTTTTCTATCAGCAGCAATGTGAGTAATGAAACGATCACCAACAATCTTTTTGCGAATGTAAAAGTGAAAGATGCAATTGCCGACAGGTTTCGCGAAAAAACGGGTGTACGGCCAAATTCCGGTCCGGAACTGAATGGCGCCGTCATTCACCTGTATTGGAAAGAAGACCAGGCGGAAATATTTTTAGATACTTCCGGGGAAACATTATCCAAACACGGTTACAGGAAAATCCCGGGTAAGGCGCCGATGCTGGAATCATTGGCAGCTGCTACGATCCTGGCCACCAGGTGGAACCGCAGAGATCCTTTCGTAAACCCGATGTGCGGTTCGGGAACGCTTGCCATCGAAGCTGCAATGATCGCCACCAACAGGCGTCCCGGGTTGTATCGCAGCAATTATTCTTTCATGCACGTAATTGGCTACGACGCGAATATTTACAGCAATGAATTTTCATTACTCGAAAAAAAAGTGACAGATGCTCCGGCTTTACGGATCATCGCAAGTGATATTAGTGAAGATGCAATCAATGTTTCCACTATCAATGCTGGCATTGCGGGTGTGGAAGAAATGATCAGTTTTAAAGTATGCGATTTTGCAGAAACGGAAATTCCTGCCGAAAAAGAAGGCGTCGTTTATTTTAATCCTGAATATGGCGACAGGCTGGGTGAGGAAGAAGAACTGCAGGGAACTTATAAAAGAATGGGCGATTTTCTTAAAAAGGAATGCAAAGGATATACGGGATATATTTTTACAGGTAATCTGGAACTTGCAAAAAAGATCGGCCTCAAACCCAAAAGGAGAATAGAGTTCTACACAAGCAAGATTGATTGCAGATTGTTTGAGTACGAATTGTATGCGGGAAGCAGAGAAAATAAGGAATGAGAAAATTAAAACAAGAAATAAAAAAGAGGAACAAGAAAGTAGAATCGTATGTAAAACACTCATCCTTAACGTTCTTATTCCTTATTTTTTTTCAGGCATAGTATTTGAAAAATAGTAATGTATTCATCACTAAAAACAACAACTATGCTACGTACAAAATTTTTTTCAACATCTATATCCGCTGCTGCAATATTGGCGCTGTCAACATTTGCGGCCTGCGATAACGGTAAGACCGATACCAGTGCAACTACTACTCCTGCGGATACATCATCTGTTATGAAAGTGGATTCATCGGCAACAACTTCCGCACCCGCACCTACAGACACTGCATCCATCGCGCCTTCTGCTGCTGCAACTGATGTTGCCGGAACAGCAAAGCCGAATGCCGCAAAAAAGGGCCTGAAAGGTAAGGCAACGATCACCATTCCTTCAAAAGGATCGGGTTCAATGGATGCAGACAACACGGGCGTTTACTCCAACGTAGAATATCTTCCGTCTTTTCCGGGGGGAAATAAGGGATTGCAGAAATTCTTTGATGATAACCTGAAATATCCCACAACAGCATCGGATGAAGGCGTGGAAGGAACAGTCAATGTGAGTTTTGTAGTAGATGAAAATGGTAGATTGACTTCGCCACAAGTTCAGGGGCAAAATCCTGGATATGGTTTGGAAACAGAAGCATTGCGTGTGGTAAATAAAATGCCATCATGGAATCCTGGAAAATTGAAAGGTAAGAATGTAAAAACGAGATTTACCTTGCCTGTTGTATTCCAGCTTTATTAACGACAAATAAGGGATAAGAAAGTAGGAAGACTTAATGACTGTATACTTTCTTATCCCTTGTTTTTTATTCCGTATGAACTGCGCCCCAACATATCTCCAGGGGTCAAGCGTCATTTGTCGACTGGCTTGTAAGTGTACTATGGACTTCTAAACACTAATCTTGTAATCTTTTTGGGGGATATTCGTGGTCTTAAAAATTAATTAACGCTAAACAAGTAATGGTAAAAATTTTAAAAAACTTCAACATTTGCCTGTTTGTGATTTCTTTATTGACTCAGCCACAAAAGGCTATTTAATAAAAACTTATCCTGCACCGGGTTTCCAAAAGTGAATGACAATTCTCTGTTGCTGTTGTGTTCGTAATCGATATCGTTATGTCCCATGTTCACATAGATCATCTTGTAATTTTTGTTGGTCCACACAACGGGGTAGTAGCCGCTGTGCCAGATTTCATGCGGCTTAGGACCG
>JAATFP010000065.1 GCA_015655125.1 Chitinophagales bacterium | reverse complement strand
TATCTTTTAAAATATAATATTGACGCCAATCGCATTGCAGCATTGATTCCGTTCAGCGGCCAGGCAATCACGCATTATACCATTCGCGGCGAAGCCGGTATAAAAGATACGCAACCGGTAATTGATAAATATGCGCCCTTATATTTTGTACGTGCCGATGCACCGCCAATGTTACTTATCACCGGTGATCGCGAAAAAGAATTGCTTGGGCGTTATGAAGAGAATGCTTACCTGCTGCGTATGATGAAGCTGGCCGGACATAAGCAATCGAGACTATATGAACTACAGGGATACAATCACGGCGGAATGGCGGAGCCGGCATTCCCGCTATTGTTGAAAGAAGTGGGTGAAGTGGTAAGCAGTAAGTAATAAGCGGCAAAGTCAAACCCTGAACCCCGATAATACCTAAACTTCCACAATATCCATTGTCTTCTTATATGTCGTCGGGGTAATGCCTGTTAACTTCTTAAACTGGTTGGAAAAATGCCCGATACTGGAGTAATGCAGGGCATCTGCAATCTGGCTGATGTTCATATCCGTATCGCGGAGCAATTCCTTGGCCCTGCCGATTTTTTGCTGAATAATGAAATGTTCGATTGTAATTCCTTCCATCTCAGAAAATACATTGGCAACATAATTATAATTCAGGTTAACATTTTTGGAAATGAACGCCGAATAATTTTCATTTGGAAGTTCGTCAGTCTCAAACATTTTGTACAATAAGTGCTTTACTTGTTCTGTAAGGATATTCTTTCGATCGAAAATAATATGAAAATTTTTTTCTTCAAGTTTCTTCTTAAAAATACTTACAGTCTTGGCGCAGTTTGCAGTATTCAGGTTTACTTCACCTAACATCAACTGGCCCTCATAAGCGAGGTTGAGTTCATTCAGCAATGCTGCAACTGCATTAATGTCGGCTTTGCCGCGCATGTTTTTAATATTGATTTTCATGGTCGATTTTCTCTTTTGCTAACGATTGCCTGTAATTCAAAAAAGATACCAAAACATTACCCCCTGTTCATTCAATATTACAGATACGATATAATGAATTTCTTTGCGGACAGCAGGCTTAGGAATAAAATGGGTGGACCCGTAGCAGCCAGCTTGTCTTGATCACGGTCGTGCTTATTGTCGTCCGGATACATAACTGTTCTGGAATGGTGCTTTTTTTGCTTAAACTGATCCATCTGTAATATCGTTAGCTCGTTTACAGAATCGTAAAGCGATCAGTGAAATATGAACTGTTAACCTGGCACTATCTACGGATATTCCCGGTCACATATTTCACGCAATGCGCGCCCGAGTACTGCTGCATTTTTTTTTATGATCGCATAATATAAGGAACTGTCTGTATTTAGCGCACTATTCTCCAGTATATCAATACTAATAAGAATATTGGTAAGTGGATTGTTTAGTTCGCGAAGTAAAAACACCAGATCTTTTTCTTTATGGGATGTATTGTTTTCCATACTTAATGTTTAGTAGGCGGGTAGGAACAGGATACTTTTTCACGCAAGTGCTTGTTTAATCGGGTGCCTGCTATGAACGTACCTCTGTCGACGCGTTTTTAGCTGCTATCAATTTTTCCACTGCCTTGGAACGCTTGTCCACATTCAGTTTACGATAAACATTTTTCAGATGTTTCTTCACCGTGTTGATAGAAATGTTGTAATTCTGTGCGATCTCTTTGTAAAGGCTGCCGTCGGATAGCGCTTCAAGCATTTTTTTCTCCTGCGGACTAAGGGTCAATAGTTCGTTCATAAAGGGTGTTTTTTTGATGCTGTAGTAAAACTACTGCAATGAAAAAAGAAAAAATTACATATTTCACAGGAAAATTTGCAGCGTTATGGTACCCAAAATATTATAATTAACTTTGCAGGCTGCGTTTATATTCATAAGGCATAAAATCTGTGATTTTCTTAAATTGATTACTGAAATGCGCCGGCTGCTATAATGCATTGAGCCGTGCAATTTTACTGTTCTTTCATCTTTAAAGTATGATCGTTTTTTTACCTGCCGGGCGATGATAAAATGTTCCTCCGTCATTTCTTCAACATTAGAAAAGAAATTGGCAGGATACGAATAATTAAGGTCCGGTCGCGATATAAGGTATGCAGAGAAATTCAACTATTGTGCCATGTAGCAGCACTTTGTAGGATTGAGTACATGTTGAAAACCTGATGTAGACATTTCTCAACAATTAACTATATGAAAAGGATACGATCCCGGATGATTACCGGTGCTTGGCTTTTAATATCTGATGCTATTGAAAAAATAAACCTGAATGGAAATTACGCGTTGTACCCATGTTTCGACAAGCTCAACATGACGGCATGCTGTCAGTCTGAGCCTGTCGAAGACGGTTTGCACATCACAACATGTTAACTCCTGGTGTATTTATGCAGGTACTCTTTGCCGGCTTCTGTTACATAAAAAGCCATGTATGTTTTACCGGTCGTAGGGCTCGTATACATACGAGAAGTGAAAAAGTTCCGTATGATCAATCCGCGCGCAGTCTGCGTTTTATAGGTATTGCAAGGTTCCTGGCCCATTAGTTCTCTCTCATGGCAATCCATGAGCATTTCTAAAGCATTCTTGTTAAGTGGGGTCACGGGATGATAGTTTGTTGAGAAAGGTATGATTTAAAGTTGAAAACATTTTAACCAGAAGGCGTCTATCAATGTTACGAAACTTGTTTTAAAGTTGTTTTAGCGCAATTCAGGGTCCGTTTTTATAAAAAGAAAAGTTATTAATGATTACCCAATATCACCATTCTGGCTATCGGTAGTTGTGAGCAATCCCTTCACAAAAGCCGACGGGTGTATTTCTACAGGTTTGCTTGAAATATATTCAGGTATAAATTGTTGATTTGTTTGCATGAATGATAAGGTTGACGGGTATATTCAAATATGATGCTAACAGGATAGGTACTTTTTATTCATTGTAAAAAGATGCAAAGTGAGTAATCGTCCAACAAATTTATCACGTTGGGTCATCTGTTGTAGCTAAACTTCTACATATTTTCCCGGTTTTCTTCAGGCGTGCTTGTTACGGGTATTTGCAATGCTTGTATTCAAACATATTTGCTATCAGGTCCTGAAATTTAGCTGTCTGTCATGTTGAGCTTGTTGGTTTACGCTTCCCTGGTAGCGCCATAATGCAATTACGGCGCTACTGTTCTTTGTAAACGTTCAACCTTGAATCCTGAAACGTGCTTTAGTCAATCGCGGAACAGGTCATTTATACAGCACCTGTTCTTTTGTATAGTAAGTTTTCATCATTCCTTTTTGATCGATAATGATCGTCGATCCGGTTGGACTCTTATCCTTATTTTTTGTGTGTATCTTCAGATATTCCTTGATCTCTCCGTTCACAATTCCTTTGTGTTTTTTGTAGATGAGGCTGGTCTCGTTCTTTAATATTTTTTTGATAGTTGATACCAGGTCCCTGATTTTTTCATGGGGGATTGCATTGGCGATAGAATAGGGAGAAATCCTGGTTTCCCAAAGGATCTCATCAGAGTAGCTGTTTCCGATTCCGCGGATGACATCCTGGTCAGTCAATAATTTTTTTATTGTTGTTTTTCGCTGCAGTGCTTTTTGAAGATATTTAAAATTCAGTTCTTTCGATATCGCATCTACACCTTTCTTATCTACCGGGTCGATCTTTACATTAGCATTGCCCATCCTGTCCGTTAGTGCCAGTCCGCTCCCGTCTGCAAAATGCAATTCGATGATAGTTGATTTTTTTTCATTGATTTTATCAAATATAAAAACATCTCCGGTGAGCATCAGGTGGAGTCCGAGTAATTTTTTGTTATCCAGTTCAAACCTCATTTCTTTTCCCGACCTGTAAATGCGTTTCAACGTTTTGTCCTTCAGGAATTTTTTAAGTGCGGCAGGCGCATCTTTTAGTTTTTGTCCGTTTACAATTTTTACGTCTGCTATTTTTTTACCGGCAAAAAGTTTGTCGAGGTTCCTGGTAAATACTTCTACATCGGGTAATTCAGGCATGGGAGTAATTAATAATTGAAGGTATGCTATCTAATCGTGTACCAAATTTAATCACTATTACCATCTTTATGCTTTTGAGATTACCGGAGCTTTAATTTGTAATTGAGTTGGCATACTTTAAGAAATATCCTCACAATTAACCTGTCAAAACTGTTGCGCTGTTATGCATTATTAAAACTTGCTTTACCTGGTACCAAATCTGGCTGTTTAAAATCCGGGTGGCAATTTAGTAGTAATTCTATTGTTTTTTATGCGATCCCAAAAATATTTCGCTCCATCAAAAGCGCGGTCTGTGGCCCATATCCGACAATAAAGAATGTATTTGATTACGGCAATCCATATTTTGGCTGGAAAATAGTTACATTTAAACTTCAAAAATTTATTTCCCTAAACCCAACTGCTCATGAGCCACCCTAAGCTCATCATGTTAATTCCGTTATTGCTATTGTGCATGCACACGTTTGCGCAAACAGACAGTTCTTTGCAGCAGCTGCAACAGCTCCCCAATAAATATTTT
>JAATFP010000055.1 GCA_015655125.1 Chitinophagales bacterium | reverse complement strand
TCGGCTCGCTCTCGGCGCTGCCAACATTTAATAAATGTAATACCGTGGACGGATCCGCTTCTTTCAACTCAATGGCGCGAACCAGCGCGTACCATTCGTCGTAAGGATTGATGATCCATTGAACACCCGCGTCGGCAAATTTCGTATTGTTGTCTGTGAAAGCTATTTTTGCCGTTGTGTCCGGCGTTTTACTAATGCAAACCAATATTTTCATAATGCAATTTTAAAACAATCTCCAGGGGAGAAATCAAGTGAACGAATAAAAGTTGTTTATGCAACTATGTGCAAATATATAGGATTACGAAGATAGTTTACGCGGCCGGGCAAAAAAAATTATACCATGAGCAGGATAGAGAAATTACTGGAATTTTTGAAGACAAATGACAAGGACAGCTTTTTGCAGCATGCATTGGCGCTGGAATATGTAAAAGTGGGGAACGACGAGGAAGCGCGAAAGTTGTTCAACGAAATATTGCTGCGGGAGCCAACCTATATCGGCTCTTACTATCACCTGGGGAAATTGCTGGAAAGGGTAGCAGACTACGACCGGGCCATCCGTGTTTATAAAAGAGGTATGGAGGAGGCTAAAAATGCGGGTGATAACCACAGCTATAATGAATTGCAGGGCGCGCTGGAGGATATAGAAGAGTAATTCAAGGTTCGGGTTCGGGGTTTTCCAACACAGTTCATTAACTTATCCGGGAACTGTTTTTAACCTTTAACGATGAATCCTGAACTTTGATCCTGAACTTTTACGATACAAAAATGGAGCTGTTTAATTCTTTCAAAAAATACATTCAAAAGGAAAATCTTTTTTATTCAAAAGATCACCTGCTCGTGGCCGTTAGTGGAGGGGTTGACAGCATTGTTTTATGTGATCTTTGCAAAGAAGCCGGCTTTGATTTTTCGATTGCGCATTGCAATTTTCAGCTGCGTAATGAAGAAAGCGATGGCGATGAACAATTCGTAAAAGCATTTGCAGAAAAAATGAATGTTCCTTTTTTTGTAAAAAGATTTGATACCGAAAAATATTCGGCAGATAATAAAGTCAGCATCCAGGTGGCGGCAAGGGAACTGCGGTATGCATGGTTCGATGAATTGATATCGGGAATGCCCGTTTCATTTTTACTCACTGCCCATCATGCCGACGACGATGTGGAGACCATGCTCATAAATTTTTTTAAGGGTACGGGTATCAATGGCTTGAAGGGAATATTACCAAAGCAGCAAAAGATAGTACGGCCCCTCTTGTTTGCCTCAAAAGAAACTATTCTTACGTACGCAAAAAAACAGGAGCTTTCTTTTCGGGAAGACAGCAGCAACAGCAGCGATAAATACACCCGGAATTATTTCCGCAACCAGTTGATTCCGGCACTGGAAAAGGTTTTCCCGCAGGTGAAAGAAAATCTGTTCGATAATGTTCACCGTTTTAAAGAAGTGAACGATATCTACAATGCGGCTATACAAAAAACGAAAGATTCTTTACTGATACGGGTTGGGGGAGAATATCATATTTCGGTGCAGAAGCTTTTGCGAATGCCGGCTTTGAATACGGTATTGTTTGAGATCATCGGCGGTTTTAATTTCTCGCCTGCGCAGTCGGCCGAAGTGGAAAAATTATTGCATGCCGAAAGCGGTAAATACGTGCTGTCATCCACGCATCGTATTTTGCGTAACCGGAAATGGCTGATCGTTTCGGCGCTGTCTGCACCTGATAATTCTATTTTTTTACTGGAAAAGAATATTCACGAAATTACCTTTCCTGCAGGCAAAATAAACATCCGGCAACATTCAGCGCCGCAAAAGATCGAGCCTGCTAAAAACATCGCGCAGCTAACAGCAGCGGATATCCGTTTTCCACTCATCATCCGCCGATGGAAGCAGGGCGATTATTTTTATCCGCTTGGAATGAAAAAGAAAAAGAAACTGAGTCGCTTTTTTATCGATCAGAAATTGTCACTGCTCGAAAAAGAAAATACCTGGGTGATGGAAAGCGACAAGCGCATCGTATGGGTCATCGGTCATCGGATAGACGACCGGTTTAAGATCACCGGGAAAACTACTTCGGTTATCAATCTTTCATTCACTTAGTAATGGTAAAAATAGAAAATGCTGTCAGCCTCAACTAGTTGAAGGCGCCTTTGGCAAGCGCAGGCTGACATTGTAGATATGTAAGATTATCAATTATCGGAACCTGGGATGCGTCAGCTGGCTGAGCATAAAATCGAACAATGCCGGGTTTTTTACCGCCACTAATATCAGCGTAAAACCCACACCGATCAGCGATCCCCACAAATGTGCATCGTGATTGATCCGGTCTGCATTTTGCCTGCTCATGTATACGCAGTACCAGATATAGATGATCGCAAAAACGATGGCCGGAATGATGAAATAAAATTTTGCCCACGGGTCAAACAGCACCGCAGCAAACACAAAAGCCGAAACCGCACCCGACGCGCCCAATGAAGTATACGACGGATTATCCTGTTGCTTTACATAACTCGTAACGATAGAGCCCACCAGCGCTACAATATATAAAAGCACCACCGACACCGCGCCTCCTAATTGCCCTGCATTAAAAACATATTCTACCGTGCGCCCGAAGAAATAAAAAGTGAACATGTTGAAGAACAAATGCTGCCAGCTGGCGTGTAAAAATCCTGCGGTAATGAACCGCCAGTACTGATTGCGGCGCTTGATGCCGTAGGGCCAGAAGACGTTCTTATTGATCACATCGTCGTTGTAAAAACCAGCGATGGAAAAGAGAATGTTGATAGCGATGATAATGAATGTAACGGGCGTTTGAGCAAAATTCATGCAGTAGAGTTTTTGTAAAGCTAGGGATAATGGATAATTTATTTAATAGTGAATAAAGCCCGTCGTCACATTTGTCGCTTTTTCACTTACAAATAAATCAAGTAGCGGCGTTTAAGGTGTGATGTTTTTTATAGAACGCATATGAATTTGTTACTGATAAATAAGTGCAGGGGATTTTTCATAATATTGTTGTACCGTATCATTACAACCTTCACTTAGAATTTATGTATTGCCACGCAGATATATTTTTTAATTACAAAACCGTTTATGGTGCCGGATATTTTTTTGCAAATTTGCTTGAAAATGATTTAAGAATATTCAAAGTCGAATGCGCGGTTGAGCCTGGTAAATATGAGCCAGGCGATATCAATGATTTCAACTGATATAAAAAAATAAATACTCAAAAAATACTTTACACACATGACAAAGGAGGAATTAAAGGAACTGTCTCGCGAGATTGAAAATATTTCAAATAATTTTGAAGCCAAACCCTGGAGCGACAACATAAAATTACTCAAAGAAGATTTTGACATTAATAAAATAAACACGCCTAAACACTATTCAAAAGTCATCGATGAAATTACCGAGGTGCTTCGTGAAACCCGGCTTTTGTTTCTCTATTCCGTATTCAATAAAGTTTGTGAAGAGGAAGGTAAACTTTACTATTTTGACACGCCCTTCCAGGCGAATATGAGCTATAGCGCCGTAATGAAAAAAGAAGGAAGTTTTTATCTCCTTGATGAAGACAAAGATTATAGAGAAATATTTACAAGCGAGGCTTTTGTACGCTTTATCGATGACCAATACTGGGAACTTTATGAATAATGAGGTCCCTTGAGTTACGCCGTCGGTTAAAATATGCCCTAAGTTGAAGGATTACCTGCATTCAACAGTATATTACAAAACGGGGCATTTTATCAATATCATTTCTACAGCAGGCATCCAAATTGTTCCTGATGCCGGCGCGGGTTAATCGTTGTTGTCTGGTAAAGTATGGATACTTTACTGTCATTTTCCTTGATCCGCATGGTTGTACTGGATGACTTGTACTTTTAGTGCAAAAAATATAATGGATATTTTGCGAAGGTATCTTAAGATAAAATCGCTGTAACGTCCGCTGAGTCTTTATTTAGATTAACTCCATTGGGTGGGTTACAGCGATTTTACGGGTGGAGCTGCAGGGAATCGAACCCTGGTCCAAACATATTCACCACAAGCTTTCTACATGTTTATTTAGTTATTAATTGTCGGGGTAATGCAGGAACCTAACCAACCAACATTATCCTTAGAAGAATGGTCTTAGTCAACCGTCACATCATCCGGCTGAAGCGGCCCGTTTTTGTTTTGAGTCGGCGGCGGAACATGGTAACAGGCGAACCTGCTCGGCGGCCCTAATGGATGCTAATCTATCGATTAAGCAGCCATGGCATACTGAGTATTGCCATATAAAGTTTGAATATTCAGATTTAAGTGCTAATTATCCAACGCACTACATGCTTACACTTGCAAAGATCTATGCTGTCAAAACCGGTCAGCCCCGTGATTTGCAAAGATAGCGTTCGGGGTTCAAAGTTCAAAGTTTAAGGTTCAACCAAACCCGAATGGCAATTTGAACCTTAAACCTCAATGTTTGCCAAAACGGGTAATATCGTACACATCTTTCTGCCGCCCATCGGCTTTATCGCGTTCATGGTATCTTGGCACAATTTAGGATGCTTGATAGGATTGAATTTTTTTTCAGCAGATATTTAACGCAGGCATAAGGAATGAGTTTTATTGTATTTCATGCCTATCTTAGTACCCTTGCAACTATTTATAATTAACTGATTGCAACTTTAACTTGTAAGAATGATCCTCATTGTTGACGACCGGCCGGAAAATATTTTTTCTCTCAGATCGATCCTGGAACTGCATTCGTTTCCGGTGGATACGGCCAGCAGCGGTGAAGAAGCGCTGAAAAAAACGCTCAAGCAAAAATATGCGCTCATTATTCTCGATGTACAGATGCCCGGTATGGACGGTTTTGAAGTGGCAGAAATACTATCGGGCAACAGCAACACAAAAGATATTCCCATTATCTTTCTTTCGGCAGTAAGCACCGAAAAAAAATTCATTACCAAAGGATACAATTCCGGCGCCATCGATTATATTATCAAGCCCATCGATCCGGATATTTTGTTGCTGAAAGTGAAGACGTTCATGCGGCTCTATGAACAAAACCGCGAACTTAACCTGATGCAGGAAAACCTGCGCTCCGAAATTGAGTTTCGTAAAAAAACAGAACAGCAAATCCAGGAAAAGGCGCAGGAACTGCACGGTATCCTGGAAGCCATCCCCCAGATCGCCTTTACCGCAACTTCTACCGGACTGATAGATTTTGTAAACGACAACTGGTACCTCTATAGCGATTCCATTACTAAGTTTATTGAAAATCACCCCGATGATTTGCCTGTGAAAGAACAATGGAACGAAGTTATCCTTTCCGGCGAAGCGCTCGAAACGGTAGTGCGCATCTGCCGTCTTTCCGATAAAAAATATCACTATCATCTGCTCACCGTTATCCCGGTCAAAGAAAATGGCACTATCGTAAAATGGGTGGGAACTTTTACAGACATAAATGAACAAAAGCTGGCGGTTAAACGAAAGGACGAGTTTTTGACCATTGCCAGTCATGAACTAAAAACGCCGCTCACCAGCATCAAAGCATATGTACAATTGCTGGATGCGATCACGCCTGCACAAAACGATAAAAAACCGTATGTGGACCGTACACTCCTGCAGGTAAATAAACTCGACAGCCTGATCAACGATCTGCTGGATATCTCCCGTATTGAAAGCGGTAAGCTGAAATTTGATGTGCGGGAAACAGATTTTGATACCGTCACCGAACGCACGCTGGAAATGTTGCAACAGATCTATCGCGGGGTAAGCATCCGCCGTGATGGCACAGCTGGCGGCATTAAAGTATTGGCCAATGAAATGCGACTGGAGCAGGTTCTCATCAATTTCATCAGTAACGCAGTAAAATACACCCCGGCCGCTAAAGCGGTAGATGTTATTACGCGTATTCAACCTGATGGTAAACTTTATTTTGCCATAAAGGATTACGGTATCGGCATTCCGGAAAAAGATCGCGAAAGCATTTTCAATAAATTTTTCCGTGTGTCGGACGCAGAGTCCACGCCGCAAGGACTCGGTATCGGGCTGTATATTTGTTCGGAGATATTGCGCCGGCACAATGCCGATTTCGGAGTGGAAAGCGAGCTGGGCAAAGGATCGACGTTTTGGTTCACGCTGCCCGTATTTAAACAATAAGTCTTGTGTGAAACGTTTCAACCGGCTCAACATGGCAAAAAGTGCTGTCAGTCTGAGCTTGCCGAAGACGAATTAAAAATAAACAATAATATTTTTGCAATAAATAAAGTATTCAGGTATTATGAGATCATCCCTAAACCGAAATCTGCTGATCGGATTCAGTATTTCCCTTCTGATTCTCATCATCAGTTCCATGGCATCGTATATAAGCATACGGAACCTTCTCAAAAGCTCAGCACTTGTAAATCACACGGCCGAAGTATCGCAGGAACTTGATCAGACAATCTCCGACATGAAAGATGCGGAAACCGGCCAGCGCGGTTTTCTTCTTACCGGAATCGAAGTGTTTCTGGAGCCTTATAATGGCTCAGCAGACAAGGTGAAAACTCATCTTGCCACTTTGAAGGGACTCACGAGTGATAATGCGATGCAACAAACAAGGCTCGCAGAATTGTCGGATATCATCAACAGGAGGTTTTCGAGCCTGCAAGACAGGATCGATGAAAAAAGATCCGGTGCCCCGCTTGATGTAAATGGTTTGTTTGTTGGCAAGTCGTTCATGGACAGCGTTCGGGCAATCGTGAAAAATATGGGTGATCGTGAAAAAAATCTTTTGGCGGAGCGAACCGCCACAATGAACAAATTTTCACAATATACGCCCATTCTTATTATCGTGGCCGCCATACTGGCTTTGCTTATCACGATCGTATTTTACCTGAAAGTAAAAAAAGATATCGCCGATAAGGCACGGTTGCAGGATGAACTCATACAGAAAGATGTAGCCATCCAAAGCCGTATCAACATGATCAATCATGTGGCCGAGCAGGTATCGTCGGGTGATTATTCGGTACGCGTGGAAGATACCGATACCGATAATCTCGCAAGCATTTCAGGTTCGCTCAATAAGATGGCGCATTCGCTGCAAAGATCGTTCAACGATCTTGCAGATCGCGAATGGCTGCAAACCGGTGTTGCCGGACTCAACAACGCCATGATCGGGGAGAACGATATAAAAACACTTACACAAAAGATTATGTCATTTGTGTCTGCTTATACCAACAGCCTTGTAGGTGCGTTTTACATCGCGGAGTCCGACGATTCTTTTTCCCTGCAAAATGGTTATGCGCTCACAGAAGGAACGGTTGCAAGACAATTTAAAAAAGGTGAAGGTATTGCCGGCGAATGTGCGCAAACTCAGAAAATGATCGTAGTAAAAGATATTCCTGACAAATATATCTCTATTAGTTTCGTATCTGGTTTGGTAAGGCCCGCCAATATTGCCGTGTTCCCCATAATTTTTGAACGCACTGTAAAGGGCGTGATCGAACTAGGGGCGCTGGAAAATTATTCGGAGCGCTCACTGAGATTTTTTGAAGCGATCGCTGAAAACATCGGGATCTCTGTTAACACTGTGCAGGTGCGTCAGAAAGTACAGGAACTGCTGGAAGAAACCCAAACGCAGGCCGAAGAGCTGATGAGCCAGCAGACCGAGATGGAGCATATCAACTCCGAACTGGAAGCACAGGCGCAGCAGTTGCAAACCTCCGAAGAAGAATTAAAAGTGCAGTCGGAAGAACTCATCGAAACAAATACTTTGCTGGAAGAAAGGGCAGGGCAACTGTCGCAGCAAAATGAAATGATCGCGAAGAAGAATGCTGAGATACAGCGACGTTCCGAAGAGCTGGCACAAAGTACAAAATACAAATCCGAATTTCTGGCGAACATGTCGCACGAATTGCGCACACCCCTCAACTCGATTTTGCTGTTGTCGCGGCTCATGTCGGAAAACAATGAGAACAATCTTACCCCGGACCAGGTTCAGTATGCGCAAGTGATCCAGAGTTCCGGCAATGGCTTGCTGCAATTGATAGATGAGATACTCGACCTGTCGAAGATCGAAGCAGGCAAGATGACAATCGAATATATGCCGGTGCAACTCAGCGAAGTGATCGGCGAAGTGAACGCGCTGTTTTCGCCTATGGCGAAAATGAATGACCTGGAATGGAAAACGGAGATCCACAGCAATGTGCCGGCGATGATCGAAACCGACAAAATGCGGCTCGGACAAATACTCAAGAACCTCTTGTCGAACGCCTTTAAATTTACCCAGGAAGGGTTCATTCATCTTACGCTTAACTGCCCTGAAACGCGACCGGGCTTCATTTGCTTTATCGTAAAAGATTCGGGTATTGGCATCAACGGAGAAAAGCTTGACCTCATCTTTGAAGCGTTTCAGCAGGAAGACGGATCTACGCGCCGCAAATTTGGCGGCACCGGGCTCGGGCTGTCCATCAGTCGCGAGCTTGCTAAATTGCTGGGCGGTGAAATCACCGTTAGCAGTAAACCGGGCGAAGGAAGCGAGTTTGTATTATGCATCCCGATTATTCATCAGCAACACAAAGTGATAGAGCCCGAATTGATGAAAGAGGTTTCAGCAGTGAAGCCGCAGGCTCTACCCAAACGTGTGCCTTTAACCAGCGGGATCAATCCTGCAGACAAAAAATATCATACTGATGTGATACCGGAAGACATAGCGGATGATCGGAACGATATCGGTGCGGATGACAAGATCCTGCTGATTATTGAAGATGATACATCTTTCGCGAAAGCTTTACTCGATTACACGCGTCAAAAAGGATACAAGGGTGTGGTGGCGGTTCGCGGCGATGTTGGTATCGAAATGGCAATCGGGTATCAGCCGGTAGCCATTTTGCTCGACATACAGTTGCCTGTGAAGAATGGCTGGGAAGTGCTGGAAACTTTGAAGAATGATCCCGCAACGCGGCACATACCGGTACACATCATGTCGTCGTTTGAAGTGAAAAAGGAAAGTCTGCTAAAAGGAGCGATCGATTTTATCAACAAGCCGGTGGCTTTTGAACAGCTCAATACCATCTTTGATAAGATCGAATTCGTATTGAGCAAAAAAGACAGGAAGGTACTGATCATCGAAGAAAACTATAAGCATGCAAAAGCGCTTGCTTATTACCTTAGTACCTACAATGTGCATACGGAAATCAACCAGAATATAACGGACAGTATTACGTCGTTAAAAAAAGATGATGTGGATTGCGTGATACTGGATATCGGCGTTACCAGTAAAAGTTATGAAGAATTGCTCGAAAACGTAAAGCAAAACGAAGGGCTGGAAAACATGCCGGTGATATTGTTTACCGGCAAAAGTATTTCTCAACCGGAAGAATTTAAGCTTAAAAAATATGCGGATGCGATCGTATTAAAAACGGCAAATTCTTACCAACGCATTCTGGATGAAGTAACGTTGTTCCTTCATTTGGTGCAGGAACAAAACAATAAGAAAGGACTGCAGAACTTTGAAAAGTCGGTGATGCAGGAAAGCGTACTCAAAGGTAAAACGGTATTGCTGGCAGATGACGACGTGCGTAATATTTTTTCGATGACAAAAGCGATGGAAAAATACGGACTGCGGATCATTCCGGCTATGGATGGCAAAGAGGCCCTCGACCTGCTCGAAGCAAATCCGGCCATAGACATTGTGTTGATGGATATTATGATGCCTGAGATGGATGGGTTTGAAAGTATCCAGGCCATACGTAGCAACCGCCAACACAAAAATCTTCCGATCATTGCAGTAACGGCGAAAGCGATGAACGGCGACCGGGAGAAATGCATTGCAGCGGGTGCGTCGGATTATATTTCAAAGCCGGTAGACATGGATCAGCTGGTGTCGTTGCTGAGGATATGGTTGTACGAAAAGGGATATTAGTAATTAATAGTTAATAATTCATTTGGTTTTATGAAGTATTGGTTTCTTTAAAAACGAGTATTGATTAAGAATTATTAATTATTCACTATTAGTTATTCACTAATAATTATTCATTTGATCAGAACACAATACGTAGATTAAAAATGGCGAACCAAAAAAGGATACTGATCATAGACGACGATGAACGCAACATCTTTGCGCTTACGGCGGTGCTGCAATCGCGTAACTTCGAATGCCTTACGGCGATGAATGGCTGCGATGGCCTGCGCATCATGAAAAGCACACCCGATATTTTTATGACGCTTGTAGACATGATGATGCCAGGCATGGATGGTTATCAACTCATCGGTACGATCCGCACGGATCCCGCAATCAGCGGATTTTTGCTCGTGGCCGTAACAGCGCAGGCGATGACGGGCGACCGCGAAAAATGTCTCGCCGCCGGTGCCGATGGGTATATTGCAAAACCTGTAAATATTGATGCTTTGATGGAAATGATGAATAAATTTTGTAACGATACACCACCGATGGCATCATGATAGCGCCTGATGAACTGGAAGCACTGCTGCTCGATATTCTGGAGCATTACGGATACGACTTTACCGGGTATTCGAGAGCCTCGCTCACACGCAGGGTGCATGCGTTTTTCGTAAAGGAACGCTTTAAAAACTATGCTGCTTTCCGCGAACGTATGCTAGAAAGCAATATCTACTTCATTCATTTTGTAGAAGAAGTAACGGTGAACGTAACGGAAATGTTTCGCGACCCGGGTTTTTATAAAACATTACGCGAAAACATATTGCCGGTACTGGCCACGTATCCGTTTATCCGTATCTGGCACGCCGGTTGTTCTACCGGTGAAGAGGTGTATTCCATGGCCATTATTTTAAAAGAAGCTGGCTTGTTACAAAAGTCCTTGTTGTATGCTACAGATCTTAACCAACGGGTACTCGAAAAAGCGAAAGCCGGCATTTTCCCGATGAGCCAAATGCGCCTGAATTCTGAAAATTATTTGCATTCCGGCGGCCGCCAGGAGTTTTCCGGTTATTATACGGCCAACTATAATTTTGCGCGTTTTGATAAATCGCTGTCAGATAAGATGGTATTCTCAACGCACAACCTGGTATCAGATTCATCCTTCAATGAATTTCAGCTGATTCTTTGCAGGAATGTGCTGATCTACTTCGACCGTGAATTGCAGGCAAGGGTGCTGCAGTTGTTCGATCGGAGTCTCGACTCATTGGGTTTCCTCGCGTTGGGGAGCAAGGAGTCGCTAAAGTTTTCTGCCATCGCGCCTTATTACAGTCAGATCGAAAACAAGGAAAAGATATGGAGAAAAAAGCGTTGAGATCGGTTCAGAAGCTGGTTGTAATCGGTGGATCCTCCGGCAGCCTGGAAGCTTTGCTTACAATGCTTCCGAAGTTGCGCGCGGATCTTCCCTTGGGAGTAGTCATTGTACTGCATCGCAACAACCAATCCGACAACGCACTTGTAGAATTGTTTGCCTCCAGAACGTCATTAATAGTAAAGGAAGCCGACGAAAAAGATATCCTCAAGGCAGGAACAATCTATATTGCTCCACCGGATTATCACCTTTTATTGGAGCAGGATGGGAGTTTGTCGCTTGACGCCTCTGCCAAAGTAAATTTCAGTCGCCCGAGTATCGACGTAACATTTTCTTCTGCGGCCGCAGTGTTTGGAAAATATCTTACCGGCATATTGTTATCCGGTGCCAATTCGGATGGTGCCAATGGCATGGCGATCATAAAGAAAAAGGGCGGCCGCATTATTGTTCAGGATCCCAACGAGGCATTAGTGGCATATATGCCGGCACGGGCGATCAAAGAGAATGACGTGGAGGAAGTTTTTGGGGCGTTGGAATTGGCAGAATTGATTAATTCAATTTCGAATTAAAATTCGCGAATTACTATCACGTGGGGGTACTTTTATTTGATATAGCTTCCGGGTACTTACGTAAAAAAGGCAGTTTGATTTTAAAGAATTCTTAATTATTAATTGATTTCTTCTCAGCTGCCTTATTCACCAGTTCCTGCAGATCCGCGATTTCGAAAGGCTTCTTCAACATATAATCAGCTCCTGCTTCTTTCGAAAGTTCTTCCACATGGCTGTTGGCGCTGAAAAATATTACCGGTATCTTCTTAAAAACAGGATCGGCTTTTAAGAACTGAATGGCTTTTACACCACCCATATCGGGCAGCCAGTTGTCCATGAGAATCACATCTGGTTTTTCGTTGTTTATATCGGCCGGCATATCGCGGCAATGGTCGCGGCACGCCACATCAAACCCCCGCATTTTCAAAATCACAGCAGTTACTTCTAAAATATCTTTATCGTCATCGTAAATGAGAATCTTGTGGGGCATAAAATCTGTTAAAGGTTGTAAAACTACAGAAAAGTTTGGAGAGTAGGGGCAGGGAGCACATCCTTAACGGCAAACCAGCCGCTAATCTCAAAACTGAAAATCAAAGTGTAATAATAAATCCCGAACTTTTTTATCTAACTTCATGATTGTATTTAAACAGATTGCCGGAATGCCCAAATACACTGATGTTAATATAAATACAGCAGTAAATGAACTACAACGTTTTCTCATAGCAAACGGTGACGCGCCTACTTTTGAAAAATTGTACCTGCTTTTGTATAAGGATCTGTATCGTTTTGCTTTTAGCATTATCAAATCCCGGCATATTGCAGAGGAAATTGTTTCCGATATTTTTGTACAGCTCTGGAAAAAACGCGCATCCATCGGCGAAATAAAAAATCTGCGCGTTTTTTTATACGTGGCGGTAAAAAACCTTTCTCTTACTTATTTGTATAAGGCCAAAAAGCAAAAAGTTAGCTGGATAGAAGAATATGCCAATGGCGCCGAAATACAATTGACCACGAACAATTCAGATGATATCCTGATAGCCAAAGAATTATCTCAAAATCTTCAAAGGGCTATCCGAAACCTGCCTGACAAATGCAAGGCCGTGTTCAAGCTCGTAAAGGAAGATGGACTCAAATATGCCGAAGCTGCAAAAGTACTCAACCTTTCTGTTAAGACCATTGAAAATCAAATGGGTATCGCGTTGAAGAAGATTGCGAACGCAATACGGAAGACGGAATTTCAGTAGAACGACCGACCACCGGTCAATGGTGAACGCTTTTAAACGTTCGCGTTGCAGGTACTTACCTGCTATGTACGCACCGTGAGACGTATATATACTAAAACCCCAAAGCAGCCCCGGGCTTCTAAATTTTTTTAACATTCCTTTGGGGGTAAATCCTTTTTTTTCAGTCCTCACCGTATAATATTGCCATATTGGACGAAAACAGGTTTTGGATTTTAGCCTCCAAAATGATTGCGGGAGAGTTGTCAGCGGATGAAACCACTGAGCTGGAACTTCTTTTTATGCACAATCCTGATTTTCGCGACATTATTTCCAACCTGGCATCTACCCACCAATTGCGGCCCGTACTTTCTCCCGAATCGGAACAACAGATTTTAAAAAATCTCCGTACAAAGTTGGCTGCAGAAGATCCGTCCGTATATCAGGAACCAGTTGCCTTGCCGCCATTGGCTCAGGAAGAAGATCAACCCGGTTTTTGGTTGAGAT
Organism: Chitinophagales bacterium; assembly: GCA_015655125.1. GTDB lineage: Bacteria > Bacteroidota > Bacteroidia > Chitinophagales > Chitinophagaceae > Ferruginibacter. The sequence continues at coordinate 36,231 of JAATFP010000055.1, read as the reverse complement.
ATAGAAAAGCATTCGTTCTTTCATCAGTATTGGCGTTGATCGTTGCAGTAATTGTGGCCGTGCAAATGACAAATCGTGTTCCTGACGGGGTGCAACCTCATTTTTCGGAAAATAATGTCGCTACAAAACCTGGTTCCCGGTCGCAGGTAAAACTGCCCGATGGCACGAATGTAACACTGAATGCTGACAGCAGGCTGTCTTACCCCGATAATTTCCTGGGCGATACCCGCGAAGTGACGCTGGAAGGCGAAGCTTATTTTGAAGTAACGGAGAACAAAGCGAAGCCGTTTATCATTCATTCAAAAGCTATGGACATTAAGGTGTTGGGAACAGTATTTAATGTTAAGTCTTACCCGGATGAAAAATCTTGTGAAGCTTCTCTTATTCGCGGTTCAATAGAAGTGACGTTAAAGAACCGCCGTAACGAGAAGATCATGTTGAAGCCGAATGAAAAGATAACTGTGTCCAGTGAGGTTGAAAAGGAAATTCCTGTGCACAAAAACACGGGCGCGGGCGGGGTTGTTACATCCAAGCAACGCAATACAATAGCTGAACCCCTTATTTCTGTGAACAATCTCGATATGGACGAGAAAGAACATATTATCAGGGAGATTGGCTGGACACAGAACAAACTCATGTTTAAGAACGAAACGCTTGCCGCCATCGCTATTACGCTCCAACGCTGGTACGGCAGAACGGTAGTTATCAATTCTGAAAAATTAAAGCAACAAAAGTTTACCGGCAATTTCAACAATGAAAACCTGATGCAGGTGATACGGGCCATGCAGGTTGCTTACAATTTCAATTTCAAAATAGAAGATAATATTATTACCATTTACTAAAAAACACATATGAAATAAAAAAACAGACAAACAATCAAAACCAAAAATGGGCTGCACCCCGATCTGCTAAAAACAAAAAGGATTTTAAGCTAATTGTTTAATCTTAAAAAGTAAAACATGATTATTGCCAAACCAATTACTTTCTTTAGAAGTGAGAAATTCAAGAGAAAGATCATTCACAGCATGAAGCTGCTATCAACCTTTATGTTGATCTTCTTCCTGCAGTTATCCGTTCAGGCGAAGAGCCAGACCAAGATAACGCTTAGACTAAAAAACGTGGAGTTGACAAGAGCGATCTCCATGCTGGAAAACAACAGCTCTTTTCGTTTTGTGTACAACAACAGCCTTATTCCGGCAACTGCAAAAATTGATGCATATTTCAATGAAGCAGATCTGCAGGAAGTAATGGGCGCCATTCTTAAAAATACGGGCCTTTCTTACAAGACCATGGAAAATAACCTCGTGGTATTGTTCAAGGCAAACGGTGCAGATGCGAATGCAGACGTAACCGTTAGCGGACGCGTTACCGACGAAAATGGTAATCCGCTTGTTGGTGCAAGCGTAAATGTGACGGGTGGAAACGGAACAAAAACCAATTCCAATGGTGATTACAGCCTTACTGTACCTGACAATGCCAGTCTTACTTTTTCATTCGTTGGGTATGCGGACCAAACCGTAGCCGTAGGTGGCCGTACGACCATCAACGTGTCTCTTAAAGCGATCAATAAACAATTAGACGAAGTGGTAGTGATCGGTTATGGTGTTGCAAACAAAAGAGATCTGACCGGCTCTATCGTAAAGATCAGCGGTAAAGAAATTGCTGATAAACCAAATACCAACCCGATCGCATCTTTGCAAGGTAAAGTTGCTGGTTTGTCTGTAGTAAACAATGGTACGCCAGGAGCTGCACCGGATATCCGTATCCGTGGTACGGTAAGTATCGGCCAGGTGCATCCATTGTATGTGGTAGATGGTATCTTCAATGATAACATCGATTACCTCAACCCCAATGACATCGAATCTATCGAAGTATTGAAAGATCCGTCATCCCTGGCGATCTTCGGTGTGAAAGGTGGTACGGGTGTTATCGCAATCACTACCAAAAAAGCCAAAGCTGGCCAGGTAAACATCAACTTCAATACATCTTACGGTTCCAAGAAACTGGTAGATAAGATCAAATTGGTAAATGCTGACCAGTTCAGAACATTATTCGCTGAAGAAAATGCGAATGATGGCGTTGCCAATCCTGATTATTCTTCACTTACATCCAATACAGACTGGATCGATGCTGTAACAAGAACAGGCCATTTCAGCAACAATAACCTGAGCATTTCAGCAAGTACAGATAAGAACCGGTTCAACCTTGGCCTTGGTTATATTTATGACGAAGGAATTATCATCCGCCAGAAACTCGAAAAAATGCAGCTGTCATTCGGGGATGAATTCAAATTGAATAAAAACATTCGTGTAGGTATTAATTTCAATGCTTCCCGTCAGGACAATCCCTATGACGCAGGAAGTGTGCTGGACGATGCAAGAAAAGTAATTCCTTTTTTCTCTGCTCAAACAAAACCTTTCCTGGTAGCAGATCCTTATGGTGGCGACAGTTCCGTAGTAAATATTTACTCCGGTCTGGCTACTGCCCTGCAAACTTCAGGAGTTGTGAATCCCCTGTTAGGCGTGGAAGCTAACTGGAACAGAAGAAAAAGTATTGAATATCGTACGGTTGGAAGTGTATTTGCAGAAATCAGTTTCCTGAAAAATTTCACTTTCCGTTCTACTTTCTATGCTGATATCAGTAACGTAAATACCAGGGATTACGATCCTTTATACTATGCATACGATCCAATGACCAACGTGCCTTACCTTTATGGTGACAGGACACAGGTTACAGAAAACGATCAGACCTATCGTAAATTTCAGCAGGATCATATCCTCACGTTCAGAAAATCTTTCGGAGACCATAGCTTCACTGCAACAGGCGGTTTGACCACTTATTATTTTGGCAACTTCAACAGGTCTGCAACAGCAAAACCATACAGTGTAGGTAATGCTTTACCAATTCCTGATGATAAGAGATTCTGGTACATCAACACGCAGTTCAACGATCCGGCTGCTACTTTAGCAAGTTCTTCTCAAAATGAATACACAACGGTTTCTTTGCTTGCGCGTGTGTTGTATAACTACAAGGGAAAATATTTCCTGAATGGTTCTTTGAGAGACGATGCTTCTTCACGCATCCTGCATTCAAACCAACACCAGCAATTCTGGGCACTTGGTGCAGGTTGGGAATTAACAAAAGAAGATTTCATGCAGAATATCAAGAAGATCAACTTCCTGAAACTGAAAGGATCTATCGGTGTGTTAGGTAACCAAACAGCGAGCAAGTTGGATGGTACCCAAATCGATTATCCATATTATCCGTATTTGATGTCAGGATCAGGGGCTCCGTTCGGTACAAGTCCTTATGGTGCAGCGGTAGTTGCGTATGATCCAAGTCCTAACCTTAAATGGGAAACCGTTCACGCCTATGAATTTGGAGTGGAAGCAGGCGCTTTCGAAAACAGGTTACATTTTGAAGCAAATTATTTTAATAAAACTACAAAGAATTTAATGACGTATGTTAGCCGTGTAAGTCAGGGTTTAAAAGATCTGCTGGAAAACGGCGGCAGCATTCGTAATACAGGGGAAGAGTTTACTGCTTCATGGGATCAGAAAATTACGAGCGATTTCAATATAACTGTAGGCGGTAACATCACTTTTCTGAAAAATAAAGTGATTTCTTTGAATCCGGACATCCCGGGCGGTTTCTTATCAAGGGGTTTTCAGAACAATGGTAGTGCGGAAAGCCGTACCATCGTGGGGCAACCAATTGGTTCTTTTTATGGATATGTAGTAGAAGGAATTTACCAAAGCTATGCTGATATCCTCGCTTCGCCGGTAGCGTCTTCTGTTGGTGCTTACGGACCTGGCGATTTCAAGTTTAAAGATATCAATGGTGATGGCGTTATTACTGCAGACGACAGAACGATCATTGGTAATCCTACACCGAAATTTACCTATGGGGCTAACATCAACCTTAATTATAAAGGTTTCAGTTTGGGCCTTGATATGACAGGTGTTTACGGAAATCAGATTTTCAGAACATGGGGATCTTTGGAATCACCTTTCCAGAGAGTAAACTATTCTGCAGACAAACTTGAAAGATGGCACGGTGCGGGTACTTCTAACTGGGTGCCGATCCTCAGCCAGGGACACAGGTTCAATTACAACGGTTCTACTTACAATATTGAAGATGGTAGTTATTTCAGATTGCGTAATATCCAGTTGGGATACAGTTTCAGCAACAAAATGATCTCAGGGGCAAGAATGAAAAGCCTGCGACTTTTTGCTAACGTGCAGAATCTGAAAACCTGGAAAAATAACCTCGGTTATACCGCTGAATATGGTGGTGATGCAACAGCATTCGGCTACGATAACGCAGGCGGTGCAATTCCGGTGATCACTACTGTAGGTTTAAACGTTACTTTCTAAAATTTTAAATCGTTGTATATGAAAATAAATAAAATAACATCCTGGGCCATCGTAGCAGCCCTGCCGGTATTGATGGCGATCACGGGATGTAAAAAATTACTTGAGAGAGAACCTTTGACGCAAACGATCAATGATCTGCATCAGGGTGTATTGGAAGCGCAGAGCTTAGGCTTGTATAACACTCTCCGAACCACATCTGGTTTTTCGGAACTGGTATGGCTGGATTTCAACAGCATCCGTGACGACGATGCTCAGAAAGGTAGCAGCGCTACTGATGGAGCGGAAATTAACACTGAGTTTGAAACGTTTCAATATGCAAAAGACGACTGGGCGCCGAATACTTACTGGAACGATCATTATACCATGATCAACCTGGCTAACAAGGAACTGTATTTTGCAGATTCCCTGGATTTGAGTGACCCCGCATCTCTTCGCAATGTAGGTGAAGCTTACTTCTTCCGTGCTTATTCTTTTTTTGAATTGGTAAAAGCATACGGAGAAGTTCCGCTGATCAATTTCTATTTCACAGATGCAACTCAGGGTATCAAACCTAAAGCTACCACGGCTCAGTTATATGCGCAAATCGATGCAGATCTTGAAAAAGCTGCTCAGTATCTTCCGCAAAACTGGGAGGTAGGTGGAACGAACATTTATCCTGGTCGTCTTACACGAGGCGCTGCCAACACATTATGGGCTCAGACTTACCTTTTCCGCTCTGATTGGGCCAAAGTAAGATCTCTGTGCAACCAGGTAATTACAACCGGTGAATACGATCTGATGCCAACCTTCTCAAAAGTATTTGAAGAAGGTACAGGTGGTGCAGGTAAGAACAGCAAAGAATCTATTTTTGAAACACAATGCTGGGTTACCGCAAACGGTACCACAGACAACGGCAACGCATGGGGAACCTGCCAGCAGGTACGTCAGGGTGGTGCTACCAATGTCTGGAACCTTGGCTGGGGATGGAACACACCTACCAGTAAATTGGAAACTGCGTGGGACAATACAGATCCAAGAAAGCAATCTACCATCTTGTATTCCGGTCAGTACGACGGTGGAGCGCAGGTGGGCGGTTATGGTGCAACTTTGCCAGGCTGGATCGGTGCAGGTGGTGTACTTGATCAACCCTATTGGAACAAAAAAGTATATTCAGATCCAGCTATGCGCCAGTTTACCGGCGAAATATTCAGCAATGGTCAGGCGCGCTGGATCAATCACAGGATCCTGCGTTATGCAGATGTATTGCTGATGCTTGCTGAAGCAAGCAATGAACTGAATGATGGGCCTACAGCCGAATCGGCACTCGAACAGATTCGTTTCCGTGCCAGCGGTTTAACAGCTCCTGATCCTACACATACCCGTACGATCGTTCCTTTCATCGCTTACGTAAACCAGGCTCAGATGCGCCAGGCCATCAAAAACGAACGTCGCTGGGAATTTGCAATGGAAGGATATCGTTTCTATGACCTCGTAAGATGGGGCGATGCAGTAACTGAATTGGGTAGCCTTGGGTACACACCACGTTGCCAGTACTATCCGATCCCACAAAAAGCGATCGACCTTTCTGGTGGGGTATTGGTTCAAAATCCATTGTGGTAATATCAAATTATCGTTGCTGCTTCTTGCAGGCAGCAACGATATTTACACATATTTAAAAAAATACAATCATGATCACAACAAATAAATTATTTAAAAGCGCTATCATCGTAATGGCCATGTTTTTTGCAGTGACCGGCTGTAAAAAAACAGATCGCCCTGCATTGGGCGATTATCCGGAAGATGCAAATCCGCCCGGTGGTCCGTTGAAATTTTATGCTGCGTTGGACGAACGTGCAGTAGACAGCATCCGCGCCAACTTTGGTGTAGACAATGGAGCATCGTATGTAACTTCTGGTGTTGCCGGCGCAAGCGGTGCATTGCAGTTGAACAATTCCAATGGTTATGTTGCTTTCAATACAGCTAACGACTTTGGTAGTTCTACTGATTTCACGATCTCTTTCTGGATCAATGCGACGATGGCTCAAAAAGACAACAACCATGCTGTGGGAATTCTGGCATTTGCAAATTCCGTTAACTTTTGGGGAAACATTACTTTCTATGCAGATAACAACACCAAAAGTGCGAGTGATTCCATGGATCTGAAAATACATTTTGGTGATGCCAATAATGGAGATAACTGGAACTTCGCTGGTTACAACTTTGCAAATGCATGGCCGAAAATGTACGACGGCGTTTGGCACCAGGTGGCTTTTACCTATAATGCTACTGCCAAAGTAGGAACGGTATACCGCGATGGTGTTCAGTTTGATCAGAAAACAAATCAAAGCATCAAATTTGAAAATCCGTCAAAACTGGTTTTGGGTGGTTTTCAACAAGCAGATAACATCGTAGGTAAATATTCTGAAAATACCTGGATGGCGGGCTTCCCGGGCAAACTGGATCAGGTAAGACTTTATTCGCAGGCATTGTCTGCGTCTGAAATTCTTGCTTTGTATACAGGCAAACAATAAGTTTAGTTCTTTCAATACTGATAAAGGGCTGGCAAATTTGCGCAGCCCTTTATTTTTATATTTCGTCCCTTAGCTCTCAAAACAATTTTAAACATGAAAAGAAAACTAACAGTCCTTCTTATGAGCATTTTCGTGTATGGCACTTTGGCAGCACAAACAAACACCACGGTGATCAACTTTCAAACATGGTCGCCTTCATCCACAACATGTATATTCTCATCTCCAACCAGTGTACCTACAACGATAAACGGTACCGCTTCATCGATTTCTAATCAGGCTAATATCGGGCAGGTAAATTATAGCACTGCTAATCACGCTGTAAGTATGTCTACAGTTACTAATGGTGTTTTGGGCACAATGTTTTCTATGCCTTTCGCATTTACCGCAGGTAAAAATTACAGTATCAGAATAGTTGCAGATGCTTTAAAAGCAACTCCATCCGATTCTGATCCGCGTCTGTATATTGACGTTCATAGTAACGGTTTAGGTACAAATGTACTTTGCAATGGCCCGGGAGCCATTGGGCCAATGGGAAGTGGTAGTTATCAGCATTCCCAAACGATTTTTAATACCGGTTATACGGAGTATAATTTTGACCTCAATCCGCCAATAGCCGTATCAAAAAACACTTTATCTATCTCGGCGTTGCCAGGGGCTGCGCCAAATTCAACCGCAACAATTTACATTAGAAAAATTACCATTACAGAAACGCCTGGTGTACTGCAGCCGTCGTTTACAGTTAGTGCATCACCGACAACCATCACGTGTGGTGCCGCCACTCCAGTTACATTTACTGTCAATAATGTGAATGGAACAACCGGCGTAACAGGCTATACATGGAGTATTCCGAACGCAATCGGCTCTACTGATAATGGTTGGTTGTATGCCGGATCGCCTGCTCCGACGACCATTAACACTGTTGGCAACACGCTTACTCTTACACAAAACTGTATTAAAACGCAAGGTGCGGTAACTGCTTCGGCCACGGCACAGGGGAATACCTATAATGCGGGTGGAACCAATTTGACGTTAAATTCAGCAACCATGAGTATCGCAGGAAATCAAAATTTGATTTGTAATGCAGAAACGTATTCAATCAGCGGAATACCTTGTGGTGCTACCGTTGCATGGAGTATTTCGCCGGCAACAGGCGTAGCGAGTTTGTCGTCTTCGACAGGTTCATCTGTAACGATAACAAAAACAGGTTCTGGGAACATTTCGCTTACTGCTGCAGTTACATCTTGTGTTGGAACACTTCAAACCTATAACATACCTTCCATTAAAGTGGGTGCCACCACCGCTTCAGATATCACTATTCAAACTTCAAATGGCGTGACTAGTTATTGTTACGGGACATCAATGGCATTTTTTATAAATAATGCCAATCTTGGACTCACAAATATAAACTGGACATTTCCTTCAAACTGGAACTTAGCTACGAGCGGCACCACTACTACTTATGTTGCACTAACACCACAATCCGTAAGCGGCGCACCACCACCAGCCACCATTACCATCACCGGAACGGAACCTTGTGGCAGCATAATTTCAAAATCGATTACCCTTAATTATTCGTCCACCGCTTGTGCCGGTGCAGTACTGTATACGCTATCACCCAATCCGGCTAGCAGCTATATCTATATACAATCAACAAATCCTTCGACAAAAATCTTTGCGGTTCAGATAACCGATATGTCCGGAAATATTCTTGTCAATCAAACGTATTCAGGAATTGCAACTACACAATACGTAACATTCTCAACTTTGCCTATTGGTCCAAAGATCGCCAAGATCTACAATGGAACCACATGGTATAATATTCAATTTGTAACACAATAATAAATTCATTATCCGCCACGCAAAATGCGTGGCGGATTTTTATCTTTTTAAAATTATTTTTAGGCTTCTGTATTAATTTGATGAAAGGATTTTTACGATATCGCTCCATTACCGTCATATTATCATTGATATGCATTATTGTCTTTGTATTTACAAGGTGCATGAGCCACAATGATGCAACACAACCTTCTGCCACTACGACTTTCAATGACTTTGCAGGTACACCTTCCTGCCAGCGTTGTCATAAAGATATTTACGCTGCACACTTAAAAACCGGTCACTTTGGAACCTCACAAATTGCCGATGAACACAACATCGCCGGCAGTTTTGATTCGTTGCTCAACAAAGTGGCTTTTAGTACCGGTGGTTACATCCGTATGGAAAAACGCGGCGACGGCTTTTTCCAGGTTGCTTATTCCGATAAAGGCAAAGAACTTCGGATAGAACCATTTGACATGGTGATCGGCGTTGCAACGCAGGGACAATCTTATGCTTCCTGGATCGACAATAAACTCGTGCAATTGCCCATCACATATTTTACCAGTGCACACAGTTGGTCAAACAGTCCGGGTTATCCGAACAAGATCGCATTCAACCGGCCCATCACATCACGCTGCCTTGAGTGCCATTCCACTTTTGCGGGAAAAATATCGGCTGCTGACGTGGAGCCTGAATTATTTGACCGCAACAAAATGATCCTCGGCATTACCTGTGAAAAATGCCACGGTCCCGCTGCAAAACACGTAGCATTTCAAACAGCCAATCCAACAATCAAAGAAGCAAAATATATCATCGATCCTGCAAAGTTCAGCAGGCAGCAAAGTCTTGATATGTGCGCACTTTGTCACGGAGGACACCTGCAGAAAAAAACAGCTTCTTTTGAATTTGTTGCCGGTGATAACCTTTCTGATTTTTTTGTGATCGATACTACCAGCGCAGATGCAGGCAGTATCGATGTTCACGGCAACCAATATGGTATGCTGCGTTTTAGCAAGTGCTTTCGCATGAGCCAGTCTATGACTTGTATTACCTGTCACGATCCGCATAATAATGAAAAAGGCAACGTAGCTTTGTATTCCCGGAAATGCCTTAGCTGTCATGGTGATATAAGCAATCACCAGGTGGTTTGTAAGATGATGGCGTCATTGGGAGAAACGATCAAAAACGATTGCATCAGTTGCCACATGCCGGCACAATCATCCAGGGCAATAGCAGTAGTATTGCCCGGTGAGCAGCGACCCACGCCGGCTTCGATGCACACGCACCTTATAAAAAGTTACCCGGAAGAAACGGCGAATATTATAGCGCTGATTAAGAGAATTAAGAATTAAACTCAATTAATAAATTTTGGATATGATTATAAGAACAAAATTTGCAGGCATTTCTTTTCTGGCGATGACGTGTTGCATTTTGCAGGCAACTGCGCAAAATACGGTTCAGTATTGGGTTACAAAGCCTGATCAGTCATTGTTATTGAAACAACAGAAGAATCTTTCCTTTGGAACCATTACCAACAACGATCCGGTCATTACTATTCAGCCAGATTCCGTTTACCAAACCATCGATGGCTTTGGTTTTGCGCTCACCGGCGGTAGTGCCACTCTTATCAATAAATTATCGCCAACTACAAACGACGTATTGCTCAACGAACTTTTTTCCCGCACCGGCAATTCCATAGGCATCAGCTATCTCCGCATCAGCATCGGCGCGTCTGATCTTGATCCGGTGGTGTTCAGTTACGATGATCTCCCCGCAGGCGAAACAGATCCTGACATGAAAAAATTCAGTATCGCAAAAGATAAGATAGATCTCATTCCGGTCTTGAAAAAAATCCTTGCAATCAATCCAAAAATAAAAATTCTCGGTTCACCGTGGAGCCCGCCGGAATGGATGAAGGACAATAAAAACTCCAAAGGCGGAATCCTGTTACCGGAACATTACGAATCTTACGCCTTGTATTTTGTAAAATACGTTCAGCAGATGAAAGCCAATGGCATCGTGATAGATGCGGTAACGGTGCAGAACGAGCCGGAAAATCCGAAAAATAATCCGAGCCTTTCCATGGATGCTGCGCAACAATTGGTGTTCGTTCGCGATCATCTCGGCCCCGCTTTTAAAAAAGCGGGTATTAAAACAAAGATCATTTTATTTGATCACAACTGCGATCATCCGGAATATCCTATTTCAATATTGAACGATTCTGTTGCAAGAAAATATATTGATGGTTCTGCCTTTCACCTGTATGTAGGTGAAGTGGAAGCGATGTCGGCCGTACACAATGCGCATCCTGATAAGAATGTTTATTTTACCGAACAATGGACCGGTTCAAAAGGAAGCTTCGACGGCGATTTGCAATGGGCCGTTAAAAATGTAATCATCGGCACCACGCGCAATTGGAGCCGCAATGCGCTGGAATGGAACCTTGCCAACGACCCGGAATTCAACCCGCATACACCCGGCGGCTGTACAGAATGCAAAGGCGCGCTCACGATTGATAAAAATAACATTAAACGAAATGTGAGCTATTATATTATCGCACATGCATCCAAATTTGTAACCGCAGGTTCGGTGCGTATCGGAAGCAATGTGTCTAATAATTTGTCCAACGTGGCTTTCAGAACGCCTTCCGGAAAAATTGTGCTGATCGTTTTGAACGACAACAAAACAGCCACCACTTTTAATATTTCCTGCAAAGGAAAACAAGTAGCAGCAAATCTTTCCGCAGGCGCTGTAGCTACATTTACATGGTAAAATTATTAAGTTAAACTGGATGTTATGAAGATGATTGATAAATATAAATTGCTGTTGATTTTGTTGCCGCTGGCATTTTTAGAAATGCAATGCAGCAAAAGCGGCGACGCCGGTACCGCAACTCCGCCGGTAACGCCGCCAATAGCAGCGTTGGTATTTTCGGGAGCAACCGCCAGCAATGCGGCATTGCAGCCTTCCAGTGTTAATTATAATGTAAGCAGCCTTCCGGCCATAAGGCTGTCTTTCAACAATAAGGTAGACAGAACCTCCGTATCTACAGCCATTGCACTTAATACCAAAACAAACGCGGTTGTTCCGGTAATATATTCTTACGAGCGAGGCGACAGTACGGTGGTGATCACACCTACTTCGCCGCTCGAAAGCATCAGCAGATATGTGGTCAATGCTTCAACAAGTTTAAGGTCTGCACAACAAGGCGCACTTGGTACGGCTGTTTCCATCCGTTTCGCAACGCAGATCGATTCGTCCAGAAAATTTCCGTTGGTATCAGATGATGCGTTGCTGGATATTATCCAGAAGCAAACGTTCAAATATTTTTACGACTTTGGTCACCCTGTGAGCGGACTTGCGCCGGAAAGAAATACATCTGCTGAAACCGTTACCAGCGGCGGTTCCGGGTTTGGGATCATGGCGCTCATCACGGGTATCAGCAGAAATTATATTACACGCACAGAAGGTTTAACGCGGATGCAGAAGATTATTGCATTTTTGAAGAACACTGCGCAAACGGTGCATGGTGCATATCCGCATTGGCTCAATGGTACAACGGGCGCGATCATTCCATTCAGCACCGCAGACAATGGCGCCGATCTTGTCGAAACATCGTATCTCGTTCAGGGATTAATCTGCGCCCGTCAGTATTTCAGCGGTAGCGGCGATGAAGCAACACTACGTACAGACATCAACACGATCGTAAACAGGGTGGAGTGGGATTGGTTCCGGCAAAACAATCAGGATATATTGTACTGGCACTACAGCGCCACCGGCGGCTTTGCCATCAACATGAAGATACAAGGCTGGAACGAGTGCCTGATTACGTACGTATTGGCGGCTTCTTCCACTACACACGGCGTTCCGGCAGCTGTTTACACGAATGGCTGGGCAAACAACGGCGGCGCGGGTTTCATCAATGGCAATACATATTATGGGTATACGTTGCCATTGGGTCCGGATCGAGGCGGACCGTTGTTCTTCGAACATTATTCTTTTTTGGGCATCAATCCGAACGGACTTTCAGATACATACGCCAATTACGTTACACAAACAAAAAATCATACCCTGATCAATTATAATTATTGCAAAACAAATCCGAATAATTATTTCGGCTACAGCGATTCCACATGGGGACTTACGGCCAGCGATATTGAAAATGGGTATGCTGCAAGTTCGCCTGCAAATGATCTTGGTGTGATCGCGCCAACGGCGGCCATTTCATCATTGCCATACACACCCGTGGAATCAATGAAAGCATTGAAATTTTATTACTATACATTAGGAGATAAAATATTTAAAGACTATGGTTTTGTAGATGCATTCTCCCTGAAAGATCAGTGGTTCGCAAGTTCGTTCCTCGCGATCGACCAGGGACCTATCATAGCGATGATTGAAAATTACAGAACACAATTGCTGTGGAACTTATTCACAAGCGCACCGGAAGTGAAGGCGGGCATGATAAGCCTGGGTTTCAGTGCGCCATACTTGTAATATTCAATAAAAGTATTCAATATTGACCTTTCAACCTTTAAAGTCGATTGCATGAAAATTATCCTGAACATTTTCTTTTCTGCTGCACTTTCTTTGTCTGCGGTAACAGTTACCGCTCAGAAATCAGCCACCGCATTTGATGCCACCAAAAGGCCAAAGAACCTGTCGGACACAGCGTTGCTTGAACTCGTACAAAAACAAACCTTTCGTTACTTCTGGGATTTTGCTCACCCGGTAAGTGGCATGGCCCGGGAAAGAAGCAATGAAAATTTTGGCTATGGAAGCGACGTTACAACGACCGGGGGTACAGGTTTCGGAGTAATGTCGGTGATCGTGGCAACGGAGCGCAAGTGGATAACGAGAGATACTGCTGCAAAATTTATGTTGAAGCTTGTTAATTTTTTATTGAAGGCAGACAGCTACCACGGCGTTTTTCCTCATTGGCTCAACGGTTCAACGGGCAAAACCATTCCTTTCAGCCGCAAAGATGATGGTGCCGACCTTGTGTAGACATCCTACCTGATGCAGGGTTTGCTCTGCGCTCGTCAATATTTTAATGATCCGGAAAATAATATCGAACGGGAAGTGCGGAGCCGCATTTCATGGTTATGGGATGGGATCGAATTCAATTGGTTCACTAAAGAAGGACAGGATGTTTTATACTGGCACTGGAGTCCGAACAATGGTTGGGCAATGAACTTTCCCGTGCGTGGTTTTAATGAATGCCTCATCATGTACATTCTTGCGGCAAGCAGCGACAAGTACCCGGTGAGCGGCGCCGTATATCATCGTGGCTGGGCCGAAAGCAATTTCTTTCTTAATGGAAAAACTTATTACGGACATAAATTGCCACTTGGTTTTGAATACGGTGGCCCGTTGTTTTTTTCGCAGTATTCCTTTTTGGGTTTAAACCCCACAGGACTCAAAGACCGCTATGCAAATTATTGGGAGCAAAATCAAAATCACACACTCATCAACTACGATTATTGTGTAGAGAACCCGAAAGAATTTAAAGGCTATGGCGAAAATTGCTGGGGACTCACAGCAGGTGATACCTACAATGGTTACGATGCCTACTCGCCAACGAATGATGGCGGTACGATAGCTCCAACTGCGGCATTGGCGGCTTTTCCATATACACCTGATAAGTCAATGAAAGCGCTCAAACATTTTTATTACGATCTCGGCGACAAGATCTGGAGCGAATATGGTTTTGTGGATGGCTTCAATGAAACGAAGAACTGGTACGCGAAATCGCATCTTGCCATCGACCAGGGACCCATTATTGTAATGATTGAAAATTACAGAACCGGGCTGCTTTGGAATTTATTTATGAGTTGCCCGGAAATACAACGCGGATTAAAAAAACTTGATTTTGAAAGTCCGTATGTAAAAAAAGAAACAACCAAAATCAACTAAATCTTTCCGATGATCAGGATAATTTTTTGTTCTGCTTTTTTCTTCAGCGCCTTCATCGTGAAAGTGCAGGAATATAATTATTACAGGGCCTTCTTTGTGAACAGTGCCATAGCGGATGATTATTGTTGTTATCAATAAAAAAGGACAGAAATAATCATCAGAAAATTTAGCTTGGCAATTTTTCCGGCTATGATGTGTACATCCTGAAAATATTATTGGTATTCATGAGTGATCCGTATATCAAAGCAGGACTGAAGAAATTGGAAATGGAAACAAATTCAAAGAAATAATTCAACATTGGATGAAAAAAAACACTTTTAGTAAATATAATTTTGGTATATGACAAAAAAGTATCTCCGCATCTGCGGCTGTATTCTTCTGATCTTTTGCGCAATTTTTGCAAAGGGCCAGCAGACAACGTACTGTAATCCTGTTAACATTGACTACGGCTACACGCCCATACCAAATTTCAGCGAATGGGGCAAGCACAGGGCCACAGCGGATCCTGTGATCGTAAATTATAAAGGCGATTACTATTTGTTCAGCACCAATCAATGGGGTTATTGGTACAGTCATGATATGCTTAACTGGACCTTTAATTCGCGGAAGTTCCTTCGCCCGTGGAACGGTGGCGTTTATGATGAACTGTGTGCGCCCGCAGTAGGTATCATTGGCGATACGATGCTGGTATTTGGCTCTACTTATACCAACAAATTCACCATCTGGATGAGTACCGACCCGAAAGGAAATGTGTGGAAGCCCTTGGTAGATTCATTCGCCATCGGCGGTTGGGATCCTGCATTTTTTACGGATGACGATGGCCGGTTTTATATGTACAATGGCAGCAGCAATAGTTATCCTGCCTACGGTATCGAACTCAACCGCAAAACGATGCAACCCATTGGTACAAGAAAAGAAATGTACCTGCTCGAAAGCTGGCGCTATGGCTGGCAAAGGTTTGGTGAATATATGGATGATACTTTTCTCGATCCGTTCATCGAAGGATCGGAAATGATCAAACACAATGGAAAATATTATTTTCAATATGGCGCGCCCGGCACGGAATTCAGCGGGTATGCAGATGGCGTGATCGTTGGAGAAACACCACTGGGGCCCTTTACACCGCAATCGGACCCGTTAAGTTTCAAGCCTGGTGGCTTTGCGCGCGGTGCGGGACATGGCGCCACTTTCATGGATGATTTTAAAAATTACTGGCACGTTTCCACGATCTCTATTTCTGTAAAAAATAATTTTGAAAGAAGGATCGGCATCTGGCCCGCAGGCTTCGATAAAGATGATGTGATGTATTGCAACACCTCTTTCGGCGATTACCCGCATCATATTCCTTCAGCAAATTCTGCTGTGGAAAATTCGCCGGATGGGAACGGCGGTTTCACAGGATGGATGCTGTTGAACTATAAGAAACCTGTACAGGTTTCTTCAACACTGAATGCTTTTAATGCAAACAACGCTGTTGATGAAAGTATCAAAACATACTGGAGCGCGGTTTCCGGCAATGCGGGTGAATGGATACAATCCGATCTGGGTGCGGTTTCTACCGTAAACGCAGTGCAGATAAATTATGCGGACCAGGACGCCGAATTTTTAGGAAAACAAACAATGATTTATCATCAATATAAAATGTACTATTCTATTGACGGAAAAAAATGGAACATTTTAGTGGATAAAAGTAAGAACAAGACAGATGTGCCCCACGATTATGTTGAGCTCGTAAAGCCGGTGCAGGCAAGATTTATTAAATTGGAAAATGTTCACATGCCGACCGGTAAATTTGCTATCAGCGGTCTGCGTGTTTTTGGTAAAGGTGCAGGTGAAAAGCCGTCGCAGGTGAAGCAATTGATCGTGCTTCGCACAGAAAAGGACAAACGCAGCGCATGGTTAAAATGGAGTCCGGATGAAAAAGCATGGGCATGGAATATTTATTACGGAACAGCG
This sequence comes from Chitinophagales bacterium, assembly GCA_015655125.1. GTDB lineage: Bacteria > Bacteroidota > Bacteroidia > Chitinophagales > Chitinophagaceae > Ferruginibacter. Next base: position 19,655 of record JAATFP010000055.1, on the reverse strand, counting down.
CCGCATAAATTGTACACTTGCATAATGGTGCATGATATAAACGAGTATTGGCTGAAGACAATGGATAGTAAAAAAGAATATTATTTTTCGATCGAAGCCATTAACGAAAATGGGATTTCAGAAAGGACGAAGGTGATGAAGGTAGACTAATACACCTTAAAGATCTTGCTCCGGGAAGTTCAATGTTGAATGGTGACGTCTTTAAGGAGTATTTCGTAAGCAATCAGATTATTTTTTTAGAATTAAATCAGGATACATGTTGAGAAGTTTTTTTATTAAATGCTGTTTTTTATGGACGTTCTTTTTATCTGTTGTTTCCTTTGCCCAGCCTTTTGCGGGCGACATCGCAGCATTTAAAAAAGCAGATTCCATTTCTTTTCCCGGAACCGGTAAAATACTTTTTGTAGGTAGTTCGTCTTTTACAAAATGGAAGGATGTTCAGCAATATTTTCCTGGGTATCCTGTTATTAACAGGGGTTTTGGTGGATCTGCCTTACCCGATGTTATTCGTTATGAAAACGAAGTGATCTTTCCATATCAGCCGAAACAGATCGTAATTTACTGTGGCGAAAATGATGTAGCTTCTTCCGATACAGTAACAGCAGCGATCGTATTGGCACGGTTTAAAATTTTATTCAATGACATTCGGAATAAAATGCCTGCGGTTCCGATTGTATTTGTTTCTTTGAAGCCAAGCCCGAGTCGGGAGAAATTTTGGTCAACCATGATTGCATCTAACAAGGCAATTAAAAACTTTCTTCGCAAAAAGAAGAAAACAGGTTATGTGGATGTGTATCATAAAATGTTCAACGCTGATGGAACAGTTATGGCAGACATTTTTGTTGAAGACAGATTGCACATGAACGCCAAAGGCTATGCCATCTGGCAAAAGGCAATTGAGCCCTATCTCTTAAAATAATAAAAGTAACTTTAGGACCCCCAGACGTTCCGGTCATATTTTTGAAACAGAAAAAGATACAACATGAAAATTATGCAAAGACTGATGATGCTGTTTTTATTGCTTGCCGCGATAAATGTTTCAGCTCAAACTACCGACCCGAAAATGAAACCTTTCATAGATGCGTTAATGAAGAAGATGACGCTTGATGAAAAGATCGGACAGTTGAATCTGCCAGGTTCCGGTGATATTGTGACCGGGCAGGCATCTAACTCTGATATCGGAAAAAAGATAAAAGAAGGTGCCGTTGGTGGATTGTTTAACATTAAAAGTATTGCGAAGATCCGCGCCGTACAAAAAGTGGCGGTGGAAGAAAGCCGTTTAAAAATTCCGATGATATTTGGTATGGACGTGATCCACGGGTATCAGACAACTTTCCCTATTCCGTTGGGATTGTCTTGCAGCTGGGACATGAAGCTGATCGAACAAAGTGCGCGCATCGCTGCGATAGAAGCCAGTGCCGATGGCATTTGCTGGACATTCAGCCCAATTGTGGACATCAGTCGCGACCCGCGCTGGGGCCGCATTTCCGAGGGGAATGGTGAAGATCCTTATCTCGGCTCAATGATTGCAAAAGCGATGGTGAACGGATATCAGAATCATGATCTTAATAATGGAACAAGCATCATGGCTTGCGTAAAGCATTATGCAGCTTACGGCGCAGCGGAAGCCGGCCGGGATTATAATACTGTTGATATGAATCGCCTGTCGATGTATAACGTGTATCTGCCGCCTTACAAAGCCGCTGTAGACGCGGGTGCTGGGAGCATCATGGCTTCGTTCAACGAAGTTGACGGCGTTCCGTCAACAGGTAATAAGTGGTTGCTCACAGATGTGTTGCGGAAAAACTGGGGCTTCAAAGGCTTTGTGGTAACAGACTACACTGGTATTAATGAAATGATCGATCATGGCATGGGCAATCTTCAACAAGTGTCTGCATTGGCTTTAAATGCGGGCGTGGACATGGATATGGTAGGCGAAGGTTTTTTAACAACGCTTAAAAAATCATTGGCCGAAGGAAAAGTAACGCTGAAAGATATCGATGACGCATGCAGGCTTATACTTGAGGCGAAATATAAATTGGGCTTGTTTACAGATCCTTATAAATATTGTAAGGAAGAACGTGCAAAGAACGACATTTATACGCCTGCTCATATCAAAGCTGCGAGAACGACTGCAGCCGAAAGTTTCGTTTTATTAAAAAACAGTAATAATGTGCTGCCGCTTAAAAAATCCGGAACGATCGCATTGATCGGTCCTTTGGGCGATACCAAAGAAAATATGCCAGGCACCTGGAGCGTGGCTACCGACTTTAACCTTGCTGTTAGCGTGAAAACCGGTTTGCAAAATGCGCTTGGCAACAATGCCAAAGTGTTGTACGCAAAAGGTTCCAACCTTGATGCCGACAGTACCTTTGAAAAAAACGCTACGATGTTTGGCCGTGGGCTTGGCCGCGATAATCGTACCGCGCAGCAATTACTGGATGAAGCGCTTGCAATAGCCAATCAATCTGATGTTATCATTGCTGCACTTGGTGAATCTTCAGAAATGAGCGGTGAGAGCTCGAGCCGAAGCAACATTGAAATTCCGCAAACGCAAAAGGATCTGTTGGCGGCGCTTGTAAAAACCGGCAAACCCGTTGTACTCGTGCTTTTCACGGGAAGGCCATTGGTGCTTAACTGGGAAAAAGAAAATGTACCTGCCATACTGAATGTCTGGTTCGGTGGTTCGGAAGCGGGCAATGCGATCGCTGATGTAGTATTTGGTGATGTGAACCCTTCAGGTAAACTAACCACTACTTTTCCACGGAACGTGGGCCAGGTGCCGATTTATTACAGTCATAAAAATACCGGCCGTCCATTAAATGATAGTCTTTGGTTCCAGAAGTTCCGTTCCAATTATCTCGATGTTCCTAATACGCCATTGTATCCATTCGGTTTTGGTTTAAGTTATACCACGTTTACTTATAGTGAGATTAAATTAAGCAATGCAACCCTTACAAAAACGGGTAGTGTTACTGCCACTGTTACATTGAAGAATTCCGGGGAGAAGGATGGTGCGGAAGTAGTGCAGTTGTATACGCGCGACCTTGTGGGAAGCATCACCCGCCCCGTTAAAGAACTGAAAGGCTTCCAGAAAATATTCCTGAAAGCCGGTGAAAGCAGGGAAGTTTCCTTTACGATCAGGGCCGACGATCTTAAATTTTACAATGCAGATTATAAAGCGGTGGCCGAACCGGGAGATTTTAAAGTATTTATCGGTGGCAGCAGCGTTGATGTAAAGGAAGCTTCGTTCAAATTGCTATAGCTATTTGTAAACATACTTAAATCTGTTTGGGCACTCTTTAAAGTGCCCATTTTTTATATAAAAATCTTGTGCGCTGATTGTTGTGATCTATTTGTATTTTTATCCGTGCATCCGAGGTAAATTTCTTTGAACGAAGTCCAATACCATTCTTATCATCAAGCAGTCCAAATGAAAAAATCTCTTTTCGTCATACTTCTTTTTTTCAAGCTCTTTAACTCTCTTTATGCGCAATCGAGTACGGATTCTATCGAACGGTTCATCCGAAACGCAGGTACGGATACGACACGCATCAGGCTCTACAAAGAGTTAGGCGATTTTTACGTGAAAGTAGAACCGCAGCAGGCGTTGCGTTTTTCAAAAGAAGGAATAGCATTGTCGCGGTCGAAGGCAGAACTGCAGCTGCTTCCTGATCTGTATTTCAATCTAGGGTATGCATTCAATTCGCTGGGTGACAATGATAGCGCAATAATTTACTTGCGTAAAAGCCTGGATATCGCCGAAGGCCGGAAAAATGTTCCCATGCAAATTAAAAGCCTTAATCTCGCAGGTTCCATTTTTACCACGCGGGCCGTTTACAAAGAAGCAGCGGAGGCATTATTTAAAGCTCTGGGACTTGCGGAAGCATCCGGGGATGCCAGCCAGGCGGCTGTTGTAAATAGTTCGTTATCTGTTTTGTTTTATAATCAAAGAAATTTTGAAAAGGCAATTTCTTATGGCGAAAAAGGATTGCAGATACTCAAAGTGCGCGGCGATGCAAAGTCGCTTGGTACAAGTTATTTGAATGTGGGGCTGATTTATGCAGACAAAGGGGATGACAGGAAAGCGAAGGAATATTATGAAAATGCCCTTGATTTGTTTAAAAAAATCGACGCAAAATTACATATTGCTACTACCTATGGTAATTTAAGTCTTCTTGGTTCGATCGATATCAATGAAAAGATTGCTTATTTATTGGCGGCGCAAAAGATATGGGATGAAGTAGCGCCTGATCATCCTAATGCAGTGGGCAACACAGGCAACCTTGGTACGGCTTACTTTACGGCAACAACGGATTCTAATTTTTCAAAACTTAAAGCCGGTGACGGTATTGTAAAGGATAAGGATTTTTTATTAAAAAAATCAGAAGAATTGCTGACTATAGCTTGTGAAAAGTGCCGTCAGCTTGAGTTTGACCGCGACCTTCATTATTTCACCGGAGAACTGGCAAAAGTGGAAGAAGCCAAAGGAAATTATAAGCTCGCCAATCAATATCTTAACGAGTACATTACGTTGAATGATTCTATTTATTCCCAGGAGAATAAAAATAAAATTGCAGCGGTGGAAGGCGAGCGGGAAGTAGCGATTCGTGATAAGCAAATCGAGTTGAATAAGATATCTATTTCGGCCCAACGGAAAATACGGTTTGCGTTGATTGGCGGCATCATTTTATTGGCCATTATAGGAACGCTTCTTTTCCGGCAGAGCCGGTTAAGACGCAAAACAAACTACACTTTATTGAAATTGAATTCGGAACTCGACGAGGCCAATAAAGTGAAGGCGAGATTTTTTGGTATCATCAGTCACGACCTCCGAAGCCCGGTTGCGAACCTCGTGACCTTTCTCAATCTTCGCCAGGAAGATCCCGGTCTGTTTTCAAAAGAGCAGGCTGACCGGCACCAGGCGGTCATCACCGCCTCTGCATCGTCGTTGCTGGAAACAATGGAAGCAATGCTGCAGTGGAGCAAGAGCCAGATGGACAATTTTAAACCCCGGATGAGAACCGTTGTAGTGCGGGAGGTTTTTGGTCACATTAGAAATAATTTTCCAGACATGCATCATTTAAAAATATCTTTCCAGGACCCGGATGATGTAAGTTTTGTTACTGACGAAGATTATCTCCGAACGATCTTACATAATCTCACGGCTAATGCCTCCAAAGCTCTGCAGCAATCCCCGGGCGGGATCATTGAATGGCGTGCCGCAAGAAAGGGCAATGAAGTTATTTTATCAATTTCTGACAATGGCCCCGGTGCGGACGAAGAGCAAATAGATGCGCTGTATAATAAGGAGGCAGCTGTAAACAGTAAAAACGGACTGGGGCTTCATCTCATCCGCGATCTTGCAAAAGCAATCGGATGCGTGATAGAATTTTCATCTGAAAAGGGAAAGGGCACTACGTTTAAACTTGTGTTGAATGGATAATGGTAATGGATAATGTTTTCAGATTTATCTGCTTTTCATTATCTCACTCCAAAATGTCAGGAGTTATTGCCAATAAAAAATATCCAATTATATAATTATTCATTAAAAAAGACTTGGCAATCATGAATAAACTTCTATTCTTTCTCGTCACGTGTTTAAGTAGCTTTCCTGTTTTTGCCCAGCGCAAAACAATTTCCCAGCGTGTTGATTCCGTACTACGGCTGATGACGCTTGATGAAAAAATCGGTCAGTTGAATCAATACAGCGGCGATTGGGAACATACCGGGCCGATCACAAAGGACGGTGATAAACAAAATCAGATCCGGAACGGCCAGCTTGGTTCCATGCTGAACGTGATGGGAGTGGAGCATACGCGTGAAATACAGAAAATGGCGATGCAGTCGCGGTTAAAAATTCCGTTGTTGTTTGGCCAGGATGTTATCCATGGTTTTCGGACAACATTTCCGATTCCGCTCGGCCAGGCCGCAAGTTGGGATCTGAAGGCAATTGAATCAGCGGAGCGCATTGCAGCAACGGAAGCTGCTGCAAGCGGTATACACTGGAGCTTTGCGCCGATGGTAGATATAGCACGCGATGCACGGTGGGGAAGGGTTATGGAGGGATCGGGAGAAGATACTTACCTGGGATCGTTAATCGCGGCAGCAAGGGTGAAAGGTTTCCAGGGAAAAGGAATTGGCAATACAGATGCGGTGATAGCTTGTGTAAAACATTTTGCAGCTTACGGTGCTGCGATCGGCGGTCGCGATTATAATTCGGTCGATATGAGTCTTAATACCCTCTGGCAATATTACCTTCCGCCTTTCAAAGCCGCGCTGGATGCGGGTGCCGGCTCAATCATGAATTCATTTAATTCATTGAACGGTATTCCGGCAACCGCCAATAAATATCTTGTTCGCAACATCCTGAAAGATCAGTGGAAATTCAAGGGCATCGTAGTAAGCGATTGGGGATCCGTTGGTGGAATAGCAAGACACGGTTATGCTGCCGATAACAAAGAGGCCGCTTTGGCTGCCATCCTTGCAGGTTGCGACATGGATATGGAGAGCAGGTGTTACAAAGACAATCTTGCTCAACTGGTAAAAGAAGGGAAAGTAAATATCAGTTTGGTAGACGATGCGGTGAAAAGAATTCTTACTAAGAAATTCGAACTCGGACTGTTCGATGATCCGTATAAATTTTCAAATACCGAAAGAGAAGCTGCGCAAAAGTTTGTGCCTGCGCACATAGAAGCAGCGCGGGATCTGGCAAAGAAAAGCATTGTGTTGTTACAAAATAATGGGAAGGTATTGCCGCTGTCAAAAAGCGTGGGGTCACTTGCATTGATCGGGCCATTTATAAAAGCTGTGCGCGACAATCTTGGTTTCTGGAGCATAGAGTGGCCCGATGATTCTTCAACGATCATAACTCAATATGATGGGATCAAAAACAAAGTGAGTCCGGCCACACAATTGTTGTATGCAAAGGGTTGCAACATCAACGATCGCGATACGTCTGGCTTTGCAGCAGCTGTTGAAAGTGCAAAAGCTGCTGATGTCGTGATCATGAGTGTTGGTGAGGCACGCGATATGAGCGGCGAAGCAAAGAGCCGCAGCAACCTGCATTTGCCGGGTGTTCAACAGGAGTTGATAAAAGCCATCGTTGGTACCGGAAAGCCGGTGGTACTGTTGATCAACGCGGGCCGGCCGCTGGTTTTCAGTCCGGAAATGGACAAAGCCAATTCCTTGTTATATACATGGTGGCTTGGTTCGCAAGCCGGCAATGCGATCGGAGATGTGCTCTTTGGTGATTATAATCCTGCCGGGAAATTGCCAATAAGTTTTCCAAGAACGGAAGGGCAGGAGCCTATTTATTACAATCATTTAAATACCGGACACGCCGCAGCCAGCGATACCATTGCATTTTATGTAACGGGTTACATAGATCTGCGTAACAGCCCGAAATATCCGTTCGGTTATGGATTAAGTTATTCAACATTTTCCTACAGCGAGTTGTTGCTTGAAACAAAAGAAATGCGCAAGAATGAACAGATTCATATCAGCGTTACCGTTACCAATACCGGAAATTTCGATGGAGAAGAGACGGTGCAATTATACATCCGCGACATGGCTGCCAGCATCGCCAGGCCCGTAAAAGAACTGAAAGGTTTACAAAAAATATTTTTGAAAAAAGGCGATTCTAAGAGAGTGAGTTTCGTTTTATCAGAAGCTGATCTTAAATTTTACAACGATCAGCTGAAATATGTTTCAGAGCCCGGAGAATTTAAAGTGTTTGTTGGTACAAACAGTGACGATGTAAAAGAAGGTTCATTCCGCTTATTGTAATTTAGCCGCAGGCGAAATAAATAGGGGGTGCAGATTTTTAGGATGATTAGGATTTGATTCAGAGTTTTTGTGGTTATAGAAAAAAGAAGCTCCGGTAAAAACCGGAGCTTCTTTTTTCAACAGTGATTTTGTCTTAACATTTTCAAAGATTTACACCGGCTGCTATCCGGCTTAAACCTCTGAAGATTTCACCATTGTTCATTCACCATTCACTACTGCTGTAATCCTTCCGTTGCATTCGTATCCGTTCCGTTGCTTTTTCTTTTGAAAAGCGATGCATCCATTTTCCCGAATTTATAGGCGAGCGTTAACTTCACCATTTGCGGATCGCGGAGGCGGCTATATGTTTGCGTAAAGTAATCGCTGCTTGAATACTGACTGTTGATGCGTGTTCTGAAGATATCCGTTACACTCAGAGATACAGAAGCCGCGTTGTTTTTCAGGAAACTTTTCTTGAATGCAATATCCATTCCCCATGATGGTTTGATATAACCTTGTGAAGAACTCTGTCCCTGGCTCATCTGTGGTGGACCGAATCCACCGCCTGTGTTTACCGGGAGATTTGTTTTTGATTGATACGTTGTGGTTAACTGTATCGCAAACTCTTTCGGTAATTTAAAATTACTGTTGAATTTTCCAAACATGCTCCAGATCGCATCCTGCGATGTTGTAGAAACATTGTCGGTATTCACTTTAGAGTTGTAGATGTTGATATTGGTACTGATGTCCCACCATTTTGTAAGGGGGTTCAATACCGTTAATTCAGCGCCGGTTGAATAACTTGAATTGGCATTGATGTAGCTGTTGATCAACACAGGCGTTCCTGTAACAGCATCGGTTTCCTGGCTCAGGTACCTGGTGATCAGATCGTCTGTGTGTTTGTAGTACAACGATCCAAGGAAAGTATGATTGCCCGGGAAGGTTTTGAGGTAAGATAGTTCCAGTGATTGTGTGAATTCCGGAACAAGATTCGGATTACCCCGCGTGATGTTCAGTTTGTCCGTATAGTCGGTAAACGGGATCAACTGGAAAAAGTTTGGCCTGTTGACCCTGCGACTATAGCTCAATTGCTGTTCCTGTTTATTGTTTAATTTCTGACTTAGGAACACGCTTGGAAACAAACTAACAGGATAACTGTTTTTGAATTTTTCGCCGCTGTTGGTAAGTGTTCCGGTATAATTGGAGCTTTCAGCGCGCACGCCGACCTTATAACTGAAATCTTTGATAGAACTGCTAAACGTTGCGTAAGCAGCATATACGTTGTCGGTATTTTTATAATTACTTGTGGCCGACGGGATCAGCAGATAGCTTGCGGCGCTGTCGTTGTACAAATAGTTGTCGTTAATGTTTGTTCTCGTCTTGATAGCAGCCCGTACACCTGCTTCCAGCTTGCTTTTGGTGCTGAGTGGCAAGGTGTAGTCTGACTGAATAACAAAGTTCTTGTCATTACCCGAACCGATTTGTTTTTGCAATTCATTCCCTGTGATCGCACCTGTGCTGCTCAGGTAATTAGTGTTATACAAAGAGTTTGCACTGTTCTTTCCGCCAAAATAATTTGCATCAACCGTCAGTTCTTCGCCTGCCTTCGGAAAGGTATGCTTGAAACCGAATACCACGCCCTGGCCATTGAATTCTCTGCTGCCGGTGGTTAAACGCTGACTTAAAGAACTTGTTTTAACAGCATTGAAAATACTATCGGTGTTGATATTGATCGATTCATTCGGATTAAATTCTCCGTGAACTTTTATTGCGGACAGGGAGAATGTTGTACGATTGGTAGCAAAATAATCGAGGCCTGCTTTTGCAAAAATGAACCCGCCTTTATTTTTATTGTAATTACTTTGTGAAACGATCGTTTGCGGATCGTCCAGCAAGCTTGTACGATTTGTAGTACCTGTGGTACGATCCTTCATCTGGTTGCCGAAGACAGAAGCGCTGAAATTGATCTTATTCTGACGTACATTAAAATCTGCACCGCCGTTTAAAGCACCGCGTTTGTCTACACCAAGGCGAACGTTACCATTGTAGCCTGTCTTTTTATTTTTCTTTAATACGATATTTAAAATACCTGCCCCACCACCGGAAGCGTCATATTTTGCTGAAGGATTGGAGATCACTTCCACGCTTTCGATTGCATCAGCGGGTATCTGATCCAGCGTTAAAGTGGTGGGGCGGCCATCTACGAGCAATTGCGGCGCTGCATTTCTCATTGTGATGTTACCGTCAATATCCACGTTTACTGAAGGAACATTGCGCATTACGTCCACACCTGTTCCGCCGGCGCTCATGATATTTTTTTCGACATTAAAAACTTTTTTATCAGCATTTAATTTTATCGTTGGCGCAGAAGAAACGATCGTTACCGATTGTAACTCTTTTACGTCATTGCTAAGTTTTACATTGCCAAGATCTTTGTCTGTGGAAGGTTTGCTGCCCGGTGTACCGGAGAAAAATGATACCGGAATATCGTTGGCGGAATAACCGGTACTGCTGATCTTCAAAATGTACCTGCTTTTCATCGGTACATCTTCGAAACTGAAATCACCGTTTGCCTGGGTTACGATGCTTTTGAACAACAGTTGTTTGGTTTTTCCGGATGCACTGTCGGTCCTGTTTTCCATCAGCAATACGGTGGCTTCACCCAAAGGTTTGCTATTGTTGTCGGTGATCTTACCGTAAATATGCCCGGTCATTGATATTCCGCTCATCGCGCCGGCAGGCGGTTGTGCAAATAAAAGGGTATAGGAGATCGTAAGGAGGATCAGCACTAATATTTTTTTCATTTTTTAAATATTTGTGCAAACCTACAGCTTGACTTTCCGGCATAAGGATCAAAAGAGATAAGATGGGGAATTGTTGCGACCAAATAAACGATCTTTCAATGATGGTTGCGCTGATGGTTGTAAGAGTGCTCCAACCTGATCTTATGAAATACCTTCTATAAGATCAGGCTGACAGCATCATGAAATTGTAATTTTTAGAAAAACTTTTTACCGTGCGGTAATCGATGCGATCGCATCTTTGTAATGCTCACTTACAGGAAGTTCAACGGTGCCGATGAAGACACTTGTTTTGCGGACGGAAGTGATAAACGCGACCGATACAATATAAGATTTGTGTATGCGTATGAAATCTTTTGAAGGCAGCTGCTCTTCGATGGTTTTCATTGGCATGCGCGTTACCACGGGTTTAGAAGAACTGCGAAGGTGTATCTTGATATAGTCTTTCAGGCCTTCGATGTAGGTGATATCTGCAATGGTGATCTTAACCAGGCTGTATTCGACATTTACAAAAAAGTAGCTGGGTTGATCAGTCGTTGTATGTTCTTTTGAACTGATTTTGAGGTGGTGCAATTCTTTCGCTTTGTTACATGCTTTCATAAAACGATCCAGCGAAACAGGTTTTACCAGGTAATCCGTCACATCCAGGTTGAAGCCTTCCAGCGCATATTTTTCATATGCAGTGATGAGGATGATCATCGGCTTTACGGTCATGCTTTGTATGAATTGAATACCGGTAAGCCCGGGCATCTGAATATCGAGGAATATCAGGTCAACAGATTGCTGCTGCATCACCTGCATGGCATCGATCGGATTTTCGCATGCAGCTACCAATTCCAGGAAAGGAACTTTGCTGATATTATCAACCAGCAGTTCCAGCGCAAGTGGCTCGTCATCGATGGCTAAACAACGGATCATCAGGTTAATTGTATTTGAAGTGATACGGCGAAGGTACCGTTGTTTTTACTGATCTGCAAAGTATGTTTATCGCTGTAAAGCAGTTCCAGCCTGCGTCTTACATTTGCGAGCCCGATGCCATTAGCGCGGTCCTTTATTTCTACGGAATGCGTCATGTATTTATTGACTACGGAAAAATTGAGTGTATTATTTTGCGCGTTCAATGTGATATCTATTTGCGGATTTTGGATCATGCCCGTGCCATGCTTAAAAGCATTCTCAACGAACGGTATCAGCAGCATTGGTTCTATCTCGTATGACCTGTCAGGAATTCCGGCATCAACGTTTACGATCAATTTTTTTCCAAAGCGCTGCAACTGCAGGTCGATATAGCTCTGGAGGTATTCCGTTTCTTTTTCCAGGGAAACTTTTTGTTCACCGGTTTCATATAACATGTACCGCATCAGCGACGAAAGCTTTATCAGCGAGGGTTCCAGCAGGTCCGACTGTTTTCGTGCCAGGGAAACCATGTTATTAAGCACGTTGAACATAAAGTGCGGACTCACTTGTGAGCGCAGCAACGATAGTTCTGTTTTAAGATTTTCGTTTTCTTTTTCCTTGTCGAGTGCATCGGCAATGATGCGGTCACGGATCGTTTGGTAAGCGATACTGCATGCGAGGATGAAAAGAAAAACGAAAACGCTGAACAGGAAGTGAATGCGCCAGGTGAAGTAATTATTTTCATTGTTGAAATGCAGGTTCAAAGAGCCGCTGGCAAAATAAAATAAAGTGAAGCACAGCACAATACTGCCGGTGTATAAAAGATACCTGTTTTTATAAAGTAGCTTTGGCATCAATGCTCCGCAATTGATATAGAAAATGCAGATCAACATCAGGTCTGTTACCCGGGCAATAATGAAGTGAAGCGTAGTTTCCGGCTGATTGTGTTTTGCATCATCAGGATTGTAGGATGGCCGTAATAGATAGGGTAATGAAAAAAGCAATATCCAGGCAGCCGCATGGATAAGGATGACGATCCATTTTTTATAGCGCGTTTTTTTCATGCCGCTAAATTAGGCATCAAATCAGTTTTTCAAAGGCTTATATGCGACGTAAGGGCTTTTTTTTGCTACCAAAGAGAGATTACGGGGATTTTCGCCACTCGTAAATAACAAATGTATTGTGCCACGGGTAGCATCCATAGTTATTGCTGTTGAACGATCTCTTCCGGATCGGTTGTGTGGCGGCCGCTTACTTTTTAATCTAATCCCTAATCTCTTAAACAGTATTTCAGTTAATACCGATAAAATTGACCAGTTTACCGATTTTGTGATTTTCCTTTTTGGCACTGCGGCTACTTTTATGTACCAACCATCAATCAAGGACTTAAACCAAAACCTCATGTACAGCACTGATACCAACACTAAAAAAGCTGAATTTGTTTTTATTAAATCGGAGTACAAAGCTTACAAAGTGAAATTCACGGACATCGTTTACTGTGAAGGAATGCGTGACTACACGCTTGTTCATCTCAATAATAAGACTAAGCCGCTGGTGACATTACAGAATTTAAAAACGTTTTCCGGACGATTGCCGGAGAATGAATTTATCAGGGTTCATCGGTCGTACGTGATCTCGTTGAACAATATAGATTGTATAAGTAAAAGTGAAGTGTTAATGGGAAAAAAGAATATTCCGATCGGGGAAAGTTACAGGGAGTCGTTTAATAAAATGATAGAACCTTATTTTTAATAGATAATGTTATAATAGATAATTTTTCTGAAATCATTCCGTTCTTATCATTCCAGAATTTAGTTCCCGCGAAGATATTATCCATTATAACATTATCCATTAAAGTTCTTACGGAATCACTCCATTCTCGGCAAGTTCGTTCTCCGTTACGAACGGCCGCTGGTGCAATTGTAATTTTACCATCACCAGCTTTGCAATTTTTTCAGCATCCTCTTTTGTTTTGAAAGGATTTTTCCCCGCCACGGCCGGAACAAAATCCTGTTGAATGAATATCTTTCCGTTTGCATATATCCTGTATCCCCAACCGTTCCCGACTTGGTAAACAGTTTTAGTGATATCGGTATTGCCGTTTAATTGCGGGCCCTTTGGTAAATTTTCTTTGCATGCGGAAAAAGATACCGCGATCACGAATGCAAATAAAAAGCTGAATTTCATATTTTTTATTTTAATCGTTTGCTACCACGGCAGCATTTGGGAAAAATTCCATGATGTCGTCAAACTGCGCGGAGACTGTTCTTCCTGTCATCAGGTAACCGCGGTTGTTTACCGAGAATCCGATGGCGCCGGTACGAGACAATCCTTCGTAGGCAGTTTTCTGGATCCATGTATCCGTTGCAAAATCGTATTCCCAAACCGTAGAAAGCAGGGAGCCGTTTTCACCTGTGCATACGTACGCTTTGCCGTTCACAACAAAAGATGCGGCATTGTATCGCTCAATGGCATACGCATCATCGTAATCTTCATCGCTCACATCACTAATCTTTCTTTTTTCTGTCCATGGTGTAGATGCGGTGGGATCAAACACCCAAAGGTCGTTCACGCTTGTTGTTGCACCATTGTTGTTCCCGGTGCATACATAGGCTTTATTATCGTACACAAACACAGTTGCGGCAGTACGCTTGCTTCCTCCCATGCTCACCTTCTGTTCCCATGCATCCGATGTCGGATCGTATTGCCAGAGATCTTTCAGATAATTTCCATCATAACCTGTTCCTACATATCCGAGTGTATTGATGCTAAAACCGATCGCATCATACCTCGACGAACCCGCAAAGTCTGCTTTCTGTTGCCAGGTGTTTGCTGTCGGATCGTATTGCCAGAAATCTTTTAATTTATTGGTGCCGTCATAACCCGTTCCCACATAACCTTTTCCATCTATCGTAAATGCAACCGCAGAACTTCTTGCAATGCCTGGCAGGCTTGCTTTCTGTACCCAAAAATTCTGGTCGGGATCATACGCCCAGATATCGCCTAATCTTACCGTGCCATCATAACCAGTACCTACATATACTTTACTATCGATCACAAAAGAAACGCCTTCGCTGCGAGCAATGCCTTCAAAGTCTGAACGCCGCTGCCAGTTGCCGTCGGTGTCGGTGGTCGCGGTTTCTTTTGCACAACTACCGAGTGCGATCGATGCTGTCAGCAACCCAAAAAATCTTTTCATTATTTGCTTCATGGTTTAAATATTTACCCGAAAATATCCAGACCGTAAAGAGGATAATCGTTAAAAAGTATTTTCAAGGCTGTTACATCTACCAATGCTTTTTTTTTATCGATGAAACGGCTGTCAGGTACCAGGTATCGTGTACCAGTCTACGACTTTTTTGTTTATGACATCATTTTATTGTGCCTTGGTAGTTTTAATAAGTGCATTCGTAGATGATGATTTGTGATTAATCCATATTAACAAAAAAAGGGTGTGTGTACTTTATAATATTGCTGAACAAAAGATAATTCATGCAATTTTTTCTCTTTAAAAAACCCGGACCGCTGCAGCTATTGATCGTTGCTGCTGCGTGTTTGATCGTTTCGTGTGACAAAGCTTATGTAGGTTTTGGCAGCGATTTTATTGACGAAAGTGCAACGAATGTTGTTTACTTCGATACTGCAACAGTAGATGTTTCCAGTGTTTATGTAGATTCTTTCAGTACAACAAGCAACAGCAGTTTATTTTGCGGCGATGTGGTTGATCCTGATTTCGGAGCAATAAAAGCGAATTCTTTTTTCTCTTTAGATGTGCCACCTGCCACTACCATCCCGTCCGGATCTGTATATGATTCTGCACAGCTTATTTTAAATCTGAACGGAAAATATTATGGCGATACAACTTCCGTTTATTCCATTCAGGCGCACAAACTCGATCAGGAACTTAACTTTCCTTCCGGGCAAACTGCATTTTACAATACGAGCAGTGTTGCGTATTCTGCGGCTGTTTCAGGAAGCGTACAGCGCGTTGTTTCACCCAACGCTTCTGACACGATCGCATTAAAAATAGACAATGCCATCGGGCAGGATCTCTTCAATAAGCTCGCTTCTTATGCTCCGCAAATATCCGGCGTTGATCTCTTCAGCGATTATTTCAAAGGACTCGCCATTACGGGTGATGGCACAAATAAACTTATTCTTGGTTTTGATGATACCATTCGTTTGCGGATCTTTTACGATGTGCCAGGTGTGTTTACAACGAGGCAGTATATTGATTTCGGAATTTACCGGAATTCCAAACAATTTTACAATGTGCTTGTAAACCGTAGTGGGACTGCTTTGGCGGGGATCAGTAATTCAAACAGGCAGATACCATCTTCGCTTACCGGCAACAAAAGTTATGGTCAGTATATTACCGGTTCGTTGATCAAGATACGTTTTCCCTATCTGCGAAATCTTTTACAGGTGCCTGATTATGTAAAAATATTGAAGGCCGAACTGGTGGTCAGGCCGGATAGAAATAGTTTCAACAATATTTACGGGCTTCCGTCAATCGCATATCTCGCAGATGTGGATCAGAATAATACGATCGGTAATTATTTATCGGCTACCAATTCTGCCGGTGGAACAGAAATACAAAATGGAAATCTTTATGTCGATCATGTGTACGGACTGGAAACAGCGTATACGTTAGATGTAACAACATATATACAGCAGCAGATAGAAGTGAGCCAAAACAACAGCAACGGGCTGGTGTTACTGCCTTCGGAATTTACGATATTCGACCGCTTTGTTATCGGAAACGGACAAAATTCTCAAAATAAAATCGAGCTAAAACTCTACTATGTTTCCTTTAAATAAAATTTCGCTGTGTATTTCAGGATTGTTCTTTTGTTCTGTCGTGTACGCGCAAAACAATACCTCGCCGTATTCTTCGCTCGGCATCGGCGATGTTGAAACGAGTTGGAACAACAGGTATACCGGAATGGGCAATGCGGCTGTAGCGATGAGTGACAGGCTTTCTATCAACAACGCCAATGCGGCGTCGCTGCCGGAGCTCGCGGATAAATATTTCATCATGGAACTTTCCGGTCGCTGGAAGGGCATCAGTTACCAGGGGGCCGGCTTAACTGCACCATACAACAGCACAGCCGACATCGCCATCAAACGGGCCAACATAGGTTTCAAAATCAATAAGCTTTGGGGCTCTTCGGTTGGGCTGCAACCATTTACCACGGCTAATTATAGCTATAAAGCGTTGAAAAATATAGAAGGTACGGATAGTTATTTGTCACAGGTTTCTGAAGGCAGTGGCGGTGTTAATCAATTCTATTGGGCCAATGGTGTTCGCCTGAACAAGCATACTTCTTTGGGCCTGACTACTTCGTTTTTGTTTGGCTCGCTTGCGCAAACGGAATCTTTGGTGGATAATGAGGGTACCACTTCTCTTTACACAAAAAAAAATGTTTACCTGCGAAATTATTATCTTAATGCAAGTTTACAGGATAAGCGCAAACTGGGCGATCATTGGACTTCGGTGATAGGCGTTACTTATTCGCCACAAACTTCTTTGCTTAAAGAAACTACCGATCAACTTTACAACAGCTCGGACGTGCTGCTCAAAGAAAGTGCGCTTACCAACGACAGGTTTAAATTACCGACGATGCTTAATACGGGCATCGCATTCATCAGTCGCAATCAGACAACATATACCATCAACAACAACTATCAAAACTGGAGCGACATAAATTATAAAGGCGTCGGTTATCATCTTGTAAACAGCAGCAAATGGTCGGTAGGTTATCAACATTCCAGGAAAGCAAAAAATTATTTTGGTGAAACTTTCGAGCAACATGTAGTGCAACTGGGTGCATACGGCGGCAAGACTTATTTGCAGGTTGATGGCCATGCATTGTACGATTACGGCATCAGCGCGGGTTATGGGAAAACATTGCCGCAAAGTGGATTGGGTATTTATGGCGCCATCGAAGTGGGTAAAAGAAAAAGTAATGAACTGAATTTACTGAACGAAACTTATTTGAATATCAACTTCACATTTTCCTACAGAAGTGTGTGGTTCAAAAAAACAAAATATTATTAAAGAAAGTCCCTGTTTTTCTAGGCAGGAAATCGGTTGGGCGAGGTCCTTACCAGCCGGAATTATGGTTACTGGGGAGGCGTTTGCCTCCCTTGTATTTTTTATTTCGATTTGCGAAATGGTTTGCCCGCATATTTCGCTGAATGCGCGGATTTAGTGTAATCCGCCGGGTCGCCGGAAGTAAAATAACAAAATGTTGGCTCATCATTTATTTATTTTTGGTCCGGCAAAACAATAAACTGCTTCTTTATGAACAGGAAGATACTTATCATACTTTTGCACGTAGTAGGCTGGGCGCTGTTCTTCAGCATTCCTTATTTTTTTTCTCCGCCTAAAATAACAGAGGTCAGACCGGCGGCGATCATGTTTGATGGCGTGCATGCGAATATAGATTCTCTTCATCGTTTCATGCCGCCGGGACGGATGCGCTTTGGTAATCCGTTTCATTCGCCTGTTTTTATTTGTATTAACATTCTGCTGTTTATCTATTTTTATGTGAATGCATTTTTATTGATGCCCAAGCTTTTTCTGCGGAAAAAATATTTCCTTTATGCGGGTATCACCAGTGCATTGCTTGTATTTATACTGTTTGTTCCGGGTTGGATCAATTCATTTTCGCATCGTGAAAACATGCTTGCAACGCGGTTCCGGAACCCGGATATGCTGATCGTTTTTCTTTTTCTCGTGGTGTTCCTGATGAGTGCCTGCATCTATATCATGCAGCAATGGCTCCACGCAGAAAAGCGCAATCGTGCCATAGAGCATGATAAGCTCGAAACAGAGCTCGCATTTTTAAAATCACAGATCAATCCACATTTTCTTTTCAATACGCTCAATAATATTTATTCACTGGCTGTTACAAAGAATGAATTCACTGCAGATGCGATTTTGAAACTGTCGGACATGATGCGGTATGTTGTGACGGACGGTAAACTCGATATCGTTCCGCTTTCGAAAGAAATAGAATACCTGCAGCATTTTATTGAATTGCAAAAGATCCGGCTGACGGACAAAGTGCGGGTAGAATTTCATGTTTCCGGTGAAACAGCTGCCAAACAGATCGCGCCGCTGCTGTTGATCTCATTTATAGAAAATGCATTCAAACATGGCGTAAGCGCCCATGCAGAAGCGTTGATTACGATCAATATTTTTATTGAACAACAACAGATGGAATTATATGTTGCCAATAATGTTCATTCGATGCGACAGTTGGATGGTTGTTCTTCCGGTACAGGATTGCTAAATGCGCGGCGCCGGTTAAACTTGCTATATGATCAGAAACATTCGCTGCACATCAGTGCCAGTGAGGAATTATTTGAAGTACGACTTTTAATCGATCTAACATGAGCATGAATTGTATCGCAATCGACGACGAGCCGCTGGCGCTGGAACTGATCAGGAATTACCTGCAACGTTCCCAGAAATGCCACCTCGTACAAACATTTACCAATGCTGTTAAGGCAAAAGAATATCTCGATGCGGTCACGGATATTCACCTGATCTTTCTCGATATCCAGATGCCTGACATTACGGGCATCAACCTGTACAATAGTTTGAAAATAAAACCGATGGTGATCTTCACCACCGCTTTCAGCGAACATGCGGTGGCGGGTTTCGAACTCGACGCGATCGACTACATTTTAAAGCCATTCAGTTATCCGCGTTTTGAAAGAGCGCTCACAAAGGCTGAAGAATATTTGAAATTTCAACAAGGCAAAATACCGGGCCACGGAGATGCGATCTTCGTGAAATCAGATTATAAGATCATCCGGATTTTATTTTCGGAGATCGTTTATATCGAAAGTGTAGATGATTATGTGAAGATCTTCCGGCAACATGAAAAGCCGGTGCTCACACTAATGAGCATGAAAGCGATTCTGCCAAAATTGCCACCGGCAGAGTTTGCGCGCATACATCGTAGATACATCGTATCTACGCATAAGATCACGCATTTTGCTACAAAAAAGATTATGCTGGAAACGCTGGAATTACCGGTAGGGGAAAAGTTTGCCGACCAGGTGAAATTGTTATGGGAGTAAAAGAAAAATAGTAGGATCGTTTGCCCGCGCTTTCTCCCTGAGTTGAATTTGCCATTCCAATCCTGTCATCCTGAGCTTGTCGAAGGATGACAG
>JAATFP010000112.1 GCA_015655125.1 Chitinophagales bacterium | reverse complement strand
TTTTTGCTGCAATATCTGTCTGTTCCACCGAACGGATCGCAGGCATTTTATAGTTCACTCCATTTGATGCAAAGAATTTAAAACTGTTGTCAAGATCCAGTTCAAGCCGCCAATGAATCGGTTGGTCTCCTTCCGCAAAATAATCAATGCCGGACGCTTGTTTTTTTACAAGGCTGTCGGGTAATTTAATCAACTGCTGCGTTTGCCTCATTTTCTTTGAGGATGTCTTGTTAGTTTCCGAACATCCGCAAAAAACGATGGCAGCGATCAGCAGGAAGTTTATGGATGAACGGAACAGCATATGATGATGATGGAATGAATAGTTGTGTAACTTTGTAAGCAGCCAAATTAATACCTTTTGAAGATATGTGGTGTTGCTGTTTTTATAAAATTGAAAAAATCGTAAATGTCAAATATGAAGAATATATTTTTTGCAACGTTGATTATGGTGGTAGCTTGCAGCCCGTCGGCAAAAATTAACAGGTCTGCAGGGGCATTGTTGTCTGAAAACTACATAGCGGGTGGAAAAATCTTCACCAGCCTGTATCAGCAAAAGGCTGCCGAATACAGGGCGTTGTGCCTTCAGGCGTACAATATTGCTATGGTAAGGATCAACAACTATGTTTCACAGGGCGGCAAACCTTTGGCAATCGTTACGGATATCGATGAAACATTGCTGGATAACAGTCCTTATGCCGTTCATCAGGCATTGCGGGGGAAAGATTACGAGCCGGCCAGCTGGTACGAATGGACGGAGCGGGCAGAAGCCGACTCGATGCCGGGAGCGCCTGCATTGCTGAAATATGCCCGTTCGAAAGGCATTGAGATTTTTTACGTCACCAACCGCGATCAACGGGAACGCGACGCTACTTTAAAAAATCTTCAACGTTTTCAATTTCCCAATGCCGATACGGCACATCTGATGTTACGTGAAAATACTTCGAGCAAAGAAGTTCGCCGGCAAAGGATATTGCAGACGCATGACGTCGTTTTTTTTATGGGCGATAACCTTGCGGATTTCAGTGCTTTTTTCGATAAGAAAAACCTTGCCGAGCGCTCGGCAAATACGGATATGCTGGCTGCGCAGTTCGGGCAAAAATTCATCGTGCTTCCGAATCCCAATTATGGTGATTGGGAAGGGGCGATTTATAATTACAATTATAAATTTTCTTCCGCAGAAAAAGACAGCGTGATCCGGGTTGTTTTACGTAATTATTAAGAGAATATTATTCTGTTTTCAGGAGGTTTTCCCCCGTGGTTTATCGTCTTCATTTATTAACTTGCACTGTGAATAAAAAGTACTTTCCATTTCTCGCCTTACTGGCTGCGATATTGTTGTTTATATGGGTAAAAAAGAACCAGCGTGGCAATGAAAAGAAGGATCACACTGTTATCAGAACAGAAGCGAAGCCGGGCGGCGCAGAAATTGACCGGAGCGTGACCAACATTGTATACAGCAGGCACGCAAAGTGCAGGATGGAATGCCGGCACATTGATGAAGCGGAAGTGAAAGACATTTTAGAAAAAGGCGAGATTAATTACGATAAGATTGAAGAAAGTGACAAAGGAAGATCTTATCCGTTGGAAGGTATTACCAGGGACAAGCAACATGTGCGCATTGTTTTTTCGCCACATGGCAATGAGATCGTGGTGGTAACAGTGATCGATCTGGATAAAGAATGGCAGTGCGACTGCAATTAATTTAATAGCAACAGATGTTGCAAAATAATTAGTGTGTAACATGAAAATAAAATCATTCTTAGCGAAGCCCCTGGCGACGTATATTCACAAACAGGTAAAAAAAGGAATGGCCACTGCTGTAGCCGATCAGCAACAGATCCTGCAGCAACTTGTCAAAACAGGATTGAAAACGCAGTTTGGAAAAGATCACGATTTTGCAGGAATAAAAACATACGAAGATTTTGTAAAACATGTTCCCATCCGTGACTATGAAGCTTTCAAACCTTACATAGAAAAGATCAAGCAAGGGAAGCATAATATTCTCTGGAAAGGCTTGCCGATTTATTTCGCAAAAACGAGCGGAACCACGAGTGGCGCGAAATATATCCCGATCACCAAAGACAGCATTCCCAATCATATCAATACTGCCCGCAATGCATTGCTGTGTTATATGGCGGAAACCGGCAACACCACCTTCGCAGATGGAAAACTTATCTTCTTAAGCGGTTCACCTGTACTGGAAAGAGTAGGAGGTGTGCCTACCGGCAGATTGAGCGGAATCGTCAATCATCACGTGCCGAAGTACCTGCGCTCCAATCAACTGCCCTCTTACGAAACGAATTGCATCGAAGATTGGGAAGAAAAGCTCGACAAGATAGTGGATGAGACCATTGATCAAAATATGACGCTCATCAGTGGAATTCCGCCATGGATGCAAATGTATTTCGACCGCCTGGAAGAACGATCAGGGAAAAAAATCGGCGACTTGTTTCCGAATTTCAGCGTGATGGTGCAAGGCGGCGTAAATTTTGAGCCATACAAGCCAAAATTAACCGAAAGCATCGGCCGCAAAATCGATACCATCGAATTGTTTCCGGCGAGTGAGGGATTTTTTGCTTTCCAGGATACGCAAAAAGAGCCCGGCATGTTGCTCAATACCAACAGCGGTATTTTCTTCGAGTTCATTCCGATGTCGGAATACGAAAAAGAAAATCCTGAAAGGCTGATGTTGAAAGATGTGAAAGTAGGCGAGAACTATGCATTGATCGTGAGTTCAAATGCAGGTTTGTGGGCCTATAATATTGGCGATACCGTTAAATTTTTATCTACTGATCCGTACAGGCTTGTGGTGACCGGCCGCACGAAACATTTCATTTCCGCTTTCGGCGAACATGTGATCGTGGAAGAAGTAGAAGAAGCATTGATGAAAGCTGCCGCACAGCAACAGGTAGCGGTAAGGGAATTTACCGTAGCGCCATTCATTGCGCAGGATGAAGGGAAAAGTTACCACGAATGGTTCGTAGAATTTGAAGATATGCCGAAAGATCTTTCAGCGTTTTCAAAAGCCATCGACGACAACCTCCGGAAGAAAAATACTTACTATGAGGATTTAATCTCGGGAAATATTCTCCGGCAATTAAAAATCACGCCCATCAAGAAGAATGGATTTCTCGATTATATGAAAAGTATTGGTAAACTTGGGGGGCAAAATAAAGTGGCGAGACTCGGAAACGACAGAAAGATCGCCGATGCTTTAAAAGACTTTGTTCTTTAGTAGGTGCTGAAATCTTTAAAAACATATTTTATGCAAGTACTTAGAAAAGTTTAAACTTCGCCTGCGGACCGCTGGTGTTTGGAACACGCGTTTTAAAATATCGGGTTGCAACGAATGACGTAAATCCTTTAAAGATTTCACCATTGACTATTGCCCATTTACTATTTACCTGCCACGAATTCACAAAAAATTAATAAAAACTACCACGCATTCCCGAAATTTCTTTTATTTTTGCTTCCTCAAACGAAAAAGTTGAAGAAAAGCATTTTAAATAATACCTTTTTTACTACTTCCACAATGGCTGATCAAAGCCGACGTGGTTGCTGATAGGCCGAGCATTTCCACCATGCCCCTGTCAGTGAAAAAATCCCCCGGACAATTCCTGCACAATTTGTGCTTATAATTCTTTCTAATTTATTATTCATTTCAATTTTACACAAATTGGAAAATTCAAGCATCATTATTCGTGCTGCTGTAGAAGCAGACGTACCATACGCAGATACGATCACCGCTGAAATGGAATCTTCCGCAAAGGCGCGCGGTACGGGTATTGCCAAACGTTCGTCATCGTACGTGGCGCAGAAGATCAGCGAAGGTAAAGCAGTGATCGCCGTCACCACTTCCGGTGAATGGGTAGGATTCTGTTATATTGAAGCATGGGGCCATGATTCGTTCGTGGCAAACAGCGGATTGATCGTTGCGCCTGCATTTCGCAAGAGTGGCGTGGCCAAGCAGATCAAGGAAAAAATATTTCAGTTGTCAAGACAAAAATATCCCGAAGCAAAGATCTTCGGATTGACAACCGGTCTTGCCGTCATGAAGATCAATTCCGATCTCGGGTACGAGCCCGTGACATACAGCGAATTGACCGATGATGATCAGTTCTGGGCCGGTTGCAGAAGTTGTGTAAACTACGATATTCTCATGAGCAAGAATCGCAGGAATTGTATGTGTACAGCTATGTTGTACGATCCCAAAGATCATTACGAACCCGAAGAAACAGCCGAAGAATTTAAAAAGCAATCGAAGATATATGAAAGATTTATGCGGTTGAAACAAAGCCGTCTCATCCAATTTCTAAAGCGTAGCCAAAAAAGCGAAAGTCGCAAAAGATTGCTGCATTATTTTTTCAACTTATAAAAATTAATGAACTGGTATGAATAATGAACTGATTTAAAATGGCAACGGAAAAAAGGTGGTACTCGGCTTCAGCGGCGGATTAGACACATCTTTTTGCGCAAAATATCTTACCAAAGAAAAAAATTACGAAGTGCATTCCGTAGTGGTTAATACGGGCGGATTTTCGGCTGAAGAACTGGCACAGATTGAATTGCATGCTTATAAGCTGGGAGTAACAACACATACAACTATCGATGCGGTAAAAGATTATTACGACAGTATCGTAAAATACCTGGTATTCGGTAATGTTTTAAAAAACAATACTTACCCGCTAAGTGTAAGTGCAGAAAGACTGAGCCAGGCCGTTAACATTGCGGCTCATGCAAAAAAAACAGAGGCAGTTGCAGTGGCACATGGCAGTACCGGCGCCGGAAATGACCAGGTGAGATTTGATATGATCCTGCAAACTATGGTTCCCGGCGTGAAGATCATCACACCGATCCGCGACCTGAAACTCAGCAGGGAAGCTGAGATTGAATACCTGAAGGCAAACGATGTAGAGATGAATTTCGGGAAAGCTGCTTATTCTATCAACAAAGGTTTGTGGGGAACAAGCGTAGGTGGAAAAGAAACCTTGAAAAGCAATGGCATGCTGCCGGAAGAAGCGTGGCCCACACAACTCGACAAGAACCTGGAAGAACAAAATATAAAATTGTCTTTTGTAAAAGGGGAACTTACAAAAGTAAATGACGCAACATTTTCTCATCCATCGGAAGCGATCCTGTATCTTCAAAAGATTGCGGGTAGTTATGCAATTGGCCGCGACATTCATGTGGGCGATACGATCATCGGCATCAAAGGACGCGTGGGTTTTGAAGCAGCTGCGCCGATGATCATTCTGAAAGCGCATCATGCCTTGGAAAAACATGTGCTTACAAAATGGCAATTAAATCTCAAAGATCAGTTGTCTCAATTTTATGGAAATTGGTTGCATGAAGGTCAGATCATGGATCCGGTGATGCGCGATATCGAAGCATTTTTAGAAAGCAGCCAGCAACACGTAACCGGGGAGGTATTTGTTGAATTGCTGCCTTATCGCTTCGTGATCACGGGTATCGAATCTCCACACGACCTGATGAGCGGCCGCTTTGGAAGTTATGGCGAAATGAACAACGGCTGGACGGGCGAGGATGTGCGCGGGTTCTCCAAAATATTCGGTAACCAAACCGGCATCTATCACCTGGTTAAAGCTGAGAACGATGGAAAAAATTAATGTCGGCATCATCGGTGGTGCAGGATACACCGGCGGAGAATTGATCAGGATACTGATCAATCATCCCGGCGCAACGATCGATTTTGTTCAAAGCAACAGCAATGCAGGAAACAATGTAGGCAAAGTGCACGAGGACCTTTATGGCGAAACCAATCTTGAATTTTCGGCTGACCATCATCTCGACGTGGACGTGCTTTTTTTCTGTGCAGGGCATGGTGAAGCAAAAAAGTTTGTACAACAGAATAGTATTCCATCATCCGTCCGGCTGATCGACATCGGTAATGATTTCAGGCTGCAAAAAGATGCGCACACCGGAAACAGGAATTTTGTATATGGTCTGCCGGAACTGAATAAAGAGTCGATAAAAAAAGCACGTAGCATTGCTAATCCCGGATGTTTCGCTACGGCGATACAATTAGGGTTGCTGCCACTCGCCGACCTTGGTTTGATCACGAAAGTATATACAACCGGTATCACGGGCTCTACCGGGGCCGGGCAGGCATTGTCGGCAACGGGCCATTTTAGCTGGCGCGCAAATAATATCCAGGCTTATAAAACACTTACCCATCAACATCTTGGAGAGATCGGGGAGTCATTGCAGCAGTTGCAGCCGTCGCTGGACAAAGCGGGCGCCGTTAATTTTGTTCCGTGGCGCGGTGATTTTACCCGCGGGATTTTTGCGAGTTCGCAATTGGTAACCGATATCCTGATCGATGAATTATATGATATCTACCAAACTTTTTACAACGATCATCCATGCGTTACCATCAGCAAGGATCCCATCAGCTTGAAACAGGTGGTGAATACCAATAACGCAATTATCCAATTGGAAAAAAATAACAATGATCTTGTTGTTCATTCCGCGATAGACAATCTACTGAAAGGTGCGAGCGGCCAGGCGGTGCAAAACATGAATTTGATGTTTGGATTTGAAGAACGGTTGGGCCTGCGGTTGAAGGGATCCGCATTTTGATTCCCGCCGCATCGCAGCGTCAACCTGCATAACCTATGTTGCCTCATGTCTCCATGGTAGAATAAGGCTGCTAAAAGTAACAGGGGTATTTTTAAAATTAAAATCAGGATTAAATGAATTTATTTGATGTTTATCCATTAAATGATGTAACCATTGTAAAAGCCAGTGGCAGCTACGTTTGGGACGATAAAGGACAGAAATATCTCGACCTCTATGGCGGGCATGCCGTGATTAGTATAGGACACACAAATCCACATTGGGTAAAACGAATTGAAGATCAGTTGCACCAGGTTTCTTTTTATTCAAACTCTGTAAAAATTCCGCTTCAACAGGAACTTGCAGACAAGTTGGGTAAAATTTCCGGTAAGGATAATTACCAGTTGTTTCTTTGCAATTCCGGAGCAGAAGCAAATGAGAACGCTTTGAAAGTTGCATCATTTTATAATGGAAGGAAAAAAGTGATCGCTTTTAAAAAATCATTTCATGGCCGCACTTCACTGGCCGTAGCGGTTACAGACAATCCGGCAATTGTTGCGCCGGTGAATGAAAATGAAAATATCATCTTTCTTCCATTCAACGATGCGGCCACATTGGAACAGGCTTTCCTGGAAAATGAGGTTACAGCAGTCATCGTCGAAGGTATCCAGGGCGTGGGCGGCATCCGCGAAGCCACTCCCGATTTTTTAAGAAGCATCAGGCGATTGTGTGACCAATACAACGCGGTTTACATTGCAGATTCTGTGCAATGCGGTTATGGCCGGACCGGTCAATTTTATTCGCACGATATCGCCGGCGTAAATGCCGATATATATACAATGGCAAAAGGGATGGGGAATGGTTTTCCGGTTGCGGGTATTTCTATTGCGCCAAAGTTTATCGCAAAGCATTTTATGCTTGGAACCACTTTTGGTGGAAACCATCTTGCATGTGCCGCATCCATGGCGGTTTTGGAAGAAATAGAATCAAATGATCTTTTGAATAATGCTGCCAGCGTGGGTCAATACCTTCTGAACGAATTAAAAAAATTGCCCAACATAATTGAAGTTCGCGGGCGTGGATTGATGATCGGAATTGAATTGCCCGAGGCGTTCAAAGACGTCAAGAAGAATTTGCTATCCATTCACAAAATCTTCACCGGCGAAGCAAAACCCAATGTAATAAGGCTCTTGCCGGCGTTAAATCTTTCAATAGCAGATGCCGACATTTTTTTACAGGCTATTAAAACAGAACTTGGCGCATGAAAAATTTCATTTCCGTAAATGACGTTGCAAACATCGATGCTTTGGTGCAAAAAGCTTTGTTTTATAAACAACAGCCTTTGGCGGATATCGCATTGGGCGCAAATAAAAAGATTGGATTATTATTTTTAAATCCGAGCCTGCGCACACGTATCAGTACGCAGTTGGCTGCGAAAAATCTCGGCATGGAAGCCATTGTTTTCAATGTTGACAAAGAAGGTTGGGCGCTTGAATTTGCCGTGGGCGCGGTGATGAACGGAACAACCGTTGAACACGTGAAAGATGCGGCGCCGGTACTCGGAAGTTATTTCGATATTTTGTGTATCCGCACATTTCCTTCTTTGCAAAACCGCGATGAGGATTACGCAGAAACGATCATCCATCAATTTATGCAATATGCCGGCGTGCCTGTTGTGAGCCTGGAAAGCGCAACATTGCATCCATTGCAGTCGTTGGCGGACATTATAACTATAAAAGAAGATCTTGTAAAAAGGTCGTCAATCGTAAAGCCTAAAATTGTATTGTCCTGGGCACCGCATATCAAACCGCTGCCACAATGTGTGGCGAATTCGTTTGCACAATGGGTCAATGCCTGGGGCGAAGCAGATTTCGTCATCGCCCATCCGGAGGGATATGCACTGGATGATCAGTTTACCGGTGGCGCGTCGATTACAAACAATCAATCGGAAGCCTTGCAGGGAGCCGATTATGTGTATGTAAAAAACTGGAGCGCCTATCACGACTATGGCGCTATGCCGGCCCCTCACACTGATTGGATGCTGACGAATACAAAACTTGCACAGAGCAACAATGCAAAAGTGATGCATTGTCTTCCTGTTCGCAGAAATGTAGAACTCAGTGATGATATATTGGACAGCGAAAATAGTTTGGTTACCTTACAAGGCGGAAACAGGGTATGGGCAGCGCAGGCGGTGATCGGCGAAATATTGAGGGGAGCTTAAGCGAAATTGACGCATATACACGGATACATGTTATAAAAAAAATAGAAATGGGTGAACCCTTATTCGTTATTAAGATCGGCGGAAATATCATCGACGATGAAAGTTCACTTTCATCTTTTCTTACATCGTTTGCAGAAATCGAAGGAAATAAGATCCTCGTTCATGGTGGCGGAAAACTTGCCACGCGGGTTGCGGAAGCAATGGGTATTGCGCAGCAAATGATAGATGGAAGAAGGATCACCGATGCGGAAACGTTGAAAGTAGTAACGATGGTATATGCTGGTTATATCAATAAGAATATTGTAGCAACATTGCAATCTGAAAATTGTGATGCCGCAGGATTTTCCGGTGCCGATGGGAATTTGATCCTGTCGCACAAACGTGGCGCAGATAAAAATATCGGCGACGGTGCCGAATATGGTTTTGTGGGTGACGTAGATAAAGTGAATGTACGGTTCGTAAAGCAGTTATTGGAAACCGGTATCAGGCCCGTTGTTTCACCGGTCACTCATGATGGTAAAGGACAATTGCTCAACACGAACGCCGATACTATTGCCCAGGAAATAGCAACGGCATTGAGCGATAGCTATGATGTTTCGCTTATTTACTGCTTTGAAAAGCGGGGCGTATTGAGGAACGCAGAGGATGATGCGAGTGTGATTGAAAATATGGATTTCACTTATTTTGAACAGCTTACACAAAACAATGTCATTTCGGCCGGCATGATTCCGAAGCTGAAAAATGCATTCGCAGCTTTGCATGCAGGCGTACAACACATCAGCATCGGGCATGCAAAAGATATCCGGATGATGGTTGAACACAAAGCCGGAACGCAAATAAGATCATGAATTCCCAATTTGTAAATATCATAGCAAATGATGCATTATTGCTTTTGAAGCAACTCATCACCATTCCGTCACTGAGCCGGAAGGAAGATAGAACCGCTGACGCAATTGAATTTTTTTTACGGTCAAGAAATATTCAGGTTAATCGCGTTGTGAATAACATCTGGTGCATTAATAAATATTTTGATCCCGCGTTGCCATCCATTCTGCTCAATTCTCATCATGATACGGTACCACAGAATTCAAAATATACCAATGATCCTTACCTTCCCAAAATTGAAGAAGGAAAGTTATACGGACTGGGGAGCACGGATGCCGGTGCTTCGTTAGTGAGCCTGATGGCGGCTTTTATTTATTTTTATGAACAGCAAAGCCTGCGCTACAATTTAGTTTTTGCGGCAACGGCCGAAGAAGAAATAAGTGGCAGCAATGGTATTGAAAAACTGTTTTTAAAAGAAGATTTTAAGGCACTTTTTACTCATGGGGATAGTTTTGCAATAGTGGGCGAGCCCACTCAGCTTGAACTCGCCATCGCTGAAAAGGGCTTGCTGGTACTGGATTGTACGGCACACGGTAAAGCCGGACATGCTGCGCGTAACGAAGGCGAAAACGCGATCTATAAAGCAATGCAGGCCATTGAATGGATAGCTTCCTTTCGTTTACCAAAAATTTCGCCGTTGCTGGGAGAGATTAAAATGACGGTCACTTCCATCGAAACAGAAAATAAGGCACATAATGTTGTACCTGCCACCTGCAAGTTTGTTGTGGATGTTCGAGTAACCGAAATGTACAACCATGCAGAGATCATTGATATCATAAAACAACATACCGATGTTGATATTACTGCCAGAAGCACGCGTCTGAAGCCTTCATCGATTTCGCCGGATCATCCATTAGTCAAGGCGGGGATTTTATTGGGCAAAAAAACATATGGTTCGCCTACATTGTCAGATCAGGCGCTTATTCCCTTGCCATCTTTGAAATGCGGTCCCGGCAACAGCGAGCAAAGCCATAGTGCAGATGAGTTTGTGGAAGTGAAAGCGGTGAAAGAGGCAGTGAGTTTTTATATCGATCTCTTAAGGGTCACTGTAGGAATTATTAATTATTAATTATTATTTAGAATGAAACTCTGGCAAAAAGACACAGACATCAATTCCGCAGTGGAAAATTTTACCGTCGGGAAAGATCGCGATTTTGATGCAATGCTCGCGCCGTTTGATGTGCTGGGAAATATTGCGCATGCAAAGATGCTGGGTGTTGTAGGGCTATTGACAAACGAGGAAGTGGATGTTTTGGTACGGGAACTAAAATTGATCTATGCTGACACGCAAAAGGCATCCTTTGCCATTCAGCCGGGAATTGAGGACATTCATTCGCAGGTAGAATTTTTACTTACCGAAAAGCTCGGCGATATCGGTAAAAAGATTCATTCTGCCCGGAGCAGGAACGACCAGGTGCTGGTAGATATCAAATTATTTTTGCGTCACGAGATCCGGCAGCTGGTGCTTTCTATCGGCAGGCTTTTTGAATTGTTGCAGCACAAAAGCGAGCAATACAAAGATCATCTTTTACCAGGCTATACTCATCTTCAGCTGGCGATGCCTTCCTCCTTCGGGTTATGGTTTGGCGCTTACGCCGAAAGTTTGGTGGATGATACGGAAACTTTGCTTGCAGCATATAATGTTGTAAACAAAAATCCTCTTGGAAGCGCGGCCGGATATGGATCTTCATTTCCCATCAAACGTACGGTGACGACCCAATTGCTTGGTTTTGCAACATTAAATTACAACGTGGTATATGCGCAAATGGGGCGCGGAAAAGCGGAGCGCATCACCGCACAGGCGCTGGCAAATGTTGCAGATACATTGGCCAGGATGAGCATGGATATGTGTTTGTATCTTAACCAGAATTTTGATTTTGTTTCTTTTCCCGCAGAACTTACTACAGGGAGCAGCATCATGCCGCATAAAAAAAATCCTGACGTATTTGAACTCATCCGTTCGTATTGCAATCGCATCAAGGCTTTGCCGAACGAGATAACGATGATGACAGTAAATTTGCCGGGTGGCTATCACCGCGACCTGCAATTGTTGAAAGAAAATCTTTTCCCGGCTTTCGGAACTTTACATGATTGTATCCGCATGGCATCGCTGATGTTTTCCAATATTTCGGTAAAAGAAAATATCCTTGCAGATGAAAAATACAAGTTTCTTTTCAGCGTGGAGGAAGTGAACAAATTGGTGCTGCAAGGTGTTCCGTTTCGTGACGCTTATAAAAAAATCGGCACGGCCATCGAAAAAAACGAATTCACGTATCAACCAACTATAAATCATTCACATGAAGGGTCTGTTAATAACCTGCAAACGAAGCAGATTGCGTATCTGATGGCGTCGGTCGTTACCCGTTTCAATTTTAATAAGGCCGATGCTGCTTTAAAGGAATTAATACATTAAATTGCCACACAAATAAGATAAATTATTAATTAAAATATTAATATGGGCTCAGCAGAACCAAAAAAACGTATTGCCATCATGGGTTCTACTGGTTCGATAGGTACGCAGGCACTGGAGGTTATCCGTTCCCATTCGGATTTGCTTGAAGTGGAAATACTGACCGCGCAAACAAACGACGAGTTGCTGATCAAACAGGCCCTGGAATTTCGCCCCAATGCCGTGGTGATCGGCGACGAAAAGAAATACGAAGACGTAAAATCAGCTCTTTCTTCCACCGATATAAAAGTTTTTGCCGGTGAAAATGCCTTGGAAGAAGTGGCAGACTTTGATACATACGATATCATGCTGGCAGCAATTGTTGGCTTTGCCGGACTTAAGCCAACGCTTAAAGCGGTGAACAAGGGCAAGATGATCGCCCTGGCCAATAAAGAAACACTGGTGGTGGCGGGTGATATCGTGATGCAAACGGCGCTTGAAAAAAAGGCCCCGATTATTCCTGTCGACAGTGAACATTCCGCTATCTTTCAATGCCTGGTGGGCGAATCGCGCAACCCGATTGAAACGATCATCCTCACTGCAAGTGGTGGCCCGTTTTTAGGCAAGAAACCCAACTTTCTCGTAAATGTGAAACGTGATCATGCATTGCAACACCCCAACTGGGCAATGGGTGCCAAGATATCCATAGATTCTGCAACCTTGATGAATAAAGGATTGGAGATGATCGAAGCAAAATGGCTGTTCAATCTTCAGCCATCGCAGGTGGAAGTGGTGATCCATCCTCAAAGCATCATTCATAGTCTTGTTCAGTTTGAAGATGGGAGTCTGAAGGCCCAGATGGGGCTTCCGGATATGAAGTTACCCATTCAATATGCACTTGGTTTTCCCAAAAGGATCAGAAACGATTTTCCGAGGTTCAACTTCCGGAAATATCCCTCTTTGAATTTTGAGGAACCTGATTATAAAACGTTCCGCAACCTCGGGCTTGCCACCGAAGCGTTGAAGGCAGGCGGCAACATGGCTTGCATTCTTAATGCAGCCAACGAGATTGCGGTGTGGGCCTTCCTGCGCAACCGGATCGGCTTTCTCGATATTACGGCCGTGGTGGAAAAAACGATGGAAAATATCACATTTATCAACAAACCTACATTGGAGGAATATTTTGAAAGCGACGGTGAGGCGCGTAACTTTGCGGCTTCGCTGATGAAATTGTAATTTTTTAATACCGGGCTGGATCCATTGAAGACAACTTTGTGCCGAGCGCAAATTTTCAAAGCAGTTCATAAATTTATAAAAACGAATGTTCTTTAGTATCATATTAGCCATCAACTGGCCGGGAGTGGGCCTGCAGGCTGGACAATTATTATTGTCCCTTTCCATTCTGGTGATCTTACACGAGTTTGGCCATTATATTACGGCAAGGTGGTTCAAGTGCCGCGTGGAAAAATTTTATCTTTTCTTCGATCCATGGTTTTCCATCTTTAAAAAGAAGATTGACGAAACCGAATATGGTATCGGCTGGTTGCCCCTCGGCGGATATGTGAAAATAGCAGGGATGATCGACGAAAGCATGGACAAGGAGCAAATGAAACTTCCACCCCAACCCTGGGAGTTCCGCAGCAAGCCGGCCTGGCAACGGCTGATCATCATGCTTGGCGGCGTGACGGTGAACGTGATCCTCGCGTTTATTATTTATGCGATGATCTTATTCGTTTGGGGCGAAGATAAGATCCCGAACAAATCTTTGAAAGATGGTGTTTGGGTAACCGATTCATTGATGTACCAGATCGGGTTCCGCGATGGCGATAAGATCGTAGCGGTTAATAATGATTCTATTCCATATTTTGACGATGTTCCAAAAAAAATATTTTTGAATGTGGGCGGAACGATCCAGATCGAAAGAGACGGCGTTGCCAAAGACATCATTATTCCCCGCAATCTTGCCGGGCAGCTCATCGAAAGAAAGAAAGCAAAACGTGCTTTGTTCATGCCGCGTGTACCGTTGTATATTGGTCAATTTGACGGCAAAGACACTTCTGCGGCAAAAAAAGCCGGTCTTCAATATATGGATAAGATAGTGAAACTGGATTCAACCGGTGTACAGTTCTTCGATCAGGCCGCCAGATATTTTGACGGGCATAGAGATAAAGATGTGCAGCTTACGGTAGAAAGAAAAGGAAGTATTGTGCAAATGCCCGTGCGCGTGAATGCTGAAGGAAGAATTTCTCCTTCATTTCTCACAAACAAGCAATATGATAGCTTGCAGGTGTTGGACATCGTACATAGGGATTATAGTTTCTTCGCATCGTTCCCTGCCGGCGTGCGGCTTACCGGAACCTCCCTGGGCGAGTACATCGATCAATTTAAATTGATCTTTTCGCCAAGTACGGAATATTATAAAGGTGTGGGCGGATTTAAATCAATGGGTTCTGTTTTTTCCGCGAAAAAATGGGATTGGCAACGCTTCTGGGAAATGACCGCATTGTTTTCCATCATCCTCGCGTTTATGAACCTGCTTCCGATACCGGCACTGGATGGCGGCCATGTTTTATTTACTTTGGTAGAAATGATCTCCGGCCGCAAGCCAAGCGAAAAGTTCCTGGAATATGCACAGATCGTTGGCTTTGTGATTCTGATGGCGCTGATGCTTTATGCAAATGGAAATGATTGGTTCGGGTGGGGGAAAGGGTGACCAATAAAAAATTACGGATTAACGTGTTAGCTATTAAAACAAATCCGAATCAAAACTTACGTTCTCTATATTTCGACGAGCTCAACATCACAGAATGCTGTGAGTGTTAGCTTGGCGAAGACGGTTTGCATAGCAAGGGTCGGCTTCCAATAACCAACACGTTAAGAATTAAGATTTTTGATTATGTTTTTTTAGCTGTATTAAATAAATTGCAAGGAATTCTTAATTTTTAATTTTCTTCATGCGTTTTTTCGCCAGGTTCACTTTCATCTGTAATAGCTGTTTTCTTATTTCCATGTTTTTGTGGATCAGGCGCCAGTTCGCGTATTCCGTAAAAACCGTGGTGGATCCCAATGCGCCTGTGGAACTGAATTATTTTGTATCATCCGCTGCGGTGCTGGCTTTTCTTGCTATCATTGTCAATCTCATTTTTGTGGTGATATTTATCGCGCGCTATCCTGCGAGGAGAATGAATAATATTCCCCGCTGGATCGTTTATTCCAATATGATCATACTGCCAATGCAGGTATATTTCATACTTTTTACCTAACTTTTAAGCATGATTCAAAATATCCTGAAAGACAGGCCAACGAAGCTGTTTGTGATCATTACCGCTTTTTTTGTGGCCAATGCACTGATTGCCGAAACTATCGGTACAAAAATATTTTCCCTGGAAAAATTATTCGGAACCAACCCCTCCAACTTCACCATCTTCGGACAGAGCGGTATCGCTATCAGCCTAACCTGCGGTGTTTTACTGTGGCCGCTGGAATTCATCATCACTGATATTGTAAATGAGTACTATGGCCCAAAAGTGGTGCGCCGCATTTCGCTGGTCGCCATCGGGCTGATTTCCTATGCTTTCATCATGTTCTTCGTGGCCATGAAAGTTCCGCCGGCAGATTTTTGGATAACCAGTCATGCAGAAACGGACAATGTTCCCAATATGCAGGATGCTTTTAACGGGATTTTCGGCCAGGGCATGCGTATCATCATCGGCAGCCTCGTGGCTTTCTTCGTGAGCCAACTGGTAGACGTGACCGTTTTCCACAAAATAAAAAAAGCAACCGGCGACAAAAAAGTATGGTTGCGGGCAACGGGTTCTACATTGGTGTCCCAATTGGTGGATAGTTATATTGTATTATTCATCGCATTCCTCGGCATATTTCCGTGGCAGCAGATATTGGCTATAGGCGTCGTTAATTATTTCTACAAATCGTTTGTGGCAATTGTTCTGACGCCGGTAATCTATTTTGCGGAACACAGGACAGAAAAATATTTAGGGAAATCTACGGCCACGAAGAAGATACTTGCCGCGATGAGAAGGGGTGAATAGT
>JAATFP010000094.1 GCA_015655125.1 Chitinophagales bacterium | reverse complement strand
TTTTGCATGCAGAAAAAACATTCTCCAAAACGCGATTCGATTTTTTAAAGAAGAAAAAGAAAAAAAGAAAAAACAACAATTACTAAATACACCTTACTATGTCAGGCACAGGCGAAAACGAAGTTGGCTTGCGGAAAATACTCGATTTTACGCGGCTTAGCAGCATATTCCTTTTGTTGCTCCATTGCTATTTTTATTGCTACGGGGGTTTTCGCACCTGGAACCTAACGGCACCCTTGAGCGACCAATTTTTACAAAATATCGCGCGCACCGGTCTATACAATTCTCCCTGGAATTCAAAGTTGTTGGCACTGGTTCTTTTGTTGATTTCTTTGTTGGGAACACGCGGCAAGAAAGAAGAGAAAATAACAATAGGCTCTATCAGCCTCTATTTAATGACAGGCCTGGTTTTCTATTTTTGCTCAGGATTAATTTTATTCATGAGGACGGCTGCAGATATACTAACCATCATATATATATTAGCGCTGGCACTGGGTTTCATACTTATACTCACAGGCGGCACGAGGCTCACACGCCTGATAAAAATAAATCTTGGAAATGATATATTTAATGAGCTCAATGAAACATTTCCGCAGGAAGAACGCCTGATCGAAAATGAATTTTCAGTTAACCTCCCGGCACGATATAATTTGCGGGGTACTGTCCGCAAAAGCTGGATTAACATCATCAACCCGTTCCGCGCGCTACTTGTCAGTGGTTCTCCCGGGTCAGGCAAATCTTACTTTGTAATTCAGCACGTCATCCGCCAGCACATAAAAAAAGGATTCACCATGCTGGTGTATGATTTTAAATTCGATGACCTTTCTAAAATCGTTTATAATACTTTGTTGAAAAACAAAAACTGCTACAGGATCGTCCCCAAATATTACCTGATCTGTTTTGACGATCTTTCAAAAAGCAATCGCTGCAATCCGCTCGATCATAAAAACATGACCGATATCACCGACGCCACGGAAGCATCGCGTTCAATCATGCTGGGTCTCAACAAAGAATGGATCACAAAGCAGGGAGATTTTTTCGTAGAATCTCCCATAAACTTTGTGACTGCGATTATTTGGTTTTTAAAAAAGTACAAAGATGGAATTTACTGTACCCTGCCCCATGTCATTGAACTAATGCAGGTAGAATATGAGAAACTTTTTTCTGTATTAAAAACTGAACCGGAAATAGAAGTTTTGATCAACCCATTCATCTCCGCTTTTCAGAATGATGCTATGGAACAACTGGAGGGACAGGTGGCCAGCGCAAAGATCAGCATGGCACGGCTGTCATCACCACAACTTTATTGGGTATTATCAGCAAATGATTTCACATTGGATATCAACAATCCGGAAGCGCCAAAAATTTTGTGCCTGGCCAATAATCCCCAAAAGCAGCAGGTATATGGTGCTGTACTATCGCTGTATATCACGCGCATCATCAAACTGGTGAACAAGAAAAATCAACAAAAATCCAGTCTTATATTTGACGAATTCCCGACGATTTATTTTAATGACATTGATAGCCTCATCGCTACAGCACGCTCTAACAAAGTAGCCACCTGTCTAGGGATTCAGGATTTTAGCCAGCTGAAAAAAGATTATGGCGCGGATCAGTCCGCGGTGATCAGCAACATTGTGGGCAATATCATCAGCGGGCAGGTTACAGGGGAAACGGCGAAAACGTTGTCTGAAAGATTTGGGAAGATTAATCAATTGAAAGAAAGTGTTTCCATCAACCGTACAGATACTTCCATTTCAAAATCCAGCCAATTGGATTTTGCTATTCCGGCTTCAAAAATTGCCGGCCTGTCTTCCGGTGAGTTTGTGGGGATGGTCGCGGACGATCCGGATAACAAGATAAAGCTGAAAACATTTCACAGTGAGATTATAAATGACCACGAGGCATTGAAATATGAAGCCAGCCATTATCGCGAGTTGCCAGAGTTACAAAAAATTTCGCCTTCGATGGTAATGGATAATTACCTGAACGTGAAAAGGGAAATTCAACAATTGATTGAAACAGAAATTGCGCGGATTTTAAATACGCCGGGCCTCTAATTCCTGCATTTTCTTGTCTCACAGTATTAATAATCCTCTATTTTGAAAGTTAACTCAACATCATACCTCTCCCCTTTCCTTCCAGATTTTCTGCATCTTATGGGCCGCCTCTTCAGGAGAAATTCTTATATATTTAAAAAAGTCTCGTTCGCTTTTATGTCCACTAATTTTCATTATTAATGAGGCAGGTGTTCCCGCTAAAAATTCGTTTGTACAAAAAGATCTTCGGCAGGTATGCGAAGTAATCCAATCACATTTAGGCTTGGTTTCAGTAATAAGTTTGTTCCCTTTCTTATAAGAATGGGTTACAGGCTCAATAATGCCGGCCAGCATTGCGAGATTTTTTATGTGCCTGTTGAATTCGGCATTTGTGAGCGGCTTAAAACTTTCAAATTTCCGATTGCTTAATATGCGTTGGGCATCTTTCCTTAGTGGAATCACCACCCAGTGATCTGATTTTTGCTGCTTCTTAAACAGCATTCCATCTCTGAGATCGTCCTGTTTTATTTTGGAAAAATCA
Source organism: Chitinophagales bacterium (assembly GCA_015655125.1). GTDB lineage: Bacteria > Bacteroidota > Bacteroidia > Chitinophagales > Chitinophagaceae > Ferruginibacter. The sequence continues at coordinate 42,363 of JAATFP010000094.1, read as the reverse complement.
GAAAACCTTAAACCTGTCAGACAACCCAGTACAAGGTCACTCCTATAATCCATTAAATGCGGGTGTTTGTTCAGGGAAACATCATTGATCATCTTTATTTCTTTAACAGAAAGGTATACCGCGTCCACCTCTACCTGCAATACGATCCAGTCATCCATATCAAAAGCCTTAATTATTTTTTTCTTTATTCTGTCCTTTAGGAAGGTTTTGAATTGTTTGATCGTTTTACCAACCGTATTGGTTTTTAATCCTACCATTCGTTTTTTACGTCTCGCCAAAATATAGTCATAGGTCAAAAAATCAACAAAGGATTCGTAAAAATTTATATCCAATGATTCAAAAACAATAGGCATTTTCCTAAACGCTTCAAATGCCAACAGGTGATCTTTCATATTTCTGTAGATTCTAGGCATGTCCGCAGAAACTTTCTTAGTTTTCGTTTTGATATAGTCATCGATTTGAAAATAAATATCTTTATTTAGATAGATATCATTTGAAATCTTCTTCGTATCTAACATATCAACCACCTCTACGATATTTTCAAAAGAACGATCAGGGCTATAATAACGTTTAAAAAAATCGAGTGGGTTTTCTTTTCGCTTTAGTGCAAGTGAAACAATATTCTGTGCCTTCATTAATTCTTGCTCGAGTTTTTCATTTAACTTCTCAGAAATACCATAACTATCAGGCAGCCTGCTCGAAATACACTTCTGTTTACGGTTCCAGAATTTGGGTGGAATGGCTATACCTGTCCCTAACTCGGCTCTTTCTTCACTATTAAAACAATACTGAATTGAAACATTAGCGGTTCCATCTTTTCTTGATTTGGCAGCTTTGCAAACAGCCGCAATTGGCAACTTCATATTCGCTTTTTTAATGGTTCAGAAATGCTTAAAAGTGGACCTGAAATTTTAGTCTATCTTTTAGTCTATCAAAAAGTCTATTAAAGTGAAATAAAGTTGAGTATGAAGGTAAGATGCAGAAAGACTGAAAACTGTTACAACCTTCTGAAAAAGAAGGGTTAACAGTAAGGATAGGTAAAAATAGAAAAAGGGACTATCGCATTGATAGCCCCTTTCGGAGGTCCCTAGCGGATTCGAACCGCTGTAGAAGCTTTTGCAGAGCTTTGCCTAGCCACTCGGCCAAAGGACCCTGATTAAATAACGTGGTAATTACCAAATAGATACGTCATTATTATTTTGGTTTGCAAAAATAGGGTATTTTTAGCCATAATTTCAAATTTGACAAACCAAAAATATAAATTTAAAAATCCTGTATGGGTACGATTGCAGCATCAGAACTGATCATCAACAACCGCGGCGCCATCTATCATATCGATTGCCGCCCCGAAGAAATAGCCACCACCGTCATCACCGTTGGTGATCCCGGACGTGTAAAAGAAGTAAGCAAACATTTCGACCAGATCGAATTTCGCAATGAACATCGCGAGTTCATCACGCACACCGGGTATATCGGTAACAAAAGAATTTCCGTCGTAAGCACCGGCATCGGGCCAGACAATATCGACATCGTTGTAAACGAACTTGATGCACTTGTAAACATCGATTTTGAAACACGTACCATTAAAGAACAACTTACACCTCTTAACATCATCCGTGTAGGCACTTCCGGCTCTCTCCAAAAAGAAATACCCGTTGATAGTTTTGTTGCCGGAACGCATGGACTTGGTCTGGACAACCTTCTTAATTTTTATATACACGACAGCAACGAGGAAGAGAAACAGATTTTACAGGCCTTCGACACGCACACCCAGTTGCACCAGGGAATTTCATCACCTTACATTACCGGCGCAGCAGTTTCATTGTTAAAGGAATTCGTAGATGGTTTTCATCAGGGCATCACGGTTACCTGCCCGGGGTTCTATGGTCCGCAGGGACGTGTATTGCGCATGGGACTGAAACATCCGCAACTGATCGATCGCCTTACCAGCTTCAGTTTTGGCAACTATCGCATCAGTAATTTTGAAATGGAAACTTCTGCCATTTACGGAATGGGTAAAATACTCGGACATCATTGCCTTGCAGTGAACGCGATCGTAGCTAACCGCATCACCAAAGAATTCAGTAAAGACGGCAGTGCCGCTGTAGAAAAACTGATCATAAAAACATTGGAAACGATTTCCACTTCTATCAACTAATGAATATCAACTTCAGCAAATACCAGGGAACAGGAAATGACTTTGTGATATTGGACAACCGTTCGGAACAATTTTCGGGCCTCACAGCAAAGCATGTAAAACATATTTGTAATCGCAGGTTCGGTATCGGCGCAGATGGACTGATGTTGCTGCAAAACAAAGCCGGTTACGATTTCGAAATGGTATATTTCAATTCCGACGGACATCACAGTAGTATGTGTGGCAATGGCGGTCGTTGCCTGATAAAATTTGCCTATCATCTGGGCATGCATAAATACACTTACAACTTCCTTGCTGTGGACGGTCCGCATGAAGCTGAAATTGAAAACGACGGTACCGTTCGTCTGAAAATGAAAGATGTTCATCATGTAGACGAACACAATTCGCATGCGATACTCAACACCGGTTCGCCTCATTATATAAAATTCGAAAGCGATGTAGCCGCAGTGGACGTTGTAAGTGTAGGCCGTGAGATCCGCAACAGCAGCAAGTTCCAGGAGCATGGCATTAATGTGAATTTCGTTGAATCAACAGGTGAAGATTCTATTTTTGTGAGAACATACGAGCGCGGCGTGGAAGATGAAACCATGAGTTGCGGCACCGGCGTTACGGCCGCTGCCCTGGTAAGCGCGCACAACGAGCTTGGCTTCAACCGGGTGGAAGTACGCACGCCCGGCGGGTTCCTGAGCGTTGAATATAACAAGATAAACGAACACAGCTTTGATAACATCTGGCTGTGCGGCCCGGCGGAGCTGGTATTTACGGGAACGGTCGGCGTAGCGGAATAACTGAATGGTCAATGATGAAATCTTTAAAGAACTTTTGCAGCTGGTTAAAGTCTTTAATATAATTCTTTTAAAATAAATTTTTAAATAAACAGCCGGACGGATAACTTAATAAACTTTGAAGATTTCACCATTGACCTCATGATTCAGTACTTTAAAATAGAAGAACGAAAAACACTGGCCATCGACAAACCTGTTAATGGCAGTTGGGTAAATGTTTTACCGCCACTCAAGCAGGAAGAATTTACCGAACTCAGCTCTGCGCTCAACATCCCTATCGACTTCCTCAAAGATTCGTTGGATATCGATGAGCGCAGCCGGTATGAAGAAGAAGACGATGTAAAACTGATCGTTATCAAAACCCCGACGGAAAATAACTCCTTTAACGAAAGCGATGCATTTTATATCACCATTCCAATTTGTATTATTCTTACAACGGGACAGATTGTAACGGTCAATTCTTTTGAAAATGAAGCCATCAAAAAGTTTTTGAACAGTTTTCAGAACAGGAACCCCGACAAAAAAAATATGATGGTGCTTAAGATCTTTGAAAAAATCACCACAAATTTCCAGGAGCATCTGAAAGAGATCAATCAGCGGCGCAATGCGCTCGAGCAAAAGTTATACGATTCTAACCGGAATGAAGAATTATTCGAACTGATGCGGATACAAAAAAGCCTCGTGTATTTTGTAACGGCTTTGCGCAGCAACGAATTGCTGATGATGAAACTTGCCCGCACCAATTTCCTTCACATGAATGAAGATGAAAAGGATTTTTTGGAAGATCTTGTGATCGAAACATCGCAGGCGCTGGAAACAGCAAATACTTACACCAACATTCTTGTGAGCACGCTGGATGCTTACGCAAGCATTATCAGCAACAATCAGAACGAGGTGCTGAAACGCTTGTCTACACTCACTATTTTCCTGAGCGTACCGGTATTGATCGCCAGCATTTACGGGATGAATGTACCGTTGCCCTTCCAGCAATCGCATTATGCATTTTGGGTGCCGGTAGCCGTGTGCCTGATAATTCTGGCATTTGTGATCATCAATTACATCAGAAGAACAAAGAGATAGTTTAGGGATTAGGGATTAGAGTTTAGGCGAAAGCTGTTTGATGCTTGAAAAGCTCTTTATATAGCATTCTTTAAACTAAACCTTTAAACCACTTCTAACCACTCAACTCTAACCACTCATCTCCAAACACTCAACTCATGAAATCATTCAACATACGCGTTTACGGCATCCTCATCAATGAACGACAACAGGTATTGGTGAGCGATGAATTTATCCGCGGAAGTTACATCACCAAATTTTGCGGTGGTGGCCTGGAGATCGGCGAGGGAACCATCGATTGCCTGAAACGCGAATTCATGGAAGAAATGAATCTGCCGGTGGAAATAACAGGGCATTTATACACCACCGATTTTTACCAGCAAAGCGCTTTCAATCCTGATCACCAGATCATTTCCATTTATTACTATGTACAGGCGCTGGCGCCAATCAAAGTCCCGTTGCGGGATACAGCATTCGATTTTGACGATGCGCAAATGCGGGTATATTCAGAAACCGGCGAAACAGAAACTTTCCGGTTTGTGCATTGGGATGATTTCCATGAAGAAACAATGACGTTGCCTATTGATAAAGTGGTTGCCGGGATATTGAAACAATCAAAATAGAAGCATAGATCTTTTCTTCCCGTTTCGCGTGATTGATTAAATGATTACAAAGATTGATTACTTCGTATGTTTTACCTTCGTAAAAAATTGTCTGAATAAATCCAACGAAGGTGGAAAAATCTGTGATAACATTATGCTAACTCCCCATTTTTTAAACGATCACATTATCCTCGAAAATGAACGGGTTCGTCTCGAACCTCTCGAAGAGATTCATTTTGATACCTTATCAACCATCGCGCAGCAAAAAGAATTGTGGACGTTCACCTCCGCGAAGATCAGTTCTGATGCGGATTTCAGAAGGTATTTTGATACCGCCCTCGAAGAAAGAAAAAATGGATCATCCTACCCTTTTGCTGTGTATGATAAACTTCATCAACGATATGGCGGCTGTACGAGGTTTTCAAATATCAGCATTTTAAATAAGCGTTTGGAAATCGGCTGGACCTGGTATGATCCTTCGTTGCAGCGCAGCGGACTTAATCGCAACTGTAAATTTTTGTTGCTCACTTTCGGTTTTGAACAACTGTTCTTAAACAGGATTGAATTGAAAACAAGCCTGTTCAACAAGCGTTCACAAAAAGCCATGGAAGATATCGGCGCAGTAAAAGAAGGTATTCTAAGAAAACATTCTGTTAACGAAGATGGCTCCGTACGCGACACGGTGTATTACAGCTTTATCAACGATGATTGGAACGCCATAAAAGCCGCGATCTTCAAAGACTACAAATAAAAAGTATAAACAATTCAAGAGCTTTAAAAAACTATCAGCCATAAGCCGGATTCTGTTTCCCGGCCAAAGACCGGGAGGCCGTCATTTATCTGGCCGCAACATTACTGCTGCGATCTTGCTGCCTACCCTTCCCGGTACTTCGATAGAAGATAGTGAACGAGCCGCTCACCCCGATCAATTCCCGAAACAAGTTCAGCAAAAGATCAAACCGGGATATACGTGGCATTACAGCACACAAGGTTTACCCATCCCATATGTTACCATACGGCATCGTGAGCTCTTACCTCACGTTTTCACCCTCGTCCCACCATAATGGCGGGACAGTTATTTTCTGTGGCACTCTCTCTTCCCGAACGGATCGGGAGCCGGCGCTTAACCGGTGTGTTGCCCTTTGCTGTCCGGACTTTCCTTCCCGATGTGATCGGAACGACAGCCGGCTGATAGGATACGAAGATAGGTAAAAGACGGTAGGTGCAGGTTTTAGGTTTTAGGTGCCAGCCACGAAGATTGAGTTAGTACAAGCAGGAATAAGTTTAACTGAAATCTGTAGGCACGGATATTTAATGGCATCCATAAGCTTACTACCCAAACCACACACGTTAAAAGTTACTTATCTTCCACTATCTTCGTACGAGCCAAACTGCCCTGAAAAATTGCAGTCACCTGATACCAATGCCATCAGCAGTTTTACAAAACAATTACCAATTCATGTCCGGCGGCGGAGAAATGGGCGAACTTACCCGTGCCAAAGACTGGACCCAAACGCCATTGGGCGATCCTACCGGCTGGCCACAAAGCCTCCGCACCACGCTCGGAATTTTACTCAACTCTAATTTTCCCATGTTTCTTTTTTGGGGAAAAGATCTCATACAATTTTATAATGATGCCTATCGGCCAAGCCTGGGTAACGACGGCAAACATCCCCTGGCACTCGGGCAAAAAGCTGCGGATTGCTGGCCGGAAATATGGGGGGATATAAAGCCGCTGATAGACCAAGTGCTTTCGGGCAAGGATTCTACATGGAGCGAAGACCAGCTGCTGCCTATCTATCGCAATGGCCGCCTCGAAGATGTATATTGGACATTCAGCTACAGCCCGGTAAGCGACGAAGCCGGCGCTATCAATGGCGTGCTGGTGGTTTGTACAGAAACCACCGGGAAAGTATCTTCCATGAAGCGCATTGCCGAAAATGAATCTCAATTGAAATTCACCCTCGACGCGGCGGAACTTGGCACCTGGGATCTCAATCCGGCTACCAATAAATTTATCGGCAACAGCCGTATCAAAGAATGGTTCGGGCTTCTGCCCCAAGATGAGATAGATCTGAAGAATGCGCTGGATGCCATCGTGCCAAATGACCGGGAACGTGTGACCGAAGCAATAAAAAATGCGTTGCGGCCGGAATCGGGCGGCAACTATGAGATTGAATATACCATTGTAAATTCACACACCGGCCATCACAGATCAGTACTGGCAAAGGGTAAAGCCCTCTTCGCCATCGATGGAACGCCGGTGCGTTTTAGTGGAATTTTGCAGGATATCAACGATAGAAAAAATATGGAAACCGCTCTTCGCATCAGTGAAGAAAAGTTTCGCAATACAGTATCGCAGGCGCCGATAGGCATTATTATCATGCGCGGATCTGAATTCATTATGGAATCGGCCAATGAAACCTACCTGCAGATCGTAGACAGAAAAAAAGAAGAACTCGTGGGCACGTCGCTATTTCATTCGATGCCCGAAGTAAAGGATTTTACAAAACCCATACTCGATAGCATATTAGCTACCGGTGAGCCTTATTACGGTATTGAATTCGAAGTGCCGCTGAAAAGATTCGGACATGTCGAACGCACCTGGTTCAACTTTGTGTATCATCCATTGCGCGGCCCGGAAAATAATATCGACGGTATCATGGTCATCGCCACCGAAGTGACCGCACAAGTAAAAGCCAGGCATGGGTTGCAGGAAAGCGAGATACAGTTCCGCAACATGGTGGACCAATCTCCCATCGCCATGACGATCTTTCGCGGCCGTGATCATATCATCGAACTCGCAAACAATACACTGCTTCGCGATCTATGGCGCCGCCGGCCGGAAGATGTGCTGGGTAAAAAACTGCTGAACGTTTTCCCGGAACTGAGGAAGCAGAAATTTCCGGGGCTGCTCGAAAAAGTACTGGACACGGGAATTCCCTACAAAGAAAATGAAGCAGTGGCTTTCATTGATGGTAACGACGGTTTGAAAAAATTTTACCTCGATTTCGAATATGCGCCGTTATTTGAGCCCGACAAATCTATTTCCGGCGTTATGGTAACAGTCAACGATGTAACGGAAAAAGTAGAAGCAAGGCAGCAGATCAAAGAAATTGCGGAAAGGCTGCTGCTTGCCACCGAAGGAACTCAACTTGCCACGTGGGACATCAACCTTGAAACAAGCGCTGTGGTTCATTCTCCACGACTGGCGGTCATCTTTGGTCACGATGAAAAAACGGTCCTCAATCATACTTCCATGCGCAGCCAGTTTCACCCTGCCGACCTTACAATGATCGTAGAAAAGGCATTTGATCTGGCACTAAAAAAAGGCGAATATAATTACGAGGCACGCATCATACATCCCGACAAGTCTATTCACTGGATACGCACAAAGGGAAAGGTGATCTTTGACGAAACAGGGGCGCCGGTAAGGATGCTGGGTACATCGGCAGATATCAGTCAGCAAAAATCAGCGGAAGAACAACTCGCCAGTCTTGCACAGATCGTTACTTCCTCCGACGATGCGATCATGAGTAAAAGTCTGGATGGTATCATCACCAGCTGGAACGATGCTGCACAAAAATTGTTTGGCTATGCAGCCGAAGAGATCATAGGCAAAGAAGTAACAACACTGATACCCGAACATAAACTGCACGAAGAAGATCATATAAATTCTCAGTTGAAAAACGGTCGTACGATTGAACATTTTGAAACGATGCGACGCACCAAAGACGGTGATTTGCTGGAAATATCGCTTACTGTTTCCCCTATCAAAGACAGCAACGGTAAAGTGATCGGCGCCTCAAAGATTGCACGCGACATCACAAAACAGAAACAAAATGAACGGTTGATAGCAGAGAGCAAACAGCAAATGGAAATTGTGATCGGCGCCAGCGGACTGGGTACCTGGGAACTTTTACTGGATCCGCGGCAAATCACCTACTCGCCGCGTCACCTTGAAATACTCGGCCTTAACCCTGATAGTAATGCCGGATACGAAGAAATTGTCCGAAGGCTTCATCCTGATGATTTTACGCAGCGTAAACAGGCATTTTTGGATGCCTGTAAAAACGGGATACTTCACTACACATCGCGGGTTTTGTGGGAGGATAACAGCATTCATTGGGTTGAAGCCAGTGGAAAGGTTTTTTATGATAATGATGGAAAACCTTTCAAGATCGTTGGCACATTACGCGACCTGACAGAAGAAAAAACTACGCAACAGCGGATCGCGGAAAGCGAACAGCGATTCCGCTCAGTGGCCGATACCGCACCGGTACTTATCTGGATGGCGGGTAAAGACAAGGGCTGTACTTTTTTCAACAAAGCATGGCTCAACTTTCGCGGGCGCACCATCGAACAGGAACTCGCCAACGGTTGGGCCGAAGGTGTATATCCGGACGACCTTGACCGCGTAATAGGCACATATGTCCGGAACTTTGAATTGCGCAAGGAATTACATATTGAATATCGCCTGCTACGCCATGATGGGGAATATCGCTGGATATCCGTCAACGGCGTTCCACGTTTTACGGCAGACAATATCTTTGAAGGATACATCGGCGCCTGTATGGACATACACGACCGCATAGTTTTTGAAGAAAAATTAAAGGAAAGTGAAAGCAGGTTGCGCATTGCGGCGCTGTCGGGCGAACTCGGCACATGGGATTACAACCCGGAAACAACGGTGCTGGTGTTTGACAATGCATCACGGGAATTATTCGGCGTGTCGCCGGAAGAAACGGTTACTGTGGATCTTTTCTTTTCAAAAATACATCCCCACGATATTCCGAATACTTTAAAAAAAATGAAAGCAGCCATGGATCCCGCAATAGCGGAAAACTATGATGTTGAATACCGCGTTACCGGCCTGCCAGATGATAAGCTCCGATGGATACATGCCAAAGGGAAAGCATTATTCAACGATAATAATATTCCTTATCTTTTTTCGGGTACGGTTCTCGACATCACCGAGAAAAAACTGGCGCTTGAAGAGCTCCAGGAAAATGAACAACGCTATCGGTTCCTCGCGAATGCAATGCCACAGTTTGTATGGACCGGCGATTCGGATGGGTTACTCACCTATTTCAACGATGCGGTGTATGAATATTCCGGTATGAATGCCAACAGTCTCACAGATGGCGGCTGGCTAGAGATAGTACACCCTGAAGACCGCGAAGAGAATGTTGTAAAATGGATGCACTCGATTGCCACAGGTGATCCTTTCCTGTTTGAGCACCGGTTCAAAAGGCATGACGGCGTTTATCGTTGGCAGCTGAGCCGTGCCATAGCACAAAAAGATGAAGATGGAAGAATTCAGATGTGGGTAGGTACGAGTACGGATATTGATGAGATCAAAAAACATGAACAGCAGAAGAATGATTTCATTAAAATGGCAAATCATGAATTGAAAACACCGGTAACCACTATCAAAGGCTATGTGCAGCTCTTGCTTAAAACCCACGCCAACAGTGAGGATACGTTGCTTACAAGCTCGCTCATAACCGTGGATAAACAAGTGACCAAACTCACCAACCTTGTCTCCGATCTTCTGGATGTAACGAAGATCGAACGAGGAAGCCTTCCATTGAATAAAGAAATATTTGAATTGAACGAACTGGTGAACGATACGATCAAAGATATGCAGGCAGCTTCGCAAACCCATGACATCGTTTTGGCTAATTCAATTCCCGCATCAGTGCTGGCCGATAAGGATCGAATTTCACAGGTGCTGATAAACCTATTTACCAACGCATTCAAATATTCGCCGGCTGCCGACAAGGTTGTGGTTGACATGTGTTTAGGCGGAGATAATGACATCATCGTTTCGGTACAGGATTTCGGCATCGGCATTGCTTCAGACGATCAGGGTAAAATATTCGAACGCTTTTACCGCGTAGCGGGTAAAGATGAAAAAACATTTCCTGGTTTCGGTATTGGCTTATTTATTGTGAATGAGATTATGTTATTACACACTGGAAAGCTTTGGGTACACAGCCAGAAGGAAAAAGGATCTACTTTCTTTTTCTCGTTACCTATCCATAAAAAAAATAGTATTTAACGCCGCATGACGAATAAAGAAGCCATTGATGTGCTTGTGATCGATGATGATCCGGACCTTTGTCTCCTGATGGAATCGTTGCTAAAATTTGCTAATCATAAAGTTCAGAGACTTACCAATCCCGCGTTATTAAAGGATGTACTGGGTAAATTTAACCCCACGATGATACTTATGGATATGCTGTTGTCCGGCAGCGACGGCCGGGATATCTGCACCTGCCTTAAAGCGAATGAGGCTACCAAATTTATCAGGATCATGATGATATCGGCACACCCTGATGCAGAAAGGACCTGCCGTGATGCGGGCGCGGATGATTTTTTAGGAAAACCATTCGATATGGATGTGTTTCTCGGGAAAGTAGAAGCGCTCCTGAATGGGTGAATGACCCAATCTTCATTTTATCATTTTCCATTCCCTTTTAAAACAGGCCATTAAGATCAGTAAAAATATTCTTTTCACCTCCGGCAACAATCAAAAAAGCTACAACCCGCAACCTTACTTAAAATAAATCTCTGTTGCGCCATATCCATACAAAGGATGAAACTGGTTCACAAAAGATTTCACTTCTTTTTTGAGACGCAGACTTTCATGAATCTCATCGCGCAGTTTACCTTCACCCACTCCATGAATAATGATCAGCGTAGGTTGTTTGTGCGCAACAGCCAGGTCATAATATTTTTCAAAATCATTCAATTGTAAGGTAAGTATCTCGAAATTGGTGAGATGCGTCCAGTTGTCTGTAATTTTTTCAATATGCAGATCCACAACCGACCGGGCGGGCGGCAGGTGCTGGCGCCCTCTGGATGCGTCATAAACACGGAAGCCGGCATTACCGAGTCCAGATAAATCAACGCGTTCTTCATCTGCCTTATCCGGATAATGCGTAAACAATTCGTAACGAAAAGAAGCCTCGTTCTTAGCCTGCAGTTCCTCAATTCTTTTGAACAGCTTTTTGCCGCTTACTTTCAACGATGCTTCATAAAAAGGCGCCTTTCTTTTATGTTCATTTACCAGTGAAAATTCAAATTCAAATCTTGGATTGTCGCTCACATCTTCAAAAGCGATATCGTGAAGGTAAAAGTCAGAAAGCCCGCCGATATTGTTCTTCAGGTGAAAATTACTTTCGCCGGTAAAAAAAAGATTATAATCAAAGTTGTAGGCTTCTTCGTTTTGATTAATGAGGTAAATGCGTAGCTTATCTACTACATCGTCTTCAAAAATATCTTTGTCGAACACTGGTACAAAACTTAGAAAAACGCCGTCGCCCATTTTCTTTTTAGGCGCAAATTTTTCCTTCTTAATATCTTCTACATAAATCTTTTTCTTTTCTACCAGCTTCTTTTGAGAAAACATTTTAAAGTATGGAAAATCTATCTGATCCATATACGCAGGAAATTTCACGCCCCGCACTTCGATCATCACCATTTTTTCATTGATAATTTCTATTACTTTCCCTTCTTCATCCGAATGCAGCACAATGATCTTATCTCCTATTTCGTATTTCATTTTGCAAAAATAAGAAAGTTTGGGGTTTGGGGATTGGGTGTAGGGTTTGGAGTTTAGTTGGTTATTTGATTGAGCTTTTATCTAAACCCAATAAACTTTCTAAACTCTAACTCTTCCTTGTCGGGGAGAGTTTGCTGTTTTTGTAACTATAAAGGAAATAGATCACCAACCCTATCACCAGCCATCCGAGAAAACGTTCCCACACCATTGGCGTTTCCTGCGCCATCAGGTAAAAACAACTTACAAGGCCCAATACCGGAATGAGTGAATAGTTCCGGAGAAAAGTGAATATGGCTACGATCGTTGCCAATATCCAGAACATGAGCATCGGATAAGAATCCATGCTAAACAATCCCTGGAAATATCCGGGAACACTTCGCATAATCAAAACAATGGAGACGATATACATCAACGGAAAAATAAATTTCCCATTGATAAAAGGCACTTTGAATTTTGACTCTGGTCTCCTGGGCATTTTATTCAACACCAGCACACCTCCGCAAACCAATACAAATGCAAACAGCGTTCCTATACTGGTGATCGAAAGAACAAAGTCGAGATTGAGAAACAGCGCGGGAATAGCCACCACACAACCCGTGAGTATTGTAGAAAAAGAAGGTGTTTTAAACTTTGGATGTAGCTTCGAAAATATCTTCGGCAGTAATCCGTCCCTGCTCATGCTCATCCAGATGCGCGGTTGTCCCATCTGGAAAACAAGCAGCACGCTTGCGGTAGCGATAATGGCGCTTACTGCAACAATTCCCGCAACGAAATGAAGTCCGCGCGCCTCAAATACCAGTGCGAGCGGATCGCCCACATTCAGTTGCTTGTACGACACCATTCCAGTAAGAACGAGCGCCAGCAAAACATATAATATCGTGCAGATGATCAATGAATAGATCATTCCACGTGGCAAATCCTTTTGCGGATCCTTGCATTCTTCTGCGGTGGTTGATATGGCGTCAAAGCCAATGTACGCAAAGAATACAGCAGATACGCCTTTTAGTACACCGCTAAATCCATTCGGTGTAAACGGGCTCCAGTTTTCAGGATGAACATAATAGGCCCCTAACACGATGATCAGAAATATCACACAAAGCTTTATGATCACCATGATATTGCTCATCGCCCTGCTCTCTTTTATTCCTACAAAAACCACCGCAGTAATCAGGGCAACAATACAAAACGCAGGAAGATCCATGATCAGGTGAAGACCGCCAAGTACCGGTGCATGTGTCCACGCATCGTATTGTTCGAGAATGCCCGCATTATCTGCATTTGCAACTACGCTTTGCATTGTTTGCCCTTCTCCCAATAATTTAGTAACGGCGCCATAGCCGTGATGTGCCGTTGTGTAGTCCATCGACAACCAGTTGGCAATGTGCATTCCTGCCTTATCCATCAAATTGGTAAAATAATCGCTCCAGCTAATGGCCACCGCGATATTACCAATCGCGTATTCCATCAACAGATCCCAGCCGATGATCCACGCGAAAATTTCACCAAAAGCCACATAAGAATACGTGTAGGCACTTCCGCTCACCGGCACCGTGCTGGCAAATTCTGCATAGCACAACGCTGCAAACCCACATGCGATCGCCGTAAAAATGTAAAGATATATAACGCCCGGACCGCCATCGTAACTAGCTTTTCCGATGCTGCTGAAAACACCGGCGCCGATCACGGCAGCTACTCCAAAAAAAGTGAGGTCACGAACACCGAGTACGCGTTTCAACCCGCCGCCATGTTCCCCGTCACCCAATCCTGCCGCAGCATCCTTTAATATGATGTCAATTGACTTTTTACGGAATAACGAATTAGACATAAGTAGTTTGTTTGTGCGAACTAAAATAGTCAAATTTGGTGAATGGTCAATGGTCAATGGTGAAATCTTCGAAGGGCCACTACGGAATAGCATTGGGTTTACTATTCTTTAGCTTCGCTTTTACCACTGAATAAAAAGAGTTGTTCACAGAGTTTCATGGAGAAAAACACTGTGATACTTTGGGTAATAACTCCAGTTTACGCTGTGGTTTAAGATTCGCGTTGAAGTAAATACTCCGCCAACTCACGCAGTTCCTTCTTCCGCGATGACAATACCGCCACATCATCCAGGTTCTGCAGCGCATCATGGAAATATCTTTCTTTCAGCTCAGTGGCCCACTGATCGATTTTGCAATCCCTGAAGATCTGTAATACGCGCCCCACCTTATCTTCCGGGGAAGAAGATAACAATAATTCCAGTTCATTTTTTTGTGTTGCAGTCGCAATATCCAAGGCCTGTATAAGCAGGAACGTTTTTTTATTGGATAAAATATCACCACCGAGCTGCTTGCCGAATTTTTCCGGATCGCCGAAGGCATCCAGGTAATCATCCTGCACCTGGAAAGCGATCCCGAGATTTTTACCAAAATTGTAAAGGTGTTGCTGGTTGCCTTCCCCCGCTCCGCCAAGGATGGCGCCCACCTGCATACTTCCCGCGAGCAACACCGATGTTTTGAGCGTGACCATGTTTACATATTCTTCCATGCTCACATTGCTGCGTTGTTCAAAGTCCATGTCAAGCTGCTGGCCCTCGCACACTTCTTTTGCACTCTTATTGAAGTGATATAATATCGTCTGCAAATGAAGCGGCTTGATCTGGTTGAGACTATCGTAAGCCTGTACCATCATTACATCGCCCGCCAGCAATGCAGTTGACTCGCCATATTTGCTGTGTACTGTTTGCACGCCGCGGCGAAGTGGCGCTTTGTCCATAATGTCGTCATGAATGAGGCTGAAATTGTGGAACAATTCAATAGCGGTTGCCACATGATAAGCATCGGGATCTATCTCATCAAACAATTCATTTCCCATAAGCACACAAACCGGCCGCACGCGCTTGCCGCCGATCTGCAGAATATATTGCGCAGGATCGTACAGGTTTTGTGGTGATTCGGGGAAATGCCGCTTGTCGAAATATTCGTTGAATTTTAAAGCGAGTTCGTTGAATGAATACATGAGTCTGAGTTGCGGATTGCGGGTTAAAAGTTACGGCTGTGCAAAAACTAAGTCCTCTTTCTTCAAAAACGATCAAACCCGTAACCCGCAACTTCCTTATTTCAAATTTCTTATTTCTTATTTGTTTTTTTTGAGCCGGCCTTTTTAGGTGCAGTCGCCTTATTTTCTTTAGGCTCAGTATTCTTTGCCGGTTTCCCCGGCTTATCAATCACCCACTCATAATCCAGCTGCCGCTTGGTAAGATTGGCTGCAATCACTTTTACCTGCACTTTATCGCCGATGCGGAATTTCTTTCCTGTTCTTTGGCCAACCAGCGAATAGTCGGTTTGATCAAGTTCGAAATTATCATAGTCGCTCAGGTCGCGCAAACTTACAAGGCCTTCACATTTATGTAGTACTGTTTCTGCCCAGAAGCCAAAGGTATAAACGCCACTCACCACGGCTTCAAATTCATCGCCGATGAACTGCTGCATGTATTCTACCTGTTTGTATTTGTTACCTGCACGTTCGGCTTCCATGGCAGATCTTTCCTTGTCGCTGCAATGCTTGCACTTCTCTTCCATCTTCTTGTCAAGCTTCACATTTTTATCGAGGCACTGCTGCAAAATACGATGTACCATCACATCGGGATAACGCCTGATCGGTGAAGTAAAGTGGCAGTAATTCTCAAATCCTAATCCATAGTGGCCGATATTATCAGTAGTATAAATCGCCTTCGCCATCGTCCGGATGCCGAGCTGCTCCAGCACATGCTGTTCCGGTTTTCCCTGTACATCTTTCAATAATTTATTGAAAGATGCTGCCACCTGATTTTCATCTTTAATGTTGAAAGTGTACCCAAATTTTCTTGCGAAAGCCACGAAGGGCGCCAGTTTCTCTTCATCTGGCTTATCGTGGATACGATAAGGAAACGGTATGGGTTCCTTGTTGATCTTTATCTTGGAAACATATTCGGCCACTGTTTTATTAGCCAGCAACATAAACTCCTCAATTAGTTTGTGTGCATCCTTGCTTTCCTTCACCACCACGCCGACCGGCTTGCCTTTTTCGTCCAGCTGAAAGCGAACCTCTGTTGATGAAAAGTTGATCGCGCCATTGTCAAAACGTTCCTTACGGAATTTTTTCGCCAGTTCATTCAACAAAAGGATCGGCTTGAAATGAAGTCCGTCTTTTGTTTCGATCGTTTCCTGCACTTCTTCGTACGTAAAACGATGATTGCTGTGAATGATCGTTCTCCCGATCCATTTATGCTTTATCTCTGCCCGGTTGGTGATCTGGAAGATGACGGAGAAAGTGTATTTATCTTCATTTGGCCGAAGGGAACACAATTCATTGGAGATCCTTTCCGGCAACATCGGATTCACGCGGTCCGGAAGGTAAACGCTTGTGGCGCGGGCGTAAGCTGCTTTATCTAAAATGCTGTCGGGAGTAACAAAATGACTCACGTCGGCAATATGAACGCCGATCTCGTAATTACCGTTGTCAAGGTTCCTGATGGAAATGGCGTCATCAAAATCTTTCGCATCTGCCGGATCGATTGTAAACGTAAGGATGTCGCGGCAATCCTTGCGTTTCTTGGTTTCTTCGCGGCTGATGGTATCCGGTAAGCCTGCTGCAACTTTCAGTACTTCATCTTCAAAACTCAACGGGAAACCAGCCTGAATAAGAATCTCCTTCATCGCAAGGTCGCCTTCATCTTCTGCTTTTATTACGGTGATCACTTCGCCCAAAGGCTTCTTGTCGTTCTTGTCCCATTTAGTAAGTTTTACCACCACCCGGTCTCCATTCGTTGCGCCGTTGATCTTTTCGATCGGAATATAAAAATCGGGAACCGGTTTTTCTCCACCGGCAACGAAGAATGCGATGTTGTTGTTTATTTCAATATTTCCTACAAACTCTGATTGTTTTCTTTCCGCCACATCGATGATCTTTCCCTCTACCCTTTTTCCAAATCCGTTGCCTTTCGGAACTTCCACTCTTACTGTATCGCCATGAAATGCTTTACCAAAGTCGTTCGGTTTTACCATGATGTCCTTTTCCTGCCCTTCTACCATTACGAATCCCATTCCGCTACGGCTGATGTCAAGTTTTCCCTTCAATACCTGCACATGGGATGATTTCTTTTGCGGGGCTGTCCCCTGTTGCTTTTTACTCATATATATTATTCTGGATGCAATTTAGTGAATAGTCAATAGTGAATAGTCAAATCTTCCAAGAGTTTGCGCTAAGCGCCTATATTTCACTTTTTTAACTCGAATCAAATGTCAACAGCAATTTCAAAAACTGCCTGCAGTTTTCACTATTGCCTGTTCACTATTCACTTATTTACGGCTAAAGCCGTAAATTTGCCGCCTCATGAACAAAACCGTTGCTCTACATACCTTAGGTTGCAAGCTCAACTTCAGCGAAACGACCGCTATCGGCCGGTTGCTGGAGAATGACGGCTTTGTGAAAAAGGAATTTGACGAAGTGGCGGATGTGTACGTGATCAATACCTGTTCGGTTACGGAAAATGCAGACAAGGAATGTCGTCACCTTGTCCGCCGCATCAACCGGCAGGCTCCCGAAGCACTGGTGGTGATCACCGGTTGCTATGCGCAATTGAAACCAAAAGAGATTGCCGCTATTCCTGGTGTGAATCTCGTATTGGGTGCAGCAGAAAAGTTCAACATTTCCGCACATCTCAAAGAAATCAGCAAGAACGATGCTGCGAAGATCTGCAGCTGCGATATTGAAGAGGTGAATATTTTTGAAGCGTCCCATTCTGTAAAGGAGCGAACGCGCACTTTCTTAAAGGTGCAGGACGGCTGCGATTACAACTGCAGTTTCTGTACGATCCCGATGGCGCGCGGCAAGAGCCGCAGCGACAGTATCGAAAATGTATTGAACAGTGTGAAAGAAATTGCCGCCGGCGGAACAAAAGAGATCGTACTTACTGGTATCAATCTCGGTGATTTCGGTAAAGGATTAAAGAGCGGCGGCAGACTGCATGAAGAGAATTTCTTCGACCTTATAAAAGAACTTGATACCGTACATGGCATCGACCGGTTCAGGATTTCTTCCATCGAACCAAACCTGCTCAGCAATGAGATCATCGAGTTTGTGAGCAACAGCAGGAAGTTCATGCCGCATTTCCATATTCCGCTGCAAAGCGGCAGCAACAAGACTTTGGCTGCGATGCGCCGCCGCTACAAGCGCGAATTATATGCAGAAAAAGTAGCGCTTATTAAAATGATGATGCCCCATTGCTGCATCGGCGTAGATGTGATCGTGGGTTTTCCGGGCGAAAGCGACGAAGATTTCAGAGAAACTGTGGCTTTCCTTGAATCGCTCGATATTTCTTACTTACACGTATTCACTTATTCCGAACGCGACAATACGCACGCGCTCGGTCTCGGACCTGTTGTTCCGATGAATGTTCGTCATGAACGCAACAAGATCCTGCGTACCTTAAGCTATTCGAAAATGCAGGCGTTTACCGAACAACATATCGGGCAAACAAGAAAAACGTTGTTTGAGATCGCCAATAAAAATGGCATGATGGATGGTTACACAGACAATTATATTAAGATCACGATTCCACATAACTCCGGGTATGAAAACAAGGTGGTGGATTGGAAGGTGTAGGCGTTTAGCGGCTCGTTCACTTATTTCCGGGCATTGCAGGGAATGAAACAATCTCTGCGTTTTGTTGTTTTCTTGCCAGCATGTTAGAAGTTTACCTGAATGGATCATTGATAATTTCCTGGATCATAAATCCCGCAGAAATGAGATCGGCTTTCCGGTTAACAAAATTTTTGCAATTCATTTACGAATTATTTCTTACTTTGCTTTACGAAACACATCGTATTATGCTTAAAAATAAAATATCGAAGCCCACAGAAGGCGAACTGGAGATACTGGGCGTGCTGTGGGACAGAGGCGAAGCAACCGTTCGTACTGTTTATGAAGAATTGTGCAAAACGAAAGACAGCGGTTATACCACTACCCTCAAACTGATGCAGATTATGTTTGAAAAAGAACTGGTAACCCGCGACAGCAGCAGCAAGACGCATATTTACAAAGCGGCAGTGAGTAAGGAAAAAACGCAGAAACAATTTTTGAATAAAATGATCGACGGGCTTTTTGCCGGATCATCTGCTGATCTTGTGTTGCAGGCCCTGGGCGGCCACAAGGCCAGCAACGCCGAACTTGAAAAAATAGAATCTCTGATCGCAGAATTAAAAGCCAAAAAGTAACAACTGTCTTATGGAGCAATTCTCCTACAGTTTCGCGGTAAGCATGATGCATAGCATATGGCAATCGGCCATCCTGCTGGTAATTTACTTCGTGGCCACCCTGGCATTGAGAAATCCGCATCCTTTATTTAAAAGAAATTTATTATACGGCTTCGCTGCTACACAGGTTTTATTATCCATACTTACATTTACGATTTACCACACCGGAGGTTTTGAAACATTACAGCTTGATGTGAGGAAAATCATGCCCGGAACCATTTTGCAAAAAGTATTGCTGCAGCAATACGCTCCGTGGATATTTTATGCATATTCGATGATCGTATTATATAAAGGCATCGGCAACACCCGTAACTGGATGTTATTTAAGAAAAATTATACTATCGGACTTATAAAGCCGGCGGCGGA
Source organism: Chitinophagales bacterium (assembly GCA_015655125.1). Lineage (GTDB taxonomy): Bacteria > Bacteroidota > Bacteroidia > Chitinophagales > Chitinophagaceae > Ferruginibacter. Next base: position 22,546 of record JAATFP010000094.1, on the reverse strand, counting down.
AATAAAAGTTTTTACCGCTTCTAAAGCTTTGCATTTCGGTATCCTTAAAAAAGTAACGCTTTGGTACAGCAATACAATTGAGGCACCGGTGGTATTCGGTTTTCTGAAACCTGTAATATTGCTGCCGGTAGCACTTATTAACCAACTCACCGTTGAAGAAACAGAATCGCTGATCATACATGAACTTTCGCATATCCGCAATAATGATTACCTGCTTAACTGGTTGTTACTAATTGTTGAAACGATCTATTTTTTCAACCCGTTCGTCCGTATAATGGCTACAAAAATTCGGCTGGAAAGAGAAAAGAATTGCGATGTGCAGGTACTGCAGTTTGAGTACTCCAATTTTAGTTATGCAGCTGCATTATTGAAAGCGGCAAGGCATAACGGTAGTGTAAAGAATTTCCAACTCGCTGCCGTATTCAACAGGTCGCAGCTATTAATGCGTATCCGATTTTTCTCTAACGAAAAAAATCTTGATTCGCGCCAGGGAAACAGCATGTTTTTTTCATTGGCAGGATTATTTGTTTTGCTGACCTTCACATTATCAGTTCTTTCAAAACCAACAGCAACGGTACTTTCCGGCTCGCTTACCAACATTCAGCTTCCATTTGTGCAGGAAAAAACGGCAAACTTTTCTGCTGCTCCTGTGAATGAAATTGAAATTACAAAACCTTTAGAATTGGCTGAGAGCCGCGTCAATAAAAAGTCTTCAAAATATATCACTATAGATGATAAACTATCGGGAATTTCTGTGGAAAACAGCATCGAATTGCTGAAGCCGGAAGTGACCCAGGGCATTAACATCGTGCCGGTTAGCTACAAAAGCAACCTTCTTCAACAGGTGAATGAAGGCCGCCAGGTGATCATCAACGAAGAAAGTTCCAATGGTAAAATGATCACGAAAGCATATAATGTGAAATTAAAAGATGGTAAATGGATCTCAGAACCATTATGGATCATTGCCGAAAGCAAGCCAACGGACAGTTTAAGAAAGAAGATGGTAGATAGTTTGATACATGTAGTTCCTGAAGTACAGTAAGTGTCGGGTTTTGGATTATTTGCAAGTTTTCTTTCATCAAATAAAATTTAAAAATGTATGAACAATAATGCCCGCAGTTGCGGGCATTATTGTTCATACATTTTTATCGATCAGCTTATCAAGCAAGCGAATTATCCTAAACCAACTAAACCCTAACCACCAAACTTGCTTTCTACCATACATTTCTAGGGCAGGTATCCCCGTATTTATTTCCCAATGTGAATCCAAGCATGAGTTCATGCGTATTGCCGGTGTAGGCCCGCAAACGGCCCGTGGTAGCAACTTCGTAAGAATAGCTTATGTTTACCGTATTGGCAACATTTATACCCGCCATAGCAGAGTAGCCCGAAATCAGGTCGCCATAGCGGTAGCTTGCTCCTACCCAGATTTTATCACGATATTGCAATTTTGCATTGCCATGAATCCCCAGCAGTTGCGGCTGCCAATATTGAACCATTACGGACGGGATGAGATTAAGATCATCATTTATATTCGCCCGGTAACCAACTGTAAGAAAATAATTAGGCGTATAATACGTACCGTATTTATCATCTTTTACAAATTTAAATTTGCCCGGAATGATATTGAGTACAGAAATACCGGCAAAATAATCTGCAGAATACAACCAAAGCCCTACGCCTATTTCAGGTTTAATTTTTTTTAATTCGCCATTACTGTAGCCGATTGCCGGATCATTTGGATCGAGATTACCCCAGTTGATCTTCGACTGATCAAGATTGACGCTGCTGAAACCGGCATTGATACCAGCCGACAATGTTGTGCGAACGCCAAGTGGTTTATGATAAGCATAGGAGGCTGCCACCGACCAGCGGTTAATGTACCCCGCCTTATCATTTACCGCCAGGAAGCCAATGCCGTGATGCGGTTCGGGCGCAGTGTATTCTTCCCAATACTGTTTTCCACGCGGATTTTCGCCGGGAACGGCGAATGAAGTTGCGCTTGTACGAAGATCTGACTTCCCTATTGGTCCATGAATGCTCACATAATTTGTTACGGGTGCGCCATCAATTCCCGTCCACTGGTTGCGGGCACTTAGCTTTACATCCACGTAATTCTCTATCCCGGTAACGGCTGGATTTAGAATATAATTGTTGAGTACATATTGGGTATAGGAAGGTTTTGCCTGTCCAAAAACCGCTATGCTACTGCAAAATCCGAAGATTAAAAAAAGGCTCTTTTTCATATTTCAAACATTTCTGCCGCGTTTACCAACAGCTCACTTAGATTAAAAATTTTCTGCCATACGCACATTACCTGTTATTTAATGATCGTAACATAACCAGTGATCGGTTTTCTGCCACTCTCAGGTTCGATGATATAATAATAAGTATCCGCAGGCAAAGATTTGCTACCCATATTTCCGTTCCATGGTTTCCTGTAGCCGCGCGATTCAAACACTAATGTTCCGGTGCGGCTAAATACCTGTACGCGGCAATTCGGATAAGTGTCGAGATACTCTATCTTCCAGAAATCATTGATGCCGTCATTATTTGGTGTGAACGTATTCGGAATCTTCGGCGCCATCAACACTTTTACATTCAAGTCATCACTCGCGATACATCCGCCTCTGGCCGTTACGGTAAGTTTGTAACTGAAATCGACCGGCGGACTTGCCAATGGATTTTTGATTGCGGCACTGTTGAGATATTGGGCCGGTGACCATAAATACCTCAGATCATTACCGGTAACAGTTGGTTGCAACGTGATGCTGCCCCCTGCCAGAATTGTCACATCCGGACCAACATTAACGACAGGGTTTGGATAAACCGTCACATTTGCACTGTCGGAATCTACACAACCCGCGCTGGAAGTAAATACATATTTGATTTTATGCGTACCTGGCCCGGCGGCGGCAGGACTGAAATTGTAAACACCCGGACTTACATATATTATACCGGGACCGCTGTAAACCCCTACTCCCGGAAGGCCCCCGATTTCTGTTGCCTGTGTGATCTGGTAAGCCGGCACATCTATACAGCCGTCAGGAATCGGAGCAAAGCTGATCTGAGGTGCTGCATTGATAGTGACTACCCTGATCTTATCGCTGAAGCAGGTTCCACCAGAATATGCACGCACCCTTATGCTGTATTGTTTGGTAAGCGGTGACAGGAACTCAGGATATTCATGTTTGTAGATGCTGTCAAAAACAGGTGTTTCGTTTGTTTCTATCACTGCCGGTGCATTTACATTGTCCCAAACGATCTCAATTTTGGTGATGCTTCCCTGCGTAATTGTTGATTTATCAAGGATCGCAATAGTGTCGTTTGAGCAATAATTATTAGTGGCAGCCGGAAGGAAATCCGCAACCGGGTTGCCTCCGTTTACAAACATTGTCCGGAATGTGGTGTCGCGGCAACCGTTATTGCTGATCGCGATGAGCCTGATGGTATAACTGCCTACTGCGGTGTAGTGATGGCGGCCGTTTTGCAGGTTAGATGTATTCGGATTTGGTCCGGTAGAATTGGCTGCATCGCCAAAATCCCATTCCCAATTGGTGATCGTAGCAGGTGCAGCTATCTTGCTGGTATCTGTAAATTGTGCGTACGGATCAAGCAGGCAAACTTCCGGCGTGGCAAAACCAGCTTTTGGCCTAGCATTGATCGTAACAGGTATGGATTTTACGACGCTTAAGCAACCCTTATCCGTCGTTACTTTCAGCGTAACATTATAAGTTCCGGCGGCTGAAAAAGTATGTGTGGGATTGGGCAAAACAGATGAGTTGTTAGCTGTTCCGCTTCCCGGATCGCCAAAACTCCATGTCCAGCCAGTGATCGTTCCCGCATTTGCAACAGACGTTCCTGAATTGAAAGTGATCACGCGCGTTTCGCAGGATGGAACCGAGTTAGTGAAATTGGCCGTCGGCAAAGGATTTACCAATACTGTTGCACTCTGGCCGGTAAAGGCCTGGCTACACGCAGAAGAACTTCCTTCTGAAACGTTGGTAAGCGTATACACATAAGTTCCTGCAGTGGTTGTTGGAACATTCACCGTTACGGTACTGCTTGAATTTGTAGTCGTGGCAAAAAGATCAACAGGGTTGCCATTGATCCTATAGGTAAATCTGTATGGCGGAGTTCCGTTTAGGCCTGTAAACGTGATTCGTGGTGCTGCTGCATTCAGACATAATTCCGTAACGTTGGTAGCAATTGTGGCCGTCGGAAGAGTTTTTACGATGACGGTCGCTGATTGTCCGGTTATAACGCTGCTACAGGTATTACTGCTGGCGTCGATGATGTCTGTGAGGTTGTATACAAATGTTCCTGGCGTATTCGTAGGTGCCGTTACTGTTACCGAAGCATTCGTTCCGGTAGTAGTGATTGTTTGAGGCGCACCACCGTTGATCGTATACGTAAATTTATAAGGAGCGGTTCCTGTTGCGCCTGTAAAAGTGATCACTGGCGAAGTTGAATTGTTACAAACGGTTGTGGTTCCTGCAATTGTTGCCGTAGGCAAAGGCCGCACGGTAACTGTTGCGCTTTGGCCCGTAATATCTTTTCCGCAGGCAACCGTTGTACCATCATTAACCTTTATGAGATTATAAACGAGCGGTGTTGCAACAGCCGTAGAAACCGGAAGTGTTACTGAATTACCCGAAACCGTGGTGATAGTTTGGGGCGCACCGCCATTAACCGTATACGTAAATGTGTAAGGTGCCGTGGTTCCAGAACCAGTAAAAGTGATCACAGGCGAAGTTGCATTTTGACAAACGGAAGTGGTTCCGCTGACCGTTGCGGAAGGCAGCGCATTGACTTTGATCGTTACTGCCTGTCCGGAAATCGTTTGCGTACAGAGATTTGCGGTTGCATCCCGAACCGACGTCAATGTGTATACATGCGTACCCACGGTTGCCGTCGGAACCGCCAGAGTCGCAGTGTTTCCAACGGAAGTCACTGTAAGATTTGTACCGCCATCAATATTGTAAGTAAATGTATATGGCGCGGTTCCGCCATTACCAGTAAAGGTGATGGATGGAGAATTGCTGTTCTGGCAAACCGTTGTACTACCAGTCAGGATTGCCGTGGGCAACGGAATGATCGTTACCGTTGCAGAAGGCGTTGTAATATTCTTCGTACAGGCATCAGTAGTTCCGTCTTTTACACTTACAATATTATATATAAATGTTCCCGTGTTGGCTGTGGGAACCGGAACAGTTACAGAATTTCCCGTTGTAGTCGTTACTGTTTGGGGCGCGCCACCATTGATGGTATATGTAAAGGTATAAGGGGCAGTTGCGTCGGCACCGGTGAAAGTAACATTTGGCGGTGTGCCTGTCTGGCAAACAGATGCCGTTCCGGAAATGGTCGCAGTTGGCAGGGGCCGAATGATCACATCTTTAAATCCGGTCTGCGATTGCAAACAATAAAGCGAGCCAGGATTTTGTACACTGGTAAGCGCATACCGTATCGTACCAACTGTTCCCACAGGCACTGTCACGGTAGCTGTGTTTGCGGTACTGGTAATCGTTTGGGCAGGCAAGGCCCCGTTAATGGTATAACTGAAAATATAAGGCGCAGTTCCTCCCGCACCTGTAAAAGTGACGACGGGTGCGGTTCCGTTTTGGCAGACTGAAGTAACACTGGAAGCCACGCTGGCGGTTGGCATAGGTTCAATAGTAATAGTATGGGTTACGACATTACTCAGGCAACCCGGCGTGGTGATATTTGAATAAGTAACAGTGTAAGTTCCCGGACCGGAAAATTTATGCTTGGGATTTTTAAGTGCGGACACGTTGTTGGCTGCTCCGCTCGCCGGATCACCGAAGTTCCACACCCATTTGTAGGTGGGCTTGACCGTATTGGAATTGTCGTTGAACTGGACCGTATCGGCCACGCATTTCGGCGCGACCCAGTTGAAATCTGCCACTGGCGGATCAGATACTTCAAGGTCGAAGTTAATCTCTGTTTCATTACCGCAACCATCTGCATTGGGCGCATATACTTTGATAGTAATAGGATATGTACCGATGGTATTATAAGTATATAAGGTTGGAACGGAATACCACCACACCTGCTTACCATTAACGAAGCGAATAGAATCGTAAGGCAGTTCTGCAGGTGGAATTCGCTTGATCCAAACACCCGGATGAACCGGGCTGAGATCCCAATACATAGAATCAGCCTGGTAGGGCAAAGATATCTTGAACTTGAACGGCGAACCCGTACACACCGATGGCGTATTTTCGATTCCGTATTGGCTGGCTACGCCGATCTGTTGGTAGAGATCTTTTACGTTTGTTCCGGCAGAATATCCATAGCTTTCAAAGTCGGCATAACCATACGCGATCGCATTGAATCCGGAATCGGACTGGATGGTGTGACTGGTGGCCGTAAGATTAGAAAAATAAGCAAAAGAAAAGTTGGGATTCTGCGGATGGGGCGTCCATATATCGCCGGGCGAAACACCGTCAATTTTAAAAGAGGTCAATGCCGTTCCGGAATTAGGGATGATCACATGAACAGTATGTAATTGCCCATTAGTATTGTTAAGCTTATTGATAGATGCCAGCGTAACTTTACTGATGTTTTGTTCAACCGGATTTAATACGATCATATCAGGATCGTATAACGTTCCGGTATTACCGCCGCAATTCTGACTGGTAAAATACTGACTTACGCAGATAGGTTCGTCAGATTCTATTTTATTTCGAAGATTATTGAAAAATGTATAATATCCGTTCACGAAAGAGGCGGCCGGAATAACTGCACCATTCAGTTTAACAATAGCCGTTGTTGTCGACAACATGATCCGGTAATAATTGTTTGGGTTCTGGTAACTTGGAACGGTGAGGAAATTCTTTCCCCAGGTACCCGTCGGATATAATTGCTGGTATAGATTATCGGCGCCGTTAGTACACCCGTTCCCAATCATCACTTTACCTGAGCCTGAAAAAACCGCGATCCTTTTGCAACTGCCCAATGCGGAAGCTATGGACCTTACAGAAGTGCCCGAAAGGTCAACGCCGGTAGTACCAGAAGTAGTCCCTAATACCTGGTATACCTGACCTTTATTTAAAGTAATTGTATTAATTGAGCCTGCTGTCCACCCCCCCTTTGTAGACACCTTCGGAATAACCTCGATAGTGGTATTATCTTCTACGGCGACAATCGTGATATAAGAATTGGAGCTGTTTTCATTTGATATCTGCGTAAAATTCACTGAATAATATTGTTTGCCTAAAACGGTCGCAGGTAAACATAATGTGGCTGCGCTTGCCTGAGCCCGGGTAATAAAAGAATAAACAACAACAGGTTTTGCTGCAGTAACGTGAATGGCCCGACCATTGAATAAACCGTCATCATCAACAAAATAAGAATTTGGAACCGTAATATAGGAAATGGTGTTAGCAGCTACAGTACCTGTCGCAATCGTGGCACCCCCGAATATTTCCACCACGTATGTAGTTGTAACATCTGAAGTGATACTCAAGGTCATTGTCGGATTTGATCCCGTTACCATTCCCACATGATAACTATAAGCCAACCAGAATTCTTTTCCTTTATTGGAAAAATCCTGTGCAGAGGCAACCTTTAATACAAATAATGTAATAAAACACAGTAGAAATTTTCTCATACTTTTTATATAAATAAATTAGCAGTAAATGGAACGGTGGCTAGATACGGGAAATAGAGCCAAATTTAACTAAAAAAAGCAAGAATACATCGTTTCGGATATAAAATTCTTAACATAACCATAATGGCCTAACAAAAAAAGAGCTGTATAGAAATACAGCTCTTGTTAAGAACCTTTTGGTTCTGTAACCCCCAAAGAAAACGAGTTTTCCGGTCCTGTTGCCGGTAATTATTTTTCCAGCCTGATGCCATTGCTCGCTACGGCCCTGTCTTCACTTTCCATCAGCAACACCCTGTAATATTTTAGTCCCGGCCTGATCTTCGCCACCGGTTGTTTAAAACTAAATTGATTGTCCTTTTTGGAAGGATCCTGGCCAAATACAAACCCTATGGTAATGTACAATTTGCCATCTTCGCTCCCCTGTACCTGCCAGTTACTTGTTTCCGGTTGACCACTTTTCCAGTTCATCACCAGACTACCCTGATTGATCTTTGCTGTAAATCCCTCGATCTTGACTTCCCCATTTGCATTTACAACTTGTGCCGAAACGGTGACGGTAGCGGCCAACAAGATCATTACGATGTAAAAAAACTTCTTCATTATATAATTACTTTTAAAATGTACGCTCTAAGCGGCTTTCAGGATAAAAGTTCTTACAATGAATAATGGATCGGGAAAAATGATAAATTAACAGTTTTACTACTATAGCAACTGTATACCTGTATTACAACCGGTTCTTCAGATCCCGGCTGTACACATAAACCTCCATCAACTGCTGAGGCCGTTCCGATGGGAAGAAATGCAAATGAATAGCATCGTTCATTAAATGGTACGCGGAAAGAATGTATAGGTATAATTTTTTCATCTTTTGTGGTTTAATGTTTCGGGTGGTCGGCAGATAATCTGTATCTGTTCGCAGAAGATTGGAGAGGTACGAAACCGAGATGACAGAGGTAACAGTCATTCTTCGTTTCTGAATGCAAACATAATATGCGTTTTTTTAAAATCAAAATATGCTTACCGTAATTTCCACATTTATACGTACAAAAATTCTCATAAATGGCTTTTTGTTAAATATTATTGATTAAAAAATGTTTTTACTAAACAATAAATCAATTTATACATTATTTTTTTGAAAAAATTTAATTTGTTCGATTAGTGACTCAAAATATAGGTTATAATTAAAATTTAAGACATAATGCCATTTATTTAATATTCCCCAAAGATCATTAGAAGCGATCATAACACCTGAAATTTTACTCAAGGTATATGGTAGTTTTATAAAATAAAGGCGAAAAAATGATAATTTAACTTTGATTAAATTTTACTTATTTAAAATATAAACTTTTAAATAAAATAAAAGTTCATATAATTTAATTACTAAATTAAATATCAACATTTTAAATTAATAAAAATAAATTTAATATAATTTTTCAAATCTGTAGAGAATTATACATAAATATTTCTATGAAGATGTTTTTTAATTTTATTAAAAATAAATTATAAAAATTATAAAATAATAATTTTCAATTAATTAAAATTATTATTACTAACTAAATATAGTAGCTAAATAATTTTAATTAAATTTGTGTTTATAAATTATTATTTCTATAATATTTAGTATTTATTACTGAGATTATACAAATCAATTTTTATCAATCTCCCACTCTTTGGTATATTGCATCTGCAAAATCAGCTTCCGTAAATGAAACTTTTCACTATCTTCTTCACATTGTTGCTTGCCACCCTTTTTATGACATCCTGTCGTGAACCAAAAGACCTGGAATTCCGGGAATTTAAAAACCTCACTTTGGAGAATATTACTTTTTCAGACGCAGTTTTGAAAGTGGAACTGGTATATTACAATCCAAATAATTTCGGATTGGAATTAAACCGCACCGATCTGGACATTTATGTCGACAGCAGTTTCCTCGGACATTCAACACAAAATCTCCAGATCACCGTTCCAAAACGCGACGTTTTTACGATTCCGTTACAGGTCAGTCTGGACATGAAAAATCTCCTGAAGAATGGTTTGAATAGCCTGTTCAGTAAAGAAATAGCCGTAAGATTGCTCGGTACAGTAAAGGTGGGTAAGGCAGGAATCTATAAGAATTTCAATGTGGATTATACAACGAAGCAGAATTTCTCACTATTCAGATAGTGTTAGATATTTTATAAAGCGCTGTTATCTAACCTGTTATATTTTTTTCATAACATTAAACAAACCGCTTATTCCGTGCACTTTCAAATGGGCACAAAAAAAGGCAATGCCGATGGACATTGCCTTTTTTAACAAGGTGTTCTTATTAGTTGGTCGTTGCCGGCTTCGTTTCTTCCGGTTTCTTGCAACATTTCGGAAGCTTTTTATACGCTGCTTCCTCTGCAGTAACATCATCAGCATCAAATCCGGCATTTGAAATAGCCGCTTTGATGTTTTCAACGTTCGTTCGATCCGTTAAAAACGTCACAGTCGTCGTCTTTTTCTTGATATCTACGTTAGACGCGGTTACGCCCTCCTCGCGGAAAAGGTATTTTTCGATCCTGTCCTTGCACATTTCACATTGTACGGTCGGTGTTTTGATCACCACTTTCTGCACTGCTTTTTGCTGAGCGAAAGACATCATCACCAATCCAAGCAAGGCGACGATTGTTAGTTGAATTTTTTTCATACTCCTGTTTTTTAAGAATTATAAAGATATTTTATCCCTGCCACTCCGCAGGATTATTGCGCCAGTTTAACAATGTATTTAACTGATCCGCCGATACCGTTCCTTTACGAACGGCCAGATCAAGCAGTATTTCGTAATTTGTGAGCGAATAAAACGGGATCTTTGCCGCAGCAAAAGCATGTGCCGCCAGCGGAAATCCATAGTTGAAGATAGAAACCATGCCGGTAACTTCCATGCCGGCATTTCTCAGCACTTCACATACCTGCAAACTGCTTTTACCTGTAGAAATGAGATCCTCTATCACCAGGATACGCTGACCGGTAGTGAAATCACCTTCTATCTGGTTGCCCATTCCATGCTCTTTAGGCTTCGGACGAACGTACATGTAAGGATATTTTAACTGGTCAGCCGCTAAAGCGCCCCACGCAATCCCGGCGGTAGCTACTCCTGCCAAAGCATCCACATCCGGAAATTTTTCGAAGATGACACTACACAATTCACTTTTAATAAAATCCCGCTCGTAAGGATGGGACAATACTTTTCGGTTGTCACAATAGATCGGGCTTTTCCATCCGCTGGCCCAGGTGTAAGGCTTTTCCGGACTCAATTTCACCGCATTCACCTGTAATAATTTTTCTGCAACAGCAGTTTCGTTTGTCATGCCTCAAAGATAAACACAGATTTTAAGATGATTAAATAGATTGCACGGATTATTTTGCAGAAAGGTTGTTCACCTACGGTATAAAATTTACTGCGGTTGCGAACTAGTAATAAGAAATATATCTGCTCCTTCCGCGAACTCTGCCGGGAATTAATTTCGCCGCAGGGGACTCGCTTTAACCTAATTTTGCAGAAACATATTCTATCTATGCAATTAAAGATCTACTTCGATGAAAAGCCTGTTTTCCTGTGTGATGAATTGACAGCCGAACTGAACGAATTGCTCCATCACCCGGATGCCGTTTTTATCGATGAGTTGTCTACGCCGGCTATCAATTCTTTGCTGCACGAGATCAAAAAAGAAAATTTTCACGCAGGCGTTGTATTCGACAAGGATTTTAAGAAGTTGAAAAAGATGTTTTTCAAACATTTTACCAGCATCGAAGCTGCTGGCGGCATTGTACAGAATCACAAAAAGGAGCTGTTATTCATCTTCAGGCTGGATAAATGGGATCTTCCGAAAGGGAAAATTGAAAAGAAGGAATCTCCGGAAGCCGCCGCCACACGTGAAATAGAAGAAGAAACCGGTGTAAGGAATCTGTTCCTGAAAAAGAAAGTAGGCGAAACCTACCACACTTACAATGCGTATGGCAAGCATTATTTAAAAACTACGCATTGGTTCTACTTCACCTGTGAAACGGATCAGAAACTTGTTCCGCAACTGGAAGAAAATATCACCAGCCTCCAGTGGTTCAAAACGAAAGACATCAGAACGCCCATGGCACTTACTTACGGCTCGATTAAGGAAATCATGCATAAATTCTTTGACGAACCGTAATGAGTTAATTTTTACCGGACTTATTTATTTCTAAATCAGCCACCCGTGATTATTAAACTGGAAAATAAAGAAACTATTAAATAAAATTACCCCTTACTATTCCTATTCAATATAGCGACTGTAAGCCTGCTTACACACACCAGCTTTCCGTTGTCATCATTTATTTTAATGTCCCATACATGCGTGGTTGCGCCAAGATGCAGCGGAGTGGCGGTGGCTGTTACAAAGCCTGAACGAACCCCGCGGACATGATTGGCATTAATTTCCAGCCCAACGCAAACTTGTTTGGTACTATCAATTACAAGAAAGGATGCCACGCTGCCCACAGTTTCAGCTAAGGCGCAACTCGCTCCGCCATGCAATAAGCCATAAGGTTGATGGGTTCGGTTGTCTACGGGCATGCGCATCTTAAGGGATGCGGGACCTACATCGACAAATTCCATTCCGAGATGCTGTCCCATCGTATCCGGCGTAACGCCGGACAGGTCTGCTACGGAAAGGCTTTTATTGAACCATATTGTGTCGTTATTCTGCACCATTTTTATCTTTGAGAATAGATTTATTTACTTCTTCCGGAAGGAACTGAGAAACGTCGCCACCATTTTTCAGCACATCCCGAACGAGGGTACTTGCCACGGATGTGTATTGTGGAAGACAGGTAAGAAAAACGGTTTCAATATGTTCTGCCAGACTGCGATTCATATCAGCGATCGCTTTTTCATATTCAAAATCGTTCACATAGCGAATGCCCCGCAGTATGAAATTGGCATGATGCTCTTTGCAGCAATCCACGGTTAGTCCTTCGTACACGAGCGCTTCCACTTTTTCGTTGTTGCGGTAAATGTCTTTCAGCCATTGAACACGTTGTTGTTCGCTGAACATCGGCTGTTTATTTACATTGAGGCCAATGCCGATGATTACTTTGTCAAATAAAGGAAGTGCGCGGTTGATGATATCGATATGACCGAGGGTGACCGGGTCAAAGGTTCCGGGAAAAAGGCAGACTCTCATATTAATTAATAACTAATAGTGAATAATTAATAATTCATTCGAATTATCAGAGATGATGAAATGATAACAGGCCAACAAGTTAAAGGAATTATTAAATATTAGCTATTAATTATTATTTGCTTTACCTGCAAGCAGATAAAGCACTGCCATCCTCACCGCCACTCCGTTTTCTACCTGCTGCAAAATAATGGATTGGTGGCTATCGGCTACGTCGCTGTCTATTTCTACTCCGCGGTTGATGGGTCCCGGATGCATGACCACAATATCTTTATCTACTTCCGCGAGTAATTTTTTTGTGACCCCGTAGGAAAGGTTGTATTCTCGAAGTGAAGAAAATAATACCTGGTTCTGCCTCTCCAATTGTATGCGCAATACGTTGGCAACATCGCACCACTGCAACGCTTTTTTAAGATTATATTCTACCTGCACGCCCATCGCTTCTTTGATGTTCGGTGGGATCAATGTCGGCGGTCCCGAAAGCATGACTTGCGCACCCATCTTATTCAACAAATAAATATTGCTTAGTGCAACGCGTGAATGCATGATATCACCGATCAGTAATATTTTTTTCCCTTCAAGTGAACCCAGTTTTTCCGTGATGGAAAACGCATCCAGCAAAGCCTGTGTAGGATGCTCGTTGATGCCGTCCCCTGCATTTACAATGGCTGTTTCAGGAAGATGTTTTGCAAGAAAATGCGGCGCACCGCTGGCGCTGTGACGCATCACTACCATATCTACTTTCATGCTCAGGATATTGTTTACCGTATCCAGGAGGGTTTCGCCTTTAGAAACAGAAGATGCCGAAGCGGAAAAATTAATGGTATCCGCACCTAATCTTTTTTCTGCAAGCTCAAATGAAATACGCGTGCGCGTAGAATTTTCATAAAATAAATTTACGATCGTAACATCACGCAAAGACGGTACCTTTTTAACAGGCCGCTGTAATACTTCCTTAAATTGTTGCGCTGTAGATAAAATGAGAGAGATGTCTTCCGCAGAAAGTTCTTTAATGCCTAGTAAATGTTTTGTAGATAGTCGCATTAAGCAGCAAAGCTAAATTAAATCAATTAAAAATTAAGAATTAACAATTAAGAATTTTTACAACGTCATTAATAGTTATAATCTCAAACAAGCACAATTTTTTTACTATTAGTTCTTTATTAATAAAGCACCACTTCTTCCCGCTCCCATTCCACTTTCACTTTTTGGGAAACCAGGGTATCGATGGCAATCCCGAAAAAATCGGGTTGAATGGGCAGTTCGCGGTTGAAGCGGCGATCTACGAGTACAGCAAGTTCCACTTTTTGCGGCCGGCCAAAATCCTGTATAGCATCCAGGGCGGCACGGATCGTACGGCCGGTGTATAGCACATCATCGATCAATACAACCCGCTTGCCTTCGATAGAAAAATTGATGTCTGTTTTATTGGCAACATGCAGTTCATCGCGTACATCATCCCGATAAAAAGTAATGTCAAGCACACCATATTGTATCTGCGTATTTTTACTGAGCAATTGAATTTGCGTCGCAATGCGCTGACTTACCTGCACGCCACGCGGCTGAATACCGATGAACACCACATCAGAAAGGTCATCGTTATTTTCCAGCAACTGGTGAGATAGCCGGGAGATGATCAACTGGAGCTGCTGTTTGTTAAGAATGGTTTTCAAACTAAATGTTTTGTAAAAACTAATTAAGCGTGAAGTTTAGTGAGAAGATATGAGCGGCTAGAACATACTACTACCCGTTAATCGATAACCCTAAACTATTTTTCTGCCATAAATGGATATCCATACTCCGTTGGCGGATTGAACGTTTCCTTGATTGTACGCGCACTTAACCAGCGGTACAAATTCAGCTGACTGCCAGCTTTGTCGTTTGTTCCGCTTGCCCTGGCTCCGCCAAATGGTTGCTGGCCCACCACTGCGCCTGTAGGCTTATCGTTGATATAGAAATTGCCTGCACTGTTGCGAAGCCTGTTGGTGGCCAGTTCCACAGCGAAACGATCCTGCGCTATCACCGCACCAGTCAATGCATATACTGAAGTACCGTCGACCAATTTCAATGTTTCTTCAAATTTATTTTCGTCGTAAATATAAACAGTCAATACAGGACCGAAGAGTTCATCACACATGGTTACATAATAAGGATCGCTTGCCTCTATGATGGTGGGCTCAATAAAGTACCCATCGGTCTTGTCACACTTTCCTCCTACCCATACCTTTGCACCGCTATCACGTTTTCGTGAATTTTTAATATATCCTTCCAGTTTGTCAAAACTTTTTTCATCTATGACGGCATTCACAAAATTGGTAAAATCCTCTACTGAACCCATTTTCATCGTTTTCACCTGCTCTACCAATTTCTTCTTTACCTCAGCTGCTATGTTGGATGGAATATATGCCCTCGATGCGGCGGAACATTTTTGTCCCTGATATTCGAAAGCTCCGCGCGCAAGGGCCGTCACTACTACGTCGGGGTTAGCAGATTTGTGTGCGATCACAAAATCTTTCCCGCCGGTTTCACCCACAATGCGCGGGTATGTTTTGTAAGTATTCATATTTTGCCCGATGGTTGCCCACATGTTATTAAACACACCCGTGCTTCCGGTGAAATGCAGTCCGGCAAAATCAGGATGATTAAAAATCACGCTGCCGATTGTTGGGCCATCGATGAATACCAGGTTGATCACGCCATCCGGCAATCCTGCTTCCTTTAGAATACGCATGAACATCTGCGCACTGAAAACCTGTGTATTAGCGCATTTCCATATCACCACGTTACCGCACATAGCGGCACTTGTTGGTAAATTTCCGCCTATGGCGGTAAAGTTGAAAGGCGTCAATGCAAATACGAAGCCTTCGAGCGGACGATATTCCAACCGGTTATACATGCCCGGACCGCTGATAGGCTGCTGACGGTAAATGTCGCTGAGGAAATGAACATTGAAACGAAGAAAGTCGATCAGTTCACATGCCGAATCGATTTCTGCCTGGTAGGCGTTTTTACTCTGCCCCAGCATGGTAGTGCCATTGATATAGGGGCGATATTTGGTCGCCAGCAGATCGGCAGCTTTTAAAAATATATTGGCGCGGTTTTCCCAGCTCATGTTGGCCCACTTATCTTTCACTCGTAACGCCGCATTAATGGCTTTGGTAACATGCCTGGCATCGCCAACGTGAAATTTCCCCAACACATGTTTGTGTTCATGTGGGGCACGGATATCGATCGTGTTTCCTGTGCGCACTTCTTCGGCGCCAATATACATCGGAACATCGATTTTCGTACTTTTTAATTCTTTCAAAGCGGCTTTCAGGGCTAGTTTTTCCTTGCTCCCGGGGGCATAGTTTAAAACAGGCTCGTTGGCAGGCAAAGGATAATAAAAATCTCCGTATTGCATGATAGTTATTTTTATGAATGCAAAAATAGTATAATTAGCCCGAGGTTCAAGGTTCGAAATTCGAGGTGTAATGTTTAAATAACTGTATGACGCTATTTTTCCACTACAGCTTTCACTGCATTCTTCACCGATTGCCGTTCCGGCAATTTAAGCGCCGGTATCAATGCGAGCAAAATGACAAATGCTGAGATCAGAAATCCGTCCTGCAAGGCAAAATGTTCGGCCACCGATTCGGTATGATGGCGGCCTGTATAATACTCGCTGATGAAAGTGTGAATAACGCCGCTGAGTGCAATACCTACCGAACCTCCTATCTGTTGGAGCAAACTGTTCAACGAAGTGGCCGTACTTGTTTGCGCAGCAGTAACGGAATTGAGCAAAGCGGTGGAAACCGGTGCCACCAGTAAGCTCATTCCTATTCCGCGTACGATCATAGGCAGCATAATGAACCAGATAGATGCCCCTATTCCAATGCGGGAAAAGATTACAAAAGATATTGCCACGATGATAATGCCAGCAAATGAAATGTTGCGGATCATACCTTTATCTGCAAGTTTGCCGGCGATGGGCCGCGTTACCAGCATCATGAGCGCATTGGGCAACAACAAAAAACCTGATTGCAATGCAGTATATCCTAATAACCCCTGTAATAAAAATGGCAGGAAAAACAACCCGCCGTATAAGGCAACCGAGCGGATGACGACAATAATGGCTGCCCGAACAAAAGTACCGGATTTGAAAACAGCAAGATCCAGCAACGGGAAGGTTTTCTTAGAGGAATTGAGAAACAACAGGAAAAAACCGGCCGTTAATGCCACGCCTGTGCCAAGTTGAAGTGAAATTCCGAACCGCGCAATAGCGGAAACTGTGTATTGCAACGACAAAATGAATACCGAGAAGTAGACATAGCCCAACAGATCAAATTTTGTATTTGACTTCGGCTGCGCCTTCAAAAAGCCGAGATACCTTATCGTAAGAAAAATACATGCAAGCCCAAGTGGAATATTAACATAAAAAATAGATTGCCAGCCGAGCAGATTGGTGAGTAATCCACCCAAGGTTGGCCCCAGCGCTGGCCCCATCACATTTCCGATTCCCCACCAGCCGATGGCACTGCCACGTTTTTCGGGCGGATAGTTTTCACTGAGGATGGCCAGCGACACCGGCGAGATCAATCCGCCCCCCGTGGCTTGTATTACGCGTGCAGCTACGAGCATGGGCAAACTTTGCGACAAGCTGCAAAGTAGTGAGCCTGCAGTAAACATGATTACGCTGAATAAGAAAAGATGGTAGTACCCTATACGGATCTTGAGCCAGTTGGTAAGCGGGATAAAGAGGCAAAAGCAGATCATGTATGCGGTAACCACCCATTCGATATTGGGAAGGGATTCGTTGAATTGTTCCCTGATCACAGGCAGCGAAACGTTGACGATGCTGCTGTCAATTGCGGCCATCATGGTGCCCAGCATAAGAGTGATAAGTATCCAGGTGTTTTTCTTCAAAATAATGAGAAATAAGGAAAGAGAAAGTTAAGCAAACCTCATGCTACATATTGGTCACTTCTTATTCCTCATTTTAAATTTCTAAGGATTTATTGAGATGATCTTAAATTCTTTCCCTTGCTGTGCGAACCAAACCTTTCCGCCGGTGGACATAGCACCTTGCTGGTTGCGAAATATCTGGTTGAAATTGATCGTGGCAAAAGAAAGCTTCACATCCCTTGTGAAAATTGCATCGTATTTTTCGATGAGTTCCTGTTCGTTCTTAATATTGTTTAGCGGATATCGGGCAGCGGCGGCAAGTTTTTTCTTATCGTTGTTCATGATATATTGCTGCATTTCCTTTATGAATACCTTTAAACCTCTTACATCGGTAATGCCGGCATTTACCCATGCAGTAGGGATCGTACCATCGGTAAAGATACTGTCGTCTTTGATTTCGAAAGCTGTTAGGGAAATGGTTTCTTTAGAAGTATCCGCGATCGGTGCCGGAACAAATGCGGAAGTATCCGCCTTTAGGTGATCACTATTTTTGTTGCCTGTGTTACAGGAAAATAAAAATGCAGCTACTATAATTAGTGTGTGTTTCATAATTATTTGGGTTGACATCCCTCTAGATTGACATCCCAAGAAATGTCAACGCAAAAAACATCTCACCTGATACAAATATCTATTCAACATTTTTCTCGCTCATCAAATAGGCTTTTATAAATCCATCCAGCTCTACATCCATTACCGGTCCCACATTTCCTACCTCATAATCCGTGCGATGATCCTTGATCATTTTGTAAGGATGAAAGACATACGAACGGATCTGGCTTCCCCATTCTATCTTTTTCTTGCTGCTATTGGCTGCATCTTTAAGCGCATTTCGTTTCTGCAGTTCGATTTCATACAAACGACTCTTGAGCATCTGCATGGCTAGTTCGCGGTTGCCAAGTTGACTCCTGTCCTGCTGGCAAACCACCACAATTCCTGTGGGGATATGCGTAAGTTGTACCTTCGTTTCCACTTTGTTTACATTTTGTCCGCTGGCACCGCCGCTTCGTGAGGTTTCCATTTTCACATCGGCCGGGTTGATCTCTATCTCAATCGTGTCATCAATCAACGGGTAAACATAAACACTGGCAAATGATGTGTGCCTGCGGGCATTGCTGTCAAACGGGGAAATGCGCACCAATCGGTGAACGCCGCTTTCGGCTTTAAGAAAACCGTACGCAAACGGACCTTCAAATTCGATAGTAGCACTTTTGATACCCGCACCATCTCCTTCCTGGTAATCTACTTCTGTAAGCTTCCAGCCTTGTTTTTCACCGTACATGCGATACATGCGCAGAAGAATTTCGGCCCAATCCTGGCTCTCCGTTCCGCCAGCGCCACTATTGATCTGAACCACTGCAGGCAAAGCGTCC
The DNA here is from genome assembly GCA_015655125.1 of Chitinophagales bacterium. GTDB lineage: Bacteria > Bacteroidota > Bacteroidia > Chitinophagales > Chitinophagaceae > Ferruginibacter. The sequence goes on along the minus strand of JAATFP010000094.1, from coordinate 3,421 downwards.
GAAGGTTCGTTGAGCGTACTTTTGAATTCCGCATCTTCAATCGCCTTGTTGGCCGAATCAAACGCCACACGGACCTCCTCTTCTGTTGCTTCGCCTTCCTTCCAGAATTCAAAAAGCACGGCAAAGTCTTCCACCAACGCAGAAACGTTGGCATACATACTTACCCAATACTCATTGGCGTTGATCTCTTTTAAAATGGAAGTGGCACGCGCATTATCGTCCCAGAAGCCGGGAGAAAGGGATAATTGCTTGTCGTTGGTTATTTTTGATTCTCTGTTAGCGACGTCAAAGAAACCTCCTCAAAACCACCAAACGGTCTCTCATATCTTTAAGTAATTCTATTGTCATACCGCGAAGTTAAGGTAGAAAGTTCAAAATGCAAGGTATAAGAGCGAGGTTGCAGGCGCTGTCACCCGAAAACGTATACTTTATTTCTTGCCAAAATAAAAAAGGGCCAGGATAAATATCCAGCCCCGTTTTAAAATCCAATATCCTATGAAAAACCGAGTTTAGGCACTGCCGATAGGAATCAGTTGCCAGTATTTTTGAATAAAATCTATCTTGAAATTTAAATTTCCCTATTCTTCCGCTTCTCTTCCTGTTTTGTAATGTAAATCTCGGACTAATTTTTTGTATTTCATAATGTTCTTTGCAAATGGCTATAATTGTTTCATCAGTGGTTGGTATTTCCCATTTCCGGTGAAATTTAAGATATAGGTTTTAAAAGTTTGGTGTCAAAATTACCATTCAACGCTTATCCCCGAAGATCAAGGACGTACCTTTTCTCATCGTCTTTTGATGCTGTAAAAGTGCATCACGCAAATTTTACTTTGCTGATCAACTTAATGAATGGTAGTTTTGGTTAAATAAACGGCGTTTTAGCCATAGTTGCTTACTGCAAACGGTGATAAGAACCGACGTTAAACGTTTTTTATCAGAAGAAAATTAAATAGTTTTTAAGAGATTTCATCATTCGCTATTGACTGTTGAGATTTGGGTACGATATTTTCTTATGTTGCAAACGATTAAACCCTTTTGCAAATCGGCATTCAAACAAAAAAATCATGACCAGAAAAATATTACTCGCAACTCTTTGTTCTTTTTTAATGATCATCACGCATGCACAAATAACTGCCAATAACAAAATCTACCGGCTCGTTGTTGCATTCAATAGTATCGGCACCGGCATTCCGGATAGCGAGCCGTTAACAGCTTATATTACCACATTTAAAAAGGCGAACAGGATCAAATCGATCACCGCCGATCATATAGGCCCGCTTGGCCGTGAAGGCGAATATAAACTCGCATTTTCCCTAAAAGAGCTCACTAAAAGACAACGTATCATTTTTATTTCAAAAATAAAAAAAATAGCGGGAGAAATGAAATCACGCGGAAATGCTGTGGTAACCGAAAATGAAGTGATCGATATGAATTCCATCAATGGAAGAACGACGATTACTGAAGAGAAGTACTAATTTTAATGGATAATTGTAATAATTGATAATTAATTCGGAGAAATTATTAACTATCAATTATTAAAGTCTATTTTAAACAACCTAATTTGAGGAAAAGAATTCTGTTTTTTTCGTTGATCATCTTTTGCCATTTGGAAAGCAGGTCATCCGTTCTTCCGGATAGCATCCTCACATCTACGCAACAGCAGGCAATTGCCTTTATCGATTCCATTAAAGAGATCGAACCAAGCGGTTACTGGCCACATGTTAAATCAACGCTTTTCCTCCAAAATCTGCGCATCAATATTCACAGTCCACTGAGTTTTTATCCCGGTCGCGGAACAAATTTTTGCTCTTATGGCGCCTTGTCGTATTTAGTTATAAAAGACGATCCGCTGGGATACGCTAAATTCATGGTGGACCTGTATCGAAACGGCCACGCGGTTTACAATAAGAATGATTTTGAACCTTCCGCTTCCGTGATGTCTGCTGCGGGCACGCTGAAATTCAAAGGAGTATTGGATATCCGGCACGCTGAACAAATGTGGTTCCTTGTACTGGCCGATCATTTCAAAGGATACCTCAACATACTCAATCCTAATTACGACCCGGGCGATGAAGATCGCTTCTGGGCCGCCACTAATTTTGCCAAATTCAACCGCATGGCCCGAAAGATGTGCAGGTACAAAACGGATGCCGTGGGCAGCGACCTCATCCATCCGTGGCTCAAAAGTACTTTCCAATATCTCCACGAACGGTTAGACAAAGGCATCCTGGTACTCTATATCAATAACCGCGTTATCCATAAAAAAAATCACGACAAAGTAAAACTTTCCATTCCCACACATTTTGTTGTACTGGAAAATATCAGCGAACAGGATGGGCTCATTACCCTTACTTATTGGGATTACGGCGGAAAAACACTTATCCAGATTCCACCCAAAGTGTTGAAAAAGATCGTGTATGGAATCAGTTTTTGTAGCAAAAATAAAAAAGCATGAAGTGGTCCTTCGCGATAATATTTGTTGCTGTAGTGGCTTTGCTATGTTCCTGTTCTGCTAAAATCGTTTCAAAAAATTATTACACCGAGCATGAACAGGAACTGCTGAAGATTTAACAGAGCTATAAACGGCTGTATTCGGCAAAGCCTTTCAGTGTTGCGTTTACCAATAAGGATCTTACCAAGGTGTCGATGGAACTAATCACCGATAGCCTCACATACATTTATGATTTTGATGTGAATGAAAAAAGATTATCGGACACTTTATATAAGTTCGGTTTTGAAACCGATAGTATATTAAGCATCATCGCCAGCATGCAAAAGATCAACTGTACCTGGATAAACAATTTCGATTATTATGTAAACGATAACGAACGAAGGCTCATCTTCATCAGCATCAAACCCGTTGTGATACGGTATCCGTTGTCACCACCAAAATATTACATCATCGCCTATTTTGAACGCCCGCAAACTTTTGATGAAAAAGGAAGATTGCTCGATGGAAGACGGGCAACGCGGTTAAGAAAATTAAACGGACAAGTATTTAGAAAAATAACGGACAGAGTATGTTATACGATCGCCGAGAAATACCGGTGAGAGAAGGTTAGTGATTACGGGATTAGCCTTCTTCATTCTGATAAATGCTAATTGCGATCCCGGTGCTGCCGATACCTTTGCCACCCGTACGTTGGGGTCCGTATAAGTGTCGGTTGGATAGCCTGCGGGCAATGTGCTGCGGGTGGTATTCAGGTTGGCATATAATTGTTCCTCTACTGCTGCTTGTGCCACTTCCATCGATGCAGGAGGATACATATCCGTTTTGAGCTCATCGGTCAACACCATCCGCACGTTCCCTAAATGATCCTTGATAAAATAATCATACGCCAAATATTCAGGCGTTGATCCTGTCGCCGGTATGTACCGTATCCTTCCTTCTTCCTGCGGAAGAAACTGGAGCTTGTCTGTA
>JAATFP010000077.1 GCA_015655125.1 Chitinophagales bacterium | reverse complement strand
ATCTGTCCAATCGGCACAACTCCCTAAAATTTTTTGATGAAATTCACCGATAAAATTTTGAAGAGTTTTTTGAGCCTGCCTGGATTCTTCAGTCGTTTTCCAACTATCATGATCTAGAGCGAAGCCGGTCATTTCGAAAATGGCCGAAAACGGATCAACCACATTTTTGCTAAACTTTTGCTTAGCATTTGTTTTAGCTCCTTTTGCGATAGTAATAAGATGGAGGACCGCTTGTTCCAAATTTTGATCACTAATCCAAGTTAAATAGGGCATATCAAAAAATTATAGAGTATTTGGCGAAGTTACCGTATTTGCTAATCTTTCGTCCGCAATATCTAATTTATGGCTAATATCAGAATTACACAATAATTTTCCTTTTTTTTGACGTATTTCCTTAAATCTTTCTAACGCATAGACTAATGACTTTCCGACTCCTTTGCAAATTAACAGGGACTGCATTTGCAATTTGTTTGTACCGGTGCGTAATTACCCCGCAAACATCCAGTTATCTGGAAACGTCTGTATCCTCCCATTAACATGCTATTTTTTTTCCGGAATCGTGGGACATATCTCAAGACTTAGAAATAAAAAAGAAATTTAAGATCATGTATTTTTTTAAAGGTTGTTTTCTAAACGAAAATGAGCCACTTAATTTCATCAACTACTTATCATTAGTTATTCACAAAAAAATACTTTAATAACTCTTAATTGAGCATACTAATTTTTATAAGTAATTTGCTAAATATTTAAGCATTCTTCTTAATATCAAAAATCATTAGATTAATACAATGAAAACTCCGAATTATAATGCAGCTAGGCCAGAAGAATTAGTAGTGTCTTCAAGCGTCGAAAACAAATCTCTTAACGATAGTCAACGTGCTACTCTGAAATATCCAAGGCGTAAAACCCGAACGATTGTTGAAAATACATTTCAATTGGAAAGCCCTACAGAATCTACTTCGCAAAAAATGAGAAATATTCCTAGCAAAAATACTTCCATCGAACAAAAATTTGAAATTGCTTTATCGCAGGCAAACATTAGATTTTGTAAATCCGAACAATCGATTGAATTTGTCGAGGGTAAGCCTGATTTTTTAATTCCTAGATACAGAATTGCAATATTCTGTGATGGGGATTTTTGGCACGGGCACAATCGTGATAAAAACAAAATAAAAAACAACTCTGAGTTTTGGAGTGCAAAGATTGAGCGAAACATGCTTAGAGACACTGAAGTAACATATGGTTTAGAAAAAAAAGATTGGACGGTATTTCGCTTTTGGGAACATGAAATAAATAAAAATGTAACCGAATGTATTAATAAAATTGAATCTTATATAAAAAAACATAACCCAAAAAAGAGTAAGACCAAGAACGCTTTCACTTTCGTGGACTTGTTTTCGGGCATAGGAGGTTTTAGAATTCCTCTAGAAAGTTTAGGCGGTCGATGTTTAGCTTTTTCAGAAATTGACAAAGCAGCAATTGAGACCTATAAAACAAATTTTTGGGAATATAATTCAAAAGATGAAATTGAACTTGGAAGTATTACAGGAGTTGGGAAGTTGCCGTTCAAAGAAATAGATCTGATAGTAGGGGGCGTACCTTGCCAATCTTGGTCGGTAGCGGGCAAAATGAGGGGCTTTGAGGATCCGCGCGGACAATTATGGTACGATACACTTCGGGTCGTAAAATTAAATAAGCCACGTACTTTCATTTTTGAAAATGTTAAGGGATTGATAGATCCAAGGAATAGATCAAGTTTAGAATTCTTGATTGAAGAGTTTTCAAAACTCGGATATTCTGTCAAGTATCAACTTCTTAATTCGTACGATTTTGGACTTCCTCAAAATAGAGATAGAATTTTTCTAGTAGGTATTCGGAAAGATATTAAATGTAAAAGTGAATTTGCTTTTCCTTCTCCTCTTCAGAAAAAATCTTTTTTATATGATATTTTGAGCCAATATACTTCTGAACAAAAGGAGATAAAAAAAGAAATTATCGATTCTAAATTACTTTTTGGGGATAAAATCCCAATGGGAAGAAATCGTTTCCAAAACGTAAATGAATTAAATGATTTTTTTATTTTTTGCGATACCCGAAATGGACACACCACTATTCACTCTTGGGACATAATTCGAACTTCCAGTCGTGAGAAAGAAATCTGTATGACTATTTTAAAAAATCGTAGAAAGAAAATTTATGGAAAAGCTGATGGCAATCCCCTTTCATTCAAAAATCTAACTGGACTTATTCCATCCTTAAAAAAGGAAGAACTTGAGGGGCTTATATCAAAAAAAATATTAAAATATATAAGCGGTGAAGGCTACGCATTTGTTAATTCAAAGAATTCTGCGGGGATTAACGGAATTTATAGAATATATCTACCGCACTCAAATATTTTTTCGACTCTCACTGCTACAGGAACAAAAGATGTAATAGCGCTAAAAAGTGTTAGTGGTACGACTCCGCTAGAATATAAAGAGAATTTCATAAGTCAAATAATTAAAGCTAAACAATTTCGATCTATTTCCTCGAAAGAAGCAGGTAAGTTACAGGGCTTCCCAGAATGGTTTTGCGTACATAGAGATGATAAGCTCGCAAAAAAACAATTTGGGAATGCGGTTTCTACCAACGTTATATATAACTTAGTGAAATCTCTACTAACAACCGAACCCTTTAATCATGCCGATAAAGCCCCAATTAATTAAGGATGTAATTATTAAAAGTGTCTCCTTTTATTTAGACAAAAAACAAAATGATAAAGATTTTCAGATTTTAGACCTTCTTATTCCTCGTGAACGTGAGATTCGCTCAAAGGTTGGAGGTCTAGAAACATCTTTAGGCAAAACGTTGTGGGAGCCGTTAGCTAAGGCCATTGCTGAAGATAATGTCTTTAAAGTGATAAATAAAGATTTGCCATGCCCAACTAACATTCCCGCAGTTCTTCAAGACGCACCATCACAAGTTTTAAATTCGAGAGAAGCCAGAAATAACAGATTTGATGCAAAATCCAGTTTAGAAAATATAAAATTAGCTTGCGCTACTTTTATTGACGACCCGATAGAAAAATACAAGAAGGCTCCTCAAGGGAATGGCGTGGATATTTGGCTTCAAAAAACGATGTTGATTATTTTTTGATATAAAAACAGTGAAGCCTAATGTTGGTGATTTTAAGAAATATTTGCGCCAAATTTATCATTGGTATGCTTACTATCACTCTCAATATCCAAAAGGAACAGCTGTTGCAAGAATTGTATTTCCCTATAATCCCTACAAAAAATATTTTTGGTCTAAAACTATTGGTCATGGCTTGCCATTAGAGCCAGTTAGTGAAGCATGGGTAGAGGACGAGTTTTGGGATTTTATTAGTGATGATAAAAATAGTATGGCGCACATAAAGGCAATTTTTGAACAAATAAAAGATGAGGGTATACTCGAGAAAAAATTTGATGCTTTATTCAATTAATGATAAATAAGTCGATATGACTGAAAAAGAAAAGAAAGATATTTTAAGAAAATTTAAAAATTGGTTCAAAAGAACCTTGATAGAAAGTCATAAAAAGAATACGGAGAAATTGACTGATATAACCGAATTCAATATAAATCCATTTCTATTATTTTATTTGTCAAGCTATCTTGAAGGAAATACCTCGCCGACTTCTCTCGCTAAAGTATTAGTGTACCCGAGAGTTTTGGGCACATCAATAACAACGTCTTTTGGTACGCATATGCAATCATTTATTACTGCTGTTCTCGGCGCCTATGGATGATCCATTACTAAAGGAATTGATATTGAGTTTATAGATCAATTAGATGGTAGGAAAAAATACTGTCAGTTAAAATCCGGCCCTAACGCTATCAACAAGGATGATGTTGATACAATTAAAGGACATTTTAAAGGAGTAAAGAATCTAGCGCGCACGAATAATTTAAAAATCGATTTGTCGGACTTAGTTTTTTGTTTGACATATGGAGACCACTCAGAAAAAAATTCCTTTATCAAAGAATTGGAAAAAGAGTATACAATTTATATGGGTAAAGAATTTTGGGAAAGATTCACTGGTGATGCAAATTTCTACAAGGATCTGATAGGGTCCGCAAGTAAAGTTGCAAAAGAGATAAATATGAAAGATGTGGTTGACGATGTTATTCTTGAATTGAGTAAGACGATCAAAAAGAGATTTAAGGAAATCAAGGGCTAATTTTAAATTTTTAAGTTTCAAGCTTTAATCTCACAATTTTTTAAAATAACCCCCACTTCCGCAATCCGAAAAACCCCCTTCCTTTCTCCCACTCAAGTTTCAATTTTACATTACAAATATTTTACACTTAAAAAACAATCAACAAGAACACCGTTAGTGTAACCTAATAGCTCTTTAAAAAAATCTTTTTAGTTATCTTCCAAAAGAAAATATTAAAGTAAATGACGTTAAAGCAAATTGAAAGAGCCGGAATTGAAGCAGTAAAAATGCTTAGAGTAACAAAATTAAGCGTGGGCCTACCTTTCATGATCAATTCAAATTTATTACCTCCGGACCAATGTTATCTTGAATATCCGGATGGATCAATTAAGACTGTAACGATCTCTAAACTTGACAATGAATTTAAGATTGTAGATGAACTCGATGCTGAAAGAATAAATTTTATTAGAAACAAATACAATCTTTATTAAAATAAAAGATGCCTCATATGTATGTTATAATGGGATCAAATGGCGCGGGCAAATCCAGTTTTGGTTATTTTTATAAACCAAAATTGATCAAGGATAAACATACCATTTTCGACGAATATTTGATTCTGGTATAAATGCCAGTTTATTACCTCCCTGGTTTGTAGATCTTATGCCAAACATACAGGCAAGTTCCTTTGAAAATAAAAGGCGTGGAATAAAATCAGAATGCTTTTAGCCCCCACTTTCGCAATCCGAAAAATCCCCCTCCTTTCTCCCCCTCAGGCCTTAATTTTGCATTACAAACATTTTACACTTAAAAAAATAATAAACTATGGCATTTACAGTACCTGCTCTGCCGTATGCATACGACGCATTGGAGCCACATATCGATAAAGAAACCATGACCATCCACCACGATAAGCACCACCAGGCTTATGTGGACAATCTTAATAAAGCCATCGCCGGCACGGAGCACGAAGGCAAGACCATTGAAGAACTGGTGAAGCATGCAGGCGCTATCAGCCCGGCAGTGCGCAACAATGGCGGCGGCCATTGGAACCACTCTTTCTTCTGGGAAAGCCTTGCCCCAAATGCAGGCGGCGCACCTACGGGTGAATTGGCCGATGCGATCAACGCGGCTTTCGGTTCGCTTGACGAACTCAAAACAAAATTCAACGCAGCAGGTACCACCCGCTTCGGTAGCGGCTGGGCATGGCTCAACGTAAAAGATGGTAAGCTGGAAGTGAGCAGCACGCCCAACCAGGACAATCCGCTGATGGACGTAGCCGAGGTAAAAGGCACGCCGATCTTAGGCGCGGATGTGTGGGAACATGCGTATTATTTGAAGTATCAGAATAAGCGCCCGGATTATCTGGCTGCGTTCTGGAATGTGGTGAACTGGAGTAAGGTTGCTGAACGTTTCGCTGCCGCGAAATAATTTTCACGCAGCGTCGCAAAGAAAAAGCCGCAGAAAATTAATTCTGCGGCTTTTGTATTTTTCTTTGCGACGCTGCGTGAAAATTATTTATCGGGGACAAACAGCATCGACGTAGAATTCACACAATGCCGCGTATTCTTCGCCGTCAGCCCTTCTCCCAAAAACACATGCCCCAGATGCGCACCACAGTTGGCGCAATCGATTTCCGTACGCTCGCCATCCGGATCGGGCGTGCGCTTTACGGCGCCTTTGATCTCGTCGTCAAAAGCGGGCCAGCCGCAATGCGCGTCAAATTTTGTTTCCGATCTGTACAGCGGCGCATTGCAGCGCTTGCAGATATAAGTTCCTTTTTGAGTATTGTTAAGCAGGTCGCCGGTGCCCGGATATTCGGTGCCTTTGCCTACGATCACGCGGGTTTCGTCGGGCGTAAGCGTGTTCCAGGTGGAAGGATCTTTTTTGATTTCGAGATTGGTGGCCGGTGGCACGATGCTCGTATTGGCCTTATTTGATTTTTGCGCACATGCAGATAATCCGATGATGAGAAAGCACATGCAGATGTTGAAGATTTTCATACGCTAATTTACGAATGAAGGGGAGATTGGGATTGTTAATGTTGATGGCGGAGATGGGAGCGGAGGTTTGATCGCAGATTTCTTTTTCCACCTGGCGGTGGATTTGATTAAAGGGATTACGCAGATTGGATTTTGCTGCGCAAAATATCGGAACCACGGAGACAGGACAAAGTTTCACAAAGGTGAAATCCATTGAAAATTTTTATTTTAAAACTTCGTGCACCTTTGTGTCGTTGTGCCTCCGTGGTTCAAATTTCGCCGAAGGCGAAACCAATCTGCGAAATCCCTTAATCAATTCGCCGCAGGCGAGAAACAAATCTGCGATAAAAATATCCTACATCATCATTGCTTGATCGCCTTCTCCCCATTCCACACATACACTTCCTTCGACTTCGATCTTTTTACCTTTTCTTTCTTCGTCTCCGTCGCCTCTTCCAACACTTCTTCCTCTTCAGTAAGTTTTAAGATCTTATTGGGTTGCCCGCCTTTTTCGTGCGGAAATAATAATGTTTCAGAATGATAAAATACCCCCGCGTCGCCCACACTATATTTTCCCGGGAAGGGTAAAAACTTTTTACCCGTCCAGCCATAATAAAAATAATTTGTGGGGATGCCGCAGGCTTCGCCGCCGGCCTGCATGCGTACTACGTTTTGAAGGTTCTGCAATTTTGTATCGCCGAGCATCATCATATCCATGTAAGTGGCCGCTTCGCCGGCATCGATCTTCCATTCTTTTTGATCGATCACCGAATCCGCAACAGCTTTTACCTGCATCACATATTTAATATAGGTCGATGTTGGATCGGAGGCATCTTTTTCTTTTTCCAAACGGTCGATGCCAAATAAAAAGTTGGTGTTGCCGGCCCATGTATTTTTTATCGCCACCGAGCCGAGCCACATATACCCTTCTTTTTGCGCACCGTCTTTTGTGTAAGATATCTTTACCCATGGTGCATAAATATTGCGTACGGTCTCGAATCTTTTTGTTTGCTCTTTCGCAATAATTTTTTCGCCTGCGGCCAACGAATCGATCAATGGGTTGCTCACGCCTGCATCAGAACGCACATACGCTTTTTTTGCAAAAACGATGTAAATGCTGTCCGGCTGGATGCTCCACACGTTGTAATCAACGTTGTCTGTTGTTTGGGAAAATACATTTGCAGATGCAAATAAAAACGCGACAAGTAAAAGCGTTGTTTGTTTCATATTTGTATGTTTTGTTCTGCCTGCGGCAGAACTTTGTCTGAACTTTGATTTTATTTGATTGAAATGATTGTTATGAATTTAAAAAACCGGATTCATTTCCGTCATTCCAATCAACCTCCGCTTTAATCATCCCGCGCAGCGGGATCCAATCTGCGTAATCCCTTAATCAATTCACCGAAGGTGAAAAAAGAAATCTGCGATCAAACCCCCGCTCCAATCTAAATCATCATCACGGTACCGGATCATACCCATGCCCACCCCACGGATGACACCTTACCACCCTTCTCGCCGTTAAATACAATCCTTTAATCGGACCATATTTTTTAAACGCCTCCAATCCATATTGCGAGCACGTGGGCGTAAACCTGCACTTCGGCCCCAGCAACGGCGAAATGATCCATTGATACAATTTGATCAATATTATAAACGGCAGACTAAGCACCCACTTCACTGTTTTCATTCGATAGTTTTATCAGCCTTTTCAGGATCGTTGTAAATTTTTCAAATACGAGTTCATATTCCGGCAACTCTTTGCCCACATACAAAATAAATACGTTGATGCTTTTATCGGCGGCAACAAGTTGCGACTGCAGCTCATTCTTTTGCAAACGGTACGCATCGCGCATGAGCCGTTTGATGCGGTTGCGGTCCACGGCGCGTTTGAAATTTCTGCTACTCACGCCAACGCCGGCCTGCAATGCATGTTGATTGTTAGCATCGATCCACAAAACTTTAAACGGAAAGATAGAAAAACTTTTTCCCTTGCGGAAAACGGCATCAATGGCTTTACGGCTCTTGAGCTTATCTGCTTTGCGGAGGAAATATCGTGGCGTTGAAGTCATGTTTTTTTCGCGCGGAGGCGCAAAGGTTCGCGAAGGCCGCAAAAAATTTACGTTTTTCCAAACTCCTTCGTTTTTACGATTCTTTGCGTCTTTCCGTGAAATTAAAATTACTAATAGTTCCTTTATAAATTTTGTGCTTTTGCGATCCTTTGCGCCTTTGCGTGACAAAAAATAAAAAAGCCCTCCAAAAATAAGGAAGGCTTGTATGCATTGATCTGCCTTGCGGCAAACGATTGTCTATTTCTTTGAACCATGCTCATCAGAAACAGTCAGACGATGACGTCCTTTTGCTCTGCGACTTGCCAATACCTTACGGCCATTAGCAGTTTCCATGCGCTGACGAAAACCATGCACTGATTTTCTGCGACGTTTATGAGGTTGGTAGGTTCTTTTTTTTCCCGGCATTTTATTAAATTTTTCCTTTTACAAATATTGTTAACGGTATTTCAGCAGCAGGGCACCATCCCCGCTTCTTGTGAAAGGACGGCAAAGGTAAGGGAAAACAGTGAATAGTGAATAGTGGAAGGTGAAAAATTTATAAAGTATGCGCGTTTTCGGTTGGTTTACAAACTTAAATGTTTGGAAATGACGGGCTTGCCGTAGAAACTGGCAGCGTGAATATCAAAATCTTCCGTACTGCCGGTAGTATAAAACTGCATATGACCGCCTTTGCTGCATCTTTCTTCTATTTCCGGGTGAAGCTGAAGATAGGTTTGAAGACTTTTTGCCACTATTTCGCCCTGCGAAATGATGTTCATGTTTTCCGGCGTAAACTGCCTGATCTTTTCTATCAACAGCGGATAATGTGTACAAGCCAGCAACAGCGTGTCAATCGCCTCGTCTTTTTGCAAAATGGCATCGATGTGCTGCTTCACAGCCATATTCGCTTCCGGCGTGTGCATGTTGTTTTTTTCTACCATATCCACCCATTCCGTGCAGGCTTCCTGGCTCACGACCACGTTTGGAAAAAACTTTTCAATTTCCAGTAAATATGATTGCGAATTGACCGTCCCCAACGTTCCCAGCACGCCCACATGTTCGCTTTTTGTAAAATCACCGATCACTTCGGCCGTTGGCCGGATAACGCCCAGCACTCGTTTTTGCGGTGCCAAAGTCGGCAGGTCTTTTTGCTGGATACTGCGCAATGCTTTTGCGGAAGCCGTATTACAAGCTAATATCACGAGGGTGCAACCTTTCTCAAAGAACCATTTCACGGCTTCCAGAGTATATTCATACACCGTATCAAAGCTCCGCGAACCATAAGGCGCGCGCGCGTTGTCGCCCATATAGAGATAGTCGTATTGCGGCAGCAATGCCTCCATTTCTTTTAAAACGGTAAGGCCGCCGTAGCCGGAATCGAAAACGCCGATGGGAGAAGTATGCATAAACTATGTTGAATTGCAAAAATAGAATAGATAACGTTATAAAGCCCAGGCTCACAGAAGTGTTTTGGTAACGGTAATATTTTGCCGCAGATGCAGATAAATTTATCTGCGCAGCTGCGGTAAAATATCTGAATTAAAAACGCCCCTCAGTTTCCCGAGAGGCCTTTATAAAGTAAGTTTATTACGGTTTTTTCACCGGAGTAGTTGCCGGCTTCGCTGCCGGAGCAGTGATACCCAATTTCTTTTTTACCAATGGCAATACATCGTCGCCCGGAGGGCCTACCAACACTGCATTGTTATCAAGGATATAAGCGTACCCGTTTTCTTTTGCTACATTTTTGATCGCATCAAAAGCTTTTTCCCGCAAAGGCTGGATCATTTCCTGCGCCTTAGCCTGGTACATTTCCTGGCCCTGCTGCTGCCAGCCTGCTACCTGCTGGTACAAAGTGATCAGCTCTTGTCTTTTGATCTCTTTCATGCTTGGAGTCATTTTTACGGAATCCTTTGTGAAAGCACTATCCTTAGCGGTAAACTGAGCCATCAGATCCTGCCCCTGCTGTGCGAGAGATGCCTGGTATTCTTTCAGTTTTGCATCGGCCTGCGTTGCTTCCGGCATCACGCCAATCAATTCGTCGGTATTAATGTACCCGATTTTTTGTTGCGCAGATGCATTAAAGATTCCTAATGCCATCACACCTGCTACGATAAATTTTTTCATTTTAATGTTTAATTGTTTTCGATTTATTGATATTACTAGTGTATAATATTACAACCAACGCTGCTCTCCCCATCCCCGATTACCATTTATTTAACACCCAGGTTTTTGAGGATATCATCACTCTTATCAAGTTTAGGGTCGGCAAAGATAACGGTAATTCCTTCACTTTTATCTAATATAAAATCATATTGTTTTTCCACAGCCAGCTTCTGAACGGCATTGTAAACTCTGTCCTGTATTGGCTTTATCAACTCCTGGCGCTTCTTAAAAAGATCGCCTTCAAATCCGAAACGCTTCCGCTGCAGGTCGCGCAATTCTTTCTCTTTATTGTACAATTCGTCTTCTCTTTTCTTTTTAAGATTATCCGGCAGCATCACCTGTTCCGCATCATAGTCTTTATACATTTTATCCAAAGCAGTTTGCTTCTGATCGATCTCCTGTTGCCAGAGCTGGCTGAACTGATCAAGTTTTGTTTGTGACTCTTTGTATTCCGGAATTTTTTCTAAAATATATTTAGAATCGATCACCGCATAACGTTGCGCATTACCCGCAAATGCTGCGAGCATAAAGAAGGAAGCAATCAATAATATTTTTTTCATCTTCGGATTATTTTTTACAAATAAAAGAAAAAACTATCACTTTACTATTTCTTCTGTCAGCCTGGGCTTGTTGAAGACCTTCGACAAGCGAAGCGACTAATCTCTAAACTAACTATTCCGGTTCCTGACCAAGCATGAATGTAAACTTAGCCGCTCCTTTCAAACCCGATGTTGAATTGTACCGGTCGAAGCCCACGCCGTAGTCAAATCCGAGCAACCCAAACATCGGCAGGAAGAAACGCATCCCCAACCCTGCAGACCTGCGCAACTTGAACGGATTGTAATCCTTAAAACTGTACCATCCATTGGCAGCTTCAAAGAAGGCAAGCCCATAAATGGTGCTGCTCGCATTGGTACTGAAAGGATAACGCAACTCCATCGTGTATTTATTGAAGATAGTGAAATATTCCGTCGGGCTGATACCGTCAGGATTCACTTTCGGATCCGAACTGCTGTAAATCGGGTAACCGCGATGCGCAATGATATCGTAGCCAAGCAACGCCTGCGTGTTACTCAAACCGGCATCACCCAATTGGAAACGTTCAAACGGCGATACCTGTAGCTTGCTGTTGTATTTTCCTATAAAACCATATTTCGCCGCAGCTTTCAGGATGAACTGCTTGTTCTTGTCCGCACCGGTCGCCCTTCCGATAGGAACATACCATTCGCCGTTGAAGCGCCATTTGTGAAATTCCGGAAATTTATACTGGTTATCTGCAGGTTCCGTGATACCCAGCAATGAATATGGAAGTGTGAACTGGCCGCTCAACATAAAGTTGGAACCACTTGTGGGAAAGATCGGATTAGGACCCGCCGAATTACGCAACAAGGTGATCTTCGCACTGATGTTCGTTGAATTACCATTTGTAATGCCATTGAACCCGCTCACCGCGTAGTTCTTCAATTGATATTGCTGAACGTTCAGGGAGTATATAAGATTGAAATAATCATCCGGCCATTTCAGTTGCTTACCCAATGATACACCGAAGCCTACCGTTTTTACGTAAGAAGTATCACCGCACGAGCGGCAATAGCTTCCGTAAGCATCGTAAGAGTTTGAATATTTCGTATTAAAATAACTTACAGAAAACGAGTTGCGCTTTTTACCGCCGAGCCATGGCTCAGTGAAAGAGAAACTGTACGAACGATACGCTTTACCATTGGACTGCACACGCGCACTCAGCTTTTGACCGTCGCCGGTTGGCAACGGATCCCAACTGGATGATTTACCGATATTTTTTAAAGAGAAGTTATTAAAAGTAACGCCCAAGGTTCCCGTGAGTCCGATACCACCACCAAAACCTGCGGATAGTTCCAGCTGATCGGCGGATTTTTCCTCCACCTGCCAGTTGATGTCTACCGTTCCGTTATCGGAATTAGGCACCACATTCGGGTTTGTTTTTTCAGGATTCAAAAAGCCGAGCTGACCAAGTTCCCTTTGTGTGCGGATAATATCCTGGCGGCTGAATTTTTCACCCGGTATTGTACGCATCTCACGCAAAATTACATAATCCTTCGTTTTATCATTACCGGAAACTGTGATCTTTCCATAAGTGGCCTGCGGCCCTTCGGTGATGCGGATCTCATAATCGATGGTGTCGTTGTACACAGCAGTCTCTACCGGATCCACACGGAAGAACAGGTAACCGTCATCCTGGTACAAGCTTCCGATATCGCCGCCTTCGGCAGACATTTCCTTACCCAATCTCCTGTTCAATGTTTCCACGTTGTACGGATCGCCCTTGGCTATACCAAGAAAAAGATTTAACACCGAATCGGAATATTTTGTGTTCCCTTTCCAGACGATATTACCGAAATAATATTTATGCCCTTCAGATACTTTTATATCAACGTTGATATTTCCCTTCCTGTCGTAAAACGTAGTGTCTGCAACAATCACCGCATCACGGAAACCGCGCGAGTTGTAGTAGGAAACCACTTTATCCTTGTCTTCGAGATATTTCTTTTCATTAAATTTCGCATTGCTGAACAATTTGAACCGGAAGTAAGGATCGATATAATCTTTCGTGCGGGAAGGGCGCAGGTAAGCCGCTTCTTTCAGGTACTCTCTGAAAGTAAGCGAATGTGCAGTATCTGCATAAGGACTTACAACTCTTTCCGGGAACAACGTAAGGCGCGTCATTTCTTTCGTACCCTTCATTTGTTTTTTCAACTTACTATCTTCAATGGAAGCGTTGTCGGTAAAGTTGATGGAATTTACTTTTACCTTGTTGCCTTTATTGATGTAAAATGTAAGGGCTATAGAATTGGTACCATTTGCCGCAGGTTCTTCCTTTACATCGATGGTTACATTTCTGTAGCCTTTATCTGCATAAAACTTACGGATATTTTCCACGGCGCTTAATTTCATATCTTCTGTCACTACCCTGTCCTGCGCTAATTGTGATTTTGTTTTGAGATCATCTTTTTCCCCTTTTTTAACGCCCACAAATTCAAAGCGCGCCAGGCGCGGTCTTTCTGTTAATGCGATCTCAACAAACAACTGGTTATTTTCTTCCAGTTTTGTAAGATAAATCTGCACATCGGCAACGAGATTCTGTTTCCACAATTTTGAAATGGCTTTACTGAAAACATCTGTTCCAGGAATCTGCACCACATCGCCTTTTGCAAGTCCGGAAATGGAGATGATCAGGTTTTGATCGTACGACTTTGTACCGGTAACGGTAATGCCCGCGATAGTGTATGATTTTGGAGTTTTTGACTCATAGATACCCTGTAAAGCAGGGTTTACAGACACACCATTTGAATCCACCTGCGCGGAAAGCTGCTGACTGATAAGAGTAAAGATTGTAATAATAAGCGCGTTCTGGTAGATCCGTTGCATCAAAAGTATTTTACGAGCGGCAAATTAAGCCCATTAATGAAAACTATTTGTTAAATGACTTATCATAGATTGCTTTCGCTGCAAGCTTTGCTGATTTTCATTTTGGTTGTATAATGTGATGATTTATTGCTGTTTTATCTGCGCGCCTGTTTTGCCAAACCTCCGTTCCCGCTGCTGAAAATCGATGATCGCTTCATGGAGATTTTCTTTGCGGAAGTCTGGCCACAATGTGTTGGTAAAATACAGTTCGGCATACGCCAGCTGATATAAAAGAAAATTGCTGATCCGGAACTCACCACTCGTTCTGATCATAAGTTCAGGATCCGGAAAGTTGCTGGTAGCGAGGTTTTGCCGGATGGTCTCATCAGTGATCGCTTCGGGGTGGAGCTGCTGCTGCTGTACGGCCAACGCGATTTTTTTTACTGCCGCCAGCAGTTCCCACCTGCTGCTGTAGCTTAAAGCCATGATGAGGTTAAGCCCGGTGTTGTTGCTGGTTTCCGCCAATGCTTCCTCCAGTTCTTTGCGTGCATTTTGCGGTAGCATTTCGGTATCTCCTATTACATGAAGGCGGATATTATTTTTGTTGAGCGTTGGAACTTCCTTTCGGATCGTATCCACAAGGATCTCCATCAGACCGCTTACCTCGTCTTCGGGCCGATCCCAGTTTTCGGTGCTGAATGCATATAGCGTAAGATAGCCGATGCCGAGTTCTGCCGCACCTTCCACAATGTCGCGCACGCTTTCCACGCCGTTAAGGTGACCAAAAAGCCGGTCCTCTCCCTGCTCCTGTGCCCAGCGGCCATTACCATCCATGATGATGGCTATATGCTTCGGCAAGCGTTGCTTATTGATTTTTTCCAGTAAACTCATAGCGATTAAAAAATATAGCGCCGCGCGCGCCAGCGCAACAAGGCCGCAAAAGTAGGGAAATTTAGCGGAAATCGTTGCTAAGCTTACGTTTCCGTAATTTTTTTTACCGATAATTTTAAAGGGGAGCCACAGGAAATAAGGAATAAGAAACTTAAACCACGATATGACAAAGAAAAACAGGGAGCCTGAATTAACAAGCTCCCCTATTCTCATTCCTTATTTTAAATTTCTTATCGCTTATTTATTTATGGAGTAGGACAACGATAGCTACTTAGGTTGAAGGAAATGCCCACTTCCGCAATAATGTACTGATCCTTTTGTTTGGCAAAACCGCGCTGGCGCCCTTCCACACCCAATACGTTATTAGGCTGGGTCTCATAGCTGCGGTCCTGTAACTGTGCTGCGATCGGATCGTTGGCGAATTTATCCACACCTGCATAAGTAGTGCTTACATCATCTATATAATCGGTTCCTGTAAAACGGTGGGAAACTTCAAAAGACAGGTTAAATTTCGGGCTGATATTATATTTCAAACCCACTCCGAACGGAATACAGAAAGAGGTGGTACCATACGGCTTTCTCCCAAGATAGCCAATGTTCTGGCCCTCGGTGCCAAGTGGACGAAGAAAATTCTTCTCACCATTGAGGTAGGCGTAAGGATCGTAACTGAAAACACCCACACCCAGCGTTATATAAGGAGTGAAGGCATAGTTGGGGTCTCCTGGTACGAATTTGAAAAAGTTAAAATCGCCCTGCAGCGCAAGTTCCCAGATATTAGTATTGAAACTAAGGTTACGAAGTTGCTGGTATTCGTTTTTGCTATAAGTGTCGCTGAAACCAAGTTGAGCGAAGCGGCCCGCCAGGCGAAGCCCGATATAATTACCGAATTGTTTCCTGTAAAACAGTCCCAGTGCAGGTTTGGGCCTTTTCAGGCTTGCCCTGGTATTCAGATCACCGAAGTAATGCGCGGCTCCAAAGGTTACGCCAAATTCACCTTGCTGTACATATTCATATGATTGCGCCCGTGAAGTTTGCGAAAGCGCCAATGCAATAACCAAAGTAAGGATGATACGATTCACTTATTTTCTTAGTTTAATGGGTGTTTTGATATGTTTACAATGCTTTTTCAACGGACAGGCTGCAAAATAGGGAAATGTTTTGGAAACACAGATTTTCGCCACTGATTTCACAGATTTTGTGAGATACTTTAGTCCTCATTGCGATGCACGAAGCAATCTCAACTTGTATTCCGTAAACGTCATGAGATCGCTTCGTGCCTCGCGATAACAGTTTACGGCTGCTTTTCCACGCGCAGTCCGGCACTCATCACATTTGGCAACGGGTTTTCGCGCATCAGTTGACTGATGGTGAATTTATATTCCCCGGTTCTTCCAAGCACATCGCTCCTGATCAGCTTACGTACCTCCCAGATGTCATTCATGCCCGCGCCTTCCCAGCCACCGGCATCGCTTCCCAGCGAAAGATCTATTTTTTGGGTGTACAAGGTATCACCTGGAGCCTGCCAGCCGATCTGCAACCATATATTATTATATTGATAGGCATCCGTATGGCGCAATACTATATATATATTATAACGCGCCGATGTATCGGAAATAAAAAAACTTCCGGTTGCCGGTTGATCCGCTTTCCAGTTATAACCGGGGATCGTTGCATTTTTTTCAAAAACATCCAATTGCCGGCACGAACAAAAACCGGTAACGATGATGCAACCAATGATGAAGTGCCATTTACAAATCTTTGAATACATATTGAGAATTGCGGGTTTCGAGTTACGGTACTGGTTGCGGGTGGTGAATCACGGGTCATATACCTGCCAAATCGCGTACGATTGAAAACCCGCTACCCGCAACTATTATCACAAAACATTCAATACCTGTTCCTTTGCTTTTTCCAGTTCGTCTTTCATTTTCACAACACATTTCTGGATATCGGCATCGTAGGCCTTGCTGCCGGTAGTATTTATTTCCCGGCCAATTTCCTGCAATACAAATGAAAGCTTCTTGCCTTTTCCTTCTTCATCGCCGTTCATGATCTCGCGGAAATATTCGCAATGTTGTTTCAATCTTATCTGCTCTTCGTGGATGTCGATCTTTTCCATGTAATAGATCAATTCCTGTTCCATGCGGTTGTTGTCGATATTTTCCTTTCCCACGTTTTCTTCCAGCAACTGCAATATTTCGTCTTTGATCCTTTTTTTACGATTGGGTTCCAGGGCAAGGATCGCTTCCTCCTGCGCATTGATGTTGGCAATTCTTTCCAGAAGATCTTTTTCCAACGAAAGACCTTCGTTGATACGATGGGTATTTAATTCCCTGATCGCATTTTGCAACACCACGGAAAATTGTCTGAAGTCATTTTCATCCAGCAATTCATTCGCCGGCGATACCACTTCGGGCAAGCGGAGCAAAGCACTCAATACAGAATTGGTATCAATATTGAGCTCGCCAGCCAGTTCACTTATCTGTGTATAATATGCTTTGATCAACTCGGTGTTGATAGTTACCGGTTTGGTGGTACCGTTTTGCTTGATGTTGATATAACAATCAACTGTTCCGCGAACAAGATTTTCCTGGAGGATGTTCCGGATATCAAATTCGTACGACTTTAATAATGGTGGTAATTTTACCTGCAGTTCAAATTGCTTTCCATTCAAAGCCTTCACCTCTACCAGGAAAGTTTTTTCACCTACCGTTTGCTCTGCACGTCCAAAGCCTGTCATTGATTTAAGCATAACCGAATTTATTTATTTGCAAGATAAGATAACAGCAATTAATTGCAGATTTTTAATTGCTTCGCAATTTTTAAAGGCAGGATCGCAGATTTCTCTCTCTCTCTCTGTTCCGCAGAGTGATTCGGATATTACCCAGATCAGCATTGCTTCGCAATTTTTTTTACTTCAACTGAAAATCGGTATTCTTAAAAAATAAAACTGCGAAATCTGCCGGACCTAACCGCATTAAAAAAGCTCAGCGTTTCGAGCCGAGCCTTATTATATAGATGGGTTAGTAAGTACGGGATAGTAAATCCCTACACAATATTAAAAATAATTTTCGCTAACATAAAAAATATTTTCAACTATTTTATTCACATTTTATTTTGTGCTGTGGATAATAGCCGGGTAAAAAATACAATGCTGATGAAAAAAATTTTCGACAGAAAAAACAAAAAACAGAAAACGTATTTAACCATTCCTTTGAAACATTGATGAATACAAGTGTTTCAAAGGAACAATATTTTTTACCTGCATTTTATTTTTATTGCAATGATGAAAATATTTCTTCTGGCCGGTACAGAATTTCATCAAAATACTACCCGTTTTTATCGTAAATATTTTTTTAGAAACGCACCCAAAATCATTCGTGCGTGGTGATTGCGAACGAAGCGAGCCTATCTCAACTTACTTCGCATAAGTTTCAGAAGATCATTTCATAGCCCGCAATGAAAAAAAACAATGATGCGGGTTTCGATTACTGCATCTGTGGCCTAAGCATCATGACATTTAATAATGCGCCAATTCAAAATAATGTGCGTACCCTGAGGCGCGTACTTACTTCTCCTTACCTTTGAAAAAAAATCGATATGCAATTTCCATCACCGGTAGCTGTGCAATGGCTGGCCGAATTTATCGGGGCAAAAATTATTGGTAACGACAAGGGCAGTGCAACCGGCATCAACGAATTGCACAAGGTTGAACCGGGCGACGTCGTATTTGTAGATCATCCGAAATATTATGAAAAGTGTATCAGCAGCGCAGCAACCTTCATCATCATCAACAAAGAAACCTCTGTTCCGGATGGCAAAGCACTGTTGCTCGTAGACAATCCTTTCGGGGCATACAGCAAGATCGTACAATATTTCCGGCCGTTTGAACCGTCATCAAGAATGATCAGCGACAGCGCAATGATCGGCGAAGGAACTTTCATTTATCCCTCTGCCTTCATCGGCAACCACGTTGTTATCGGAAAAAATTGTATCATCCATCCCAATGTTTCCATCATGGATCATTGCGTGGTCGGAGACAACGTACACATCTTTCCCGGCACCGTGATCGGCGGAGATGCATTTTATTACAACACAAAAAAAGACCGGGAACTATGGTACCAACAAATGCCAAGTTGCGGCCGGGTAGTGATAGACGACTATGTTGAGATCGGCTGCAATTGCACCATCGATCGTGGTGTGAGCCACGACACTCGTATTGGCTCGGGTACAAAACTCGACAACCTTATTCATATCGGACATGATACCGTCATTGGAAAAAATTGCTTATTCGCTGCATGTGTTGCAATTGCCGGCGCGGTAACAATTGAAGACGGCGTAACAATGTGGGGCAATGTTGTGGTAAACAAAACCCTTACCATCGGCGCCAATGCCGTGTTGCTCGCCCGTTCGGGTGTGGGCGGCAGCCTCGAAGGAAATAAAACTTATTGGGGTGCGCCCGCCCAGGATGCGGGTGTGGCAAAACGGGAACTGGTTTGGATAAAACGAATTCCGGAACTATGGGCAAAGGTGATGAAAAACAATTAAGAATTAATTTTAATCCTATAATTGCCTAAGGCAAATAATCATACGGCAGCAAATCAGCCACCTTGTCCCAGGTCCAATATTCACTGATCGTCAGATCATTTTGCTCATAATAATATCCGTTCTGTTCGATAGTGATATGCTCGTTCGGCTGAAAGGTCAGTTGTGAGAATTGAAATTCTTTCGGTTGATCTTCATTGTCGCGGATATAGCCTGCGGCAGGTTTTTCCCTTGTATATAATACCCCGATATCAAGTTGATTCGGGCGAACTTCCACGATGTTCGTGCTGTCGTCTTTTTTATAATTAAGCGCCCCATACACATCGGCAAGTTTTACGGCAGATTCCACATTGTTGCTCTTTACCAGAAACTGAACTTCAAACCCTTCACTCTTCAAAGACTTGTTGTATACGCTTCGCATGAAATGCAAAATAGATCCGCGATACGCAGCCTGGCGCGCAGTTGCCCATTGCGTTTTCTGGTGATCATCAGCAGGAATAATTTCTTCAAACAAAGGATAGCCGGTATACAGGCTCACTTCGGTTGCATATTCATGGGTGAAAGAGTCCAGCGCATATTTGATCGTATACCCGAGCGCCTTGTTTTCAATCACCAGTGGTTCCGCAGCAGTTACTTTCAACCTGTTCTTTCTTTTTGAAAAAAAGAAATGTAAAACATCGGGGTTTTTAAGTGTGCAATTTTTGCTGTTGTCGGTCTTACCGATGAATTGCTCCGTGAAAAAATTACCATATTTTTCCCAGCCATCTTTTACTTCGGAAGAAGCAATGATCATTATGTCCGTCATTTCTTTCTCCCGCAGCTTCAATTGAAAAACGATGTCCCTTGTTTCCTGGTCAGCAGTGGTAACGCGGCGGCTTTCGGTGTTGTAGCCGGTGAAAGTTACCACCAGGTCATAACCGCCATTTGGCAGGTACAGCTTGAAATTACCATCGGCATCTGTTGCGGTACCAAACGTGGTATTTTGTGCAAAAACAGAAGCGCCTTGCATTGGCTGGCCGGATACCTGATTGACCACTTTTCCGGTAACGTAGTAAGAAGTTTGCGCTCGGGCAATCATGCCAGTAGAGAAAAGCAGCAGGAAAGAAATAATTAATTTCATCGTTGCGTATTGAATTTTATCAGCCGAAATTAAACTATTGCTTGTTAATCTTTTGTTGCAATGCTTTCGCTGTAAAAGACACCGTTTCTTCCAGTGATCGGTAGCTGAATGCAGGGAACGTTTTTAATAACTTACTGTTGTCAAAGTAAACTTTCGCCAATGCAGTTTTGGTGGTTTCTTTTGTTATCAATGGAGAAGCGCCTGTAAACAGACTTTTGAATGCCTGCAACCTCCAGAATAATTTCGCCATGAGTGGCGTCACTTTTTTGTGTGGCGGCTTTTTACCGAAGGCCCTTGCGATGAGGTGGAAAATATTTCGGTAGGTGGAATTTTCTGCGCTGACGATGAAGCGCTCACCCGACACTTCGCTTTGCATAAGCAGGATCATCGCTTTTGCTACGTCGCGTACATCTACAAAACCTGTCACGCCTTCGGTATAATAAGGAAACTCCTCGTATACCGAACGAAAGATTTTTGTAGAACCCTCGTTCCAGTTTGCGGTGCCTAAAATGATCACCGGGTTCACCACTACGGCATCCAATCCTTCTGCGATGCCGCGCCATACTTCCATTTCGCCAAGGTATTTACTGTGTCCGTATTTACTATTGCTTGTATCTGCCGACCACTGCATTGTTTCATCGATCGTCTGCCCCTCGCGTATTCTTCCAAGCGCGGCCACAGAACTTACATGTATGATCTTTCTTACTCCTGCATTCAATGCAGCATTCACCACATTGGCCGTTCCTTCTACATTTATTTTGTAAAGCAGCTGTTCGTCTTTCGGAGAAAAAGACACGAGACCGGCGCAATGATATATTTCATCCACTCCCGTCATGGCTTCTTCCAATGCAATTACATCCAGAATGTTTGCCCGGACCTGCATGAAATTATGGTGATGAAAATCCGGCAGCGGCGTTTTGTTGAAAATCGCTCTGATAGTTTTGCCTTCGGCCAATAATTGTTCAATCAATGCCGTTCCTAAAAGCCCTGCGCCGCCGGTTACTAAAATCATGAGGTTGAAAGTTGATGGTTTGAAAGTTGACGATTATCTTCAACTTTAAGCCTTACGAGTATTTATAGAATCCAAGCCCCGTTTTTTTTCCCAATTCTCCTTTCTCCACTTTCCCTTTCTGTATCGCCGAAGGGCGAAATCTTTCCGCATTATCAAATGCTGCGTAAATGGATTCAGATACGGCAAAATTGATATCCATCCCTATCAGGTCCATCAATTTGAACGGTCCCATTTTAAAACCAGCCGCTTCCATGGCTACATCTACATTTTCAATCGTGGCAATTTTGTTTTCCACAAGATACATTGCTTCGAGATAATAATGGCGCGCCACGCGGTTGACGATAAAACCCGGCGCATCGTTACAAAGCACCGGCGTTTTATTCATTGCAATGCAAAGATCGACGATCGTTTGCGCAACGGCATCTGTTGTCGATTCGCCTTTCACCACTTCTACGAGTTTCATGATGTTGGCCGGATTAAAAAAATGCATTCCGGCAACCCGTGAGGGATTGGGAATATTTTTTTGAATAGATGTAATGGAGAGGGAAGAAGTATTGCTGGCAAAAATTGCTTCGGCAGAATTGATGAGCGCGAGTTTTTGAAATAACTGCTCTTTCGCTTCCAGCTTTTCGATGATGGCTTCGATGATCACATCGGCCACACATTCGTCAGAGTTAGTGGTAAATAAAAAACGCTGTTCGATCACCGTTTTTTCTGCAGCCGAAATTTTTTCTTTTGAAACCAGAAAATCAAGATTTTTCCCAACGAGCAACTTCGCATTGTCTACCACTTTGTCGCTGATGTCGAACAACACCACCGTGTAGCCCGCCTGTGCCGCGGATAAAGCGATGCCGCTTCCCATGGTGCCGGCGCCTACGACGCATATCTTTTTTATCATGGCATAAAATTACGATTTTTGAACCACGAAGTCGCGAAGTGAAGAAGATGCACAAAGTTTTTAAATAAATAAAGGGTTGCTAAAAAAGCAACCCTTTATTTTCTTTGTGAACCTTTGTATCGTTGTGTCTTCGTGGTTCAAAATTTTGCGAAGTAAGATCTACTGTTTATCGGCTTCCACCTTCGCATCATTCTTCATCTTATCATTTGCCGTTACGGCAAATTCCACACGACGGTTGAGTGCACGGTTTGCATCGCTGTTGTTTTCAACTTTTGGTTGTGATTCGCCGTACCATTTGATCGACAATCTTGATGCCGCAATGCCATCTGCTTTCAGATAATCACCTACAGCATTCGCTCTTTTTTCGGAAAGCGTCATATTGTAAGCATCGGTTCCCACGTCATCCGTATGTCCTTCAACAAGAATGTTCGTTTCAGGATATTCGTTGAATATCTTCACCAGTTTGTCCAGCGCCAGTTTGGAATTGGCCGAAATATCGTATTTATCGGTAGCGAAGTAAACGCCGGCTTTGCTTCCATCAGGGTTATTCTCATCAAACGTCACATTAATGCCTTCCCCTACGCGTTCTACTTTGGCGCCCGGAATTTCGGTTTTGATCCTTTCGGCCTGTTTGTCCATTTTATTTCCGATCAGCCCGCCTGCTACACCGCCAATCGCAGCACCGAGGATGGCGCCAAGTGCAGTATTTTTCCCTTTTCCTATATTATTTCCCAGGATACCGCCAATTACCGCACCGCCGGTGGCTCCTACAGCCACGCCCTTGTCCTGGTTGCTGGATTTCTTTACTGTTTCGCAACCGGTGCCGAAAAACAATGTTGCCGCAACCGGCAAAAGCATATAATTGAATAAACGTTTCATGATTTTAAGTTTAGTTTTTTTGATCTGATGATTTGTTTGTCGGACCGACAAAGCATTGATGTCATTTCGTTCTCACAAAATTGTAAATAAAAGAAGCTGGCTTGCCTTCGAAAGTAATGTCACTCCTCAATTGCATGGCCTGATCGCTTAGTTGTACGATAGTGAATTTGAATCCGCCGCCTTCGTCGAGATCCTTCAATTTTGTATCCAGTCTTTTGAATTGAAATAATTTAGGCGTCGTTGTTTCGTCAATTGACCAGCGAAAATCTCTTTTAATAGCCACGCATTCGCCCGCATTTTGGGAAATATTGTAATAACCCAGGCTATTGTTGTTATTAAAATGCCATGCGCTTCCAACGAAACAATTAAAATCTTCTTCGTTAAATACCTGGGCCTTTATTTTTCCGGTAATACCTTCTGTTATTACAGTTTGTAATTGCCAGTTGCCGTCGATAATTCTGCGTTGCGTACGCGCTTCTTTTGACGTAGAACATGATACAAAAATTACAGCGATAAATAAGAAGCTGAAAAGCAGTTGCAGTTTTTTCATTTTTTGATGGTTTACTTGTACAGACGAAGAATTTTCAATTATGGTGCCAAAATAGTGGGGAGTGAATGATCAACCGGGAAATCCACACGGTATATGGCATATAGGTTATAGGTTTGTGTATAATACTTAAAAGCTCACTTTCCCCTGGGGAAAAATGAGCTTTTAAGTAGCTGGTAGTGAGAACAGCGATTTGCTCTTTGAATATTTCACCATTGACGATTCACTTAAAAAGCTGCTTTAAACTGGCTTAAGAAGCGTGTATCGTTTTCGCTGAATAAGCGAAGATCTTTAATCTGGTAGTTCAACATGGCGATCCTTTCAACGCCCATACCGAAAGCAAAACCTGTATATTTATTTGAGTCGATACCGCAATTGTCCAGCACTTTCGGATGTACCATTCCACAACCGAGAATTTCCACCCAGCCGGTTTTTTTGCAAACGCTGCAACCGCTGCCACCGCAGATGAGGCAACTGATGTCCATTTCCGCGCTTGGTTCTGTAAACGGAAAATAAGAGGGGCGAAAACGCACTTTCACATCCTGCCCGAACATTTCCTGCACAAAGAAATACAGCGTTTGTTTCAGATCGGCAAATGAAACATTTTCCGCAATGTACAATCCTTCCACCTGGTTAAAGAAACAATGTGCGCGGGCGCTGATCGTTTCATTGCGATACACTCTTCCGGGGCAAATAATGCGCAATGGCAGCTTGCCTTTCTGCATTTCGCGTATCTGAACACTGCTGGTATGCGTACGCAGCAGCCAGGCAGGATTTTCATTGAGGTAAAAGGTATCCTGC
The DNA here is from genome assembly GCA_015655125.1 of Chitinophagales bacterium. GTDB lineage: Bacteria > Bacteroidota > Bacteroidia > Chitinophagales > Chitinophagaceae > Ferruginibacter. The sequence continues at coordinate 50,439 of JAATFP010000077.1, read as the reverse complement.
ATATCGCGCGCCGGATGATTTTCCGGAAGATTCAATGCAGAGAAATTGTGCCAGTCGTCTTCAATTTCAGGACCTTCGGCCACCGCAAACCCAAGCGTTTGAAAAATGCTCATTATCTTGTTTTGCACGATGCTGATCGGATGACGCGTTCCCAAAGGCAACTCATCGCCCGGAAGTGTGTAATCGATGGTGCCGGCTTCTTCTACAGCATCGCCGCCGAGCGTGGATTTGAGTTCCTCAAATTTTGCTTCAGTAAATATTTTAAACTCATTGAGCAATTGTCCGGCTTCGCGCTTGTTTTCGGTAGCCACATTTTTCATTTCTCCCATGATGGTTTTTACCAACCCCCTGGTGCCGAGGTATTTAATCCGAAATGCTTCCAATTCGTCTTTTGTTGCAGCTGTAGACGCATTAATCTCCTTTTTATGCTGACCTATCTGTTTCAGTAATTGTTCCATACGGCAAAGATACGTGAATGGGTGAAAAGGTAAATGGGCAATGGTCAATAGTAAAATCTTTGAAGAGCCATTACGGCAGCCATTAAAATCCACTTCAATGGGCGCATAGCTGAAATGTGGAACTAAATTTCTGTCCTGTTTTTCTGCCCGCAAAAAATTTGCGGCAAGTACGCCGGCAATCGCGAACAAAATAAGCCCGCAACACCAAACCCTTAACTACGAATTAACAATCCGGATTTGCAAATCATTATTCAGTGCTATTATCTTCACTTCATAAACCAACATATATTATGGACGCCGATTCCGGTGGATATTTTTCCAGCTCAACACTGTTTAAAACTTCCCTTCTCACAATTGCCTTCAGCACATTTTACCTTTACGAAACAAGACGCCAAACAACGACGCCGAAACCGTTTGTAGTAAAAAAAGAACCCGTTACAGCCATTAAGCTGAAACCCGTCATTATAAAAAAGAAAAAAACGATCTATCTTACTTTCGACGATGGCCCGAACAAGGGAACCCGAAAGGTGATGGATATCATGGATGCGGAAAATGTTCCGGCCACGTTGTTTATCATTGGTGAACATGTATATGGCAGCAAAGAACAACACGCCATTTACGACAGCCTGATGAACGACCACCTGTTCGAGGTGGCCAATCACAGCTATTCGCATGCCTTCGAAAACAGGTATCGCCGGTTTTATGAATTGCCCGACAGCGTGGTGAAAGATTTTGAGCGTTGCGCCGATAGTCTTGGACTTAAAAGCAATATCGTACGCACGCCCGGAAGAAATATCTGGCGGATACAAAACCTCTCGTGTACCGATATCGTCAGCACAACAGCAGCAGCCGACAGTTTGCAGAAAAAAGGGTTCAAAGCCATCGGCTGGGACCTTGAATGGCACTTTACCAATGACCAGCGACTTGTGCAGTCTGACACATTGTTATTACAGCAGATCGACAGCCTTTTTGCAAAGAATAAGACAAAAACCCCCAACAGCCTGGTATTGCTTGCGCACGACCGGACGTTCTTACGGCCCGCCGATAGCGGCGCGCTGCACCGGTTGATCATAGAACTAAAAAGGCGCGATGAATATAATTTTGAAACAGTGAGCCGGTACCCGGGCATTGAAGAAGACGGCCGATAATAAATCTTCGGGTGTCCTGAATGGCAGGCTTTATACTTATAGTCAATGAGTGAACATGAATATCAATCCACGCGAAAATCTGTTTTTTTCTTTCTCCCCGGTAAACAGCAGGATGTTCAGTAATTTTTCTGCAAAGTTTACAGCGATGAGAATTTCACCATTGACCATTCACTTTTTTTTACTATTTTTAGTGACTAAAAATATAATTTATGTCAATTTTTAAATCTGGGAACCCTGCCCTTTCTGAGAAAAAATTCTCTGGTTCCATTTTAGATGGAATTGTCGATACCGGCAACACGATGACAATAAAAGGAACTTTAAACAAATTTGGATTTTTATTTATCATGATGCTGGGAACAGCATTTTATACATGGCGGGAATTTTCCGGAGGCGGAAACGTATGGCCGTTGATGGTTACAGGAATAGTGGCTGGCCTGATCCTCGCATTAATTATGGCTTTCAAACAACAATGGAGCCCATACCTGGCACCTGCTTACGCTCTTGCCGAAGGTTTGTTCGTAGGTGGAATATCAGCTTTTTTTGAATATGCGGTATCCAGCCGCCAGGGTGGTTATGCAGGCGGTTACGGCGGAATCGTTATACAGGCTGTAGCGCTTACACTTTGTGTAGTAGCAACCATGTATCTGTTATATAAATTCAATGTCATCCGTGCTACCAAAACCTTTAAAGCAGTAATTATTGTTGCAACATCCGCATTGGCGCTTTTTTATATCGTATGCTTTGCTTTGCAGTTTTTTAATGTACTGTTGCCATCGTTCCTGTTCCAGGGTTCCGCCTTCGGCATCGGTTTCTCTGTTTTCGTTGTGGCACTTGCTGCCCTTAATCTTATCCTGGATTTTGATATGATCGAAAAAGGCGCAGAAATGGGCGCACCAAAATACATGGAATGGTACTCCGCTTTTGGTTTGCTGGTAACGATCGTTTGGTTGTATGTAGAAATTTTGAGGTTGTTGTCTAAATTCAACAGCCGGAATTAATAATTTTTATCGCAGATTTATTTTTCACCTGCGGTGATTTGATTAAGAGATTCCGCAGATTGGATTTCGCTTCGCGAAATATGTGCGAAATCAATTCTGAATAAAATATATTCATTATAAAATGAAACGGGCAAACCAATTGGTTTGCCCGTTTCATTTTATAATAGTAACTACATAAAAACTCCATAAATTTCGCGAAGCGAAATCCAATCTGCGGAATCTCCTAATCATCTTCGCGCAGCGAAAAATAAATCTGCGATAAAAATTACTCTCTTCCGTCCAGCAAATTCCCTAATCCTCCCAGTATACTTCCTTCTTCTTTCCTGCCACCTGTTTGCGGCGCATATTGAAAGATCCTTCCGGCGAGCCTACTGATCGGCAAGGATTGCAGCCACACTTTTCCGGGACCCTGCATTTTTGCAAAAAATAAACCTTCCCCGCCGAACATCCAGTTGCGCACGCCACGGATGAACTCGATGTCGAAATCAACCCCGGCAGTATAGGCTACCACGCAGCCAGTATCTACTTTCAGTATCTCACCGGGTGCCAGGTCCTTTTCTACGATATAGCCGCCGGCATGTGCAAATGCCAGCCCGTCGCCTTCCAGCTTTTCCATGATAAATCCTTCGCCGCCAAAAATGCCCGTACCCAATCTCCTCTGAAATTCAATACCGATGCTCACACCTTTTGCCGCACAAAGAAATGCATCTTTTTGGGCGATGATCTTGCCGCCTAATTTTTGCAGATCAAATACAATTATCTTACCGGTATATGGTGCCGCAAAACTCACTTTCTTTTTTCCCTGACCAATGTTGCTGAATGCGGTCATAAACAAACTCTCGCCCACCAGCAGGCGCTTTCCGGCGCTTAATAGTTTCCCGAGAAGACCACCGGATTGTTGTTGCGTACTCCCATCACCAAAGATGGTCTGCATCTGGATACCGTCTTCCATCATCATAAAGCTACCGCTTTCAGCGATGGCAGTTTCCTGCGGATCAAGTTCGATCTCTACGAATTGCAATTCTTCGCCAAAGATTTTATAATCGATTTCGTGATTTGATATCATGATTAATTTTTATTAAAGATAATCGCAGATTTTTAATTTGATTAACTTCGGCTACAAAACTTTCATAGTATGAAGAAATATATCAGCCTGTTTGCCGTAATCTGTGCAACAGGATACCACGGTTTTTCGCAAGCGAAGCTTGTAGAAAAAATAGAGAAAAAAGGCGATGAGATCGCGATCCCTTACGAAAAATATGTGTTGCCAAACGGACTTACCGTAATTCTCGCAGAAGACCACAGTGATCCTCTGGTACACGTAGACATCACTTATCATGTGGGAAGCGCCCGCGAAGAAATCGGCAAAAGCGGCTTTGCACATTTCTTTGAACACATGATGTTCCAGGGAAGCGATAATGTAGGCGATGAACAACATTTCAAGATCATCAGCGAAGCTGGCGGTACATTGAATGGAAGTACGAACCTTGACCGGACAAATTATTTTGAGACCGTTCCCGCCAATCAGCTCGAAAAAATGTTGTGGCTCGAAAGCGACCGTATGGGCTTTTTGCTCGATGCAGTTACACAAAAAAAATTCGAGATACAACGCAGCACCGTTAAGAATGAACGCGGACAGAATTACGACAATCGCCCTTACGGGCTGGTAAGTGAGTTTACCAGCAAAAACCTGTATCCATACGGCCACCCTTACAGTTGGCTTACTATCGGTTACATTGAAGATCTTAACCGCGTGGATGTGCAGGACCTGAAGAATTTCTTTTTGAGATGGTACGGTCCGAATAATGCCACCCTCACCATTGGCGGTGACCTTAATTCAGCGGAAACCATCAAACTGGTGCAAAAATATTTCGGTTCCATTCCGCGCGGCCCGGAAGTAACACCCACTATTTTACCAGCAGTAAAACTGGAAGGCAACAGGTATGCAAGTTTCATAGACAACTACGCAAGATTGCCGTTGCTGGTAAAAACATTCCCTACGGTTCGAAATTACGACAAAGACATGGCGCCACTGGCCTGTCTTGCGCAGATTTTGGGACAGGGAAAGAATTCTATTTTATACCAGCAGATGGTGAAAACACAAAAAGCGGTAAGCGCGTCTGCCTTTAGCCGCCTGAATGAACTGAGCGGTGAATTCACCATACAGATCACACCTTTCCAGGGCAACAGTCTTTCTTCGCTGGATAGTTTATTCACGGCTTCGCTGGATATTTTTGAAAAACGCGGTGTAACGGACGACGACATCCTGAAATTCAAAGGAGGTATCGAATCGCAATACATCAATGGTTTGCAGAGCGTTTCCGGTAAAGTATCGCAGTTGGCTTCGTTTCAAACATTTACCGGCAACCCGAATATGATCGGCAAACTGCTCGCAATGTACCAGGCGGTTACAAAGGAAGATGTAATGCGTGTTTACGATCAATACATTAAAAACAAACCATCGGTAACGGTGAGCGTTCTTACAAAGGACAATCGTGCGATAGAGGCGAAACCGGATAATTACAAAGTAGATTCCACGAATTATTCAAGGCCGGATTATGGTTATGCGGGACTAAAATATGTGAAAGCAACCGACAATTTCGACCGTAAACAAATGCCGGGAACAGGTGCGGCACCTGTAATAAAAGTACCCGCATTCTGGAAGAAAAATCTTGCCAACGGTATCAAAGTGATCGGGGCCGAAAACACGGAAATCCCTACGGTAAATATCCAGATCAAAATTCCAGGCGGTCAGATTGCTGAAAGCGATATACCTACAAAGTCGGGCATAGCAGGCATTACAGCTAGTATGCTGAATGAAGACACTAAAAAATATACTGCGGAACAAATGGCGCTGGAACTTCAAAAATTAGGCAGCAGCATCAACATCTCCAGTTCGTTCGATTATACGGTAATCAATGTGCAAACGTTGAAAAAGAATGTGGGACCAACATTGGAATTACTGGAAGAAAAATTATTGCATCCGAATTTTACGCAAGATGCGTTTTCCCGGATCCAGAAACAACAGTTGGAAGGATTCAAGCAATTAAAATCGCAACCTGCATCAATTGCCAGCAACGTGTATGAAAAAGTAAATTATGGCAATTCCATTTTAGGAATGAGTTCCAACGGAACGGAACTGACCGTAAAAAATCTCACGTTGAAAGACGTGGAAGATTTTTACAATGAAACGCTCACATCTCAGAATGCAAAAGTGGTGATCGTGGGAGATATTAAAGAATCGGAAATTTTGCCCAGGCTCGGATTTTTAAATTCACTTCCAAACAAAAAAGCTGACATTGACAAGCCGGAAAAAGCAGCGCCGGTTGCAAAGACGGTGATCTACCTGGTAGACGTTCCGAAAGCAGCGCAAACAGAGTTCCGCGTAGGAATGCCGACAAATTTATTATATGATGCAACGGGTGAATATTACAAACTCGGATTAACGAATTACATTGTGGGCGGCGATTTCAACAGCCGGCTGAATCTCAACCTTCGTGAAGACAAAGGCTGGACCTACGGTGCGCGTTCTTCTTTCACTGCCGACAAATACAGCGGTGAATTTACCTTCAGTTCGGGCATCCGCGCCGATGCGACGGACAGTGCGTTAACAGAAGTGATCAGAGAGCTGAAGAATTACGCGACCACGGGTATTACGCCAACAGAGCTTTCGTTTATGAGAAGCGCGTTGGTGCAAAGAGATGCGCTGGCATATGAAACGGGAGCGCAGAAAGCGAACTTCATCGCTCGGATGCTGGAATATGACCTGCCTGCAGACTTCGTAGACAAACAGAATAAAATTTTGAGAGGAATCACGAAACCTGAAATTGATGCGCTTGCAAAAAAATGGATCAATACCGATAAGATCAATATTTTACTGGTAGGCGATAAGGCAAAGATATTGCCAGGGATACAAAAAATGGGTTATGAAGTGATTGAACTGGATAGCGACGGAAATAGAAAGTAGTTTAGCAATTAGTTATCAGAACGAACACACCAAAAATAAAAAGCTGGCAGCACTGCCAGCTTTTTATTTTATAAGCTACCGTTTTTTAAAATGCATCAAGCCTGTAATACGTTCATCTAACCCTAAACTTGCATTTCCTGTAACATTTCCCCAACTTTGTCATCTTACCAGACGGAATTGATCAAACAGCACACCAATTGAAACATCCTGCTTTTACCGAGATATATGCCACACATGCTCCTCAGGTGTTGCGGATGTGTTTGGCATATACCGATAACGAGGCCGAGGCGCAGGATTTTATGCAGGAAACGTTCATTAATGTTTGGAAAAATATAGATTCGTTTCGGGGCGATGCAAAGATCAGCACATGGATATACAGGATAGCGGTGAACACTTGCCTGTCGCATATCCGTGCAACGAAGCATAAGGCACCGGTGGAATTAAAAGAAACTTTTGATCGCGCAGATGATCTAAGCACCGTTGACAGGGAGCAACATTTGCAGCAGCTGCACAGAGCGATCCAAAAATTACCCGAGGCCGACAGGCTGATCATTTCGATGGTACTGGAAGAAATTCCGTATGAAGAAATTGCCGACGCGGTAAATATCAGCGAGGGAAATCTGCGGGTAAAGATCCACCGGATCAAACAGCAATTAACGAAAATATTTTTCAGCGATGAACACATTTGACGACATAGAAGCCTTGTGGAAGAAACCGCGGCAACTGCAGTTACCGGATGCGGCAGACATTATAAAAAAAGCTTCGCGTGAAAAGAATAAGTTAGCGAACAAGATTCTCGTACAGGTAATCTGCCTTATGCTCGCGATAGCTTCCATGCTTATAGTTCTTTTCACGATCGATTTCAAATATGCCACTTCATATGCAGGACTTGCATTGATGTCGGCCTGCGTGATTGTTTTTTCCATCATCAGGTTCAGGCAAACGCAGCATTTAAGAAATATGGATTTCTCACAGTCGCCGTCGGCACTATTGCAACAATTTGAAAGATTTTATTCACATCAGAAATATGTAAATACTACCGGTGTGATGTGGTACACGATCGTGCTCAATCTTGCCTTTGCATTTTATTTTTATGAAACGCTGGTGCTGGCGCCGATGTTGATGTTTTGGAAAATAATTTTTTTAGTGGTGTATGTCATCTGGATGTTGATCGCCACCTTATGGCTCGGAAAACGATCGGTGCGAAAGGAACATGGAAGGACGACGGCGATCATTGAAAAGTTGAAGCAGGTGCAATCCGGATTTGAACTTTGATCGCAGATTTCTTTTTTCACCTGGCGGCGAATTGATTAATGGATTACGCAGCTTTATTCTGCCTTCGGCAGAATTTTTGAACCACAGAGACACAAAGCTTCACAACGTTATTAAAATTCAGGAGGTCCGGAAAATAACAGACCCCTTATTTATTTTATAGCTTAAAACTCTGTGAACCTTCGTGTCGTTGTGCCTTTGTGGTTCAAAAACTTTCGCGAAGCGAAAGCAATTAAAGATTCGAAATCTTCTTATCCTTAGGATATTTCACCGTATAACTAAACCGCACTTTTTTACTTTCGCCCGGTTTCAATTGCAGTTTCCACGTTACCACGCCGCTTTCATTATTCACTGCAGCATCGCCGGATTCTTCCAGTTTTACTTCAATGTCTTTTACGGTGCTGATCGGGAACTGGTCTTTCAATAACATATCAACTGTAGTTACCTTGTTGTTCTTTACGGTAATTTCGTAAGTAAATGTTTGTTTTGTTGTGTTTCCATTTACTTTAGTGGTAGTGAAATCCTTTACTACTTCACGTTTCACGGCTACGCGCTGGTCGCGGCCAAGCGATAAGTTGAGGGTATCTGCCGTGCTGTTAGGATCGATGAACGACTTGCCGAGATAGGTGTTATCCATAATGATGTTAGCAACGCCGGGCAACAAATTAAGGTTTTGCCAGTCGCTTACTTCTGCAAGCAGGTAAGCATTCTTGTCTAATTTAGGCACCGCGTAATTTTTAAGCGTGGCATTTATCTTCTCATCTTTGATGGTTACGGCATGCACCTGGCCGTTGCTTTGAATATCATAAGGAAGGTCGATCTCAAAATTGGTGTTGAGCTGGCTCTCGGTGAGTGTAGTATATTTCTGCAGATTACTTGGATCGATAGTGACAACATCATAGCCAAGACTTGCTTTTTGTTTTACACTACCCAGCGCGGTAGTTACGATTTCTTCCTTCAGATCTTTATCGTCGTTGTAATAAGACTGAATCGTATTTGTTATAGTAACACCTGGTGTACGGCCCGTTAAAGTATTTTGAACTTGCGGTGTAAACATTTGCAGATACCACGCGCTGAGAACCGGTGCCACACCATTGAGATTAGGGTTGCTGGTGCTCAGGGTAAGGCGTGTTTGTTTCCAATCGATGCCGGTAGTTTGGGTAATGGAAGCTTTGTATACCAATTTGATCTCATTCGTTTTTGCATTTACTTTTATGTCGTACAATGGCGCCCAGCCGGCGTTTCGGGTGAAGTAACTGAACGACACCGGTATTTCGCCGCTATTCTTGCACATCACCTGGAGGATCAGCTGGCCATAAGGTTTGGGTGTTTCCGCCGGCGATTTGGATGCATCGTCGATCTTAACCAGGAATGCGCTGATTTTTTCGTTGATCGAAGTTTCTGTTTCTTTCAGGTTAAAAATATTCGTTCGTGCTTTTTCAATTTTGGTGGTGTAAGCGTTGATGAGTTTCAAGGCGTCGTCGGCACTTACTGTTTTGTTGCCGCTTTTTTCAATTACGGATTCTACCAGTTTGCCTGTCTTATCGAGTGTTTGTTCTTCTATATAGATCAGGTTGCGGTTGCGGGCAAGTTCTTTGTTAGCCTCCGCCATACTGTCCCTCAACTTTTTTACCAGGGGATCATTTACGACCTGTGCAGTTGGGTAAAATATATCATACTTATGTGAAAGAAGCGCCACATTATCCGGAACGCTTATCTGCAGGCTATTTTCATCGATACTGGTGCTGAGCTGACCAATTACGATCTGTTTAATACTGCTGTTCACATTCACTTTTGACTCGTGGGTAAGCTCTGCGCCGTAACCATAATAAACTGTTGCTGACGTAAGTTTTGAAGTTGTTTTGGCGGTATCTTGTGCTGTTGCGTTGAGGCTGATCAGGGTGATGATCATGATCCATATTTTCTGCATAAAGTTATTTTTTCAAGCAGATGCAGAGAAAATCAAGATTACATAAATCGTTTGAAAATTCAGTTACCGCCGCCGGGTTGACAACCCGGCGGCAGGAAAATATTGCGGCGCGAAATATAGTTGATTAAACAATTTTAAATTTCTTCCCTCAAGTCGAGATAAAAACCTAAAACATTTTACGACAAAAAGCCCCCGGAAAAACCGGGGGCTCCACATAAAAATCATATATTGGGTTTAAAGCGAAATTTCAATCTCACCTAATCACAATAAGGGTCGCGCGGGCCGCCCTTTAAAACCAACTTCCTACAAACGCTTCCGGTGCATCTTTTAATCTTCTTTTTCTTCTGCGTACCTCCATTCTATGTTTCACCATTGTGATAATCATTAATGGAATAAACAGGAAGATCAATGGCGGAATACCCATGAAGCTGATCCATTTTCCACCATACATTCTCCGCATCGGCCTGCGCAGCCTTTCTGCAATCATATACATTGCCGGTACGATGATCAACGTCATAAAGAAAGCAAATGCCAAACCGAAGATGATCGTCCAGCTTAGCGGCTTCCAGAACGCCACGTTATCACCGCCGAAGAAAATATGTGGATTGAGTTCGGAGAACAACGTTACGAAGTTGATGTTGAAACCAACTGCAATAGGTATAAACCCTAAGATCGCTGCAAGCGCCGTGAGCAATACCGGGATAATACGCGTTTTACCGGCTTCGATCACCGCTTCCCGGGTTTTCATTCCGCGGTGCCTCAATTCTTCGGCGAATTCTATCACGAGTATACCATTCTTCACCACAATACCAGCCAGACCTACGATACCCAAACCTGTCATCAACACCGAGGCTTCCATTCCGAAGATCGCGAAGCCCAGCAGCACACCAATCACACTGAATACGATCTCGGTTAATATGATCACCGATTTACTTACGGAATTAAATTGCAATACCAATACCAGTAAGATCAATCCAAGTGCGATCATCAGGGCCTTGCCTAAGAATGCACCGGTTTCAGCCTGTTGTTCGCCTTCGCCCGTTTGTTTGATGGTAACCCCGTCGCCTTTTTTGGTAAACGATGCAATATGCCCTGCTATCACCTGGTTCACCGCCGTTGCGTTGTATCCTTGTGTGGTCAACACGTTGGAGCGAAGCGTGATGAGTCGTTTCTGGTTTTTGCGTTTCACGCTACCGAATGTGCTGGTGGGTTCCACTTTTACCAAGGCGCTGATTGGAATATTCTTCTGGGCGCCATTCATGGCCATGTCTTTGAAAGAAACGCGCATGTTAAGCAATTCAGACAAACTCTTTCTTTGCAGTTCATTGTTACGCAGCTGAATCTTATATTCATCTTTTCCTTCTTTGATCTTCGACACTTCCTTTCCAAACAATGCCGTGCGTATTTCCTGCCCGATCTGCGCGGAAGAAACACCTTCCACCAATGCCCGATCACGATCAACGGTCAGCGTAATTTCCGGGTTGTTAAGATCCACATCCATCTTCAATTCTTCCACGCCCGGCACCTGGATACTATCGAGATAGTTTTTAAGTGCCACCGATGTTTTTACAAGGTTATCAAAATCTTCGCTGGCAATTTCAATATTTACCGGCGGATCCGTTGGTGGCCCCGCGCTTTCCTGGTCCACGCTTATTTCCGCACCCGGAATACCGCCAACAGCTGCACGTATCTGGTCAAGATAAGGTTTGGTACTATGTCCGTCACGTTTTTCATATTCTACAAATGAAACCTGGATACGGCCCAATTCACTTCTTGTGCTTCTGTCGCCTGCCGAAGGATCGCTTGCCCCGATGGCAACGTTGCTGATAACACTTTCGACGATATCATTCTTTTTGCCTTTTGCATTGTCGATGCCAAGCACTTTGTTCACTTTTGTTTCAAGCGTACGCGTTACAGAATCGGTATATTCCACACTTGTACCAACCGGTAATTTCAAATACACATATATCTGGTTCGGATCTCCTTTCGGGAAGAAAGCAATTCCTACTCTTCCGCTATTTACAGAAATGGTGAAGATGAAAACAGAAAGAAATAAAAGTCCGACCGTTCCGAGCAACAAATGCACCGGCCGCCATCCCTTGAGTGCCCATTTCAGCAGGTTCTCATAATGGCTCATGATCCATGGCAACACGCGGTTCTGGAAACTGTGAATGGCATCATCCAATACATAACGGTTGAGTAATATTAAAAGCATGAACAGGATGAGTAAATTTCCTACAAATGGCGCCCCGAATATATCGAGTACCAGTCCAAGCCCGAGCATCACCCAAATCAACGGCCGTTTGAATATGGCCGATTTTTTCTCCTTATCCCCGTCGGGATGATTCATGAAATCTACAGCAAATACCTGGTTCATGATGAAGGCTACAATCAATGATGCTGCGAGCGTAAAGATCAGCATCGTTGGCAGATACACCATGAATCGCCCGATGATTCCGGGCCAGAAAAGCAACGGGAAAAACGGTGCCAGCGTGGTAAGCGTACCAGCCAGAACCGGAACAAATACTTCGCCTGCCGCCATTTTGGTGGCGATGTTCACCGGAATTTTTCCTTTTCCTTCGGTGAATATCCTGTGCGCATTCTCTATCACCACGATTGCATCATCCACGATGATACCGAGCCCGAACAGCAACGCAAAGAGTACGATAAAATTGAGCGTTACGTGTGTACCAACGATCAGGTCCGCACCCGGCAAAAACACGAAGGCTACAAACATACTCAACGGCACACTCAACGCCACGAAGAACGCATTGGTGACGCCCATAAAGAACATCAGCACGATCAGCACCAGTATGAAACCGATGATGATCGAATTCACCAGTTCGTTAAAAGATGCTTTTGTCTTCACACTCTGATCACCGGTGATCACCGCGTTAAGATTTTCAGGATACGTTATCCCTTTATTTTCCTTTACCACTTTCTGAACGGCCTCGCTGGTTTCAATGAGGTTCTCGCCGCTTCTTTTAATGATATTGAGCGTTACAACATTCTTGCCATCAAGCCGCGCAAAACTTTCCGCATCCTTGGTGGTATCTTTTATCACTGCAATATCTTTCAGGTAAATAGATCCTCCCTGGGTGTTGCGTACGATCACTTTTTCGATATCAAATGCTGTATGAAACTGGCCCTTGAGCTGGAGATTTCGTTTCATGTCGCCCACATCAAGCAGACCGCCGGAAATATCCATGTTTTCCTGCGCCACGGCATTGCTGATGTCGTTGAATGTTACGCCAGCCGTTTGCATCCGGTAATTATCCACGTTGATCTGGAACTCACGTTCCGGCGCACCTACGATATCGATGCGGTTGATCTGCGGAATTTCTTCCAGCTTGTCCTTCATATCATCGGCAAACTTTTTCAGCCTGGCCATATCGAAATCACCGCTCAGGTTCACGTACATAATCGGCTGATCACTCAGGTTCACTTCCAGGGCGGTTGGTTCTTCCGTAAGATCCGTAGGCAGATCCTGCTTCGCTTTGTCGATCGCATCTTTTACTTTTTGAAGTGCAATCTCTGTTTTCACTTCCGTATCAAATTCTACAATGATGGCGGAATAATCCTGTTGTGAAGTGCTGGTGAATTTTTTGATTTTCGCCCCCGTGATGCCTTTAATCTGTTTTTCAATCGGCCTCGTAACAAGGTTCTCCACATCCTTCGGCGAGTTACCTACGTAAATCGTTTGCACGTAGATCGTCGGTATCACGATATCCGGGAACTGTTCCTTCGGCAGCGTAACGAATTTAGACAAGCCCCAGAGCGTTACAAACAACATCATCAGGTAGATGGATGTTTTGTTGTTGATCGCCCAGGAGGTTGGCTTAAACTCCTTGAATTTTTCTTTAATATTTTCTAATGCACTCATTTGAACAAGTTGTTTGTTGTTAGATGCCCGTTGTTAGTATATGGTTGCGGGTTAATGGTTGCGGGTTGAACCTATGAGTTTAACAATCCGTAACTTACAACCCGTGACCCCGAACTATTTTCCTGTTGTCAGAATCTGTCCTTCGTAAATGCTGGCGTAACCTTCTGTTATCAGCACGTCGCCTTCTTTCAATCCCGATGTGATTTCCAGGATATCGCCATTTAACCTTCCTATCGTAACCGTACGTTTGTGTGCAGTAAGCTTGCCATTATCAACCGTTGCGATCATGACGAATTTTCCTTTTTCATCATTCTGCAAAGTTTTAAGCGGGATAGAAATGCTGTTGGCCGAACTATAATCCCTGATCTTTAAAGTGGCGATTTGATTTGGCCTGAGCGAAGGATCAGACGGAAGTTTCGCTTCTACTACAAAGCCCCTGTTGAGTGCATCGATGGATGCACCGAGAAAACTAACCGTTGTATTGATCGTTTTATTTGCATCCGGCAATACCACTACCACGGCTGTTCCTTTTTGAACACTTCCAAGATAGTTTTCAGGAATATTGCTTACTACTTTTAGCTGTGAGTTGTTCACGATCTTGATTTGCGGGCCGGCGGCTGTTGATCCGGAAAATATTTCGCCAACTTTAATGTTTACAATATCAGCCACTCCACTCACATCGCTGTAAACATTGGCGGTATTTGCCTGCACCTGCGCCTGGCGCACTTGCGAATTGGCGGCTGCCAGCTGGCTTTCCAGTGAGCTTACGTTTGTTTGATATTGCAGCAGCTGTACCTGCGAACCAATTCCCTGGTTCCACAAATTCTGATAACGCTGTGCCACGCTTTTAGCAAGCACAAGATTTGAATTGATCTGTGCTGCCTGCTGCCTTGCTGTAGTTATGTTTTGTATGTAAAGAGAATTATCAAGTTGTAACAAGAGTTGCCCCTTGCTCACGCGATCGCCTTGCTTCACAAGTACCTGCTTTACTAACCCGGGATTGCCCTGCGGGGCGATGTAAGAAATATTTTCTGCATCAACTTTACCCTGTAGTTCGATATAATGATTAAAATCCTGGCGAACGATAGGTGCCGTTGCCACGAGTTTTATTTTTGAAGGGTTGGTGCTGCTGGTGTCGATCTTCGACAACTCTTCCTGCAGTTTCAGGATCTCCTTATCGTCCTTTTCTTTATCAGCTTTGAGTTTTGCCAGCTTTGCTTTCTTATCATTCAACGTTGCATCGCCTTCTTTTTTACCACCGCCGCACGAGACGATAGCCAAACTAAGCGCCGCTGCGAAGAATACTTGTGTTGCTTTTTTCATGTCGTTATTTTGAGTGCTGTTAGTTATTGTGTGATTTTTCCGATCGCCCTGAGGTAATCGATTTTTGCAATGATAGCGTCATATACCGCGCTGTAATAATCATTCTGTGCCACTTTCAGATCAGCCTGAGCATTGTATACTTCGAGGTTATCGCCCAACCCTTCGTCGTATTTGATACGCGTGGTGTTGTATACTTTCTCTGCCAGGTTCATATTGCGTTTTTGATTATCCATCGTAAGCAATGCCGCTGTAAGCGATTGATTGGCCTGTACCACATCATTGTCGATCGATTCTTTTAATTCTTCGATGCTATTTTCTGTTTTTTGCAAGGCAAGTTTTGCCTGGTTAACACGCGACCTTTTAGCAAAACCATCAAAAATCGAAACAGATAATTTAATTCCTACCAATGAAGTAGTAAACCAGGGATGATCACTTCCACCTTTAAAAAAATCGAAATCTGTGCGTTGAGCGTTCTTCTGGTAGTTGGCAAAAGCGCTGAGCGTAGGAATGTAGCTCAACTTGTATCTTTTTACGTTGTATTGATTTAATTTTTTGTTTATCTCCAGCAATTGAAAATCATTGCGGTCGCTGTAATTGTATTCGTTGTTCAGCACGTTTGTTTTGATCTGATCCTCAGAAATGGTATCGGTAAGGATCAACTGATCCTTTTGCGGCATGTTCAGCAAAAATTTCAGGCTGGCATAGCCCGCATCAAGCCGGTTTTGTGCCTTTATCTTTTCGGTCTGGAGATTATTCAGCTGAACCTGTGCTTTGTCTACATCAAGCCTTTCCTTAAAACCCTGGTCAAACATTGCTTTTGTATCGCTGTATAATTTCTGTGAACGTTCGATATTGGCATCGATGCTGGTCATTTGTTGCTTGCCCACCACCAGCTGATAATAGATCTTCTGCACATTCACGTTGATCATTTCCGCAGTGATGTCCTTTTGTTTTGTGGCCAATTGGATCGATGTCTTTCGCGCCTGCAAACCAACAAATACCTGCCCGTCGAAAAGGATCTGTGAAGCGTCGAGGCTGCCGGTTACGTTGTACTTCGTACCGAATTGCACCGGAACAAAAGTTCCTGCTGTGCCGCCAAAGACTTCAGCGGGCAACAGACTGGTAGGTATTTTAAGATAATCATTAAAAGTTCCTGTTCCGCTTATTTGCGGTAAAGCCTGTGCCGTTATTTCGCGGTTTGCTTCTTTTTGTATCTGGATATCGATCAAAGCATTTTTCACTTTGGCGGTATTCTTCATCGCATAGTCCACTGCCTGCTTCACCGAAAATTCGTTTATGACAGGTGCCTGTACAGGCGTTTGGGCCAACGTTCCCAGGGATACCAGCACCAGCAATCCCAATGCCGCCGGTATTTTGTGTAATTGTTTCATTTGTTGTTTTTTAATAGCCATTTCTTTTCTTGTTTTACCCTTGCTTACCGACGGGCATGTTTCTTTTTGCTAAATATTTCTGCACCTGATCATATCCTTTTTTCGTTACCAGTCCGAATACGAAATGAATGATGATCTGTTCTTCAGCTTCGAGCAAGGAAGATTTTATACCGGCGTGAAACTCTGGTGAAAGCGGAATGAAAGCACTTTCTACCCGGAACCGCGACATTATTTCGATATTGACCTCCGGCCTGTAAAGCCCTTCGTTCAAACCACGAACCAGGTTTAGCTTCATCATCTGGTAGAGATAAGTCGTTTTGTGTAAATTGAATTTTTCAAAAGCGCGCGGATGATACTTTTTAAGATCGAATAGCAGCGATGGGTTCATAGACTTAAATATTTCCACCACCAGATCCATTGCAAGTATAACCTCGTGAACGGCGTTTTCTGCAATGTCGATGTCACGTTCACACAGTTTTTGTGTTCGGGCTATTTCTGCCAAAACAATGGCATCAACCAGCTCGTCTTTATCCTTATAATACAGGTAGATCGTTTTTTTGCTGATGCCAAGATGAGCGGCGATATCGTCCATACTTACACTACGCACGCCGTATTTCATCACCAACTCGTTGGCTGCGATGCGGATCCTTTCCTTAGTGTCTATTTCTGTCATAATCGGGGGCAAAACTATGGAAACTTTTTATGTAACAAAAGTTTCCGTTCATTTATTTTACCGTTGTTAACAAAAACCTGTAAGAAAATTGACGGAAAAATTACTTTTTGATGTAACATCCCGTGAGGGGTGTCTACTCAAAAAGCAGGTGATGATCACCTGCTCTCCACGTTTTTCGAAAACTATTTTTTTACTGATATTTCACCGAAAAATAGCCATCTGTAAATTGAATCGTACCCGGAACAAGTAGCTGCGTTGCAGGAAAATTAAAGGTGCCGCGGATACGTTTTGTAGTAGTATTATGTTCCAGGATAGTCAGGTTGCCGCCATCTGCCATATAAGGCGTTGGCGCGGTAATAGAATTTGTAGGATTATAAATACCCACAAGATCTATCAGGTCCCACACATAACTGCCCGGCGTAATTGCCTTATCCATCTGAAATCCTACATTCTTCGAACCATTAGCATCGCTGTTGGAAGTGATGGCGAGTTTATTGAATTGCGGAATGATGGTAGCAATAACGCTGTAATTAACCCAGGCTACGCCATCAAGTTTTACGCGAAATGTATCCGTGTTGGAAGTTTGTGGTGGCACAGCATCCGTTGTAAAGCTGATGTTCGTGAAACTTCCTTCGGTAATGTCCACCGTAGTATTATCCAAAGGTTTATAAACTTTGAACCTGAACGTGCCTGTCATTTTTTTATTGGTAACATCAATAGCTGAGATCGTTACGCTGCCGCCGGCTTTTGTCGGATCACCGGAAGCATTGCTGGTATAAGCAATTGCGTTTCCGCCGGGAGAATAGGCACCGGCAGACATTGTCTGGTCGGTAAGTGTATATACGTGAACGCCGGAATCTGTAAGCGTGATGGTAAGCAGTTTACCATCCGTACTCAAGCCCGTCAGATTGATCAATCCATTTGCAGTCCGGGTCCCGGCAGCCGTTTGATTGGCCACCCATTGCGTGCCGTTAATTTTTGCTTTAAATTCCCCGGTAACACCGCCGGTTCCGCCCGTACCACCGGTTCCGCCAGTGCCACCGGTACCACCAGTTCCGCCAGTGCCACCGGTATTGGAAGGATCATCTAAACTGTATTCTTTCTGGCAGCCAATGAAAAGCGCCAGACTTAGTGTCAATAATGGTAGTAACAGATTTTTTCGCATAGAGTCAGTTTAAGCCACCAAAATATTCCAAAATAGATTACTGGCAAAATAAATGGAGAATTTAAGTTATTCAGCCTGCCCTGGAATTTCTTCAGCAACCTGCGTCACAGGCAATCTGGCGGCACCATTTCAGAAGGTTTGTTTGAAGGTTTGTGCAAAAAAACAGCCACACCAACCACACTATCGCTTCGTTCTTTCTTCCATATTCAGATTATCATCAAACGGACTTTTAGTAAACGGATACACCAGCTGTTTCAGATACCCCTTGGGATAATTGGCTTCGTGCAAACCGGTACCCTCGGGCCATGTATTGCCCGGCAGATAATAAGTCCCGAATATTTTATCGATAAGCGGAAAGATAGTGGCGAAATTTTTTCCGTAATATTTCGGGTCCTCGCAATGGTGCCAGTGATGATACTGTGGCGTAGCGAAAATATACTTTAAAAAACCGAAGTTGATACGTGTGTTGGCATGAATCAACACGGCGTGGATAGCCATGAAAATGATGTAGGTGTTGAAGGTGATTGTGGAAAAACCGAATACATACAACGGAATGAATGTCATCGCACGCGTAAAGAAAATATCGATGAAATGCGTTCTGCTCCCGGCCAGCCAATCCATGTGCAGCGTGCTATGATGCACGGAATGAAAGCGCCACAGGTAGGAATGACTATGAAAGATGCGATGCGCCCAGTATTGAAAAAGATCGGTGACGAAAAACGCCAGCAACAATTCCAACACAAAAGGTAAGCCTTGCACCCATGCGTGCAATCCTCCCAATCCGATCCAGCCGAAAAAAACTTTCGCAGGTTGCTGCGTGATGACACCGAAGAATTGTATGAACAAATGGCTGATCACGAAATATACTAGATCTGTGCGCCATTCATCATGAAATTTTGTTTGCTGCCTATTTTTTGGCCACACCATTTCTATCGGGATAAAAATAACCGCCATCAGTAAAAGATCGAGCAACAACCAGTCTAGACCAAGGTGCCAGCTTGTTTTGTCTACTGCCCGTCCCTGCACGCTAAAACCGCCAAGGACGATCGAGCCTGTGGAAATCAACAATCCCCAGATCGCATACACTTTTTTCCTGCTCAGCATAAAACTCAACACGGCAAAAAAGAAAGACGCGATGATGGTTCCGATGAGCAATATGCGCATCGATTCACCCGTATAAACATTCCTGAATTCCGGCGACGTGAGCCATTCGGGAAACATAAAGCAAAAAACGGCCAGGAAAGATAAAACCGCAAGAAAAATTGAGATGTAGCCGCTGATCCGGCCCTCGCCGAATTTTAATCGTTTAGGAGTAAACATGCTGCAATATATTTATGATAATTCAAAAATAAGAATCATAATCCACACGCGAGGTTTCAATCCACTACCGGGGGCGGTTAATTATCAATTGCGGCAACTCATCAAACATCCTACATCTTACATATTGGTCTATCTTTGGAACGTAAACCTTTTACCATGGAAAAAAAATTCGACTATAGCAGGCTGTTGCAATATTTTCTGCAGGGATTATTGATATTGGCACCCATCGCGATCACCATTTACGCGCTTTTTTTTGTTGTATCAACGATTGACGGGTGGATACCACTTTTTTCCTACAAAGACGAACTCGGTCGGGTACACGTGCAGAATTATGGTCTTGGTTTCGTGATCATCATCGGCGTCATCCTTGCCATCGGTTATTTCAGCTCTTTCTTTATCACCGGCCGCATCGTGAGTTTCATGGACAAATTCATGCAGAAAGCGCCGGGTATCAAACATATTTATTCTACTACACGTGATTTTTTTGAAGCTTTCGCCGGCGACAAAAAAAAATTCACACACAATGTACTCGCCAATGTAGATGATAACGATGTGTGGCGCATGGGCTTCATCACGCGGGAAGACATGAGTGATTTCGGACTCGTCGAGTATGTTGCCGTGTACATCCCGATGGCCTATTCCGTTGCCGGAAATGTATATATCATTCCGCGCAGCCGCATCAAACCGATCACTAACATTACCAGCGCGCAAACAATGAAATTCGCCGTAAGCGGCGGCGTTACAGAAGTGGAAGAAGGAGAGCATTCTTTGAAATAAGAAATGACAAAGTGATTAACTTTTCAACTCAGCGTTTTCTTCCCTTTCTAATTTCTTATTTTCTCAGAAAAATCCCCGCAATTCTGTTGGTTTTCCTCTGGCCAAAATTTTTTATGCACTTAGCTTTGTTTCGTATTCGACCGATATGAAAAAAGCTTCCACTTTCTTATTGCTTATCTTTCTGTTTATCATTCCTTATTCCCGCTGCTTCTCCTGGGGCTTCTGGGCACACAAGCACATTAACCATCATGCCGTTTTTCTATTACCACCGGAAATGATGGTGCTGTACAAGCCGAACATATTATTTGTTACCGAACACGCCACCGATCCGGATAAACGACGTTACGCGATTGCAGAAGAAGGTCCACGGCATTATATCGACATCGATCATTATGGAAAATATCCTTATGATTCGCTGCCGCGAAAATGGAACGATGCTGTTGCAAAATTTTCAGAAGATTCTGTACGCGCGCATGGAATTGTTCCATGGCACGTGCAGACAATGTTGGCACGGCTTACGAACGCGTTCAAAGAAAAAAATCTTGCTTCCATTTTAAAAAACAGCGCAGAATTAGGACACTATATCGCCGATGCGCACGTGCCGCTTCATGCCAGCAGCAATCACAACGGCCAGCTGACAAACCAAATAGGCATCCATGGATTTTGGGAAAGCAGGATCCCCGAACTGCTTGCAGAAGAAAATTTTGATCTTATGATAGGAAAGGCAATTTATATTGAAGACCCGGGAAAATTTATCTGGAAAAGGGTGCTGGAAAGTGCTGTCGCCGCTGATAGCGTGTTGGCGTTTGAGAAAGAACTGACAAATAGTTTTCCTGTAGATAAAAAATATTCTTTTGAACCGCGAAATGGAATAGTGATCAAACAATATTCCGGCGCGTTTACAATAGCCTTTGATAAAAAGCTGAATGGCATGACCGAACGCCGGATGCGGCAATCTATTTTCGCTATCGCTTCATTTTGGTATACAGCCTGGGTAAATGCAGGTCAGCCCGACCTGAAAGGACTTGTTATGCAGGAATTCTCAACAACAGATAATAAAGAAATGGAAGACCTGAATATTCTGTGGAATTCTGAAAATAAAAAGATCATTGGAAGAGAAGAATAAGCGGTTCTGACAAGGAAATGAATAATCTTATGCCGCACAATTTATAATGACATATAAAAGAACATTAGTCAATAGCTTTAATTTCACATTTTAAAAAATCACGCATCGTGCATTATAAAATTATCCATTCGCCGGTAAATAACTAAATTTGCGCAGCAAAAATTTTTAAAAAGTGATACACAATTTCAACGCCGGACCATCAATTTTACCGAAAGAAGTTTTTGAACAGGCTTCAGCAGCCATTCTTAATTTCGACAATACAGGGTTGTCCATTCTTGAATTTGGTCACCGTACGCCCGAATTTACTGCAGTAATGGAGGAAGCGCGTTCGCTTGTAAAAGAGTTGATGCAACTCAATGACGATCATGAAGTGCTCTTCCTTCACGGCTGCGCCTCTACGCAGTTTATGCAGGTGCCGATGAATTTACTCGACAGCAAAGAATCTGCGGCATATACCGACACGGATATCTGGGGACATAAAGCGATCACCGAAGCAAAGCTGTTTGGAAAAGTAGATGTGGTGGCTTCTTCCAAAGAAAAAAACTATTCTTACATTCCAAAAGATTTTGCCGTTCCAAATGATTCGAAATACCTGCATATTACTACAAACAATACGATCTATGGCACGCAGTGGCAAACCATTCCAAAAACCAGCGTTTCTTTGGTGGCCGATATGAGCAGCGATATTTTCAGTCGTGTACTTGATTTTAACGCGTTCGATCTCATCTACGCCGGTGCGCAAAAAAACATGGGGCCGGCGGGCGTGAATCTCGTTGTTGTCAATAAAAATATTTTAGGTAAAGTAAAACGTGTGATCCCCACAATTATGGATTACCGTAATCATATCAAAGAAGGCAGTATGCTTAACACGCCACCTGTATTTGCCGTGTATGTTTGCCTTTTAACGCTCAGGTGGCTGAAAGCGAGCGGTGGCGTGGGTGCGATAGAAAAAAAGAATATTGAAAAAGCAGCTTTACTTTACAACGAGATCGATAACAATGATCTTTTTACAGGAAATGTTGCTAAAGAAGACCGCAGCAAAATGAACGTATGTTTTGTAATGAAAGACCCTTCTCTGGAAAAAGAATTTTTGCAATACGCTAAATCGCGCAACATAGCCGGCATTGCCGGCCACCGTACAACCGGCGGTTTCCGGGCATCGATTTACAATGCCATGCCACTCAGCAGCGTACAGGTATTGGCAGACACCATGCGCTCATTCTCCGCCTTGCACAAGGCCTGATGCCATTAACGGTGAATAAGTTTATTTTTAAAAAATATTTTTCTAAAAACAAGTTGAGTATATTTACTGCCCTATTTAGTATTCAGCATATTTCTATACGCATATATGATAACAATCACTCCATTTAAGGCGCTCAGGCCGGAAGCGCAACATGCCAAATCAGTGGCATCAAAACCATACGATGTGTTGAACAGCAAGGAAGCCAAGATTGAAGCGCAGGGCAACCCAAACACATTTTTGCACATCACCAAAAGCGAAATCGACCTTCCGGAAACAACAGATATTCATTCGCAGGAAGTATACCTAAAAGCGAAAGAAAATCTCGATGCTTTTATCAGCCGCAATATCTTGTTTCGCGAAAGCAAGCCATGCTATTATATCTATAAGCTCACGATGAATGGCGCATCACAAGCGGGTCTTGTTTGCGGAAGCTCAGTAGATGATTATGACAACGGTCTTATCAAAAAACATGAATTTACGCGCCCGGAAAAAGAACTGGACCGCATCACACATATCAAAACAACCGGCGCGCAAACAGGCAATGTTTTTCTTGCTTATAAAAATGTTCCGGAAATAGATTCAGTCATCAATAAATGGATCACGGATAAAAACTGCCAGTACGATTTTGTGGCCGATGATGGCGTGCAGCACAGCATCTGGATCGTGAATGACGATGATACGATCGCCAATATCACGAATCTTTTTAAAACATTTGTTCCGGCCAGCTATATTGCAGATGGTCACCATCGGGCCGCATCCGCTGCAAAGGTTCGGATGAGCATCGTTGGGCAAGCAACAGAAAATGCCGGCTATTTCTTAACCACCTTGTTTCCATCGAATCAACTTCATATTATGGATTACAACCGTGTGATAAAAGATACCAACGGTTTAACCACCGACGAACTGCTGCAAAAGATCGGAGAAAATTTTTTCATAGAAAAAGTATCCGAAGCCTATCGCCCCGAAGCAGAACACCGGTTCGGTTTATATATCGATAAGCAATGGTACAAGCTCACTGCAAAACAAGGAACATTCGATCCTGAAAATGTAATCGGCGTGCTGGACGTGAGTATTTTACAGCAACAACTACTGGATCCTGTTCTGGGTATTAAAGATCAACGAACCGATAAAAGGATTTACTTTGTAGGTGGGATCCGGGGACTGGCAGAATTAGAAAAACGCGTCGATAGCGGCGACATGGCGCTCGCTGTCAGTCTTTACCCCGTAAGTATACAGCAACTGTTTGATGTGGCCGACAGCGGAAACGTAATGCCACCCAAAAGCACCTGGTTTGAGCCTAAGCTCAGGGATGGATTACTTACGCATTTGATTGACTAACCCAAAATGTGTAATGAATAGTGAATAATGAATAATTCCTTAAAGTTTGGGAATTATTCATTATTCACTATTCATTATTATTTATACCGTATATCTTTACAGCAATGAAAAAAATATTCTTCGCCATTGCTTTCTGCATTGCTTCTTTTTTAAGTATTGCTCAAAACCAGACAGTACAACAACTTCAGGAAACTGCACGTGCTTTTATGCGGCAGGGTGATTATGCAAATGCCATTCTGGTTCTCAACCGGGGATTGCAACAGGAACCGGGTAATATCCCGATGGCAAAAGATCTGGCCATGAGCTATTATTATCAGAAAGATAATAGCAAAGCCTTGGAAGTTATAAAGCCATTGCTGGATAATGAGAAATCCGACGACCAGGTTTTTCAAATTGCCGGCAACATTTACAAGCAACTGGCTCTCGTGAAAGATTGTGAAAAAATGTACAAAAAAGGCATTAAAAAATTTCCCGATAGCGGGCCGCTTTACAACGAATTAGGAGAATTGCAATGGGCGCAGCAGGATTATGAAGCCATTAAAAACTGGGAAAAAGGAATCGAACTGGATGCTACCTATAGCAAGAATTATTACAATGCCGCCAAATATTATTTTTTTACCAACGACAAAGTGTGGAGCATCCTCTACGGCGAGATATTCATTAATATGGAACCGCAAGGCAGCCGCACTCCGGAAATGAAACAACTATTGCTTGACAGTTATAAGAAATTATTTACCACGGCAGACATTGTGCAGGATAACAAAGACAAGAATGCTTTCGTTAAAAGCTTTCTAACCCAGATGAATAAACAGACTTCGCTACTCAGCAGTGGTGTCAATACCGAATCGCTTACGATGGTACGTACCCGTTTTATCCTCGACTGGTACAACGATAATGCCTCCAAAACGCCTTTCAAATTATTCGAATACCAGCAGCAATTGCTCAAAGAGGGAATGTTTGATGCCTACAATCAATGGCTCTTCGGATCCATTCAAAATCTGGCGGCTTATCAAAATTGGGTAACTACACATGCTGCTGAGAACACAGCTTTCATGGATTTTCAGAAAGGACGCATCTTTAAGGTTCCACAGGGGCAGTATTATCATTAATTGAGTGATTCAATATCAGTGCGCCATTGATCCATACCTCACAATAGCACCCATTTAAAAAATATTTGATGTTTAAACATTGTTTATATACATTTGCATTTCAAAAATTAAAAAACATGAAAAAAATGCTTTTTATAGCAACAGCTTCTATTGCTGTCCTGGCTTCCTGTAATAATGCTCCAAAAGCTGACCAGGCAGTAGCCGGCGCCAAAGATTCTGTTATTGCCGTGAGCGGAACGGATTACAGTGTTGACAGCACTTCACTGGTTACCTGGACAGGTTCGAAACCAACCGGCCAGCACACCGGAACTTTTAAATTGACTGCCGGCACATTCACTGTAAAAGACGGTGCTTTGGTGGGTGGAACATTCACTATCGATATCAATAGTCTCAGCAGCATCGACCTGGCTTCCGATGCAGACGGTAAAGGAAAACTGGAAGGTCATTTAAAAAGCCCCGATTTCTTCGATGCCGGAAAGTTTCCGAATGCAAAATTTGAGATTACTTCTGTAACGCCCTTTGTAGCAGACAGCACAAATAAGGACGTTTTGCTCAAAGATGCTACGCATACTATTAAAGGAAACCTCACTTTGAAAGACAGCACAAAAAGCATTTCTTTCCCCGCAAAAATTACTGTTGATGCAACAAAAGCAACTGCGTTGGCCGATTTCAATATCGACAGAACACAATGGGGCATGAATTACAAAGGACCAAACAATCCACAGGATTGGGTGATCAGCAAAACCGTAAACATCAAGCTTGCGGTCAACACAATAAAAAAATAAGGTTTTAGCTTTAATATCGGCCATCTCACACATGTGGGATGGCTTTTTTTATTTACCTTAGTCAGCACTATTTAGTGTTTATCAATTGCAGCGTTATATGAATGATCAATCAAGAATTTTCGATTTCCTTTACGACCAGCTGAAAAGATTTCCCAAAGATGATATGCTCACCGGCAAAACCGACGGGGTTTGGACACCGCTGAGTACCTCGGCTGTGGCCGACCTGGTGCAAAAACTAAGCTCCGGATTACTTAAACTCGGTTTGAGCGGTCGCGACATGAATGTTGTTAACCAGGATAAGGTCGCGCTTATCTCTCGTAACCGGCCAGAATGGCTGATACTTGATCTCGCCTGCCAGCAGATCGGCGTTACGCTTTGCCCGATATACCCCACCACAAACATCAACGAACTAGAATTTATTTTCAATGATGCTGCCGTAAAATATGTATTTGTAAGCGGTGAAGATATTCTTGCAAAGGTGAAGGATATCGGCGGCAAAGTACCATCCCTGCTCGATATTTATAGCCTTGATCAATCGGATGGTGCGAAGTACTGGAAAGATATTTTTGCAGACGTGACCGGTGGGGATATTTCCGCAATGGAACAGATAAAAAAATCGGTCAAGGCCACCGATTGCGCTACAATTATTTATACTTCCGGCACCACAGGTACGCCAAAAGGCGTGATGCTTTCCCATCGCAACATTGTGATGAACGTGCTTAATTCAAAAGAAAGTTTTCCTTTCGAAGATAATATTACTGCACGTTCGCTGAGCTTTTTACCGCTTAACCATATTTTTGAGCGGATGGTTTCTTATATCTATATCAACAGTGGGATTTCGATCTATTATGCCCAAAGCCTGGATACCATCGCGGACGATCTGAAAGATGTTAAGCCTAATTTATTTTGCACCGTTCCTCGTTTGCTGGAAAAAGTATATGAAAAGATCATGGCGAAAGGTGCTGAACTTACCGGCGTAAAGAGAAAATTATTCGATTGGGCCGTAAAACTCGGTAATGAATACGATGTACTCAAAAAAGGAACACCGTGGTACCGAATGCAGCTGATGCTGGCAAACAAACTCATTTTCAGCAAATGGCGCGAAGCATTAGGTAACAATATCGATTTCATCGTTACCGGCGGCGCCGCCTGCCAGATCAGGCTCATCCGCATTTTCAGCGCTGCGCGGATTCCCATTTACGAAGGTTACGGACCAACTGAGAACAGCCCGGTGATCAGTGTAAATTCCAAACGCGATAACGGCACAAAATTCGGGACCGTTGGCTTACCGATTGTCGGCCAGCAGGTAAAACTGGAGGCTGATGGCGAGATCTGTGTAAAGGGCCCAAGTGTGATGATGGGTTATTACAAACGGCCGGACCTTACTGCGGAAACCCTGATAGATGGCTGGCTTCATACCGGCGACATCGGCGTACTGGAAGAAGGGAAATATTTGAAGATTACCGATCGCAAAAAAGAACTGTTTAAAACAAGCGGCGGCAAATATGTTGCCCCACAACCTATAGAAAATAAGATGAAAGAATCGCCCTTTATCGAACAAATGATGATAGTAGGCGCGGAACAAAAATTTGTGGGCGCGCTGATTGTGCCGTCTATCCCAAATCTGAAAGAATGGATGCGGTTGAAAAACATACCGTTTACCACCAATGAAGATGCAATTCACAATCCTAAAGTGCTCCGGTTATATAAGGACCTTATAGAATCATTCAATGAATTTTTCAATCATGTTGAGCAGGTGAAAAAATTTGAATTGCTACCGGAAGAATGGAGCATCGATACCGGTGAAATGACGCCGAAGCTGAGCTTGAAACGGAAGGTGATCATGGAAAAATACAGGGATGCTGTAGAGAGGATTTATACTTAGGGTAGACTACCTTTAAAAAATAAGAGCCGGTATACCGGCTCTTATAAGTTGAACATCTTTTTCAATAGAATTGAACCTAAGGGGGGGTGTTTGGTTATTCTGATATTGGGCGGTTGTTCGCCAGGATAAAAAATATTGGTTAGTCACAGAACAAATATCTTAAATATGGTAGGATTCAATGATGCCGGTGATGCTTTCAAATTCACTGGATTTATCAATGAAATGATCCGACCCGATCTTTTCGCATAAATTCTTGTAATTATCACTCGACTGGTTGGTAAGCATAATCGCTTTGATACAAGGGTGATTCTTTTTTATATAATCCAATAGCTCCAGACCGCTCTTTTCTTTCAAATAAATATCCAAAAGCACTATGTCCGGCTGTAGTAATAAAATCTTCCTGGTAGCTTCTTCGTATGTTGAAGCAACAGCCACATCCGCCACACAATCCAATTCAGAAATGATCTCTGATACCCGTTGTACAACAAGCTCGGCATTATCAACGATCAAAACTTTCAGATCCTTCTTCATAAATACGTATTTTTCAATACAATACAAATTTAAGCCCACCTAACAAAGTGGTTTGTAAGCATAGAGACCAAATCTCTGTAAAGAAAATGATGAATTTGCGTAGTTGTTTTTCTACAAAAAGATAACTCAAGGTTCAACGTTGAATGTTCAACGTTCTTTCAACTTAAAACAGCAGGACTTGTGGGTAAAAAATATTCAATCTGCGATCTCGAACTTTAAACTCAAAGCAGTCCATGTTCAATCGCATACAATGTCAGATCCGCATTGCTTTTCCGGTTCATTTTCGCCATGATACGCGCCCGGTAAGTGCTAACCGTCGTAACGCTCAGAAACATCGATTCGGCTATTTCCGAAACGGATTTACCGGCGGCCAGTAATTTAAGTACAGTAAATTCCCGGTCTGATAAGGATTCGTGGGGCTGCTTTTCGCTATCCTGATCGAGGACCGATGCCAGCTTTTCTGCAATTGTTGCGGTGATATACTTCTTACCAAGCAATACTCTGTTTACTGCATTCACTAATTCATCGGGTGCGAGATCTTTACTTAAGTAGCCGGAAGCGCCGGCTTTCAATACCCGCAAGGCGTATTGCTCTTCCGGATGAATGCTTAAAATAAGTACCGGTAATTTCGGATAAAATTGTTTGATCTGCTGCAACGCATCCAATCCGCTGCGTCCGGGCATGCTCAGATCGCTGATCACCACGTCCCACTCGGAACCCATGATCTTTTTGATCATCGCTTCGGCATCGGCCACTTCTTCAATCATCGCATTGGGAAAACCTTCCAGCAAAATCTGCCGTAATCCTCTCCTCACAATAATGTGATCATCTGCAATTAATATCCTGATCATAGAGTTGAAGTAATTAAGGTTGAGTTAAAGGTACAATAATTCTTACCAAAGTTCCTTTACCTGGTTCGCTCGAAATTTCATAGGTGCCGCCCATAATCAATACCCGTTCCTTCATCCCCAGCAGCCCCAGCGTACGCTTACTTTGTATGTCGGCAGTATTGAATCCTTTGCCATTATCGGCAATCACCAGTTCCAGCCGGAGATCCGGATGCATCACGAGCGAAGTACGCACTTCGGTTGCATCGGCATGGCGCAATACATTTGTAAGGCTTTCCTGGAAAACCCTGAACACACCGGTTGCGATATCCGGTGGCACCTCCATATTATTATTGTTGGTTTTGAACGATGACCTGATCTCCGAACGCTTTCCAAATTCCTCGCTTTGCCACTCCATTGCCGCAATCAACCCAAGATCATCCAGAATACTTGGGCGCAGTTGTGTAGCAATACGACGCACGGTAATCACCGTAGTATCGATCAATTGGATCGTATCCTTCATCTTCTGCTGCACTTCCACATCTTCAGATTTCACTTTGCGGTTGATCCACGAAATATCCATTTTCAAGCCGGTCAGCTGCTGCCCCAACTCATCGTGAATTTCCCGCGCCATATGCGTGCGTTCCGTTTCACGGATATCCTCGAGATGCGTTGCAAGCTGACGAAGATCTTCGTGCGATTTCCTCAGATTTTCCGCTGCCGCAATCTTTTCCGTTTCATCGCTTGCAAGCACCAGCTTCGCGATTTTACCTTCATAAACAATATCGTGACTGATAATGTTGACCTTTACTTTGCTTCCATCTTTTTTCTGATGATCCCATATACCACCCTGGTTGATGTTACGGCTCGCATTGGCCAAAGTGCCGAAGGATTGCCGTGTTCCACCCGGAATGGTGATATCGAAAATATTCATTTGAAGAAACTCTTCTTTTGTATATCCGTAAAACTCTATCGCCGCCGGGTTCACATCCAGAAATTTCCGTTCCGGAATGGAGATCATCCACATCGGCATGGGATTTTTATTGAACAGCAAACGGTATTTACTTTCTGATATCCTCAATGCTTCCTCCGCCATCTTGCGTGCCGTGATGTCACGCACGATCGCCTGGAAACGGCCGTCTGTCAATAGTTTCGAGCTTATTTCCACATTCAGCAGCTTGCCGCTTTTTTGCCTCATGATACGTTCGCTGATAATAACCTGGCCTTTGAGCAGATCGCTGTAAATAAAGGGGTTTTTTGTAAGATCATCATAAATAATATCCTTCGCGTTCATAATCAGCAACTCTTCCTTATGATAACCGGTAAGCATCGCCGCGCTTGAATTTACATCAAGGTAATCACCTTTTTCATTGCTGATAAAAATTCCATCGGATGCCTGTTCAATCAACGTACGATATTTCTCTTCGCTGTCTACCAATTGCTTCTGCGAATTTACTCTCTCAGAAATATCGATGCCTACCCCAAGAAAACAGCTTTCTCCTTCGTAGTTGATATACATTCCGGTAAAGTAGTATGGAGTTTGGGTTCCGTCTTTTGAAATAAAATTTGCCTGTACGCTGTCTGCGCCGGTTTGAAAAATGTTCCGCACTTTTTCCTTCACCATCTCCCGTTCATCCGGGTCAAAAAATATCAGCGGATCGTTGGTAACAATCTCTTCCGAAGAATAACCGGTCACCGTTTCAAGATTCTTGTTCCAGCGATAAAATTTACCTTCCCTGTTAAGCATGTAGAATACGCCGTGCAAACTGTTGATGATCGAATCTGATAGTTCTTTTTCAAGCAATAACTTCCTTTCCGCCTGCCGGTCTTCGGTGATATCTTCCATCGCACCGAGCATACGAACGCCACGTTGATCCTTGTCATAAATAATATAAGCCTTGTCGTATAAGGTACGGTAACCACCCTTTTTAGTTTTCAGCCGAAATTCTTCCATCACCAGCGTAATGCCGTTCTTGAGACAATAGTTGAAATTGCCGATCACTTTTTCACGATCTTCCGGGTGAATACTTTCAACAAATTTCAAAAAGTCGAATTCCTCGTACGAACCAATGCCCATAATCTTGCAGAAACTTTCATTGCCCCATACTTTGTTCGTATTAAGATCCCAGTCCCACACCGCATCGTTTGTGGCTTTGGCCACAAGCAAAAACCGTTCATTGGAAATTTTCAATGCCTGTTCTGATGCTTCCCGCTGCAGCTCGATGCGTTTCCTTTCCGTTACATCCTGCGCCAGCGACATGATACCGATCGTTTTCCCATCTTCATCACGCAATACGGAATTGTACCACTCGCAGAAAATAACGCGGCCATCTTTTGTAACATTGCGATTGTATACCACATTATTTACCTGTTTACCGGTTAGCTTTTCAATCGCATCATGCACCAGTTGTTTGTCCTCTTCATAAATGAAATCGAAAAAATCAAAGCCCGTGTTCAGTACTTCTTCCGCTTTCCATCCGAATATTTCTTCGGCCTTTTTGCTCCATTGAAGCACGTGCATATTGCTGTCAAATTCCATTACCGCCATCGGGGTATTGTTGATATGATAGCTTAGTTTTTCATGCACCTGCTGGAAAGCGATGTCCGCCTTTTTCTTTTCTGTGATATCGTGGTAGTAAACCGAAATACCATCTGCAGAAGGATAGATCAGATCTTCGAACCACTTGTCGCCGGTAGCCGAATAAAGCTGCAACCTTTGCGCCTCCTGTGTTTCCCGCGCGAGATGCAGTGCATTATAGAAAGGTTCGTCTTTCACCCGGGGAAATACTTCCCAGATATTTTTACCTATAAGATCCTCCGGCTTTTTATCATGCATTTCCGAAGCCTTCTTATTAAGGTAGGTGTAGTTCCAGTTATTGTCCAACGCTATAAAGGCATCGGTGATACGTTCAAACACATATGTCAGTTCGCGCGATTTTTCTATCACCTGTTTTTGCAGATCCTGCGTAAGCAATTGCAACTGCGATTCCATTTTTTTCCGCTGCGTAACATCCCGTATTACTGCTACAATCCCCTGGTCAACACCGGCACTGTTCTTGATCGTGCTGGTACTCACTTCTACATTGATCGGGGCGCCATTTTTGTGATAATGCACCACTTCACCTTTCCAGTGATCGTGGTCGAGATATTCATCCATCGTTTTAGCAATACCGTTTTCCGCGTTATCAATCGACAGCAATATGCCGATCTTTTTTCCAACGGCCTCGGCTTCAGCGTAACCATATAACTGTTCTGCATAAGTGTTCCAGTTTGTAATCACATGGTTCTTATTGGTTGTAATGATAGGGTCATAAATATTCCGGATCAGCGACGCGTTGTACTTAAGAACTTTTTCATTTTCCTCAATCTGCCGGAACTCCTTCACGATCGTATATCCGCTGTAATACAGGATCACAAAGATGAGCGCTGCCAACACCGCAAATTCCCAGGTGGTTTCCAGCGCATATTTTTCCCGGTTGATGTTCGATTGTTGCAACAGCAACCGGTCCTTATTTTGAATGCTGTTGATGGTGACGCTTATTTCGTCCATCAAAATCTTACCTGCATTCGTTTGCATCAATGCAGTTGCAGAATCATAACCATACAAGCGCCGCACTTCCACCACAAATTTTGTGTGGGCTATTTTCTTATTAAGCGTAGAAAGCAATGCAGCACGTTCATCAAGATTGGTAGAATCCGACAATTGCAATTGTGCAAGGATGGTGGTATCGCGGCGGATCTTATTGAGGCTGGTGTAAAAATTCTCCAGGTATTTTTCGTCGCCGGAAATTGTGAACCCGCGTTGCGCACTTTCGATGGACTGGACATCTACCAATACATTTTCCAGCCGCAGCAACACATCAAGCGCCGATTTTACATTACGACTTTCGTTTTCTGCATTGCGCATGTTGGCAAATGTTAACCACAACAAAAAAACAACGCATACGAACGCCGCGATAAAAGTAAGTTTTACCCTTGTTACGGAAATCTTGTTTTCCGTTTTTGCCAAAGCCTTTTTTTCCGTCATAATCTTTTGTGGTAAAGGGGTCAATGAGCGAACAGGCCGATTGCCAATACGAATGATGCAACACTTGAAATTCATTCATCCTCTTACATATTGATCTTGCCGCTTAATGCTGCCCTAAACTTTTTTAAAGTACATCATTTTGGGGAAATAAATGCTTTTGGGAAAATAATTTAGGTGGAACGGGCCGTATGTAAATGTGTAAACACTCAATAGCAGATGGGGCAATTGCCTATGCCGGCGTAATTATCTCCCGGCATCCCAAATAAAAAACCCCGGCTTATGCGGAGTTTCTTCAAAAATATTGCGCCGGTCTTTAAATGATATAAACCGTGATTAATGCCGTGCTACCATATGCATCTTTGCCAGAGCATAAAGGTCCACCACATTTTTTACATTGAGTTTTTGAAAAATACGGGTTTTTTGGGTGCTTATCGTTGAACTGTGCAAATTCAGTTTGTGGCAAATTTCATTCAGGCCTTTGCCTTCGATTAAAAAGCGGGTGATCTCGGACTGTTTTGGAGAAAGTTTATCAAATGGATTATCCGTTTGCTTTACGAGCAAGTCACCCGCAAAATTTTCCGATAATTCTTTGCTGATATATCGTTTATTATTAAGTACCGTTATGATCGCATGGCGGATCTCTTCTGCGGCCTCATCTTTCCGGATGTAACCTTTGGCTCCCATTTTAAGAAATGGCTTAGCATAAATGTTTTCTGCATTCATACTGAATATCAGTATTTTAGCATCGCCGTTTAACCGGATCGCATTTTCAATGATGCTCTGTGCGCTCATTCCCGGCATATTGATATCAAGAATAATGAGGCTGTAGTTATGATTGCGGATCAGTTCCATGGCGGTATCGCCGTCGGCAGCCTCGTCAAAAGAAAAATGGGCGAGCTCTCCTGTAAACATGATCTTTATACCCGAACGGATGATATTGTGATCATCCACAATAAGGATTTTTTCCATAGATTATTGGTTGGTTTTCAATTGGTATTGGACGCTAATTCCTTTTTTCTAAAGACTAAACAGCACACTCAGCGTGCAACCATCTCCAGGCTCCGAAGTGACAGTATTTGTACCATTATGCAGTTCGGCCCTACTCTTGATATTTTTGAAGCCCACTCCTTTGTTCCTTTCCGTCAGGTTAAAGCCAATGCCGTCGTCTTTAACTTCAAGACATAAACGCTGATTTTTGATTTTTATTTTGATCCAGACATTTTTTGCTTCCGCATGCTTGATGATATTGCTGAGCTGCTCCTGCAAAATGCGAAAGATCGTCAGTTTTAATTCCTCGCTCAACTGATTTTCCTCGAGATCTTGCCAGTCTGTATGAAGGGTAAATTTATTAACCGCCTGGATGCTTTCCACCAATTCATCCAATGCCATAATAAGTCCCACTTCACCCAACGACGGCGGCAAAAGCGATTTTGAAAGGCTACGCAATTCATTGACGGCGGAAGCGATAAAATTTTTTGCCGTATTCAGCAATGTTCCACGGTTCTCCTCGTTGCTCATTGCGTATTCGATGTATAATTTTGTGGTCACCAATATCTGGTTAATATTATCATGCAGTTCTTTGCCTAAGATCTCACGTTCTTTTTCCTGCGCAATGATCACCGCATTGGTAATATCCTTCTGATTTTTGATACGTTCCTCAGCCAGTTTTCGTTCCAGTTCTATTTTTTCCGTGATATTGTTGCCGATGGTAAGTACGGCGCGTACTCCATAATAATCAATTGCCTGCGAAATAGTTTCCATCACTTTCAATTCGCCGGGCTTCGTTTTTATTACCAAAGTATTCGACACCTGGTAATTCTCATCCTGCAATATATGATGCGCAAGTTTTTTCAACTTACTTACCTCGCGCGGCTGAACGATGTCAAGCGCCCGCAGATCTTTGAATTCCTTTCGGCTATACCCGAATTCCTTAACTGCAGCATCGTTTACTTCTTTAACAGAAAAATCATGAATGTCGCAGATAATGATTGATGAAGGATTTACATTAAAAAGATTGCGGTATTTTTCTTCCGAATTTTTAAGGATATCTTCAAATATCTTCCTGGAACTGATGTCGCGAAAATGCACCACCACCGCCTGTATGTCCGGTTCATGCAAAAGGTTGTGAAACGTTGCTTCGAGCCATGTGAAGTTGCCGCTCGCTTTTTTATAGCGGCATTCCATCATCTTTACATGATTGGGCATATCGCGCATTTCCGCATAGCCCGTTTGTATATCATGAAGATCATCGGGATGTACTTGTGTATTATCTATCCTAACTTCGGAAAGCGGTGTGTCATCGGAAAAACCCAGTATGCTTTTTGCCGACATACTGATCTCCAAAGCCTTTCCATTGACATCGACCAATATCAACCCTTCGTTGCTTTTTTCTATAATGCTCCTGAAACGGCGTTCGCTGGCACGTAACCTGTCTTCGGCCAGCTTTTGCTCGGTGATGTTTTGTGTAACGCCTATGAGCCTTATCGGTTCACCGTTCTCATTGCGGATAGCATACCCACGATCGATGACATACGCATAAGTGCCGTCATTTTTCTTCATACGGCACTGTATCTCAAAATTTTCAAGTTCGCGGTTACTCAGTATTTCATCTATGAGCGCATCTGTTTTTTGCCGGTCATCGGGATGCACGCGCTCCAGCCAGCTGTCGGCCATCCAGTTCTCATCGTTTACGGGTGTACCAAACAAACGCTCCCATCCTTCCTGGCTACGATACACGCGGTTGTTGAGCAAGTCCCAATCCCAAACCATGTCGCTGGTGGCACGGCTCACAAGGTTATACCTTTCATTGCTAAGCTGCAACGAACCGGCAATTCTTTTTCTTTCAATGCTATATAAAATAGCCTTAGTGAGGATCTTTTCATTAATATCATCATTGATGAGAAGATCCTGGGCGCCCTTGGCAATGGCTTTCAGTGCAAACGCAGTATCTTCTTCCGCCGTAAGTATCACCACCGGTGTTTCACGGCTGTGCAACTGAATACGAAAGAAAGTTTTAAGCCCCGTGCTATCTGGCAGATCGAGGTTCATGAAAATTATATCATGCGATTCCTTCTTCAATATTTCAACAGCCTCGTACAGGCTGGCAGCCGAAATGATATTACCAATATTAATAGAAGTATTTCGCAGCCTGGTTATCAGCAATGCAGTATCATCCGGGCTATGCTGCAGGATCATTACATTGATGGGCGCTGTCGCAGTTTCCATAAGACAATTATAATCAATAAACGATGATAATTATATTTTATTTAATAACGTAAAAAAATATTACGTATCTTAAATATACAATTTATCAGATACGGGTCCTCATACTTTTGCCGATTCCGATTTACGAAGTAACCGGTAAATTTATTTTCAAAATACATACAGTAAACTATGCTGGCAATGTTTATTGTATGTATTTTTAAATACCCTAAATTCTGTTACATGAAAAAATTCTTACTCATTGACGATCACGTAGTAGTGCGGTCGGGTATAAAAGTGCTGCTGTCGGAAATCTACAAACCTTCGCAGATAGACGAGGCGCACGACGGCGACAGCGCACTGGCCAAACTAAAAGAAAATACATACGACCTTGTCATGCTCGATATCCAGATGCCGCAAACGGACACGTTCGGACTAATGGAATATTTCAAGATAAAATATCCCGAACTACGCGTACTCGTTTTTAGCATGAGCCCTGAAAACATCTATGCAAAACGTTTTTTGAAAGCAGGCGCCAAGGGATTCATCAGCAAGGATGCGCCGCTGGAAGAAATCAAAAAAGCTATCAACCAGGTATTGCAAAACAGCCGCTACATCAGTGAAGCCATGCTAGAAAGCCTTGCCGAAACAAGCGGCGCGGCAAAGGAAACCAATTTGTTCAATACACTTTCTGCACGCGAATTCGAAATCGTGTCTTTACTGCTAAGTGGGCAAACGATCAGTAACATCGCCAATACGCTTAGCTTGCAGGTGAGTACCGTTGGAACGCATAAGGCAAGAATTTTCGACAAGCTGAAGGTAACCAATATCCTTGAGTTAAAAGAATTGGCGAACAGTTATAATTTGTAAACCGGGATCACAGATTTTATTTGATTGAATGATTATACAGATGAGGTTTGTTTTTTTATTGCAGTTTATTTTTCTTTTTATTTGCGCAAAAGCGCAAATAAAACAGGCGATTGATATTCCGGTTACTATAAACTACGATCAAAAGAAGGACACTTCTTTATGGTTTAAATGGAAAACCGAACTTGCGAAAGAATTACAACTCGAGGATCTTTTGGAAAGCACAGATAGTTTTCATCTCCGGTTCTGGACGAACCTCCAGGCACTCGATATCTGGTCAGCAGATAATCTATCCTACAAAAGTGTGATCACAAATTTTGCCGAACAACTTAAAGAAGGAAGTAATGTAACGGAAAAGGTCTATCATGATCAGATCCGGTTGGAGCAAGTTCAAACAGCAGAGATCATCCATCGCATCAACGAACTACAGATCACGTCCGTGCCTTCTGATCAGAAAATAAAAGGCTGGCCACAAAATGGCTTGGATGGCTATGAATATTGCGTCGAAATTTCTACAGCAAATAGCTATTCTTTCAAAACCTATTGGTCGCCCTCGTCGCTGACGGCTCTTCCCGAAGCAAAGAGGATACAGGATTTTGCAGACTTTTTATTCTCAAAAATCCGCATGGCAGATTGGTATAAAAAACTGAAACTACCGGCT
This sequence comes from Chitinophagales bacterium, assembly GCA_015655125.1. Lineage (GTDB taxonomy): Bacteria > Bacteroidota > Bacteroidia > Chitinophagales > Chitinophagaceae > Ferruginibacter. The sequence goes on along the minus strand of JAATFP010000077.1, from coordinate 12,534 downwards.
GGCAGTCGTTTCAGAAGAAACGGCATACCAGGTATGAATATAGAAATTACCAATCCATATCCACCCACCAACAGATCGGTGCTGGAAACGTTGCAATAAATTTCACAATACTCTTTTTTCCAAAACACTCCTGATCGCCTCTATGATCTGATCCTCCGATTTGTTCATCGCCGCACTCATCTTCAGCTTAATGATGTATTGCATACCTTTTTCCGGAACGTAATATTGCACCACCAACCGCATATCGTCGGAAAGACTTCCCGGATTTTCCTCCATGATCATGTCTGCGCTCACAAAATTATCCCAGGAAGTGATGAGATTTCCTTTGTAAACAATGCCTGTATCGTTGATCTCCAACATTGTCTTATCATGGATCGCTGCGGCAAGAAAATAAATGGCCGGAATAATCGTAACCAGCAACAAATACCTGATATGGCCAAGTTGCACATAAGTGCCGCCGCCAAGTGTAATGCCGCCGAACACGAACATCAGGAAAAAGACCAGGCACATTACATAGTTAAGCGTTGCCGACTCTTTTACAAGAAACGGTTCGCTGGCAATAGTTTTGGCATCCTTCATAAATTGAAATTAATCCTTGAACATTTCTTCTGCAATGGCCACGCTTTCAGGTTTGCCTACATCCACAAATCTGTCGCCCGTATGATCATAACCCGCGATAACATGATCGGCCGCAAGGCTAAGGTAGGTTTCCACAAGTGAAAATTTTCCGCGCTGCGGAATGAGTTCAAAAATATTCGGTTCAAATACCACCACGCAGCTGTAAGCCTTTTGTATCAGCGGCCCGGTTTGTATCGATATGCGCTTTTCTCCCGTCACGTTGTTTTGCCAGCCGCACAACCGTTCATGATCATCAAATAAAAAATTGCGTGATGACCTCCTGTCGGTAACGCCGAAAGATATCAGTGATTTTTTTTCATAATGATAACTCAGCAGGTCGTTGATGTTGAGGTCCGTTAAAATATCCGCGTTCAACGTCAGAAAAGGATTTCCATTGGAAAGCAGTTCCTGCGCTTTTAATAATCCGCCACCTGTTTCAAGCACTTCATCGCGTTCATCGCTGATCTGGATATTGCTTCCCCAGCCATCATTGTCTTCTATCGCTCTAATGATCTGGCCTGGAAAATGATGCACATTCACCACCACATCCGTGATATTATATTGCTGCAGGTATTCGATGTTGCGTTGCAACAAACTCTTTCCATTTACTATCGCCAACGCCTTGGGATGCTTGTCTGTCCAAGGTTTGAAGCGTGTGCCCAAACCCGCGCAAAAGATCATCGCATTAATATTGTTGATGCCAACGGGCGGTGATTGCAATTCTGATACATCTGTTTCTTCACTCATGATTTTTTATTTTTGCTCGCGGATTTTGTTTTTTCGCTGCGCGAAATTGATTAAGGGATTGCGCAGATTTTATTCTGCCTTCGGCAGGATTTTTTGTGGGTGAATCAGGATTTATAGATTTGCAGAACAAGAACTTTCCGATCTTAAAATCCTTTAAGCCTGTAAAGCCTGATCCAGTCAATCTTCCAGTCACCCCGCGCAGCGGGATATAATCTGCGTAATATCTTCACCTGCAGGTGAAGATAAAAATCTGCGATTCAAATTCCTTTAAGTCGTCACCCAGTTCTCTTTATTGTTGTGATTCAACTCGATCTTCACACCAAACTTATTCTTCAAATGCCGCGCCACCGCATCGGCTGCATATACGCTGCGATGCTGGCCGCCGGTGCAGCCGAAGTTGATCATCAGGTTTTCGAAACCTCTTTTGATGTAATCTTCTACGGCAATATCTACAATATTATAAACACTGTTTAAAAAATCAGGCATTTTGGTTTGCTGCTCCAAAAAATCTTTCACCGCCTTGTCCTGCCCTGATTGCTTTTTGAATTCGTCAAATCGACCAGGATTCAAGATCCCGCGACAATCAAATACAAAACCGCCACCATTCTTCGTTTCATCTTTCGGATAGCCGGTTTTTAAGTAAGAAAAACTGTTGATCTTTACTACCAGCGGCGTTTCATCCGTTGCACGCACATTGGTAAATTCTGCCACCACCTCATCGCTGATGCAAATGTCCAGCACTTTTTTAAATTCCGGAACGGAAATGCCGACACTTTGACTGCTCACAAAACCCTTCAGGTTGTGCAGCGCCAACGGAATGCTTGTTAGGAAATGCGCCTTCCGCTCAAACAGGCCCCGGAATCCGTACGCGCCCAATACCTGCAACATCCGGATGAGTACATAGCCATTGTATTGGCTGCTAAATACATCGCGGTCGATCGTTTTGCCGATGATGCCTTCAAAAGAGGTCATGTAATCTTCGAGCAAATGCCGTTTCCATTCTTCTGGCAAATTGGCTCGGGCCTGCGACAACAGCGAAGCCACATCGTATTGCGGCGCACCTTTCATACCGCCCTGGTAATCGATGAAGTGAACATTGTTGTCTTCTGTCACCATGATGTTTCGGCTTTGAAAATCGCGGAACATGAAATATTTGTATTCCGTATGCGCGAGGTAATTGCTCAACGCTTCAAAATCATCGATGAGTTTTTGCTTGTCATACGGCCGGCGCAAGGCATCCAGAAAATAATATTTAAAATACAGCAGATCCGCCATGATGGCTTGTTTACCAAACACCGTGTTGGTCAGGCATTTGGAATAATCCAAACCTTCATCACCTTTGATCTGCAGCAAAGCGAGTTTGTTGAGACTTTCTTTATAAAGCGCGTACACTTCTTCCGTAAAACCTTTCGATTCTAAATGATCAAGCAGCGATACATCGCCGAAGTCATCCTGGATGTATATTTTTCTATCATCGCTGATGTAAAATATTGCTGCCGTAGGCAATTTCTTTTTATTGAAGTGTTCGGAAAAATAAATGAACGCCTCGTTCTCCGGCACGTTGGCGCCGTAGGTGGCGATGTAAGTGCGCGCGGCGGTGCCGATGCGGTAATAGTGCCGCTCGCTACCGGCCTGCGGAAGCTTGTCAAAAGTGACAATCGGTTCGTTGTTGTGCTGTTGGAAAACTTTTTTTATTTCGTCGATTTCTGCCTGCATACCGGATGTTTAGTGCCGGTAAAAATAAAGTAATCGCCCACAGATTGCGCAGATTGTCGGGATTTTTTTGCCAGCGGATCGTATAGATACGCAGAAACCCGGGAGGTATTAAAAACCTCGCGGGTTTATCTGACTATTCACCCGTCAACTCCCGGTGACTTTTCTTCCTCCAATCCTTGTGCTTCGCGCCATCCATCTGAACGATCTTTGGCAAAAATTTACCCACCACATCCACCAACTGCGTCTGACTTTTCATCACTTCGCTGATGTCTTTATACGCAAACGGCGCTTCGTCCAATCCGCCACCGATCAGCTTTACGCCATGCGCGGCGAGCTCTTTTTTAAGCGCTTCGTTGGTGATATTTGCCAATGCTTTGGAGCGGCTCATCTTCCGGCCCGCACAATGGCTGGCAGAATTAACTGCAGCAGATTCCCCTTTACCTTTTACGATAAACCCCGGCGCCGTCATACTTCCCGGAATAATTCCAAGAACATCTTTGCCGGCAGGCGTGGCGCCTTTACGGTGAACGATCACTTCTTTCCCTTCCCATGTTTCTTTCCATGCAAAGTTGTGATGATTCTCCACGCGAGCAACTGGTTTCTGACCGATCGCTTTCGCGATCTTATCATGGATCGTATGATGACACGCACTTGCGTAATCACCGGCCAAATTCATCGCCAGCCAATATTCCATGCCTTCCTGCGTATCCAGATCCAGCCATGCAAGATGTTTTGCTTCGTTTGGCAACACGGTTTTCATCATCGCAATCTGTGTATAATGATTGGCAATGTTGGCGCCCAGACCGCGACTGCCGCTGTGTGTCAGCAATCCCACATATTTTCCCGGCGGCACTTTGAATGGATTTTCGGCATCGGTAATTTCTACTTCGCCAAATTCAACAAAATGATTTCCGCTCCCGGAAGAACCCAATTGTTTCCAGGCTTTGTTTTGCAACAAACCAACGAATGGAATTTCGTCAAACACTTCGCTTTCCATCACCTGATGATCGATCTTATCGGCAAAATCTTTTCCGGCACCAAACAAGGTATTTGCTACCAGCTCACGTTGATAATACGATTGGCGTTTTGAAAGATCATTCGCCTCTACATCAAAAATGCTCAAACACATTCTGCAACCAATATCCACGCCCACGGCGTAAGGAATGATAGCGTTGTTGGTGGCCAGCACCCCGCCGATCGGCAATCCGTAACCATGATGCGCATCGGGCATCAAGGCACCTGCAACTGCCACCGGCAATCGCGCCGCAGTGTGCATTTGCGAAAGCGCACCTTCTTCAATATGTTCCGCACCAAAGATGTTGTATTGGATCGGCGTTTCATTCAGCGGAATTTCCGCATTCGGATCTTCATCCGGAACTGCGATCAGTTTTTCTGCGATTTTTCCCAGCACTTCGTCGGCCAGGTATTGTTCCGGCGCAGCCTGGATGTCTTTTAAAATATCCAGCGCTTCCTCTTCCGTGTGATGTTTAAAGTGGGTACACATGGTGTGCATTGCCACGCTTATTACCGGACCTTCTTCGTAGCCAAGGGCGCGAATTTGTTTACCGGTTAGTTTTAATTTGCTCATTGTAACTATATAAAAAAAGCCATCTTTCGATGGCTTACATTTCGAAAAGATAATTTATTTTCTTGTCTTACTACTAACGACTCCCGCAAAAGTGCTATGATCCGAAACCTTGCCGGTCTTATCATATACAAACAGCTCTGCGTTATTATTAATAGCAATGCTTTTGGCATAAGTAATTGCCTGCTTTTTTGTATCGGTGATAAATGTAAATTTTCCAGCACCCTCGCCTTTAACAGCCCAACCGTTTCCTACAGGAACGACGTATTGATTTTTTTTTCTAACAATTTTTCCCATATTCCAAATTTAAGAAATTTCTTTAATTATTTTTTTGATTGCCTTAATATACTTTTCACAGTTGAGTTTAGTTATCCGAATTTTTTTATACCTATTTTCCGGATTCCAATTATTTACAATACCCCATTCAAAAAAGCAATTGGTTTTGACAGTCAACTCCGCTCCTGAATAAAATAATAATACCGGCAAACTGTGATTTCTGATTTGGCCCAGAGTAACCGAAAATGGATTAGGGTTACCCGCGTTTGTTATTGCAAGCGCATTTACCAATTCCTGTTTTGTTTCCGGAAATCCCGCAGAGAACTGCAAAGTTCGACAGATTTTACTTTTCAAAGCAATCTCTAATGCATATCCAGATATGTAAACTGCAGCTTGGTAACGCTCATTTTTTTTTTAAAATTTCTGCATCAAGCAGTTTATTCTTCACCAAGTGGCGCAAAATGCCATTTGTTATCATAAGGCAGTTAAACGGATTACAAATTTAATGAAAACATCCGGCGCTTTTTACAACACCGGATGTTGTTTTATTTTCCCGCCACAAAGATCTGCTTCAACTGATCCACCAACATGCCGTTTCCACTTACGCTGATGCTGTTGATCTTTTCCGCGATCTTTTCTACATATTCCATTTCTTTCAATTTCCAAAGCATCGCGTTATCTTCCATCAATTTGGCGGTGTTCAACAAACTTCTGGTGCTGGCAGTTTCTTCTCTCCGCATGATGCTGTTTGCCTGCGCATTTTTTTCAGCGATCAATACTTTGTTCATGATCTCTTTTACATCGCCTGGCAAGATAATGTCCCGGATACCGAAGTTGTTTACTTCCACGCCAAGTGCTTCGGCCTTTTCTTTCACGGACTGCAATACATAAGGCGCGATCGCATCTTTGTTTGCCAGCAATTCATCAAACCCATAACCGCCCACATATTCCCGCAAAGCCAATTGGAACGCCACATACAACTGCTTTTCATATTCTTTGTTTTCCAACAAAGCTTTTTCAATATCCGTCAGTTGATATTGTGCATACGCATTGATCCGCAAGGCCGCTTTGTCTTTCGTCAAAATTTCCTGCCCGTTGATCTCCAGCTGCTGCGCCCGCGCATCTGCTTTGCCTACGGCAATGCTGATGCTGTTTTTCCACCAGTAATAAATACCGGCTTCCAATGTCTGCACATATTTCCCATCGATGAACAACACCGCTTTTTCATAACTTTCCACGGTATACGTTCTCACGTAAGACACCACCAATTTGCTCAGCAACACGTCCCTGGAAATATCTTCCGTGATCGCGATCTTGCCGATATCTGCCCGGACAAATTTATTGTCGATCACAGATTTCCAGAAAGTATATCTGCCTGCTGCCAATACTTGTTTCAACGAGCCATTTTCATAATGCAACACGATCTCGTTGTCTTTCACATCCACCACTTCCAAAGCCGCTGCCAGCAAAGCATCCTGCAACAAGATGTTTAATTCCACCGGCGCATAAAACTGCACCGTTACGTCGTACAATCTTACGGTTTCGCTCCAAAACCAGTAGATTCCTTCCCCGATCATTCTCTGATAAACGCCGTTTTTAAATACCAGGCCTTTTTGCCAGGCATTTACTTTTACTTTTTTCATTGTGTTTTATTTAAAATATTTTCAAATTGTTTTTAATAAAGTTGAAATTGCTTTCGTCTTCCGTAAGCACGGAAGTGATCTTTTCATCAGCGTTTGGCAACAGTTTTCCGGATCGTTGTCATGAAACAATTTCCATGATCCAAATCCGGAAAAGTGAAACTTCCGGCAAATTGCCCGATCACCTGCAAAGCGTTTACTGAAGTGCTTCCGATGCCGGCCTTTGCCGGTCATTGTTGGCGGAAAGCAATTCCTACTTTACGTTCCACCCATATAAGGTTGGGTGAGTCCCGCGTGATAAGCATCCCATGTGCTTTGCATTTACCAGTTTATGCTACTCCTTTTCAGGAGACAGGATTCGAACCTGCAAATGGTCTACTGCTCTATCCCTGAGCTACTCCGGTGTTTGCCGGAGGGAGGATTCAAACCTCCGACCCGTAGGTTAAAGAACAATGTAAGGGCAATAGCATACAACTCGTAACTACGGCTGCACTGTGTTGCGTGTAAAACAAACACCCGGTTTGCGTCTTCCATTGAACTGATTTTCCCGCTGCTGCGGATATCATTATTTTCTAAACAATCGTTTCACGTGTTTTTACAGTGTTGCTGCGCTTCGCCGAAACCCCAATACTTCCACCCTTTCTGTCACCTGCATTTTTTCATGTTGATGGGCGATTTCCGCGATCGTCATCGGTTCATTGATGACCGAATCAAATCCGAGGTGGCGCGATAATCGCTGCGATTTATTGATCCCCAGTTTTCCGAATTCATATTTTGCTATCAGCATTCCTTTCCGCATCAACGCGCTGTCCACCATAGTAAGCGAATTGTTGAAGGTGCGGATGAGTTGCACGTTTAAAAAATCTGCCAGCAAGCCGTCGGAGATATAATCTGCGCCCCAAATTTTTCTTTTATCGCAATAAAAGGTTTTTCTCCATCAATGTCTCTCAGGTAATTCACATTCGGAATTTCATTGAACAAATCCATGTACAAAGCCTGGCTGCTTATATAATCTTCTTTGAAAATATTGTTGACCTCAAATATCTTCTGCTGTTCCGTTTCCATTTTTTTAATTTTTACTTTCTTCGATTTTAAAGATTGAATTTTTATGCGGACGAAACAGGAATCGAACCTGTGCAACCGGATCTTCACTCCGGCACTCTACCAATTGAGTTATTCGTCCTGGGGAAATAATAAATAAGGGAATGAAAAAGTCAAGTCATTTTTAATTCACACATTTAGCCAATCGCGGTACCAAAAAAACTAGCGCATTGTACGCTGCTTTACTTTCTTATTCACTTATTTTACATTTACTATTTTACATCTCAGTATAGAAGGCAGGATTCGAACCTGCAGCCTCTCCGGTCCAGGCGGAGCATCCGGCCAATCGGAATACTTCTATAGGTTGTTGACCACCTTCCTTTCTCACTGCAGCATGATACACGCCGGTGATCAACTTGCAGCAGAGCGCCTGCCGCTGTTTTCACAAAGTGGTTAATCTTTGTAGGTACACAATTCGCTTTCTATTCTTTCGATGCCGCTGGAATCCGGCACACCCAGATAACCGAACGCAGCTGTTTCCGGAAAGGAAACAGCTATTCTTCAATCATTTTCCTTTTTTATCTGCATATTGTGTGCAACGATTATGTCGCTATCGATCGGTTTTATTTTTTGCAACTTGTTGGTAGCGGATCAATGTTGCCCGGTTGGTATAACCGACGCCCCGTTCTTCCACTTTCATCACCTCCCAATATCTCTTGTTCGTCATACCCCATATTTTATTTTTTTATTCTTGGGCATTCCTTATTTGCGGCCGTTCCAATTCATTCTTTCAAAGATGATGATGGTACATCTTGCCAGCAGTACGATGATCAGTAGTTTCATATTTGTTTATTTTGCGGCCGGGTCCAAAACAAAAAGCCCGGTCAGATGATTCATCCGACCGGGCCCATACGATGCAAAGTGCTTGTTTGCTACGTTTCAGAAATGTCCGGTCGTTTAAATTTGTCGCTTTTACCCACAGATGTCCTTTCAAATGCAGGTACGTAGCCGGCATTTTCGCCAAAGCGAATGGATAACTGATGTAAGTTGTTGCTTGTCATAATATTTTTTTATTCCAGATTTTTAAAAACTTGCTCCAACAAAAAACCCCAACTTGATGTTGGGGCTATTGTAAAAGGCAGTAAGTTTGGTAACTACGTTGCGATACAATTTGCCCCAAAAAACCCGTGATCCATCGGGTGGATCCCGCGTTTTGCTGTTGCTATATTTTTAAAAAAAACTTTCATTCGTTGCTGTAATATATTTTTTGTTTTGCAATGCAAAGATGAATTTATTTTTTTGTAACTACCAAATTTTTTAACAAATATTTTTTTTGTGAATAGTTTTTCGGCATTAAAAACGTTGCAGATCTTATTCTATTTCCTTACCTGCCATCTTAGTTAACCAATGAATTTTGACTGGCAAAAATGCAAGGCTAAGACAGGTATGGCCTTACAGATCTGGCTGCTAAAACTGTATACCATCGATCTGTACATTCACTATCTGCCAGCAATCCATTTCAGGATGTAATTCGAATTCTACCATCCAGTTGCCCTTCAATGAAACCCGCATCCCGCCTCGCTTCCCGCTGGCAGCATACAGGCCACTTATACGACAATTGTTGCCGGCAATTTCGCAAGACGATTCTTTTAGTTTTGTAATCATCAACGCAGAGAAAGATGATTGAAAAGCGAGTACATAATTTTTAAACTCAACTTCTGCGAGGTTAAAATAGCTATTCAGCCGCAGATCGTTTTTTCGGAAATAATGCATCCAATCAAAAGTATTTTTTCCAAAAATGCAACTGATGCATCCCTCCAATGCTGCCCTTGTGTTATCGTATTTATAGTCCGGATAAAAATCATCGTAAATAAAATTACAGATTATCCCTTCTATATCGATGTCATCTATTTCCTGTAAAAATAATTCTTCCGTTGCAAATCGATACAACTCGCGGTGATTGACGTTTGGCGTGCAAACGTCCAATTCTATTCCATATTGCAGCATGTAACGATATAAATCGTCCCAGGATTTATCGATGTCTTGATCGGCGATAGTGGCCACAGGCAAAAAGTGTGAAGGACGTTTTATCTTTTCAAAAACAGTGATGATTTTTTGCTGCGCAAACTGGCGCTCAAATTCCATTATATTGTGCAGGAGCTTATTTTCGATCCCCGGATCGATCGGCGGAAATTTTTCCGGATCACTGAATTGCGCGCCGCTTTCCAGCATCATCTTGATCTTCAAAAATTCATTTTCTTCTCTAAGCGAAACATCGCGCGATGAATCTGCATGTTTATTTTTCATATCAAACAGGTAAAAGATTATTAAATAATTTATCTGTTTAAAAATAGCTGGTGCCATAATTCTGGCAAGGGGATTTTCCTCTGTATCAGATGCTTTTTTTCTTCCGGCAGATTTCGCAGAATATGCAGCTTTTAGGAAAGTCATGACATTGTTGCCAAATATCTTATCGGGCGAAGTAATTATTTTGCGGGTTACACTTCTTCTTTCAAAGAAACGCCTGAGTCTCAAAATGGATACAGTTATTGAAGCATGACTTTCTGCATGAAGGAAGTAACATTTTACTTCTGGCATAAGATATTTCACAAGTTCAACATACCAAAAGAAAATAAAATGCATCGGCCTGAAAGGTGTCATTGCTTTTCAACCAGGTATTTCCAATATCGTTTCGGCATGTGTTGAATATGCAGTTTCATATTCTTTCGCGCAGCGATATTTATGCTCTTAAAGTATTGCTGCCACAGCGTTTGATAAAGATCTTCCTTTTCATCGTAAATAACCGAAAGCTCATTTTTATTTTGAAGATCAGCTGCAAAATCAAGCTGTACTTCCGTTACCTGCTGCAGATCGTAATAAATTCCGTACTTACGTCGACTATCATAGATCAGCCATCGTTGATCGGCATAGCGGTTTTTAAAATGAGATAATATCAGCGGCAATACATTATAATCGGGCTGCACGATGGCGTAATACAATTCATCTTTTGTGAGTTGAAAACGTACAAATGCTTCCATGTGATGCTTTTCGCGATGCACCTTTCGGCTCATCTGTTGCAATGCCAGCACATCGGCATTGGCATAATTGTTTTCCACGGCCACTTTTGCGGAAAGAATGTACCGGATGTAGCGCAGCATGGTATCCTCCACACCTTTTTCTTCGCTTAAAAAATTATCGTATAATTGCCGGAAAGCTTTTGAAGTGAGCCTTTGACCAAGCTTGTCAATTACGCGCCTTGCCTTTACGGCATCTGTTTGAGTTACATGCGTGTTGCCAAACAACGAGCCGTTACACTCGTCTTTCTTTTCAATGACGGCCGAATTTATTTTGTATTCATACACTTCAAAAACAACTGTAAAAAACCCCGTCCATGAGCCATCGTATAGCACTTTTTCTACCATCAGAACAAGGCAGTTTGTGGCGAAAAATTTGATTTGTATTTGCTTGCACCTTCCGAAAGAATGGCATGTTTTATCTGTGCGGGTAACCAATCCTTTGTTTCAAATTCATTGCCCGCACTAATGAAATACCGTGCGCGGTTAAGCGCAATACCCAGCTTTTTTAAATGCCCAAAAGTAACCATGCTAAACTTCCGCGCGGCTACGATCTTCTTTGCGTTTTGCACGCCAATGCCCGGCACTTTTAAAATAAGTGCATAGTCGGCCGTATTTATATCTATCGGAAATAAATGGAGGTTGCGCAGCGCCCAGCCAAGTTTTGGATCAATGTCCATGTCGAGCAGCGGGTTTTCCTGATTTACGATATCCTGTACTTCAAAGCCGTAAAAACGCAGCAGCCAATCGGCCTGATACAGCCGGTTTTCGCGCACCATGGGTACGGGCGTGCCGATGGCGGGCAGGCGGTAATCGTTGCTCACAGGTACGTAGCCGGAATAATACACACGGCGCATCTGCATCTTTTTGTAAAAACCATTGGCCAGGTATAATATTTCAAGATCCGTTTCTGGTGTGGCACCAATCACCATTTGCGTACTTTGCCCGGCAGGTGCAAAGAGCGGCGCTTTTTTAAACAGTTTCTTTTCCTCCCTGTTTTCGATGATCGCATTTTTAAGCACTTTCATGGGCGTTATCATGTCGATACGTTTCTTGTCGGGTGCAAGCAGGGCAAGACTTTTTTCTGTAGGCATTTCTACATTGATGCTTAGCCGGTCGGCATAGAGACCCGCCTCTTTGATGATATCTTCGCTCGCGCCGGGTATGCTTTTGATATGGATGTAACCATTGAATTTATGTTCTGTCCGAAGTTTCTTAGCAATCAGCACCAATCGCTCCATGGTATAATCGGCATTGGTAAAAATGCCGGAGCTGATAAATAATCCTTCAATATAATTGCGACGGTAAAAGTTTAGGGTGAGCTCCACTATTTCCTGAACCGTGAAGGCAGCACGTTTGATATCGTTGCTTTTCCTGCTCACGCAATATGCGCAATCGTAAATGCACACGTTGGTAAGTAAGATTTTAAGCAGCGACACGCAGCGGCCATCTTCCGTATAGGCATGGCAAATACCATTGCCGGTGGTGCCGAGTCCCTTGTCTCTATTTTTTCTGTTGCTGCCGCTGCTGCTACAGCTTACATCGTATTTGGCGGCGTCGGCAAGGATGGTAAGTTTTTCAGTTATGCGGTCAGAATTCATGACACAAAAATACTAATTTATTTAGCATTTTGCAAAAAACAACTAAGTTGTTATACCCTATTTCGGGTAATATAAGGAAGCTAATATTTGCGGTAAATTAAGACATTCAAAGGCTATAAAGTAAAAGGTAGGTAAGTAGATGATGTAGGTAGATTTGTAGGAATGCATGTTGAATTTATACACCACCTTTAACTACCCCGTTTATAGAAACTGGAACTTAATAACAGCGAATTATT
>JAATFP010000064.1 GCA_015655125.1 Chitinophagales bacterium | reverse complement strand
TCAGCTATCTTTTGCGCGCGGATGAGTTGTTTTTCGCAATCTGCAATATCATTGTGTTTGAAGGCATAGGTTTGTCCCATGTGAAGGCGTATACCATCTACGATGCAGGCATGGCTTTCCGCATCGTACACGATCACGTCGCGGCGGTTGACCAATGCATCGATACAGCTCATGATACCCTGGTATCCGAAGTTAAGAAGCATGGCATCTTCGCGGCTGGTGAATTTTGCCAACACACCTTCGAGTTCGTCGTGTTTTTCGGTATTGCCACTCATCATACGCGCACCCATCGGGTTGCCCATGCCGTACATTTCTGCCGCCCTGGTATCAATAGCGCGTACTTCGGGATGATTCACGAGTCCGAGGTAGTTATTGAGGCTCCATACGATCATGTCTTTACCACGAAATTTCATGCGCGGTCCGAGTTCACCTTCCAGCTTTGGAAAAGCAAAATATCCATGCGCCCTGTCCATATGCTGCCCGATGGGACCACCGTCTTTCACTAGTTTTTCAAAAACGTCCATTCTTTAAAAATATTTAATCTTATACCGCAGAGAACAAGAGTTGATAGAGTTGTCGCAGAGAAATACAATAAAGCTCTGCGACTTTATCAGTTCCATTCTCTGTGATTTAAAGGTGCAAAAATAAGGTTTTAGCTGCAAAGTGCGTAACACTGGCTTAACATCCGCGCAGGACATTTAAAATATTTTTGAATCACTGTCTGCCTGAGCTTGTCGAAGGCATGTAGAAGGTCATTGAAACCCTTCGGCAAGCTCAGGCCGGCAGGATTGACCGTAACGCTTAATAGGGGCATAACATCGGAACTCTCAATTTCGGTTATCTTTGTAAAAAAATACGGCATGTTTAAAAATTTCCTGCTTATTGTATTTGTATTGATTTCTTTTTCTGTTGCGGCGCAAAAGCAAACTGCACAAAGGTATTCCGCCAAACCTAAACTTGTAGTGGGGATCGTCATCGACCAGATGCGTTGGGATTATTTGTATCGCTACCAACATCGCTATGGTACGGGTGGTTTTAAAAGAATGATCACGCAGGGCTATAGTTTTGAAAATACTTTTATTCCCTACCTGCCTACTTATACGGCGGTTGGCCACACAAGCGTGTATACGGGCGGCGTGCCGGCCACTCACGGTATAGTGGGCAACAACTGGTACGAGAGGTCGATCAAAAAAAATATGTACTGCACCGAAGATAGTACGGTGCAGGGCGTTGGCAGCAGTGAATGGGCAGGTAAGATGAGTCCAAAAAACCTATGGGCAACAACAGTGACAGATGAATTGCGGTTAAGCAACAATTTTCAAAGTAAGGTGATCGGCATTTCGTTGAAAGACAGGGGGGCTATACTTCCTGCGGGTCATACGGCAAATGCCGCATATTGGTTTGAAGAAAAAACCGGCAAGTGGATCAGCAGTACTTTTTACATGCAGGAACTGCCAACATGGGTAAATGATTTTAACGCAAAGGACAGAGGTGGCGAACTGATGAAAACGGACTGGAATACATTGTATCCTATAAATACTTATACCTTGAGTACGGCGGACGACAAAGAATATGAAGGAACGATTCCGGGAGAAAAAACAAGCACGTTTCCGCACAAACTTTCCACGATCACCACGCAAAAATACCTGGCTATTAAATACACACCTTCCGGCGCTACGCTTTCTTTCGAATTTGCAAAGGAAGCGATCTCAAATGAAAAAATGGGTACCGGAAGCGTAACCGATTTTCTAACGCTGAGCATTTCTTCCACCGATTACATGGGGCACACTTTCGGGCCTAATTCTATTGAAGCGGAAGATACTTACCTGCGCCTGGATAAAGACATTGCAGATTTCCTTACGTATCTCGATACAAAATTGGGAAAAGACAATTACATGGTGTTTCTTACCGCCGATCATGGCGCTGCGCATGTTCCCGGATTTTTGAAAGAACACAATGTTCCTTCCGGAACGTTTACGGATGAAGGTTTCAGAACGGAACTTAACAAAGCGGTAAGCGATAGCTTCGGCTACCCCAATTCTATTTTGAATCTTCAGAATTACCAGCTTTATCTTGATATCAACGGGATGGTTGAAAAAGGGGTTGATGTAAGCGCAGTGAAATCTTTCATCATAAAAAGACTGAAGCAGAACCCAATCATCACTTCTGTTTTTGAACTGGCCAATCTTACTGCTACACTGCCGGAGCCTGTCAGAACAATGGTAGTGAACGGCTTCAATGCAACACGCAGCGGCGATATCCAGTTTCTTGTGCGCCCCGGATATTTCGATGGCTTCGCAAAGGGTACAACGCATGGATTGTGGAACCCTTATGATGCACACATTCCATTGCTGTTTTTCGGTTGGGGGATTCCGCACGGCAAAACAAACCGTACTACTTACATGACTGACATCGCGCCAACGGTGGCGGCGAAATTGCAGATTCAGATGCCAAACGCGAGTGTGGGGAAAGTGTTGGAGGAAGTGACACAATAGGCGAGGGTAGCGGCTTTAACCGTTTGAGAAGCCCGATGTTGTTTTGCTCCAACCGCAGAGAAAAGAAAAAATAAATCGCATTAATCTTTTCAAAAGATTAAATCTGCGCCCGTCACTAATAACTTACATCCATACTTCCGGGGTCATTGTTGATCGTATATGTTTGAACGGATGCCGGTTCACTGTTTTCAAACCAATAGTTCTTCGAAGCCAATGCAGGTGCCGTATTTATTTTTTCTATATGCTCAAAACCATGCAATATCAATTGTATCTTTTTAAATTTTGACGGGGACTTGCCGGATGATTTTTGAAAGAAGATCTTTTTATTTAACGGGTCAAAGCTGATGGTGCGTTTGTAAAAATTGTCCTGCTCATACGCAAAGGATTGTCCATCGTCTTCATAATATACAAAGCTAGCTCTTACCGCTCCGTTGTAAATATGTATGCGCAAAGTGTCGTCGGGCGCATCTGCAGTGGTTTGTACAAGACTTTGCATCGGGATGATGCTACTTTCTTTTACATAAACGGGGAGCGTTTCCATTTTTAATTCGATGAGTTTTTCCTGTGTACCTGTTTCTTTTTTATCCGTGTAAAAGTTATACCAGTTGCCTGAGGGAAGATATATCTTTGCCAGTTCCCTGTTGCTTTCCACTGGCACGATCATTATAGATTGGCCGAACAGGAATTGATTCTGGTAATCCTTTTCATAAACAAGGCTGTCGAACGTATTTTCTATCGCGAGCGAACGCAACACCGGCATTCCGTTTTGCGTGGCTTCATAAAAAGTAGAATACAGGTAGGGCAATAATTTATATCGCAGGCCGATATAATTCTTCGCGATCTCCGTCACTTCTTCACCATAGCTCCAAGGTTCGGATGACTTGCTGTTGTATGTTGCGTGGTTTCTGAAATAAGGAACGAATGCACCAAGCTGTATCCATCTCGAATAAAGGGCCGCTGTCGGGTTGCCGGTAAAGCCGCCGATGTCCATGCCGGTAAATGGCACCCCGCTTAATCCAAGGCTGCTCATGAGGCGAACGCCCAGCAGCATGTGATCGTCTTCCGACCGGTTGTCGCCGGTCCAGATGGCAGTATATCGCTGCATGCCTGCATAGCCGGCTCTTGTAAGAATGAACGGCCGCTCGTTTGGCATAGCCGCGCGAATGCCTTCATAGCTCGTGCGCGCCATCAATGCGCCATAAACGTTGTGTGCCTGCAGGTGAGAACCTTTTTTGCCTTCGAAATCGAATATCACATTGTTTGGCATTTTTTGTCCCCACGTAGCAATTTCATTCATGTCGTTCCAGATGCCGGTAACGCCACTGTTTGGAAAGAATTTTACTTCGTTCTTCCAGAAGTTGCGCCCCTTTTCACTTGTAAAGTCTGTAAAGTAGCACCATCCCGGCCACACTTCGCCGCTGTAATATTTTCCATCAATATATTTTATGTAAGCACCTGCTTTCAATCCGCGTTCAAATGCCGGGGCGCCTGGTACGATTTTGATACCGGGATCAACAATGACGGTCGTTTTAAAACCCATTGCTTTCAGCTTTGCAGTAAGTTCCAGCGGCTTTGGAAAACGCAGGCTGTCCCAGGTGAAAAGCTGGTATTTGTCCATATAATGAATGTCGAGCGTGATGCCGTCTGCAGGAATTTTTTTCTCCCGCAATGTTTGCGCAATACGCAACACCTCCGTATCCGGATAATAGGTGTAACGGTTTTGCTGGTATCCTAAGCTCCACAAGGGCGGTAGTTTCATGCGTCCGGTGAGAAAGGTGTAAGAGCCGATAATATCTTTAACAGTAGTGTTGTAAATGAAGTAATAATTCATTTCGCCATTGCGTGCACCAAAGGAAGAAAAGCGGTCGTTGCTGGCTCCGAAATTGAAATCACTTTGAAAAGTATTGTCTAAAAAAATGCCATAGCAGAGGTTGTGATGAATGCCTATGTAAAACGGCACCGTACTATAGATTGGGTCGGCATCGGTTCTGTAACCGTATACATCGGTGTTCCAATTGGTATAGCCGTTCCCTTTACGATCAAGGTTACCCGTTTTTTCGCCAAGACCGATGAAGCGTTCCTTTTCCTGCATGTGCTTGTAGGTAGTTACTTCCGTACTTACCCAGGAGGTGGTGAGTCCGCTTTCATCCTCGTTGATCAGGCGGTCGTCTCTGGTAAAGAAAGCGATGGAGAAAGGATTTTTCTGAATGATGGCTTTCAGTGAATCGGTAGCGAGTGTGATCCGCGTCCCATCATCAGCAATGGAAACCGTTGTTTTTTCAGGTGTTGCTACTACTGCATAGGACTGATCTTTTTGCAGCGGCTGCCTGTCGATCCTTACGCGGATAATCGATGGTGAATAGACAGAGATTTCTGCAAAAGCATTGTCTGTTGTAATGGAGATTTTGCTCTCCGATTTTTTAAAACTTTTAATGTTCCCGGTTTCCAGCACCGGCGATTGTGCAAACGAATTGCCGGTAAGGAATAAAAAAATAAACAAAAGGAAAGTATAATTTTTTATTGCAGGAAGTTGATGGAACATCGGTTGTTTTTAGAGATTGGAAAATATTTTTAAAGATATCGTTTTATCAAGAATTTGAAAAAGAGCCGGCACAAAAAAACAGTCCCGAAACCGGGACTGTTTTAAAGATTATTTTTTTATCAGTT
>JAATFP010000045.1 GCA_015655125.1 Chitinophagales bacterium | reverse complement strand
TTGTAAGTAGGTGAAGTAGTGCAGAGTAGGAATTGGGTACGTGGGTTATCTAGTATTTAAAGACCCACTTGCTATATCTGGCTTCTTTCATGTCCGTCTATATTGCGAATTAAGCTCAAGTTGAGGCAATAGGCAGGCACGTAGGAAAGCATGTGGGGTTGTTTCATTGGCGTTGTAGATGTGGATGGGATGGGATAAGATGGATGCATGAGGTGTTGGGTGGCGCTTGTTGTGTTAATGGCGTATTTTAATGGCGTAGGGGAAAGGGTTGTTCTTTACTTACTGGGATGGTGGGATAATATGTGCCTAAAAGGGAGGAAGTGATTGGAGGGTTTGCTACAGTGAAGCAGTGTCGAGTAGATAGATGGCTTGCCCTTGTTGCTGAAAGAGATTTATGTGTTACGTTAGATTGGATAAGGTTAGAGAAGGGGGGATAGGGATGGCTGACTTGTTCACTGATCGTTATAGTATTTCTCGTTTTGCCATCCCTTCTTAAATTGACGTTCAATTGATAGTTTTGACCCACTGTGGCAAGTACGTTTATGAGACTAAACCACGACTCCTCTGATGAAGAAAAGCAAGGCAAAAGGCAGTTTTCATTTGTGGTGAGATCCTCCTCGTCTATGCTATTTATTTAACGCTTGTTTAGAAGGGCATGCGTTCAGTCGCAGTTTTGGTGAAATGGCTAACCGACGGGTCTAGTGCATGAACTTGGTAAGCAACTCCCCTAGCACACAACCACTTTCTAGATACAGTTTTCAAATAGCCGGTGCAAATAATTAGAAATCACTGTTTGATGGTTTGATTGATTTCAAAACAGATTCAATGGTAAGCCGACACCCAGTGTCCATAAGGCCGATAATTTGGGGTTTGTAAGCGAAGAGCAAAGCACTCTGACGGTAGTGTAACTTAACGAGCCAATTGCAGGGGCACGTCAACGCCATAGCAACGCCCTTCCAATGTATACCAAAGCCATAGAGCCACCGGGATGAGTAATTGAACATTTCATCAAAGAGGGTTCTGGAGATAGGGAGAGCCTTGTGCTACTTAGGTTAACATGGGAAAAGATATAAAATGGTTCTCCAGCCCTTCACTAAATGTTCCATCAGATCAACAGTAACAACAGTCCACGATTCACCAGAATTAAATCATTACAATCCAATCACTTTTGAATTAGAAATCCCTAAATCTTTAAATTCCTCTTCATCGCCAAACCCACAAAAACAATGGCAGGAGACCTCGTTCTTATCACTGGCGGTACTGGCCTCATCGGTATTAAGACCATCCAACTAGCACTTCAAGCTGGCTACTCAGTCAGAGCAGCAGTTAGATCCCAAGCCAAAGCCGACACCATCCTAGCAACACCAACAGTTAAGAAATTGCAGCCAGCTTCTCGTCTATCCTTCGTCATCGTGCCAGATATTCTAGCCAACAACGCATATGATGAAGCTGTCAAGGGCGTGAAATACATCATCCATCTCGCTTCCCCCATCGTCAAAGGAGAAGGTTTCACCCCGGAGCAATATGAATCGCACCTCATCGCTCCCGCTGTCAAAGGCACGATAGGGATTCTGTCCGCGGCATACAAGACCACCGGAATCAAACGCATAGTGATCACCTCCTCAGAGGTTGCCATTATCCCCTGGGCAGACTTCATCGCCAAAGAAGTCGACACCGTCTTTGACGAAAGCTACCATATCCCCGAGCCACAAGGACCGTACACCCATCCCTTCGAAGCTTACGCTGCATCTAAAGTCCATGCTCTCTATGCTACAAATCGCTTCCTCGAAGAGAAGCATCCATAACGCCCGGATAATTAAATGTCGGAAAATATTTACTGTATTCGTCATCGAGATTGATCTTGCCATCCTGCCACAATTTTAAGGTTGTCATCCCAGTTATGGTTTTTGAAACCGAAGCGATATGGAAAGCTGTTTCGGGAGTAATACTGTCTTTGCCACCAAGGCGAACAGCGCCACGGTATTTTTCAAAAACGATATCGCCACCTTTGGCCACAAGTACGCCACCATTGAAACCTGAGTTTTTAAGGATTGTATCGAACCATTGTTCACATTCGTTGGACAATCGTTCTTTTTCCGCTGCAGAAAGCGGCTTGGCCGCAGGAAGCTGAAGGATACCGTTACTGTCATTGCTGCCCGGCGCTTTTTCCGTATTTCCTTTGTGGGAATTACACGATACCAAAGTTGTAACACCGAGTAACAGTAAGCCGGAAATGGCTGTGGTAAAGGCTTTGACAGGGTTTATATTTTTATAATAGGAATGGAATGTCGATATCATCATAATTATTACATGCTTATAGAATATATTTGTGCAAAATAAGGGCTTATTATCATGGCAGAGAAAAAATTAACAAGTTATCCGAAGGAGAAGATCAACATACTTTTTTTAGAAAATATCAGCGATGTGGCCATCAATCGTTTCGCTGATGCTGGTTATGCAAACGTAAAGAAGCTCACAGGAGCAGTTTCCAATGAAGAATTAGTGAAGGCGATTAAAGATGTGCACATTCTTGGTATCCGCAGCAAAACGCAGGTGACGCGTGAAGTGCTGGACGCCGCACAAAAGTTGCAGGCGATCGGTTGCTTTTGCATCGGCGTAAACCAGGTAGATCTCGCTGCAGCTACGGAACACGGTATTGCCGTGTTTAATGCACCTTATAGCAATACACGCAGTGTTGCCGAGCTTGTAATTGGCGCATCCATCTTATTGGTACGAAAGATTATCGACAAAAATAAAGCGGCGCACGAAGGTTCCTGGATGAAAGATGCCAGCGGTAGTCATGAACTTCGTGGAAAAACGATCGGCATCATCGGTTATGGCAACATCGGCAGCCAGGTGAGCGTACTTGCCGAAGCGCTGGGTATGAAAGTGATCTTTTATGATGCGGAAACGAAGTTGCCCCTTGGTAATGCAACTGATAGTAAATCGCTCAAAGAATTATTGCGCCAATCCGATATCGTTACATTACATGTTCCCGAAATCAAATCAACAGAAAACCTGATCAATAAAAGTAATTTTCCTTTATTCAAAAAGGGCGCCATATTGATAAACTACGCACGCGGCACAGTTGTGGACATTCCGGCTTTGCGCAAAGCGATTTTATCCGGACAGATCGGCGGCGCTGCCATTGATGTGTTTCCGGTGGAACCTGAAAAGAACGGCGACCGTTTTGAAAGCGAATTGCAAGGTTTGCCAAACGTGATCCTTACACCGCATATCGGGGGCAGCACGCAGGAAGCGCAAAGTAACATCGGCGTGGACGTAAGCAATAAATTATTCAATTACCTCGAGAAGGGTATCAGCACCGGTTCTCATAGTTTACCGGCACTTGCATTGCCGCCGCAGGAAGGTACGCATCGTATACTGCATATTCACCATAATGTGCCGGGTGTGCTGAGCCAGGTGAATACTTTGTTGAGCAAAAATAAGATCAACATCGTTGGTCAATATCTGAAAACGAATGATGATATTGGTTACGTGGTGCTGGATGTAGAGAAAGTGCTGAGTAAAAATGCGATGGAGTTGTTGCGAAGCATTAAGGAAACGATTAAAGTGCGGATGCTGTATTAAAAGATTGACGCAATCTTAAATGGGAATTTCTATTTTACAGCAAAATATCCCGCGAGAAAAAATCGCGGGATATTTTTTTTCAAAACAGTTTTTTTTGTCGAAATCCGGCCATGATTTTTACTTTTCATAATCGTAAGCAAGGGAGGTATTTTGTTAATTCTGATCGCAGGGATCTTCTATATTCCCGAATTATTTTTTATAAATATCGATACTGTCAATAGCACCGCCACTGGTTCTTAAGATCATATCTTTCCAACCTCGACGGTTTAAAACTGCGCGAATATTTCCGTGATTCAAAACTGGCATAAAAGGAACGCTTTTTGTACAGGAGAAAAGCATTGAACAGAAGGTTATACACATCGGCCGCTTCTTTTTCATAAGCGGTTAAAGTAAGGTGCCTGCGTATCCGAAGTTCGTCATCAAACAGCAATAATTTAATTAATTTATTTCCAAAACTTTCAATAATTATTGAAAGTTTGATATATTTGTGATCAAATAAAATGTTATGAAATTAGTCATCATAGGCGGCGGGTTCGGCGGATTGAGGCTGGCGAGAAAACTGAGCAATAAAAGAGGGTTTGAAGTCACTTTACTGGATCGTTTTAACTATCACCAGTTTCAGCCACTATTTTACCAGGTGGCAACAGCGGGACTTGATGCGTCGAATATCTCTTTTCCTTTAAGGAAGGTATTTCATAAAGTTGATAACGTTCGTTACCGTATGGCCGTCGTGTCGGGGATTGATACTGTACAAAACAAAGTGATGACAGATATCGGCGATTTTGAGTACGAATACCTGGTGATCGCCACGGGTGCGGGTACCAATTTTTTCGGCAACGCCAATATGGAAGCAAATGCTTTCCCAATGAAGAGTACGGTGGAGGCGCTTCAGTTGCGCCACAGGTTATTACATAATTTTGAGGATGCGCTTATCACCAAAGATCCGCTTGAGCTGCAAAGGTTATTAAATATTGTTATCGTTGGTGGCGGACCAACGGGTGTTGAATTGAGCGGCGCCATTGCAGATATGCGCCGTTTCGTGTTACCCAAAGATTATCCGGAACTTGACTTTTCAAAAATGAATATTTACCTGCTCGAAGGAAGTGCAAAAACGCTGGGTGTGATGAGTGAAAAGAGTAGCAGGCAGTCCAGCGAATACCTGAAAAAACTGGGTGTAACGGTGATGACCAGTACGATCCTGAAAGATTATGATGGTAAAACGGCAGTTACGCAGGACGGTCAGCATATTGAAACCGGCATGCTTATCTGGGCAGCTGGTATTAAAGGGAACGTGCCGCCGGGTATTGATCCTTCGTTGGTCGTTCGCGGCAATCGCATCCGGATAGACCGGCGATGCAAAGTAGAAGGAATGAACAATGTATTTGCCATTGGTGATGTGGCTTACATGGAAGAACCCGCGTTCCCACACGGGCATCCACAGGTGGCGCCTGTTGCGATACAAATGGCTGACCTGTTAGTCAATAACCTGCGCGTGATAGAAATGAAAAGCGGTACGCAACAATTCCAGGAATTTGTTTACAACGATAAAGGTGCGATGGCAACGGTGGGAAGGAACCTCGCTGTAGTGGATGTTCCAAAACCAAAATTGCATTTCAGCGGCTTCTTTGCATGGCTGGTTTGGATGAGCCTGCACCTGATGCTGATTCTTGGTGTGAAGAACAGGTTCTCGGTTTTTTCCAACTGGTTGTATAATTATTTTACAAGAGATCAGAACCTGCGGTTGATCTTCCGGGAATTTTACAAAGAGAAAAAATAATTATGGCTCGGTTATTTCTGAATGGTGGAACAATCTTATCATGGTCAGTTATAAATAGATCGCGAATTGTTGCGGCCATATCTTCCTGCAAAGACAGAGCCTGATCTGTTTCACCATTTATTTTCCAATTCAGATCTTTCATTAATTTTTTTGCCCTGCTTATGAATGCAGGCTTTTCATTTGGTACCCGATCTTCAATGATCAGCAGTATCTCGGGGATGATCCCGGGATATTTTTTTGCAAGATTGCCAAGAACAGTCAACGAAAATGCCTTGATAGCAACAGCTTCGCCTGGCGACGAAATCAATTTAAAACAGCAATCCATGATAAGTCCGGAGAATTCCAGGAGAATATTTACATGTTGCAAGAGTCGCATGCCATTGCGTTTCACGGCACCGGGCTGATCAGCTTCCTGCAGTTTTCTGATCAATGCTTTGTAATGCTTCGTGATGAATTTCGGATGTGCGTGAACGCAGTAACTCACAGGCCATGCGCTTCTTTGCACTACGCGGTATTCATCGGTTAAAAATAATCCGAACAGTTCATCGAATCGATTTTGATCGTCACCAACCCATGCAACGATCTCATCGCATTGCCGGCGCGAATGTTCTGCCAGTATTTTTTCCCGTAGATTCATTGTAAAGCTTGCAGCAATTGTTGAACTTCTGTTTCATCCACTGAAACGTACATCAGTTTTTCCGTCATTGCCGGATTTTTAAAATTCATATTGCCTGGTACCAGTTTTCTTGCAGATGAATGAAACTCGTTGGCACCGGTTCTCGTTTTCAATTCAGCGATATTTGTTGCACGTACGCCACTGCCCGGCATAATAATGATCCGTTCACCGGCTTGTTTCAGGAGCGCCGCGATATTATCCGCGCCCTCAATGGCAGAGGGGAAAAAGCCTGAAGTGAGAATGCGTTCGCAGCCAATATCGATCACGTCTTCCAACGCTTTGCTGCCGTCGCATACACGATCGAATGCCCGGTGAAACGTAACGCCCATCGGGTAAGCAAGTTCAACCAGTTGTCCACTTCGCTTTTTATCGATAGAACCTTCAGCATTTAAAATGCCGATAACCACACCATCACATCCCGCATTTTTACAAATACGAATATCGCTTTTCATGATCTCAAACTCATACTCATTATAAAAAAAATCGCCGCCACGGGGGCGAATGATCGGGTATAATTCAATGGAAACCTTTTCCCGCGCTGCATGTATAAGCCCGTACGATGGTGTGGTGCCACCTTCACCCGGATTGTCGCAGAGTTCGATCCGATTTGCACCCAGGCGTTGAATAGTGATGCAGCTTTCGATGTTAAAAGCAATTATTTCGAGTGATCGGTCAGTAGTCAATAGTTAAATCTTTAAAAAGCTTTTTAAACTGATTATAATTCCTTTAATGGATAGTTGACAATTGTTTTTGTTCCAATGATTATATGAATAGGAATTATTCATAAAAAAATATCCATTCAGGCCGGCCGTAATAATTCAAAGCAAATGCTTTGCCTTATACATTTTATTTTCTGTTCCCGTTTTTACGCAAAATGTAAAGCCATCTAAAATGGAGTAGGCACCAAACTGACCTTTTTTATTCAGCGCTAAAAATCCAACCTGTAAAGTTTTCGCTTTGGCGCGGTCGCGGTTTACAATTCTCTCTACAGCTTTTTTGCAGGCAAGTTCCGGCGAATAGCCTTGCCGCATGAATTCTACTACGAGGTGCGTTCCGCAAATGCGGATCACTTCCTCGCCAACGCCGCTGCTGGTGGCTGCGCCTACTTCATTGTCTACAAATAAACCGGCACCGATGACCGGTGAATCGCCCACCCGGCCATGTATCTTAAAAGCCATTCCGCTGGTAGTAACTGCGCCCGAAAGATTGCCTGCATTGTCCATGGCCACTAAACCCATCGTATCGTGATTGGGTGTTCCGTCCTCAAAAAAGGCCGGCGCAAACGGGCCGTGTTCTTTTTTATTTTCAATATTTATGATTGGTTTGTATTCACTTTTCATCAGCCAGTTCTTATAAGCTTTTATGGCGTCGTCAGATAGTATGGGTGGTTCTTTTTCAAAGCCATTCTCTATAGCAAACTGCTGTGCGCCGTTTCCAACAAGTAGTACATGAGGTGTTTTTTCCATCACCTTGCGCGCAACGGATACCGGGTGTTTGATCTGCTCAATGCCCGCAACAGCTCCGCAATTGGAGTGTTCGTCCATGATGCACGCGTCCAGTGTAACAATACCATCCCTGTCGGGATAACCACCTAATCCTACGCAGCAGTTGATCTCGTTTTCCATGTGAACCGCACCGGCTTCCACTGCATCAATCGCTTTGCCGTTTATTCCCAGAATTTCCCAGGCAGCTGCATTTACGCCCATCCCGCTTTCCCAGGTAGAGATGACGATTGGCTTTTGTACAACTGTTTCGGAAAAAGAAAACAGCGGCAATGAACCTAGTCCCAACGATCCCAGTTTGAGAAATTTTTTCCTGTTCATAACATGAAGTTGTTATTGATGGTGAAACGATAATTTTTTAATCATATCGCTGTGGATATTATCTGCATAGATGCCAAATGCCGAAGTGAGTACGCCTTTCGTCTTTTCATCTTTGGATTCGATGGCATACACCACATCTTCATCGGAAGGATTTGTTTCACCTTCAAAACGATAGGTTTCTGTGATCTCAAATTGAGAAGGATTAAGACATTCGCCGGTTTGCGCACATTTGATCTTGTCAAAAGCAAGATTGAAATCAAGCGTGTAACCGCGGGCTTTCAGGCCATTGATGGCATCAACCACCGTTTCGTAGTTTTGCATGGAATAGTTTTAGTTTACTAAGGTAGGATGTAATGGATAATTTTTTCATGGATCATGGATAATTCTTTAAGCGCTGTGTTTCGGTATAAAAAATATCCATTATCCCATTTAAAAATCAATTGACCTCTGTTGCATTATCCGGTTTGAAAGCGCCTTGCGGTTGTGTTGGATTTTTTTCGTTGTATCCTTTTTTTACCCCATCTTTTTTTATGGTCTGTTTCTTAAGATCAGCAACTGTTTCTTCTTTAGAAGGACTCACTTTTGCGGAAGTTTTCT
Organism: Chitinophagales bacterium; assembly: GCA_015655125.1. Classification (GTDB taxonomy): domain Bacteria; phylum Bacteroidota; class Bacteroidia; order Chitinophagales; family Chitinophagaceae; genus Ferruginibacter. Next base: position 2,823 of record JAATFP010000045.1, on the reverse strand, counting down.
TTTTCATAAATTGATTTATAGTAGGTGCATAGAAAATAATGCCAAAGTGGATTTAAGTGTCAGCGAGTAGAGGATAGAGGACCTGCAGATGATGGGTAAGGCGGTATCTGGAAATCAGAAAGCCTGCAACTGCAGGCTTTCTGATAAAAAAATATTTTACGATAAACTAAACATAAAAATGGCTAAACTGCTAACCACTAACGCCTGCGATCTAAATCTGCCTGTTTGAATCAAAATTTTCCAATTCTTTACTTACCGCATTAAGGAAAGTTGATCCCAATGCGCCGTCGATGATACGGTGATCGTAGCTCAATGAAATATACATCATGTGACGGATACCTATGGTATCGCCCTGTGGTGTTTCAATCACCATCGGCCGTTTTTTGATAGCACCTACTGCCATGATCGCCACCTGTGGCTGATTGATAATGGGGGTTCCCATGATGCTGCCAAAAGTACCAACATTCGTTAGTGTAAACGTTCCGCCCACCGTATCATCAGGTTTCAATTTGCCTGTTCTGGCAGCATTTGCCAGGCCGTTCACCTGTTTGGTAAGTCCAACCAGGTTTAATTGATCCGCATTTTTTATAACCGGAACGATGAGGTTTCCCGTTGGCAATGCTGTTGCCATACCGATGCCGATATCTTTTTTAACAATGATCTTATCACCGTCGACGGAACTGCTCAGCCACGGATATTTTTTGATACATTTTACAATTGCTTCAATAAACAAAGGTGTGAACGTGATTTTTTCGCCTTCTCTTTTTTCAAAATCTTTTTTTACCCGATCCCGCCATAAAACGAGGTTGGTAACATCGCATTCTGCAAAACTGGTCACGTGCGGACTTGTGTGCTTACTATCGACCATATGTTTGGCTATCAGCTTGCGCATGCGATCCATTTCGATGATCTCAACGTTCCCGGGATAGGTGGAAGGAATTGCCGGCAACTGCGTTTCGGATTTTTGCTGCACAGCTGGTGTGGATGAAATCACTGTAGCCTGTTGAACAGGTTGGGAGTGCTGTTGCGGTTGTGCGGTATTTCCGGACCTGCGGTTCGCTACAAATGCAAGAATGTCTTTTTTGCTTACGCGGCCATCCTGGCCGGTACCGGGAATATTTTCCAGTTCCGACATGCTGATGCCTTCACTTTGGGCAATATTTAAAACGAGTGGTGAATAAAATCTGGGTGCATTGGAACCTTCCGCTGCGGAAGGAATGGTGTTTTTTGGAACGAACGGAATCTCTTCCACCAGTTTTGCTTCTTCATATTCTGCAGGTGCCGAAGGAGCAGAGGCAGGCTGCGAAACTACTGATCCGGTGCCTGCACCAACGCGTATCTTCGCTATAACGGTACCGATCGGCACTACATCGTTTTCTTTAAAAAGAATTTCTTCAATCACGCCTTCGGCGGTACTTGGTACTTCGCTGTCCACCTTGTCGGTTGCGATATCCAATACCGTTTCATCCTGTGCGATTTTATCGCCGGGCGCCTTGTGCCATTTCAAGATGGTGGCTTCCATGATACTTTCGCCAAGTTTTGGCATTATCAGGTCTACTAAACTCATATAGCTTCGAAATTGTTAATGCGCAAATGTAAGCAAAGAAAGTTCAAAGTTCAAGGTTGAGGGTTGAAAGTTCAATCTTTCCGCTAGCAGGTGATGGTTCAATTTTGAATGATAAATCTGCGCAGCATATTCAAGGCATTTATTGCTGTTAATTGAATATTTCTCGTTCTGTCGAACCGAAAATAGAATTTCTGTGCCTCCAGTTGCTCTTTGTTTCCGACGCAGATCCAGACCGTTCCTACCGGTTTGTCGGGCAGTCCGCCTCCAGGCCCCATGATTCCGGAAACGGCAATGGTGAAATCGGATCCGATATTTTTCAGTGCGCCTTTCGCCATTTCACGAACGATTTCCTCGCTTACAGCGCCTTTTTCCAACAGAGTTGATTGTCTTACCTGTAACAGATCTTCCTTTGCGCGGTAAGAATAGCTCACCACGCTGCCGTCATAAAAAACGGATGAACCGGCCATTGCCGTGATAAGATGAGCAATGTAACCGCCTGTGCAACTTTCTGCGGTACACATTGTCTTGTTTTTTTGCAATAACAGTTTTGCTACCACTTCCTGCATCTGTTCATCTTCATTGGTAACCATAAATTCGCGCACGCGTTCTTGTAGCGTTGCAAATAGGCTGTCAATAGTCCTTTCCAGCATTTCTTCTTCATTGCCCGAGCCCGTCAACCTTAATCTTACCATTCCGTAATTGGGTAGATAGGCCAACTTGATATGTTCCGGCAATGCTTGTTCGAAATCCTGGATGAGGTCTGCAAGATAACTTTCCCCGATTCCATAAGTGAGTAATGTTCTGTGTGCTATGAACGGCAACGTAAAGTGATCTTGTATATATGGGATAACGTCGCCGGTCATCATTCCCTGCATTTCATGCGGAACACCAGGCATACTGATATAGATCTTTTCGTTTTTTTTAAACAACATGCCTGGGGCCGTGCCGCGTTTATTTTGAAGTACAATGCAATTGTCGGGTACTTCTGCCTGCTTCATATTTCGTTCGGTAAGTGGCCTTTTGAAAATAGTTTCGAACAGGTATCTCAGATTTTTAAGCGCGCCTTCATCCATAACCAGTTTTCCGCCAAAATATTCGGTGAGCAACGGTTTCGTGATGTCGTCGGCAGTGGGGCCAAGACCGCCGGTGATAAGGATGATGTTGGAATGCATACTTTCTTCGTCGAGTGCCTGTAAGATCGATTGACGGTTGTCGCCAACCGCCACCCTCCGATCTACTGCTATGCCTGCTTTGTT
>JAATFP010000099.1 GCA_015655125.1 Chitinophagales bacterium | reverse complement strand
CAATATCTTTGTGCTTTGCCACCATCATGGTGAGTAACGTTCCAGTCATGGTGAGCTTGTCGAACCACGCATTCGAAAAGTTGAGCCAGACAGAAAATTTTTAAAATAAATCCGCCACTTTGCGATCCTTTGCGACTTTGCGTGACGTAAAGATAACCAACCGTTTTTTTAAATATCTCATTCATGCCAGCATACAAGCATCTTTTTTTCGACCTCGATCACACTTTATGGGATTTTGATAAGAATGCCGAAAGCACACTTACGGATGTATTTGCACATTTTGCGCTTGATGGAAAAGTTGAGGCACCATTTGAAGATTTTTACCGGAAATATTTATATCATAATGAAAAATTGTGGGGACGCTATCAGAATGGATACATCACCGCAGAGGAATTGAAATGGCGACGCATGTGGCGCACGCTGCTCGATTTTAAAATTGCAGATGAAACGCTGGCACGTAATATAAGTGGCAAGTTCATGGAAATATTGCCCACCAAAAAAATCGTCTTCCCGCACACACATGAGATCCTGCAATACTTGCTGAATAAAGGCTACGCGCTGCATCTCATCACCAACGGTTTTGAAAAAACGCAATGGAGCAAATTAAAGAACAGCGGACTTGATAAATATTTCACACACGTCATCACTTCCGAAGCCAGCAACAGCATGAAGCCGCGGAAAGAAATATTCGATTTTGCGATCTCAAAAGCAGGTGCATCCATGGAGGATTCTATCATGATCGGCGATAACCTGGAAGCCGATATCCAAGGCGCCATCAATGCAGGAATGGACTGTATTTTTGTGAATCATATCGGGGCCTTGTGCAATATCAGGCCTACATATATCATTACGCATCTTCGGGAACTGGAGGGCATCTTTTGAATATCTGTGATGTATGATCTATGATGTATGATCTATGATCTTTTTAAATTTATAAGAGCTTCCCTATTTCGCCTAACCTAAAAGTTTTAAGGAGATCATAGATCATACATCCCAGATCTTAGATGGTAGCAATCACGCTCACCCCACCCTGCACCATTTCATTCATTCCCACATTCACCTTCGTGCCTGGCGGCAACAAAAGATCTACCCGGCTGCCGAATTTGATGAAGCCCAGTTCTGCACCTTGCTCCACTTTATCACCCACATGAAGATAGTTGATGATCCTTTTTGCCACGGCACCGGCAATTTGCTTTACCAACACTTCCACATTGTTTTTTTTAATCACCACCGAATGACGTTCGTTTTCCGTAGATGATTTTGGGTTCCAGGCCACAAGGTATTTCCCTTTGTGATATTGACTATATACCACTTCGCCGCTCAAAGGATTTAAGTTTACGTGTACATTGGCCGGACTCATAAAGATGGAGATCTGGAGGCGCTTGTCTTTGAAATATTCTTCATCCACCACATCTTCAATCACCACTACCTTTCCATCGCAAGGCGAAACTACCAGTCCCTCGTTAATGGTAAGTTTCCGCGATGGGATACGAAAGAACGAGATCACAAATAACCAGAAGAAAAGTGAAACCAATAAAGCGGCAATGCAAATCCACAACAAAGAAGCGCTGAAGAACCAAAACAAGGCAATATTGAGTACACCGAATATGATGGTGGCAATTGCAATAGATTTATATCCTTCTCTGTGTATGGTCATCGATTGATTGAATTTGATTTTTGAGCGACAAATATAACAAAGTTTAGGGATTGGGGTTCCAGGAGTTTGGGCCGCATTTAGAATGCGCCAACCCCAAAGGAAAAGTGTGTTCAACAACAATAACACGGGTGCATCCGTGGCACCAAAGCATACAATGCTTTATCAACCCCTTCGGGTTTGAATACAGTAGAGTCGCGGGCTTCAGATTCATCAAACATTCATGTAATTTCAACCCGCTCCGTGGTTGGTAGAAGGAGAACGTCGCTCCGTTCGTTGTTGTTGAACCCTTTCAATGTACGGAGAGATCTTAAATTAAAAAGAGTTTGACATAAAGCCACACAAGCGGCGTTGCTATCAGCAACGAATCAAACCTGTCTAAAAAGCCGCCGTGACCGGGCATGAAGTTGCCGCTGTCTTTTAACCCGGCCATTCTTTTGAGTTTGCTTTCGAAGAGATCACCCATGGTGCCGGTGATGCCGGCAATTGCCGCAATAGCGAACCAATGAATGAGCGGGATAGTTTTTGCGATCGGCACAAAATAACCGATCAGTCCCATAACGATGATACAAAGGATCACGCCGCCTGCGGTTCCTTCCCAGGTCTTTTTGGGCGATATTTTTGAAAATGGGGTTTTGCCGATCATAGAGCCTACGATATATGCCATTGTATCGTTTACACAGATAGATAATATAACTGCAATCGGAAGCAGCGGTGAATAGTTGACTGCGGCAGGAAGTAAAAAGTGCGGATGGCCCGCCAATTCATGATCAGGATAAAAATTCATCGAAATGCCAAGATCCAGCATGGCCAATATCGGAACGGTGATATAAAACATTCCGATAATAGTATATGGCAGAAATTTATTGCCATAGATCTTCCTGATGATCCGCACAAACTCCACCCAGCAACCGAAATGAATAATGGTAAACAGCAATAAAAAACTCCAGCCGTTGATAAACAGGCCGGCCAGCATCAGCAATGCAAACACGGCAGCAGTGAGACTCCTCGTTTGCAAGGTTTTTTTATCGATCGCCATATGCTACTAATTGTTGTTTATACTGTCGGCAAGGTTCTTAAACGGGTCATCGTTACTGATGAGGATCGATTCTTTCGCACTGATCCTCGCTACATCGTTCCTGGAAACCCGTTCAAATACGGCAAACAAAATGATCATTCCTATCAAGCCGGCAACGCCTACATACCATCCTACTTTGGGATCTATCTTCGAAAGATCGATCGTTTGATGCTTCCGGCTCATTACAAACAGCAATGTGAGAGCGATAGCATTGTTTAAAAAGTGCGCGATAATATTGATCCAGATATTTTTTCCTTTGTGAAACAAAATGCCAAGCGCCAATCCCAATACCACGCGGCTTAAAAAAAGATAGATGCTCATGTGAACCAGGCTGAAAATAACCGATGAAACGACAATCGCCAGCGCCGGTTTTTGCCACCATTTCACCAGCAGGTTCTGTATTGCGCCGCGAAAGAAAAGTTCCTCAAACATGGCCGGAAAAAACGCCATGATCACCAGTGCCATACCATATTCGCCCCAGCTGCGAAGATTGCTCATGGTGAGTATCTGGTCGGTATAAGCATCTTCCACTTTTTTTGCAGTCGCATCCAGCGACGGAAAATGTGCAACCACTGATTTGGTAAGATCGGCCAACGGCCCGGCACACCAGTTGGCCATATAAATAATGCCAAATGCCACGATCAGCGAAAGTACATTGAGGTATTTGCTAAACCCCAGCCAGAACAAATTTTTTCCATTGGCAATCAGCGAGTAAGCTACTGCCGGAACACAAAAAAGAAAGAACGTGCCGATCACCTGCGAAATGCGCAAAGTGTTTACATCTACCTGTTTCAGATCGGCGGTTCCAGCCAAAAAAGGCACCAATGCCACGGCCATCAGTATAAATCCGGCACCCACAAAACCGATCAGCAGCCCCAGCTGGCCAAACCCGGTAAACCCCTTTATACTTTTATATTCCATAACTTATGCTGATTATATTTTGTAAATTTGCCGCTGCAATATAGGCAATGTATTAGTTTTAAAATTAGTTCTGACCTGTGATCCTGAGCTTGTGGAAGGCCTTCCACAAGCTCAGGATCACAGGTTATTCGACAAGTTCAGGTTCGGAAGAACACTATTTAACCTTTCAAACTAATTTCTAACCTCATAATAGTACAATATACAACCAGTTATGCCCAAAATCGGCAATATACAATTACCGGAATTTCCATTGCTGCTGGCACCCATGGAAGATGTGAGCGATCCGCCCTTCAGGGCCGTTTGTAAAACCAACGGTGCCGACCTTATGTATAGTGAGTTCATCAGCAGCGAAGGTTTGATCCGTGACGCGATCAAAAGCAAGGCAAAACTCGATTTCAGTGAAGAAGAACGCCCCTTTGGCATCCAGATCTTTGGCGGTGATGAAGAAGCGATGGCCATGAGCGCCCGCATCTGCGAAACTGTCAATCCCGACCTGGTAGACATCAACTTCGGTTGCCCGGTAAAAAAAGTAGTGAGCAAAGGCGCAGGAGCAGGTGTATTGAAAGACATCGACCTGATGGTGCGCCTCACGGAAGCCGTAATCAAAAGCACCAAATTGCCCGTAACTGTAAAAACCCGCCTCGGCTGGGACGATAATACCAAAAACATTGAAGAAGTAGCCGAACGCATGCAGGACATAGGTGTGCAGGCATTGGCTATCCACGGCCGCACCCGCTGCCAGCTTTACAAAGGAGAGGCCGACTGGACCCTTATTGGCAAGGTGAAGAACAACCCGCGAATGCATATTCCCATCTTTGGCAATGGCGATATCGACAGTGGCAGGAAAGCACTCGAATATAAGAACCGCTACGGGATCGATGGTATTATGATCGGCAGAGCCGCGATCGGCTATCCGTGGATCTTCCGCGAAATAAAACATTACCTGCAAACACAAACCGATCTGCCTTCACCAACATTGGAAGAACGCATTGAAGTTTGCAAAACACATCTCAAAAAATCGCTGGAATGGAAGGGCCCAAAAGTGGGCATCTTTGAAATGCGCAGGCACTATACCAATTATTTAAAAGGCTTGCCGGGCATCAGGGATTTCCGGATGAAGCTGGTAACGCTCGAAAACGGTGAAGAAATTAATGCGGTACTTGATGAAATTGCACTGCATTATAAAGATTACCAATTTGAAAGAACACCGATCGAGATCATTAATTATCACGAGAAGTGCCCGTTGTAAACGTGAGCTGAAGCTCCTGCTTCGGCTGTGACCTGAAGCTCCGGCTTCGGGGCATGATCGAAGCGGGAGCTTCGACGGACAGCCGTAGCCGGGCTCCGGCACACATAAAAAGATCCCGGCATCACTACCGGGATCTTTTTATTAGAGATCTGACGATCAATTTTCTTACAGAGTTTTAGCGTATTCACCATTTTTCGGCTGCAGGCTACCAGTAAGGATCCTGATAAAGTCGATCAGTGCCCAGATACCAAGTCCACCCAAGGTAAGAAGCTGAACGATACCCTGCCATGTGTAACCCAGGTAAAACCTGTGAATGCCCAAAGCTCCAAGGAAGAAGCAAAGCAAAGTTGCTGTCAACTGGCTCTTGCCTTCACTTCCGAACTTAGCAGAAGTGAGGTTTTTTGCGATCTTTTTCTTGTTGAGCTTCAATGCAATTTTTTCTGCACCGCTCAATTTCGAGCCTTTCATTTCTGTAACGATGGCTTTCAGCTCTTTGAAACTCACTGTACCGTCTGCATTAGCATCGGTGATCAGGGTGCTTACTTTTTCCGCTTTGTCGGAAACATTTACCGGAGTCTTTGCCGGTTTGCTTACGCTAAAGGAGTTCAACAATAGAAATGCTGTAGAAAGGGCCAGTAAGCCTTTTACTTTTCTCATAATAATGTAGGGTTTTGGTAAAAAATTTTTCGAAATATAGATGATATTTCTGAAAAAATACACCCCTCATAAAAATTTATTTGAGAAAAACACGAGAGACGACAGTTACAAATATTTTATTGCAGTTGTGAACGTATGCTGAAGCTACGGATTCGGGCCATGGTCGAAGCAAGAGCTTCAGCGTACTGCAGCAAATTCCCTCAAACCTTTCAGGTATTTGTTTGCATTGCTGCCCGCAAAAACATCTGCGCCAAACATCAGGGCCGCTTCTATTGCAAGGGCGAGTCCAAATCCGACCCAGAAAGTTTTGGCCGCTTCATTTTTAAAATAAAGAAAAAGGCCGATGCCCGCCAGCAGCAGAACGATCTCTGCAGTTTTGATGATCATAAAATTTTTCTGTACTTTTTCCATGCGCTGCAACTCTGTTGTTTTGAGCAGCGGCGGATTCATGTCGTAAGCATAAGTGAGTCGCTTGCGATCACTGTCGCTCCGTTTATAAACGGTATAGCTGGCTGCAAGTTGAATGGCACCCATCACAATGATTACCAAAGCGGCGCCTTTGAAGGCATTTGTTTTACCTATAAAAAACAACAGTACGGCAATGAGGATGGCCGCACCACCTATGATCATAAAAGTGGCGCCGAAGTTCTTTTCTGCGATGAAATATTTTTCTATATCGGTTTTACTAAACATAATTCCTTAATTAATTTGCCCATGCTTCCCGTTGTTGTGATATTTTTTTCCGGCCATTGCTTCGTACATCGCAATGACTGTATTAATTTGAGCTTCACCAAACGCGGCTTTGTGAACGTTTGTGTCGCCGTGTCCGTTCGGTTTAAATAATCGCGTCAGCAATTTCCTTGCTCATCGGTTCTACAGATGCCTCAAAAAAATTCGTAAGGTTACCCTTTTCATCTACAATATACTTACAAAAGTTCCACGTTGGCGCCGTATTGTTCCATCCGTTCCTGCTTTCGTCGGTGAGCCATTGATATACCGGATTTTGACCGGCATTTTTAAGCACCCCGCTTTTTTTTGCCAGTGGAAAAGTTACACCGTAATTCACTTTGCAAAATTCTGCGATGGTAGCATCGTCGCCCTTTTCCTGTTCACCAAAATCGTTGGCCGGGAATCCGATGATCACGAGGTTGTCTTTGTGCGTTTCGTATAGCTTTTCCAGGTCGTCGTACTGGCGCGTGTAGCCGCAATTGGAAGCGGTGTTGACGAGCAGTACTTTTTTATTTTTTAGCTCGGAAAAGTTGAGTTGTTTGCCGCTGTTGAGCGTAATCGAAAGATCGTAAAAAGAAGTGTTGGCCATTTTATCTGATTGTAGTTTTTTGTTGTTTTTCCCCGCCCATTTTGTAAGCTTTATCAGGACCGGATAAAATTTTAGAAGAAATTTTTGTTTGCTCGTCATAAACTTCAAATTACGTCAATTCGGTGAGTTTGCGAATTTTGAACCACAGAGACACGGAGAACACAACGAAACACAGCGACAGCATAGTTTTTAACGTTGTGTTTCTCCGTGTCTCTGTGGTTCAAATAATTTTCTTAAAAAGCGAAAGCCGCCCCGCGTAGGGCGGATATTTGATTGCCGGATCAAGCCAGGTGGGCGTTTTAAGCACCGCTTTTTTATGACTAAAAGTATCAAAGCTGAATCTGCCATGATAATTTCCCATGCCGCTCGTGCCGCGACCGCCAAATGGCAGATTGTGATTTACCAGATGCACGCTTGCATTGTTGACGCAGCCGCCGCCGAACGCAACCGCATTTAGCCATTGCTGTTCTTTTTGTTTGCTGGAAGTAAATAAATAAAACGCGAGCGGGTTTTTATTTTTGTTGATGATTGCCAGCGCTTCTTCAAAAGTATTGAAAGCAATGATGGGCAAAACAGGACCGAAGATTTCGTCGTGCATGATCGCGCCGTTGAGGTCGATCGCATCCATGATGGTTGGTTCGATGTAGAGTTTGGATCGGTCGGAGCGTCCGCCGTATAGCACTTTGCCGTCTTTAAAATAAGTCACCAACCGGTCAAATTGCTTTTCATTGATGATCTTTCCGTAATCGTAGCTTGATGCAGCATCGTTTTGAAAAAAAGTATCGATGGCATTTTTAAGCGCGTCCACCAGCGCATCTTTTTGCGAAGCATGCACGAGTACGTAATCCGGCGCTACGCACATTTGGCCGGCGTTGGAAAATTTAGGGAAGGCGATGCGCTTTGCGGCTACTTTTATATTGGCGTCAGCTTCTACCACGCAAGGACTTTTACCGCCCAGTTCTAATGTAACCGGAATTAAATTTTTTGCTGCGGCCTGGTAAATGATTTTGCCTACGGCGGTGCTACCTGTGTAAAAAATATGATCGAAGATAAAGTTGTACATCATCTGCGGAATCACGGTGGCGCCATCGCCTTCGGTAAACAAAATATATTCCGGCGGAAAATTTTCGGTGATGATGTTTTTCATGATGGCCGATGTGGCCGGCGCAAATTCGGATGATTTGAGCACCACGCAGTTTCCGGCTGCCATGGCACCAATGAGCGGCGTAAAGAGCAATTGAAAAGGATAGTTCCACGGACTGATGATGAGCACCACGCCGAGCGGCTCGGGCATGATCATACTTTTGGAAGGCAGGTTGACAAGATTCGTTCGCACGCGCTCGGGTTTCATCCAGCCGCTTAATTTTTTAATGGTGCCTTTTAATGCTGATAAAAAGAAGCCATTTTCCGTGATCCAGCATTCTTCCTTGCTTTTTTTTAGATCGGCATACAACGCTTCGTAAATGTCTGTTTCTGTGCTTACAACGGCATCGCGGAGTTTTTGTAATTGGGCCTTTCGGAAATCGTAAGATTTAGTGGCGCCGGATTCAAAAAAAGCGCGTTGAGCGGTTAATTTATTTAGAAGATCCATTTGTGTAAATTTGGAAGTTAAAGATAGCGAATAACGATAGTGCATCGAAGAGTTTGCGGGTTTGCGGGTTACGGGTTGTAATGATTTTCAGCGTCTACGCTTCGCAAACAATAAATAACCCGCAACCCGCCAACCCGCAAACCAGGCATGCACAAAGCATTTTAGATATGAACGACGAACATTACATGCAGCAAGCACTCAATGAAGCAAACAAAGCTTTTGATAAAGACGAAGTGCCAATTGGAGCAGTGATCGTAATGAACGACCGCATCATCGCCCGCGCGCACAACCAAACCGAGCTCCTCACCGACAGCACCGCCCATGCCGAAATACTGGCGCTGACGGCGGCCTACAATTTCCTCGGGGCAAAATATTTACCCGACGCTACTTTATATGTAACCGTGGAGCCGTGCCTGATGTGCAGCGGTGCGCTGTACTGGAGCAAGATCGGCCGGATCGTTTTTGGGGCGTATGATGATAAGAATGGGTATCGCCGCGTGGCGGGAAGCAATAATCCTTTTCATCCGAAAACGGAGTTGGTGGGTGGGGTGATGGCGGAGGAATGCGGGCAGTTGATGAAGGATTTTTTCAGATCGAAGCGGTAAGAGGGATCGCAGATTTCTTTTTCCCGCTATGGCGGGATTGATTAAGGGATTACGCAGATTGAATTTCGCCTGCGGCGAAATGGTGCGAACTCGTGAATCCTTTTATTTAATATCTAGCCTTGTACAACTTTGTGTTCTTTGCGATTTCGTGGTTCCAAAAATTGGCGAATCCAATCCAAAAATCTATCTTCCTCTTATGAAAAAATCAATCTTCATCACCCTCATCACCGTCACATCATTTTGCGCCGGTTATGCTTTCAATAATGCATTCAACAAACAAAAAACCACCAGAATGAAAAAAGTAACAGGCATCGGCGGCATTTTTTTCAAGTGCAAGGATCCGAAAAAAATGACCGAATGGTACCAGCAACACCTCGGCCTCATCACTAATCCCTACGGCGCCACTTTTGAATGGTACGAAGGCGACGACAGCACAAAGAAGGCCCAAACCCAATGGACGCCCTTTGCCGAAAACACCAAATACTTTGAGCCGAGCCAGAAAGACTGGATGATCAACTACCGGGTAGACAACCTGGAAGCGCTGGTAGCCGAACTGAAAAAAGAAGGTGTTACGATCGTGGATACTATTGAGAGCTATCCTTACGGGAAGTTTGTACATATACTGGATGCGGAAGGGAACAAGGTGCAGCTGTGGGAAGCGGTGGACTAGGGCATGATTCAAGGTTGAAGGTTGTGTGGCGGGTATCGGCTTCCGTAATAGCGGATATAATGTGCGGCTTCACAATGGTTTTTTGAGGTCGCCTTGGCGTGGCCTCCCGGCCAGTCAACTGAATAGCTGCGGCTATGTTTGGCTACTCAATCATCATGTTACAGCCGCCCACGAACCGGTATATATTCCAACTGCAAGTAAAAATTTAAAAGAAAATAGAACGGAATTCTGCAAAAAACGTGACGGCCTTTGGTGCGGAAAAAAAGTGGTTACGAAAAACGTGACAGAAAAAAATATTGGTTCAAAACCCATCACGCTTTTTTGAAAAGTGACGAGCCGGTAAAAAATAAATTTTGAAAATTTTATAAATCATTCAAAATCAGGAAAGGTTCTGTTTTTGTGTCATTTTGGAACCAGCACTTCCCGAATTGACACAAAGCTTTCCATTGCCAAATCCTACGCAAAGATACTATTTTTTCCCCTTTTTGCCTTTTTTCTGCTTACTGCGGCCACCACTTTTATCTTGCTGCTGCACCCACACGGCCTCACAAAGCCGCATCATTTCATCGTGCAGGTGGAGAAAATCTTCGTCGCCCAGTCGGCGGCTGTTGGCTTCTACCAGCCATTCCTTCATCAGGTACCGCACTTCGGTGAGCCGCCAGCCGCCGAAGAAGCTGTTGATCACCTGCTGCGGGTTGTCAATTTCGGCGATGGTGAGGGCGAAGGGTTGGTTGTGGTAGGCGGGGAAGGTGTGGGATGGGTGAGGCATGGGATTGATGTTTAAGTTTTGAAATTACGTTTGTAAAGAAAATCTGAACAAATATAAATACAATATTTAAACAAAAATCATTTTTGTAAAAAAAATATTTAATTATTTACCTTCAATAGTTAAGTATTTAAAGAAACTCTTAACAATCGATGACAAAACTGGGAGAATTTTTCGCATTGCGATCGGTGAATAAATCAGATGTGGCTCGGAAAACAGGACTAAGCAAAGTTCGCATTAGTGAACTCACTATAAATGATACCACCAAGCTGCGCGCGGATGAATTGTATAAGATTGCGTTGGCGATTGATGTGAAGCCTGGGGATTTGTTGGAGTTTGTGTGTGGGGATTTGAAAAATCCTTGAACTTAAGAAATTTTTGTGGCCCTAGGGTAATTAAAAAAGTGCCCGATAAATCGGACACTTAAAAAGCAACTTGCTGGTCTATTATTTATTTAAATGAAATAATGTGCCTTTCACAAGGTCGTCCATCATTTCCTTACTGACATCCTCAGGATATTCTCCCTCCAACATCAGAATCACATTATAATACTGGTCCTTACTGATTGACTTTAATTTTTTCATCAGTATTTGCATTAGCTCGAATGCAAATCGTTCCTCATTCAAATTGTCGAAGATTTTCTCGGATTCTGCGTACTTTCTGGACATGTATGAAACATACACCTGCAGCGTTGTACCGGCAAGCATATCAAGCGCCTGCATGGGCACAGATTCAATTCCGCCAAATTTCAGGAAAGACATAATATTGGAACGGGATTCCATTTCAGGAACATCAAGTTCTTCGAGAACTTTTTTTGCAATTAGAGGTGCAAACCTTTCGTCGTTTATTATTTTCATAAAATCGTTTTCCCAAACGTATTGAATACTGATGGGAAAAACATGGTAAAAACACCGGAGGTCTTTAGTATTTTTCTGCCTGCTTTTACGTGTTCTAAACGGTAAAAAACAGCTATTGATTTTTTTCGAAGTAAAATCTAAACGCTTAGAATAGTTTAAAAAAAATAATGAACATTAATACTTCGTTGAGTCAAGCTTACACACTAGATTATTTAGAAAATTAAACTTATAAAAAAAGCAGCGCGTATTATACAATTTCATAAAAAGCTTTCTTCATTAAGAGTTCACGCTTTGTACTCGTGCTCTTAATCTTTCCCGTATGTTTTGAGCGCTCGATAATAGTAGTAAACCCTAACTATTTTTAATCTAGAAATTGGAACTCTATCCATATGCAATTTTGAATAATGTTTGTAACTTTGACCTGTCTAAATTTGTGCTAGGTTCAAGTTTTTTTAATACGGTGGGCAACACAGAATAGATTTCTGATAAAGCGTTTTTTTTACCCGTCACAAGTTCGTAGAAACTCATTCCATCTATTTGCCTAATTAATTTATTTGGCGAAGTTTTTTGTCCCTTCGAGGCATCGGATGGAGTAAATTCGATATTATACTTAACTGGATTTCTTGGAATAATTTCTACGAAGTAAGCCGTGTATCCTTTGTAAATGCTAGTTTTATCCATAACAGCTTTGTCGAGCGAATGATAGTGTGTAGACAATTTCCCACCGGACACTGTATTAAACTTATTCTTAACCTCAGCTATTATCTTATTTTTTGAAGACAACAAATCAATTATGTGTCCCTTACCCATATCTGTCCAATCGGCACAACTCCCTAAAATTTTTTGATGAAATTCACCGATAAAATTTTGAAGAGTTTTTTGAGCCTGCCTGGATTCTTCAGTCGTTTTCCAACTATCATGATCTAGAGCGAAGCCGGTCATTTCGAAAAT
>JAATFP010000072.1 GCA_015655125.1 Chitinophagales bacterium | reverse complement strand
TAATTACCTTACAAAAACAACTGTTCTTTTACTACTCTTTTTAGGGGGTCAATTTAAGCCGGTATCAGGGGGTCAGTTTGAAATGGCCGAGGGGGGTTAGTTTGTTTTGGCCGAAGGGGGTCAATTTGCGTGGATTTTCCAATTGTTCTTTCCCATTGAATAGTGCAGACGATTATCTTGGATATCTGACCATCGCATACGGAATACATCAGAAACCCTCATGCCTGCGAAATAAAAAGAAAATAGCCACAGATTGCGTGCATGATTATGAGGTTGTTCGTCCAATTTGACGTCTTCAATTCGTTTTACTTCTTCGATTGTCAGACCAATCTTGTTACTGTCAGGGAATTTGATTTTGACTTTACCTTTTCCAAAAGGGTAAAGCTTTGGATCAATGATATTATTTTTGATGGCTTCGCTAAAAACGGAACGAACAAGAACAAGGTGATTGACGGCAGAACGTTCGCTATGATTGTCGTGGGAAATTAAGTACAATTTGAAGCGTTCAAGTAAAGCAGGGGTAATATCTTGGAATGCAATATCGCCATGAATGAAATCCTGAAAATGTTTCACTCGGGACTTATTCGGTGTATATTGATTGTACTTTCCTTCTGATTTCAACTTTGCCAAATAGATTTCGGCTTGTGGTGAAAATGTAGCACCGGCAGAAGGCTTGATTGTATTTCGAACTGCTTTGACGCTAACCGCAGATTTATTTGTTTCTAATTCCAAAGCTTTTTCGTTCGCTTCAGATAATTTTTTTAAAAGGAAATTATTTAAACGAGCTGAATTCGGATGCGACTTTTTGACCCGCTGAGTTGCTTTGTCCCAATCCGAAACTTTTACAGAATATTCTAAGTAGATATAAGAAGATTTTCGATCTTTAGTGATACGAATTGCTAACGGAAATGTTCCATCGGCTTTTTCTTCTTTGCGCAATATAACTTTAATTGAGGCCATAGTTATTACTACAACAATACTACAACATTTCCCGTTTTGTTATGATTTCATATATTTCAATTAATCTGTATAAATATTGATATACAGCTGTTTTGATACATATCGAACCACATGAAAACATAATTTTCAGGACTGAAAATCCATGTGTCGCCGGTTCAATCCCGGCTCACACCACGAAAGCCTCAACAGAAATGTTGGGGCCTTTTATTTATCGTACTGATTAGCACAGATTGATTTTGCTTCGCAAAAGTTTCCCGCAAAGGGTAATCTTTTTTATTCTCTTGTTACCGGCAAATACTTTCGCAGGAGCAAGAACATTTACAGACTTCCTATCCCGGCAACACCTAAATTTTTAAGCGCATATACTTCAAAACATCCCGAAGACACGTAAATCTACGATAGCAAATCTACTTGTTTACAGACTATTTAAAAGTAAATACCAACATCACAAAAAAGAGCAATATCACTCTTTCACAGCAGCCATATCTTTCGCACCTTTGTGTCAGAAGTTGATTGATAGCGTTTAAATATCAATCATATCCAATTCCGAAAAAACCATCCAATATCCCATCAAAAAATCATAAATCTGATATCGGTCAACTTCTATTTTCGTTTATTCAATATCCTCTTAAAACAACCAACCCTCGAACAAGTGAAAGAACTTAGCTTCCGTTTAATACGGAAGCTTTTATTTTCACAGCCTCAGGCAATTGTGTGAATAGTTAATTTATATGGAATCTTTGAGTAACGTGCTGTACTTTATATTGTAAATTTTACCCTACGGACCGTCTTCGACAGGCTCAGACTGACCGTATTTTGTCATGTTGAGTTTGTCGAAACATAAATAGAATGCAGATATTATCTCACTTACCACATCCTGTCATGTTGAGCTTGTCGACACACAGTTAGAGCACAGGTTTTTCATTCCGTTTATTCTTAATAGCACAACAAATTTTGAGTAATAATTTTTAATTTCATCCTTTAAACAGAACCCATGAAAAAAAATCTCTTTCGCTTTTTCGTTGTGGCGATCTTTCTTGTTTCTGCAACAACCGGCTGCACCACCATTTCGCATTTCGATCAGACAGCTTATCAACAGGTAACTTCCGTGGAATCCGACGCGCTTACGCTGATGGACAAAGCTGTGGAAGATTACAGCATTCATGCAAAAGAAGTGGAGGACGTGAACGGCAAATTGCTGAAGGCATATTTATACGACAAGAACCGCCCGAAGAACGAAGTAACCACATCAATGTGGGAATTGTTGCTGAACCCAGATGGAAACCTATACGGCGGCTTCATCTCAAGATGGAAGACGGAGAGCAAGCTGGGAGCCACTTTTGTGAAAGAAGCTAAGTTGAAGATTCAGCAGAACTTTGACCGCATTGCCCAGCTGGAAAGCAAAAAAATAAAAGACTGACCCTTTAAAAAATAGTTTATGGCAAATACAATAAATTTTCCAAACATTATCAATGATATCAAGAACGGGATTCTCGATCTGGCAAAGATCACCGTATCCAATTACATAAAAGATGCGAAGAAAGACGGCCAGGCTTTGTTGACCCTCATTAAGACCGATCTGGAACGCTGGACCAATCAGCTTGTTGCCGGCAATATCACCACAAAGGATTTTGAATGGCTGCTCAATGCACAAAAAGATTCCATTAAAATGGCCGCTCTCGAACAAGCCGGCATCGCACAGATACGGATAGACCAGTTTAAAGGCAGTGTGCTGAATTTAATTGTGGATACCGTTTTTAAAGCTGTGGGTGTCTGACAAACCAGTGATTTTTGAGACGGGTGAAAAATTAACTCTTATAATCGATTGGCTGCATTTTTTGTTTGCCCAAACTTTTAACCACCCATGGCAATGTTAATCCCTGCCCGATAAGCGTAAACAGCACTACCATCACAGATATGAAGATGATCGCATCGCGTTGCGGAAATGGCCTTCCGTCAGACAATTCTTTTGGCAACCCGATGGCGATTGCCAGCGATACAATACCGCGCATGCCCGACCAACTGATGATAACACTGTTTTTGAAATCCAGTAATGCGCTTTCCTTCACCTTCCGGTGGCCTTGCCTGAAGGCTCTTTGCAGGTTAAGCTTTTGTAAAAAAACACGCGCCATCCTGAGCAATAGTGCAACAACTGTAATAAGAAAAGCATACAGCATGTAAGGCACGATCTCTTTGCGGTTGATATTATTCACCACATACGGAAGTTGCAGTCCAATCAGTATAAAGATGAGTCCATTCAACAAAAAATTGATGATCTCCCAGATGTTCCGCGACTGCTTCTTCAATCCATCCGGGAAAACCTTACTGCTGAATCTTGCTATTCCCATACCAAGCACCACCACTGCAATTACCCCGGATACATGCAAATGCTCGGCGATCAGGTATGTTACAAACGGCATAAGCAACATGAAGCTGATTGTAGCCATGGTATTGTGTTTTATCTTTTCCAGGATAAGCGCCAATATTTTTGCGATCACAAAACCCACGGCATAGCCGCCTGCCAATAGTCCGAGAAATTGTAATGAAGCGCGCCAGAACACAAAGCTTATTCCGGTTACGGCAGCAACCGCAAACCGATATGCCACTAGCGCCGAGGCATCGTTCACCAGGCTCTCTCCCTCAAGAATTGTATTGGTCTTGTGAGACAAGCCCAGTCCTTTTGTGATGCTCATCGCCGCCACTGCATCCGTTGCGGAAAGGATTGCCCCGAGTACGAATGCCAAAGGCCATGTCATGCCCGGAATAACGTAATGCGCAAAAACACCGATGCCCAATGTAGTTACAAACACCAGCGTAATGGCCAACGTCATGATCGTATTGCTGTTCATCCGGAATTGGCGGAAAGAAATATTAAATGCCGCGTCATACAATAGCGGCGGCAGGAAAATAAGAAAAACGATTTCCGGGTTCAGTTCTACATCCGGAAGCGAAGGCGTAAAACCGATGCAGATGCCAGCCATAACGAGCAGCACGGGATACGGCAGTTTTACCTTGTCGGCTATCGCCGACAAGCCGATCATTACCGCAAGGATCATTATTACGACGCTGTAATTTTCCAAGAGATCTTTCTTCTTTTTTTAAATAGATGGTCAAATATAAACGAATTGGATTTTCAAGGAGAATGTATCTCCGGCAAGTTGTTGAAAAAGGTTGCCGGGCAGATGATCTGCCCGGCAGAATAATTTCTTTTATAGCAACCCTTTTGATAGTATGGTCCAAACCGCAGCATCAGCTCACATTCAGCCGTTGCATCATTTGCTTACCTTCACCTGCCAGATCGTTTTGGCTGCATCATCTGTTACAAGCAACGAGCCGTCGGGCAGTTCAGCTACACATACCGGACGTCCATGCACAGTTTTTTTATCTTCATCTTCAATAAATCCCGTGAGAAAATCTTCCGGCATGCCGGAAGGTTTTCCATCTTTGAATGGAACGAACACCACTTTATAGCCCGATAACACGGAGCGGTTCCAGGAACCATGCTGACCGATGAACATTCCGTTCCGATATTTTTCGGGGAATGCATTGCCGCGATAAAATACCAGGCCCAAAGATGCTGTATGCGAACCCAACGGCACGTCAGGCACAATAGCTTTATTCACCAGATCCGGGCGTTCGCCGGCATGGCGCGGATCAACATGATGACCGAAGTAAGAATAAGGCCAGCCGTAAAAACCATCTCTTTGTACACTTGTAGCATAATCGGGTACAAGGTCGTCGCCCAGCTCATCGCGTTCATTCACGGCCGTCCAGAGCGTATTGGTTCCCGGTACCCAATCCATCCCGACAGGATTTCGAAGTCCGCTTGCATATATTTTCTCACCGCTGCCATCAGGATTTATTTCCAGGATGTTGGCGCGGCGGATCTCATTGTCCATACCATGCTCCGCAACATTGCTGCCTGAACCCACAGATATGTATATTTTGCTCCCATCCGTATTTGCGATGATATTGCGCGTCCAGTGATTGTTATAACCGCCACCCGGAAGCTCAACCAGTTTTTTTGCGTTACCCTGGATCGAAGTGTCATCTGCATGGTAATCGAAACGCAGAAGTTCATCTGTATTGGCAACATAAAAATAATTTTTCAATATCAGCACGCCGATGGGTTGATTCAAACCTGCGATATATGAATATTTACTTTCATAAATACCGTCTTTATCCTTATCGCGTAACAGCGTAATACGATTGGCGCTCCCAAAATTTTGCGCTTTCGATTTAAAGAATTCCTCTTTTTCGTCAGACCGGATCTTTTTCTTCTGGCGCGTACCGGATTCGGAAACAAAAATATCGCCGTTAGGCGCAACGTATGCCCAACGAGGGTTTTCAAGTCCTGAAGCAAATTTCGTGACAATAAAACCTTGTGGTGCCACCGGCTTCTCATCGTCTTTCCAGCCATTCACTTTCACAAAAACTTTTGCAGAGGGCGTTGCATAAGGAAGTGGTAGGTTAACCGTGTCTTTTGTGGACTGCGCCACCGCCAGATCGGTAATAAGGGCCTGTAGAGCAATGACCAGCATAATGCTGGTGTAAAACGGCGAGATTGTTTTCATTTTATGAGGTGTTAAAAGAGGAAATCGTAAATGCAATTTATAATTCCCCTGTTTGCAAATTTACCAGACAAAGTTATTTCTATATCAATTATGCTGTTGTCTTGTATTCTTCGTTGTTTTCCAGTCAGGATGAGGCTGATTAAAATGTATTTATTCTGTTTCTGAATGATGCGTAAATGCGCCGGTGGTCATGTGCTGACCCTCTGCAATTTCTTCGATCATTTTTCTGTTGAACGCATCGAGGTCTTTCGGGCTCCGGCTTGTAACAAGGCCATTGTCCACTACCACTTCGCGATCGTGCCATGACGCGCCTGCGTTTTTGATATCCGTTTGAATGGATGGGTAAGAAGTCATCTCACGCCCTCCCAGCATACCGGTTTCGATTAGCAATTGCGGGCCATGGCAAATTGCAGCGAGTGGTTTACCCGCTTCGAGAAAGTGTTGCGCAAAATCTACATATAATTTATGAGCGCGCATCTGGTCGGGATTAATTACCCCGCCGGGGATCATCAGTGCATCATAATCTTCCGGTGATGTTTCCTGAAGTTTTGCATTTACAGGCAGTTCTATGCTCCAATGATCATGATTCCAACCTTTCACCACGTTGTGCAGGGAAACAATATCCACCACTGCTCCGGCTTCTTCCAGGGCTCGTTTCGGGCTGGTGAGTTCAATTTCTTCAAAACCGTTATCGGTAAGGATGGCGACCTTTTTGTTATGGATCGTTGTCATAAGATAATTTTTGATAGTAAACAATGGGAACATGGATTCAAACATTGTTCCAATCGTGATAATCTCAGAATGCCGATCTACACGCAAAAATTTCGCTAAGCAATATCAATCGAGATCATATATTCTTTTTGCAAGGCGATACGTATTACAGTGTGCTTCAGCAATCACACGCACATCTTCACTGTAGCCACCGCCCATGGAAGCCACTACGGGAACCTTATCTTTGTGTAATATTTCAAATACGAATTCGTCGCGCAGGCGACATCCTTCCATCGTTACATTTAATTTTCCAAACTTATCGGTTTCGAGAATATCTACGCCGGATAAATAAAAAGCAAAATCAGGTTTTACTTCGGCGATAAGGTGGGGCAGCGTATTATGCAATAACCGAAGATATGTTTGGGTTGCCGTTCCGTTTTCAAGTTCCACATCGAGATCACTTTTTTCTTTGTGAAACGGATAGTTGTTTTTACCGTGCATGCTGAATGTGAATACCCGCGGTTCATTTTCAAAGATCTTCGCCGTACCGTTTCCCTGATGAACATCGAGATCGATGATGAGGATCTTTTGTGCAAAAGCTTTGTTGAGCAAATAATTGGCTGCAACGGCCTGATCGTTTAGCATGCAAAACCCCTCGCCGCGATCGGCAAACGCGTGATGCGTGCCGCCCGCAACATTGATGGCCACGCCATTTTCAAATGCGTAAGCGGTGCAATCTATCGTTCCCTGTGCAATGATGAGTTCGCGCTGCGTAAGCGCAGGCGATTGCGGAAAACCAATATGGCGCTGCTCTTTGGCGGACAATTGCTGATGAAGCAACCTGTTTAAATATTCGCGCTCATGGGTCCACAAGATTATTTCTTCCCTGCAAGGCGAGGGTGAAAAAAGATTGTCAGCTGTGATGGTTCCCTCATGCAATAATTGTCCGGGGATCAATTCATATTTCAACATTGGGAAGCGGTGGCCCTCGGGTAAAGGGTGGGCGTACATGGGATCGAAGGCAATGTGTAAGATGTTGTTTTCCGGCATATAATTGCACAAAGATACGGGTTGACATCCCTATGGGTTGACATCCCATGGGGATGTCAACCCATAGGGATGTCAACTAATTCTTCACGCGGTTCGTTTCGCTATCAGCACCCGATGACCTGTCTTTCCTGTCTGCATTCGCACCCTTGCTGAAACTATAAGTAAATCCAAGAATGACCGCGCGGCTATCGCCGACATTGTGATAATTTCCTTCGCCACCTCTCAGGCTATTGATATCGCCTTTGTTTACGCGCGTGTAAAAGAAATCCTGCACAAAAAGCCGAACACTCGCCTTGTCTTTTAAGATCTTCTTTTTAAATCCGCCATTCATTTGCCAGGTCGCACCAAGATCAAATTGCCCATCCAGAATGTGGGTGCGGTATGTACCAAAGAGCTCTGCGCTCCACCCTTTTTTAAATGCAAATTGATTGTTGATATTAAATACCCAAAAGCCGCCCTTCGTATTAACCGTTTCGGTATACAATGCGCTCTGAGTATGGATATAGACATATTGCACATACGGCAAAACGCTCCACCATTTGCTCACTTTTGCTGTTCCATCAATTGAAAATCCAGCGATATCTTTTCTCCCGATGTTACCGGTGCGACTGATAAAAGTATTGCCAATGAGCTCGATCGCTTCGTTCATTTCATCTTTTACGTGATCGTAAAAAACAGAAGTGGTAAAATTACTTTTGTAAATATGTGATATTTCAAAATGGTGCGTAAACTGTGGCTTGAGGAACGGGTTGCCCGCATAGTAAGAATATTTATCCAGCGGTGATAAAAAAGGATTGAGATCGGCATAATACGGTCTGTCGATCCTTCTGCTGTAGGAAAAATTGACCGTATTGTTAGCGCTGCCGTCCAGCTTGTAAGACGCAAACACCGTCGGAAAAAGATTCAGGTAATTTTTCCTGAACGCCGAGTCCGGCTTCTGAACATTGCCCGCCTGATAGCCTTTTGAAACCGTTTGCTCTGCGCGCAAACCCGCCTGTAATGAAAACCTTTTTTTCTCTTTGCTAAAATTCAAATAAGCCGCATTGATATTTTCTTTATAAATAAAGTGATTGGTTTTTTCATAATCCGGTTGCATAATATTATTGACTGTCGTAAAATATCGGGCATCGTTATCTGTTGTGGTATAGCTCGTTTTAATGCCCGCCTCCAGCTTCATATCTTTCTTCAATGGTTGAACATAATCTGTTTTAAACGAATATATTTTTATGGCCGACGGTAACGTTCCGGAAAGTTCATCTGCATATTTAAAAGTATTATCGCCGTTGAAACCCGCGTTCTTAAAAAGTTGTGCCGACCTTTGGGAATAATAAATATGGTCCGCATCCATGCTCAGCTCGCGGCCGGTGCTGTCAAATTTCAGCCGGTAATTGAGGTTGATGCCGGCATTTTTAAAGCGCTCGCTTTCTTTGTTGTTGGCAACGATGATTGAATCGATCATCCCGCCGGCATTGGAAAAAAATCCATGGTTATCACGCTTCTCCGTATTCGGGCGTTGCAACATCGTTAGCACAACACCAATGGTAGATCTTTTATCAACCATATAGTCGGCTCCTGCTTTGATATTGGTGCTTTTATACCAGCGTTTATTGTAAGTGTTTTGGGCAAAAGAAGACCTTAGAGAACCGTCTTCATTGCGATAGCGCCGGAAAATATCAAGATCGCTGAAATTTTGTCCCGTGGAAAAACTGGTGTTTGCAAACAAATTGAAGCGTTTGTTCCTATAATTAAAATTGAAGCTGTTCCTGATATCGCCGTAAATACCCTGCCGGAAGCTGACGCCAACATTTCCGTTGAAACCTTTTGTACGACCCTTTTTTGTTTTGATATTGATCACGCCACCATTGCCCGCAGCATCGTACCGCGCCGGAGGCGTAGTCATGATCTCAATCTTATCAAGCGCGCTTGCCGGCAGCGATTTTAAATAGTTTGCGAGATCTGCGCCGGACAAATAGCTCGGCTTATCATCAATATAAATAACCACGCCTTGCTTGCCTTTCAAGCTTATAGCGTCGTTGTTATCAACAAGCACACCGGGCGATTTTTCCAGCACTTCCAGCGCATTGCTGCCGGTGCTGGAAATGAGCGCATCCACATTTACGATCGTGCGGTCCGCCTTACGTTCTATTGCTTTCTTTTGTGAAACGACTGTTACGTTTACAAGTGTGCTGTCGCTTAATTTTTTTTGAAGATGTGCTGTATCCTGCGCCAAAATTGGCTTACACGCAAGCAGGCATAGCAATAACATACATGAAATACTACACTTCATATCATAATGATTTACGGTAAATGAATAGTGAAAACGGAACACAGATTTTTAATGAATCGAATCACATTTCTGTGTAATCGCTGATCCGCAGACCTGCAAAAAATTTCTGTTTGCGAAGCTGCAGCAACGCATTGGTTGAAAAATTTAAGAGAATCTGTATAATGAAACGAATTCCTGTAATCTGTGTTTTATTTTGAGCGTTCCTTCCAATTGTACATCAGCTTCCAATCCGGGCTTTTGATATATTTTTTCTTTAGTTTATTATGAACAGCTTCCCGCTGCGTTTTCCCATTTACGATCAACGCATCGTTGCTCAATTGATAGGATAATCCTTCGCGCTTTGTAATCAGCTTTTCATTAGCAAGATCTGCGATCATTTCCTCTGTAAGCGCCTGCACATCCACGTCTTTTGGATTTTCAGCCCCGTTGTAATAATTGGTTTCGCTGCGTGTGTAATCCGCCGCGCTTTGGGTATAATTTGTAGAATAACTTAAGCCGGTTAGCACCCGGTATTTCGGGTTAGTGGTGGTGCTTGTCACCTCTATTTTTGTATTCGTTTTAGTGTTTATGTTGGTATTAATTTTTTCATTGGGTTCCACCGCCACAGAAAGATTCTGCATGTTGATATTTGAATTGAAACTTGCTTTTGCAGCAACGATGCTGTCGGAGCGCGATTGATCAATGTTGTGTATAATATCAGCCTGACTTGTATTTGCTGCTTTTTGATCAGCCTCTTTCACCGGTGGTGAATCGGTTACCCGCCTTGAATCCTTTTCATACATTTTTATGTGATACTCGCGGATAAGTCCGTTGATCAACGCATCATAACTTTTCCATTGCGATTGCGGGATCATCTGGCCATTCACTTTCATCCATGTCCGGTCACCGTACGTTTCATACAAAACACCATTTTTCTTAAAGATATAATGGGTGCGCGGCTTCTCCGGATCATTATCAGGTTCAGCAATGGCGGCACCTTCAGCCACATCGGCCGGATCGACTGTTCTTACAAAAGCGGTGTCTGTAAAGGGTCGGATGGAGGTCACAGGTTGTCCGGTTGCTTTATTTTTTTGGGAAAAAACAACAGTAAGCGTTCCTGTCAGTAAAAAACAAATGACCAGGAAAGTTTTTTCAATCATGTTCAAAGATTTGTTGTTGCTGCTCACAATACGTTTTACACGTTGCAACAAATGATCCTTTCTACCCGACAATGCCGTGGCATATACGGGCAACGATGCATCAAATTCCTGGAAAGAAACAAGCGCCTGAATGTAATTCCGCTTGTTATTCATTTGAGCAAGCGCAAGGTCATCGCAGCAATTTTCGCGTTCTGTTTTTATTAACCCCGAAACCCACAGCACGGCCGGATTAAAGAAAAACAATATTTCGGCAAAATGTTGCAGCATATTTACGATGTAATCGCTGCGGCGGATATGCGCCAATTCGTGCAGCAGGATAGCTTCCACATCATCCGGTGGCAACGCTGCTAAAGCGCCCAGCGGAAAAAATATGATCGGCTTCAGGTGCCCCACAACCATCGGTACTTTTACAATTTCTGATTGAAAAAACTGCACTTTCGTTTTGATGTTCAACTGCGCCGCAAGCTGCTGCACGCGCATGCTCCAATAAGATCCGACCGAAGAGAGCTTTCTCGTTTTGATCCGCTGGATACCGTAAAAACCTACACCTATCGCTATACAACGCATGCCGATGATGAACATCCAGCACAACACAATTATTGAAGCATATTGATCCAGGGAACGAGCCGTTGTTGATAAGAGAGTTGTTTCCCTTTGCGTTTGAGACGCAGACAGAACGACATTGTTGATGGTCTGAGTTGCTTCTCCTGCATACAGGGTGGCTGCGTTTGACAGTTCAGCTGCG
The DNA here is from genome assembly GCA_015655125.1 of Chitinophagales bacterium. Taxonomy (GTDB): domain Bacteria; phylum Bacteroidota; class Bacteroidia; order Chitinophagales; family Chitinophagaceae; genus Ferruginibacter. Next base: position 5,499 of record JAATFP010000072.1, on the reverse strand, counting down.
CCATTTAATTGTATCAGAAAAGTTGTAAAAACAGCAGCCACAAAAACGGCTAATGCACCAATCAGTAAATTGTATCTTTTTTGTGCATTGCTTTTTCCTGTAAAAACAATGATAAGTGCTGCAATGCCCGCCAGCAACAAGCCTTGCCATAATGAATGCACCAGCGTCCAGCACAGAACCTGCACGGGTTTGCCGGATAAAAAGTTTTCTGCAGAAAGTAAATACATACAATTTGTTTTAGTGGTGAATGTTTCGACAGGCTCAACATGACAACAGCTTTCGCTCGACATGACATCAACTTTGCCTCAACACACAAGATTCTGCCGGCAGGCAGGCTTGCCGAAGATGGATTATTTATTATTCTTATCCATTCGTTGAATGATCTCTTTGATCGCCGCCAATTCCTTTTTGGATGTTTTTTTGTTGCCCAGCAGCTGCAGCATAAGGCTGCTTGCAGAGCCGTTATACATCGAGTCTACAAATTTTTCCAGCAGCGCACCTTTTGTTTTTTGCTCTTCTATTGCCGGCGCATAAATATGCTTCATGCTGCTTTCATCCCGCTTAAGCATCTGTTTCTCTGCCATGATCTGCATCAGCTTTAAAGTAGATGTATATTGAACGGCACGCTTCATTTCATTCAACGTATCATTTACATACCGAACCGTATTTGGACCGTGCTTCCACAACACCTGCAGGATCTCCAACTCTGATTTTGTAGGATCAGGCTTTTTTTCATCATTATTTTCTCTCATGAACCAAAGGTAGGAAATTTTTCGTACGAACAAATTTCTAGTATTCTTTTTTTTTAAAAATTTTGTTAACATTAAAAAACTGATAGGCTGGCCACTTCCTTGCCCTACCATGTGAGGTACAGCGCAATCTTATCAGATCTTCTCGAACGAACAGAAAACCACTTCATTCACTACAATAACGATATTGAAAGTTTTCCCCCGGCGGTTATCATCGCCTACCTTTGCTTCATGAAACCACTTTATCTTTCTTTTGCATTTTTAGCAGCAACAACAAGCCTTTTTGCGCAGCTTCAAAGAAAACAATCACCGGCGCAATTTGTACGCCCATTGATCGGCACACAACGAATGGGTCACACTTTTCCCGGTGCAACGGTTCCTTTTGGCATGGTACAGTTAAGCCCGGATACTGACACGATCCCATTTTCGGTTAATGGAAAATACAACCCTGACGTGTACAAATATTGCGCAGGCTATCAATATGACGATAAAACGATCGTTGGCTTCAGTCACACGCATTTCAGCGGAACCGGCCACAGCGACCTGGGCGATTTCCTTGTAATGCCCACTGTTGGCACATTGCAGCTCAACCCCGGCACGGCTGAAGATCCAAAGAGTGGTTTCCGCTCTACGTTTTCTCACGAAAACGAGGTGGCGCAGGCCGGGTATTATAAGGTGTTGCTGGATGAAGGAAACATTACCGCTGAAATGACGGCAACGAACCGCGTCGGCTTTCACCAATATACATTTCCCAAATCCAGCCAGGCGCATATCATCCTCGACCTGATGAGCGGCATATACAATTACGACGACAAAAATGTATGGACATTCGTTCGGGTGGAAAACGACAGTACCATCACGGGTTACAGGCAAACGAACGGCTGGGGGAGAACGCGCACTTTATATTTTGCGATGAAGTTCTCAAAGGCTTTTTTTCAATATGGAAGCAAAGAATTTGCGAAGATGACATATCGTGGCTTTTGGGGCAAGTTCGATCAACGGAAAAATTTTCCGGAAATAGCCGGAAAACAGATCCGCATGTATTTCGATTTTAAAACAGAAGAATTTGAAAAGATCAAAGTAAAGATGGCGCTGTCTTCCGTAAGCACCCAGGGCGCTTTGAAAAATATGAATGCGGAATTGCCGGGCTGGGATTTTGACAAAATAAAAAAAGATGCGCAGGATCTTTGGAATAAAGAATTGAGTAAGATCTCGATCGATGGAACAAATGTTGAGAAAGAAAATTTTTATACCGCAATGTATCATGCAATGATCAACCCAACTACGTACATGGATGTAGATGGTGCTTACAAAGGCCTTGATCAGAATATTCATTACGCAAAAGGGTTCACCAATTACACCACTTTTTCTTTGTGGGACACCTATCGTGCGCTGCATCCCTTGTTCAACATCATCGAGCCAAAACGAAATTCAGATATGGTAAGGTCAATGCTCGCTCACTATGATCAAAGCACATTACACATGCTGCCGGTATGGAGCAATTCTTCAAATGATAACTGGTGCATGTCGGGTTACCACAGCGTTTCCGTAATTGCAGATGCGATATTGAAAGGTAACGCAACAGGCACTGACGCCAACAAAGCACTGGACGCATGTATTGCAACAGGAACAAAAAAAACCTACGATGGCATCGGCGATTATATCCAAAAAGGATATATCCCGATAGATAAAAACGGCGTGGGCGTTTCCACAACCCTGGAATACGCTTATGACGATTGGGCAATTGCCCAGCTGGCAAAAAAACTGGGGCGCACAAAAGAATACAACGAATTCATCAAACGTTCTGAAAACTATAAAAATGTTTTTGATGCGTCTGTTGGTTTTATGCGGCCACGTTTGAATGATGGCAGTTTCAAAAAAGATTTCGATCCATTGAAGACAGATGGCCAGGGATTCATCGAAGGCAATGCCTGGAACTTTAGTTTGTTTGTACCCCATGATCCAACTGCGCTGATCAATTTAATGGGTGGAAAGCAACGCTTTGTCGAACATCTGGACTCTTTGTTCACGATGCATTTGCCAGATGCATTTTTTGCAGAAACGGAAGATATTACACGCGATGGCATCATCGGCGGATATGTACACGGCAACGAGCCGGCGCATCATGTGGCCTACTTGTATAATTGGGCAAATGCCCCCTGGAAAACACAGGAACGGATCAGGATGATATTGAAGATGCAATACAGAAGCGCACCCGACGGCCTCGGTGGTAATGATGATACTGGCCAGATGAGTGCCTGGTATATTTTCAGCAGCCTCGGCTTTTACCCGGTTGCGCCCGGATCGACGGAATATGCTATCGGAAGTCCGGCTGTTGATGGCGCCATGATCAACCTGGAGAATGGGAAAAAATTTGAAGTTGAAGTGAAGAACCAGGGCGACCAGAATGTATATGTACAAAAAATAGTGCTGAATGGAAAACCATTAACAGGTTTTACTTTGCACCATGCTGATATTATTAACGGCGGCAAGATCACTTTTTTCATGGGAAGCTCTCCTGTAAAAAATTAAACATAAATTATTACAACGGGAAGTCTGCGCTGCGAAGTATTGGTTACTTTTACTTTCTGGAAATGCGTTTCTGATAAAAGTTTTAAATGATCGTTAAATAAATTCATCATGTTCCACAATATTAAAAAAATATTTTTTGCCGGTCTGTTTATCCTGCTCTCGTCTCAAACAATGGCCTGGGGCCTGCTTGGACACAGGATCGTGGGCGAGATAGCAGAATGTTACCTTACAAAAACTGCCAAGAAAAATATTGCTGCTATCCTCGGTAATGAAACGGTAGCAATGGCGAGCAACTGGGGTGATTTTATAAAATCTGATCCGAATTACCGGTACCTGTATTCCTGGCATTATGTAAATCTCAAAGCCGGAATGTCCGATACGGATGTGTACAATTATCTCGCAAGTGACACCGCTACAGACGCATATACAAAGATCAATTTTATGGTGGAGCAATTAAAATTGAAAGGAGTATTGGACCCGGAGACAAGGAAATTATATTTAAAATTTTTGATTCACGTAGTAGGCGATATGCATCAGCCGATGCATGTGGCGCACGCAGATGATCTTGGCGGAAATAAGGTGAAAGTGATGTGGTTCAACACACCAACGAACCTGCACGAAATGTGGGATGAAAAGCTTGTCGAATTTCAGCAATTAAGCTATACCGAATATACGAAGGCAATCAATTTTGCTACAAAAGAACAGATCAAGCAATGGCAGTCCGATCCGCTGTCAAAATGGATCGTGGAATCGTACAATATTACCTCAAGATTGTATGATGACATCAAACAACCGGATCAAAAGCTGGATTACAAATACAACTTCACTTACCTGGCGGTTGTAAATCAGCAGTTGCTGAAAGGCGGAGTAAGATTGGCGGGCGTGCTGAATTCGATTTTTGGGTAAATTAATTTATGGTCGTTTTTTGTCCCTGGCTACACAAACCAAATAAGTTTTCCGGTTCGTGCACCACAAAGAGGAGCGAAGTTTTCACCGGTTACTCAATATCTTTTATCAGCAACTTCGCAACGAGCATGTCCATCTTTTTTTCCCATTCCGGCCTTACTTCTTCTTTGCAGGAAAAATAAAATGTGAGCAGCTTATTATTTAAACTTCCATAAAACACATATTCAAAAAGACCGGGCTTTAGTGGCCCGGTTCGGTATTTAATATAGCCGATATTTTTACCCGCGTTAAGCGAAATTCCATCGTCGAATATTTTCCATTGTTCCTCTTTTTTTACCGCGCTGATGGCTTCGTCTGTATAAGAGGGAATACCATTATCGTCTACAACATCATCCGATAGCCGAACGAAGAATTTGACCGTTCGCTTTTCATCTGCAAAATTGTAAACATCATTTTCTTTCAGATCTCCTGCCGGCACCAACCCTTCCGGTAGAATAAAAGTCACTCTTTTATTGAACAGCTCCTGTGATATTTGACACAGGGCATGAAGCGGAAGTAATAGCAAAAAGCAAACAACAACTTTTTTCATAAACTTTAGATGTTCTTCTGTTCCACTTTCCACAATTTCACACCGCCGTCGATCGCATCCTTATTGGTAACGATCCTGATATTTTCATCCAAAGGAAAATTTATCTTCTTCGCATTGCCTCCTCCTATATATAACCTGTCGTAATTAAATACTGTTTTTAAAACCTTCAGAACACGTTGTATTTTTTCGTTCCATTTTTCAGGGCCGTCTTTTATCAATGCTTTGTCGCCGATGTATTGATCGTAAGTTTTGCTTTTTGTGATCGGGTGATGCGCCAGTTCGAGGTGGGGCAGCAACGATCCGTCTTTCAGAAATGCAGTGCCAAAGCCAGTTCCAAGCGTAACCATCATCTCCAGGCCTGTTCCGCTTACAACTCCCAGGCCCTGCATATCCGCATCGTTGATTACACGCGAGGGCTTGCCCAATTCTCTTGAAAGTATTTCCGCCAGGTGAATTTCTTTCCAGCTGTCTGCTGCAAGATTAGGTGCCGTGTATACCACGCCATCTTTGATATACCCGGGAAAGCCTACCGAAATATGATCAAATTCCGGAAACCCGGCGATCAGCTTTTTGATGGTGGCGATCAGATTCTCCGGAGTTGCCGGATTTGGTGTTGGCAGCTTTTGATATTCCGCCAACAGTTCGCCCTGCAGGTTAAGCACACTTGCTTTCACGCTTGTTCCACCGATGTCTATTGCTAAAATGTTGGTTACTTGTTCCGTC
>JAATFP010000079.1 GCA_015655125.1 Chitinophagales bacterium | reverse complement strand
TGTTACTGTAGACAAAGGTGTGGTGACCTTGTCGGGCGAGGTAAAAGATGATGCCACCAAATCTGCGTTAGAAGCTGCTGTAAAAGGCGTCAAAGGTGCGGGAGATGTAGTAAACAATACCACGGTCGCTGTTGCTCCGGCACCTGATGTTGTGGCTCCCGTTGTAATCGCTGCGGAAAGTGAATTAAGTAAATCGGTAAAAGATGCCACAAAGGACTTTCCAACAGTAACCGCAACGGTTGACTCCGCTGGCGTAGTTTCCCTCGCAGGAACGATCACCAAAGCAAAACTTACCGCGCTGATGCCTGTATTGCAAGCTTTGAAACCAAAGAAAGTGGATACTAAAAAATTAACAGTTAACTAAAAAGGAGGAAACAAATCATGGCAATTTCAGAAAAATATAAAGCACTTACGGATGCGGCCACTGCGGCTGGTATAAACGATCTGCAGGTTCGTGAACAAGAGGGTATTTTGTACGTTGACGGAACGGCGCCTTCAGGAGATGTAAAAGATGCATTGTGGGCAAAGTACAATGAGATCGATCCGAACTTCGCCAGTGGCGATCTAGTGTTGAACATTAAAACTTCCATCAATGCTTCCGTTACGAAAGCGAAGGTAACTACAGAAAGCAGTAACCTTAATATTCGTAAAGGCCCCGGTACGGATCAGCCGATCGTCGGCAAGGCGGCGCATGGGGAGATCATAACATTGGTTAGCCGCTCAAACGACCAATGGTGGCAGGTTAGAACGGAAGATGGTGAGGAAGGATATGCGTATGCGCAGTATCTTACACCGGAAAGCTAAAGTTCAAAACTGAAGGTTCAAAGTTTCTTAAAATTCAGGTACGGGCTATTCAGTTCTCGTAGTTGAATTTTAAGAACTTTGAACTTTTTTATTTTACACTCCGATCTTTTTATTCACTACCGTTAATATTTCCGCTTCCAGCGCGATTGCTTTGTCCTCTATTTCTTTTCCTTTTGCAAGGATATCGTTCACATAATCTTTGTCGTTGTAGCCGGCTGCATTAATACGCACATTCATAAAAGCACCTATCACAGCGCTTCTTGCACACAGAGCCCCTACACCCGCATCCGAAACCGAATTCGGATTTCCTGTTTCAGCCATTGCTTTGATCACTTCCATACTTTGATAAGATACCACCATTACCTTGAAAGGAATTTCTATGGCAAATCTTGTGGCATCCTGGATAGCGGCTGTACGTGCCGCTTTTTCTGCATCAGTGCTTTTGGGTAAGCTAAAAGCATGCATGATTTTGTTGAAAGCTTTTGTATCGGCGTCAACGATCCTGATCAGTTCGTTCTTGTGTGCCTGCCCTCTTGCGGCCCAATTACTGAATTCTTCCCAACGATCGTCCCAGCCCGGTTTATGGCTGCTCAAATTCGCAACCATTGTGGCAAGCGAAATGCCAAGCGATCCAACATAAGCAGCAATAGATCCACCGCCAGGCGCAGGGCTTTCGCTGGCTGTTTCATCCGCAAAATCTGCCAGCGTCCTATTTACCAACTTACTGTCTGCAACATTTGCCAGCATGTATTCGATAATGCGTTCTTCCGGTTTAAAAGGGGCAAGTTCATCCAACCCCATCGATTTGATGGCAATGCGGATCAGTTCTTTTTCGCTTACGCCAACAGAACGTTGTTGCTTTTTAAGGAAATATTCGCCGGCATCAAGCATCGCTTTCAGCGGTATCAATCCTACCAATTCACTTCCGGTAACCCGGACGCCGCGTTCCTGCGCTTTTTTACAGGTTTCGTCAAACGCTATGTGAACGGGTGTTATATTGATATTCGTCAGGTTGATGGAGATCTGCGCTATACCATACTCTTCAATGAACCAGCCGATGGCTTTTACGCTTTTCAGGCTTCCGGGAATATTCACCGGGTTCCCGTTTTCATCTTTTACCGGTTTACCATCTACTTTTTTTACGCGGCCAGCTTCGCGGATATCGAATGCGATGGCATTGGCGCGACGGGTTGAAGTAGTGTTCAGATTTACATTGTATGCAATCAGAAAATCGCGCGCACCGATGACGGTGGCGCCACGCTTTGCATCAAATATTGCGGGCCCGAAATCAGGTTTCCATTCCGGCAACATGATCTTTTTGGCGAAACCTTCATATTCGCCTGCGCGGATCACAGAAAGATTGCTGCGGCTTTTATCAACTTGCGCAGCTTCATATAAATAAACCGGTAACGCCAGTTCCTCGCCCACTCTTTTACCTAATTGCTGTGCATATTTTACCGTTTCTTCCATGCTGATATTGGCGATCGGGATAAGCGGACAAACATCGGTGGCACCCATGCGCGGATGTTCGCCTTTGTGCTTGCTCATGTCGATCAGTTCGCCCGCCTTTTTGATAGCGCGAAAGGCGGCTTCGATCACGTTCGCAGGCTCGCCCACCATTGTTACAACTGTACGGTTGGTGGCTTTGCCTGGGTCCACATTCAGCAGTCGAACGCCTTCTACAGCTTCTATTTCAGCAGTGATCTGGTTGATGATATGAAGATCATTTCCTTCGGAAAAATTAGGAACACATTCTATAAGTTGCATATGGTAACAATTGTTTAGATGATTTTTAAATCGTGCGCAAGCTAAAAAATTTAATGCAGGAATTCACCATTGATCATTACTTTATCGATGAGGTTGGACCCGAACGCATAAGGAAGATAAGCGATCGACGGAATTTGTTTCGTGAAAATAAGATTTGCTTTTTTTCCAATAGTAATGCTGCCTGTTTCCTTTTCCAGTTCCATTGCAAACGCACCGTTGATGGTGGCAGCGTTGATGGCTTCTTCCGGGAGCATTTTCATTTGAATACAGCTCATGGCCACTACCAGGTTCATGTTGCCGCTGGGCGACGAACCGGGATTGTAATCACTTGCCAGCGCAATAGCCGCACCGGCATCGATCAGTTGCCGGGCAGGTTGAAAAGGCATACGGAGAAAAAAAGCCGCACTTGGCAACAATGTGCCGATTGTTTTTGAAGCCGCAATATCCTTCACATCTTCTTCCGTCATCGTTTCGAGATGATCCATAGAAACGGCTCCCAACCTGATCCCCGACTGAATGCCGCCGATTGAATTGAGCTGGTTGACGTGCAATTTAGGTTTTAATCCAAGCGCTTTCCCTGCGTTGACAATCGTCTCCATTTCGCTGACGGAGAAAAAACCGTTTTCGCAAAATACATCGATATAGTCTGCAAGCTTTTCTGCTGCAATAACCGGCAACATTTGCTCAATAATCAGTCTGATATAACCGTCGTGATCTTCCTTGTATTCCTGCGGAAAAGTGTGTGCTCCCAGGAAAGTGGACCTGATCGAAAGGGGTGATCTTTCTTTTAGTTTTTTGATAACACGCAGCATTTTAAGCTCGGCGCCTGCAGTCAGGCCATAACCGCTTTTTATTTCTATTGCACCTGTACCGAGGCGGGCAAGTTCGTCGAGTCTTTTCCAGGCGCTATTGAACAATTCTTCGTCGGTTGCTTCCTGCAGTCTTCTTGCAGAATTGAGGATGCCACCACCTCTGGCAGCGATCTCTGCATAACTGATTCCTTTTATTTTATCAATAAATTCTTCTTCGCGGCTACGCGCAAAAACGATATGTGTATGACTGTCGCACCACGCAGGCAGGATCGTTTGCTCAAATGCATCGTATACTTCTTTAGGTAATTGCGGTACTTTTTCCGACAATTCATACATGTGACCATAATCGGCGATGAAGCCGTCTTCAATCAAAATATAAGCATCGTGGAGAGAAGGCAGTTCCGCCAGCGCCGCACCCCGAAGCAGGTTGTTTTCTTCCCGTATACCTGCAAGTTGCTGAATGTTGATTATTAATTGCGACATGTTTTAAGTTTAGTGATCAGCAGTTAGGTTTCCAATGCTGCCGTTTTATTATTTCATCTCCATCGAGTTAAAGCTTCAGGATACGACTACAACTTTTCAAAAATTTCTTTCCCGAATGTTTCCAGCGATGGGTCGCGCGCGCCCATTAGCAACAGTACAGATCCAGCGCAGAGATGCGAGCGCAACGATTCAAGCAATTTGCCCCTGTCTTCCACAAAGAACGCATTTTTGCCCAAAGCTTTTATGTCATTGATCAGGTCGTTCGCAGATATATCTTTTACCGCAGTTCCGCCTGCATAAAATATTTCACTCATCCATATTTCGTCCTGCGGGCGCAGCACTGCTGCAATTTGCTGTACAAAATCCTGTCGCAAAAAACGTGTAGGGCCATAGCCATGCGGTTGAAACCAGGCAACGACCTTACCGGCTACAGGCTGACAAGCTTCGATACTTCGCGCACATTTTACAGGGTTGTGCGCATAATCATCAATTACCCAGATATTGTTTTTCTGACCAAGCACCTGGTGGCGGCGATAAATGCCTTCATAATTTTTTAATGCAGCGGCGCAAGTGGAAAACTCAACTCCCAATTGATTGGCAACTGCTGTGGCGGCCAGCGCATTTTCCATATTTAATTTCCCGATGGTATTCAGTTGAAATTCTGTGCCGTTAATCAGAAAGGATATCTTCAACCCATTCTGCACAAATGCGGTGGCTTTATAACCGGCCTCACTCTCTACCGACAATGAAAAATCATTTTCCGGGTTTACCGAAAGTTGCCTTGCTAAAGGATTGGATTGATTCACTACAAACAATTGCTTGCTGTTTTGTTTAAATGTGCCAAAAATCTGCATCAGCTCATCAATTTCCTGATGGTCTTTATCGATATTTAACAGGAGGCCCACCTCCGGGTGGTATTGCACGATCGAGCCATCACTCTCATCGGCTTCAATAATGAGCCAGTCGCCATTGCCCACTTTGGCGTTGCCTATCTTTCCTTCGCGCATGATACTCACCAACCCCGCCCCGCTGATGATGCTGGGCTGCAGGCCGGCCTTTTCCATGATCTGGAACAACATCGCACTGGTAGTACTTTTACCAGATGTGCCGCCTACAGCGATGGTCTTTTTTGAAGCTGAAATCATCGCGAGCAACGCGCTCCGCTTAATGATGGGGATGCCCAGAGATTTGGCCTTCTGAACCTCAGGAACGGTGTCTTCCACGGCCGTAGAAACCACCACCAGTTCGGTCTGCGTGGTAATACCTTCGCCATTTTGAAAAAAACATTGTATACCCGAAGCTTCAAGCTTTTCCTTTATTTCATTGGCAACGCCGGGCAAAAAATAGCGATCGCTGCCCCCAACTACCTTGCCCGTTCCTTGCAGGTATTGGGCAATGGCGCTCATTCCGGTGCCTGCTACCCCGATAAAAAATACGGTTCTGAAATCATTGATCGCTGTAATCATCGTGCTGTATTTGAACCGCTAATTTAGTGGTGAATGGTCAATAGTCAATAATGAAATCTTTAAGGGCCTTCGGCTTTGGAAGATTTCATGAAGAGGAAATCTAAAAATCCAAGTTGAATTGTTTGAGAATAATTAACAGGAAAACAAAAGCTCCTGAGCAGGGATTCATTTATTTAGGGTAAATTTCAGTCATGAAAATCACCCTTTTTCTCTTTTTTATTATCACCACGTTTTCATGCGTACAAAGACAGGCCGGAGATTTTTCGAATATTAAAATTCCCACTTCAGATACGCCTTCGGCAAGCGAAGCCGTTGCAACTTTTGCCGAAGGCTGTTTCTGGCACGCGGAGATCGTTTTTCAAAGCCTTGTTGGCGTACGGGATGCTGTTTCCGGCTATGCTGGCGGAACAACTACAGATCCGGATTATGAAAGCGTTTCTGAAGGAAATACCGGCCATGCAGAAACGGTGCAGGTATATTACGATCCGGCTAAAATAAGCTATGAAACATTGGTAGCCGCGTTCTTCGCCAGCCAGGATCCGACCACTGTGAACCGGCAGGGAAATGATGTGGGAACAGAATACAGATCGATTGCATTTTACCGGAATGAATCGGAAAAGCAAATCATCGAAACTGCGATCAAAAAACTTTCGGACGAAAAAAAGTTTGATGACCCGATCGTAACCGAAGTGGTTCCGTTTACAAAATTTTACAAAGCAGAAGATTATCACCAGGAATACATCCGCCGAAATCCAGGCAACGCCTACATACAAAACGTGTCTATACCGGATTTTATGGCGTTTAGAAGAAATTTCAAAGCCAATTTCAAATGATCATATTTGGTCAATTTCCCTTTGATAATCGTACCGGAGATCTTCGTGCAAGGTGTCGAGTATTTTATTTATTTTTTTTATTTGCGCGGCATACAGATTTTGCAGCTGTACACTTTTATTAAAATCGATGTTAAGGGCTTTCATTTTCTTACAAACAAATATCAGCAAGTCGATTTCGGTGGTGGCCTCGCTGCTGTATCTGATATACCGGTTCGCGGTTCGTATGATTTTGCGCAGATTTTTTTTTGCGATGTAAAGATTTTTGATGCTTACTTCCGCAAACATTTCTTCCAGCAATTCTTTCACTGACTCAACATATTCCGGCTCATTGTGTGCATTGAAAAGCAGGTAACCCGCCAATTCTTTGGTTTCCTTTTTAAATTTCACGAGGCGCAAACATAGTTGCACGAGTTGGTCATGACTTAATACTTCCAGTTCTTGCCTGATCTCTTTTACAGATGCTGATTTCATTTTGCCAAGTTAATCACAGATCGTACAGATTTTTCAGATGTACAAAAAATTTGGTGCTTAGCAGCATGTTATTTTGCCGGCAAGAAAGGAAAAAGAGACTTTTTTGTGTAGCGATTCTTTGGCCCGGAAGACTTGCCGAAAAAAAATACGCCTAAAGCTAAGCAAAGAATTTATGAGAATCCGGGGTATTAGTTGCAAAAAAAACCTTCTCACGAAGGTTTTTCATAGTAAGGGGGTTACTATTGATTTGAATTTTTTCGGTTTTTTAATAGGTTATCAGCGGCTTTATAAAGGGATTGGATAGGTTTACATAACAAATATGCAACATTAATTCAACAAAAGTTGTAGCAGTGTTTTGAACCTCGTGTAGTTTTATTTCTAGTAATATTTACCAGGTAAATTTACGATGGGCGAAAGTTTTGCACAGCAAGTGAATTACTTTTATTTCAGGCTGGAAATATGGTTTCGTATCATTGCACGAAACCAAGAGATACTATGAGAAAATTACTGATTCTTTCTGCCCTTATTATTTTTTCTGCATCAGCAGGAAAGGCGCAATTCTACAAATCGATTCTGCCCTCTCCCGCTTTCAGCGACTCGATCAACAAGATCGTACAGGATTTTCGCGCAAATTATTACGGCATCCAGGGTGAAGTGGTGAGTGAGCAGGATGATGTGGACATTTATCAATCCAAAAGCAGCGTGCCTGGTGCAGTGCAATGTTTTATCCTGCGTTTTCATTCGGTCATAGATACTTCGGCAAGCCTGCAGGCGGTGATGTACCGGGGCGACAGCTACAAGGAGGCTGCTAAAATTTACCGCAATACATTTCGCCTGGTAAATAAAACAAGATTGCATTTAAGCACAGCTAACGGCGGCTTCAGCGGTAACATGGAAGAACCATCAGAAACGGTCAGGTTTTCATCAAGTATGTTGCGTACCAACACAAACGATAATGCATACAAGAACTTCATCGCCGAAATAGAAATGGTAAACAATTTTACGGAATGGGAAGTACGGTTGAATTTGCACAATAAGAAAGATGACCGTGACAAGTACATGCAATAAGGTTTATTTCTCTATCCGGTCTGTCATTGCCCGTGGAGATGCCTGAAACTTAACCTTACAACGCTTCCGCTACCTTTGCCATGTCGGCGGATACTCCATAGATATGATTGAACTGATCGATCACCGACTTGCTTTCCACGAGCAACTGCTTGGTATCAGTTTCCAATTGGCCCTGCAATAATTCTTCGCGGCGTTTGGCGAGCAATATTTCTGCATGGTTGTTTATTTTGTCCAACGCATTCCTGTCTGCCCGCCCGGGTATACCTTCACGTAAAGAAAGGAAATGGATGGCATTGGAAAAATTGAGTTGCGTGTTCTCTATCACAGGCAGCAGGTCTGCCGAGCGAAAAGTACTCTGTCGAACATTAAGATAGTAAGAAAGCGTAGCAAAGTGAGAAGTCAGAATATGGCTGAAAACGACAAATTGATGTACGTTCTCTATGCCTTTTTGAAAACGTTTCGGCTCAGATAACATCCGGTTGAAAGCATCAGAAACATTGGCCAATTCTGTTAATACGTCTTTCCTTACGATACGGAACTGCTGTTTGGGTAATTCTGCATTACTACTAAAAACGGCTGCAACCATTCCATAATATTTTTTATTCGCTTCGAGCATTTTGATCATGAAAGAGCGGATCGATTCGTGTTCCCATGCCGGTACAAAAAAGATACTGGCAAAGAAAGCTATACCAGAGCCGATGGCTGTATCCACAAGACGGTCCTTTAATACAACACTGATCATATCTGGGTAAAGCATGTGAAAAAAGAGAACAAGATAGGGTGTCATTGTAAGTACGCTAACGAAATAATTGATGCGTAAAAAAGAGTAGCAAGTAGCCATCATCACGATCATAATAACAAACAAGGTCGTTTTTCCGTGAATGAAATAAAGAATTCCCACACCGATTAAAATGCCAAGCAAGGTACCTATGAGCCTGTCGGAATTTCGTTTTTTTGTGAGGCTGTATGCGGGTTTCAGGATAACAACGATCGTGAGCAATATCCAGTAACTGTGGCCTATTGCGAATGCAAGAGAAATAACATAACCCGTCAGCAATGCAAATGCCACCCGTAGTGCGTGACGGAAAACATTAGAACCGAAATTGAGATTATTGAAAAAAATCGCCGGGCGAATATCCTGCGATGCAGCATAATTGCTTTGATCAATTGACTCCGACTGTGCTTTTTGTATCTTTTTGTCGTAACTGGTATAATAATGCAATCCATTTATCTTCTCCGTGAGATGCTGAAGATTATTGAGGATGCGCCCCAGGCTCACAAACTGTTCCACATTAGCGTCGGTCATATACGTTAATCGCAGATTTTCAAACTCCGTTTTCAAATTCCGGAAATTGATAAGATTGTCTTCCGGCGCAACAGAATGCAGTCCGCTTTTGACAGCGATACCCACCTGGTTCAATTCTTCAGACAAGGCTACTATCTGTTCCTGGATCTTTTCCAAAATACCGGTTCTGTCAAATTGTTTGTGAAGTATGCGATAATCCTGGAACGTTGTCATGATGCTTTCAAACAATTCTGCAACATCCACATATATTTTTAACAGCACGCGTCCGGTATGCGTTGATTCTTTGATGATTGTTCTCGTTTTAAACAAGATCTCACTGAGCAGGCTTTGCTGTGTTTGTACGTTCACTTGCTGCAAAAGCAGCTGCTGATACGTTTTTTCATACTCGGGATCGTGTTTGTAAAACAGGCTCCGCATTTTGAAATAGGCGCCGATGTCGAGTATAAAATCTCCCAAGATCTGCTGTATGATCTTGTACGGCCGGATCGTATAAAGCAACATGCTGAACAACAAATACCAGGTTCCGCCGCAAAGAATGTACAAGGCATTCAACCAGATCTCATTTCCATGTTGCGGTGTTTGAAGGCTGAGGATCATAACCAGCAAAGCAGCGATTCCTATGGCTGATGTACGTATTCCATAAACTGTCAGCATGGAAAATAGAAATCCGAAAACGAAAATGACGCAGCCCAGCAACAGAGGCGACTCAGCCGAATAGCAGGTGATGATCGCCACCGCCGTGATGATAAGGTTACAAAAGAACATTCCGTTGAGCCGGTGATGAACCGGGCCCGGACTGTCCGTAGCACTTACGCAAAGCGCTCCCAACGATAGTTCGAAGCCGATCGGCAACAAGTTAAAATAATTCAATACCAGCGCCGGAAGAACTATACCAACCGTGTTTCGAATACCTTCTGCAACATAACGGCCATTCAAAAAATTTTTATATGTATCGATTTGATTCAACGAATGGATTAAGTTGATGCAAAATTGCACTAAAGTTATTTGCCAAACAATAATTGTTAAAAGTTTAGGTGTTTGTGTTTGGTGTAACAGCGATTTTTCTGAACTCATGTCCCCAAATAGTAAGCTTTTAAGTTTGGCATAGTTTTCTCATTGATAGGTAAGAAATAAAATAAAGCATTATGAAAAAGATATTATTCTCTATAGCTATAGCAACAACGTTTGCAGCGTGCAAAGGAAAAACGGATCAGCAAAAGCTTGATTCTAACAAGGACCTTATATTACTGCAGGATTCTGCGCGCAATGGTAGTTATCTTACCGATACAGGTGTGGCATCAACTGCAGCATCACGAAATGCAGAAAATGATAATACTACCGCACCCATAAAACACAATGGCAGTACAGCTAATAACAACTCTCCATCCGGTAGTTCTTCTGGCAACAATACTGCAGCTTCCGGGTCGTCCAATACTTCCACCGGTGCCACCACCACTACGGCTCCGGCGGCGGCTCCGCAGAAAAAAGGCATCAGTAAAGCCGCTAAAGGGGCTATCATCGGCGGTGTGGGTGGCGCAGTAGTAGGCGCGGTGGCAGGCAAAGGTAAAGGCGCTGTTATCGGCGGTGTGGTGGGTGCCACCGGCGGTTACATCATCGGCAGTGGCAAGGACAAAAAAGATGGCAGGGTTCAGTAAAATATTTTTTGTCCCTATAGAAAGTTCCCGGATAAATTATTATGCGGGACTTTTTATTTTACCTAGTTTTGCAGCATGTCAGCATGTAATTTTAATATTCCGTTTTCCGGTTCCGCGGAAGATATTTTGCTAAAAGCAAAAAAAAGTGTTGAGAGTCAAAGCGGCACTTTTAATGGTGATGCCAATGCCGGTAATTTCGAACTGAGCATTTTTGGGAACGCAATCATCGGCTCATATACTGTTTCGGGTCAGGATATGAACGTAGTGATTGAAGAGAAGCCTTTCCTGGTGCCGTGTTCGGCGATTGAAGGATTTTTGAAGAAACAACTTTCCTAGTGAATGATGAATGGGCGGATCTTTAAAATGTCTGCATGATATAAATACTGGTTCCAATAACCAGGAAACTTCTGAAGATTTCCCATTCGCTACAGCATCATCTTCACCACCATCTCCTTCATCAGCATCGCTCCCGACGATCCGCTGTCGCCTACCCCAATGCTTTTAAGATTATAATGATGCAACAGCAAGAGTATCTTCTCAAGTCCGCCATAGCCATAATTTTTCATCATATCCTTTGCCTGCTGCAAAGAACTTTGATTAAAATAAAAAAGCGGTTTTAGCGCAGCATCACTTTTATCATTCATTCCATATACCGTATAAACTTTACTGAAGTTCGCATAAAGCGCCGGAAGTGCCATTTGTATCGGAACGGCTTTCGGGTTGCTTTCAAAATAATTGATGATCGTGATTGCTTTCACAAGATCTTTCCTGGCAATGGCAGACTGCAATTCAAACACATTGTATTCTTTGCTGATGCCAATGTATTTTTCAATATCATCTTCATCGATGCTCTTTTTTCCTTTGAGATTTACAGAAAGCTTGTCAATCTCGTTGGCGATGCGGCTGAGATCGTTGCCAATATGTTCTTCCAGCAGCGACACGGCCTTGGCCTGGATGGTATAACCTTTTTCTTTCACCATTTGTGTGATCCATTCATGTATTTTTCCTTCCCTGATTTTTACAGAAACAAATACCTCTGCTTTAGATTGCAAAATTTTATAAAGCTTTGTGCGTTTATCCAGCGTTTTCCCTTTATAACCTATAATGAAAATGGTAGAAGAAAGCGGCGCACTTACATACGCTTCCAGTTTGTCGATATCTTTCATGTGCTGGGCCTCCTTTAACAGCACCACTTGCCTTTCTGCAAACATGGGATAGCGTTTACAGGCATTCGTAACTGCGGCCCAATCAGCATCACGCCCATAAAATACGGTAAGATTAAAAGACGCTTCAGATTCCGGCAATAGCTCATGCTCCGCATAGTTCATCAACTGGTCGATATAATATTCTTCTTCTCCTTCAAGCCAATATACCGGTTGAAACGATTTCTTTTTCCAACCGGCCAAAATTTTTTCTGCGCTCATAAAAAACTGGTTTCTACAATATATTAATCAAAAAACCTATAAAGTTTTGTGCTTAATTTCTTTTTGGCATAGTTTTGGAAATCATCTAGCGAAATTAAAACAAGCTCAAAAATATCCAATTATCGTTTGAAATTCTACTTGTTTTTTACAATAAGATTATTAACTACAATAAAATCTACCTATTATGGCTTTCGAAAATTTCCCAGAGGCTGAAAAAACTCCCAGAGAAGTAAGCTCTACAACGACAAGTAAAACCAACACCCGTACAATTCTTACTGGTGTTTTGGTAGCTGCCTTGCTAGGAACATGGGGCTACATCATCTATGATAAAAATAAAACACAGGAGAAAAGCAACCAACAGGAAACGGTGATCGCAACAACATCCACTCAGCGCGATGAATTACAGAAAGAACTGGAAGATGCTGCTATGAGATATGATATGCTGAAAACGGCAAACTCTAAAAAAGATAGTTCCATTACTGCTAAAGACAAGGATATCGAAGAAAAGAAAGCACGTATCCAAAGCTTGCTTACTAAAGTAAATGCAACGCAGGCTGAACTGGCAGAAGCGAAAGGTTTAATAGCTTCACTGAACGGGGATATAGAAGGATATAAAAACCAGGTTGAGATTCTGCAAGGCCAGAAAATTCAATTGATACAGGAAAAAGCCGCCGTTACTGCACAACGCAACAAGGCGCTGAAAGATTACGATTCATCAACTGTAGTGATCAAAGAAAAAGAAGATATCATCAACGTAGGTTCTACTTTACAAGCATCTAACTTCAACATCGTTGGTATCAACGAAAAGAGCAATGGCAAAGAAAAAACAACAAGTACCGCCAAAAAAGTAGATAAATTAAGAATCAGTTTTGACCTTAATGAAAATATGCTTGCACAAAGCGGAACCAAAGAAGTATATGTATGCGTAACGGCACCTGATGGAACACCGGTTGCTGTTGAAGCTTTAGGTTCGGGAACATTCAGTACAAGGGATGGTGAACAAAAACCTTTCACACAAAAGCTGGATGTTAATTATACACAAAATAAAAGGCAAAATGTGAGTTTTGACTGGAAACCGAATTCCAACTTCATGACTGGTAATTATAAAATAGAAGTTTTCAATAACGGCTTTAAAGTTGGTGAAGCATTCAGACCTTTAAAGAAAGGCGGGCTTTTTAGCTAACTTAAAATTCAACTATCCTATTCAAAAAGATCATCAGAAAACACAGAATATAATTTTAACGAAATCCAATAATAATGAAAAATGCGGCCTGGCCGCATTTTTCATTTAAAACAAGGCCCTGATGGAAGCCCGCCCGGTGTGTATGGTTTGCGAAGTACCGGGTTTTCTTCCTTCATACTGAAGACTCATTTCAATGCTTCCGCCCAAACGTTTTGTATATTCTGCGTTCCACAAAAAATTCTTTCCAGGCAATAACCCATCCAATAGCATATACCCTACCGTAGTGTTCTCTGCACCGGTGTAAGCCTTGAACGCAATCTGATTATAAGTGAATTTAATATTGATACTGCTACTGGCAAGTATATTGTATTTTATCTCTGTCGTCAATGCATTATTGATGGCCCGCTCCATCGAGTCGATGCGGTTGTTTTTTTCCGAATAAGCATATGATAACGCAGCACGAAGGTTTGACTTATAAATGTAGGTGATGTTAGGCTCAAAATAATACTGCCGGATCTTGTAATTGCGATTATCAAAACTTGCGGCGCTCGTAGAAAGGATATTATCCGAATGTTTCAGCAGAAAATTACTCACAAAGCTTCTGCTGATATTCATGCGCAATTTTGCCGCAAGGTTTTCAAGCCGGCGACTCTCAAAACCATAAGACAATATCGCTTTTGAAGATGATTTGCTATGTGTGAACTCAAGCCCCCATTTGGAACTTGTGCGGTTATAAAAATAGGTATTGGAAAAATAAGAGCTCAGCGTGATCAAAGTTGTATCTACTAATTTTTGACTGAAAGGATTGAACAGGAAATTTCCATCTGCAAGGTTCTTCTTACTTATCTGCAACGCGGAACTTGTATTGCTTCGCAACAATAGCTTTTTAAATCCGTGTACACTTTGTGCCGGATTAAGAATTGCCTTAGGATCGAGGTTGAACGCATAGTTGAACTGCAGGTAGTTGGCTTTCACATATGTATTGCCCGGCGTAAACACGCGGATGTACTTCTTCTGATCCTGGTAAATGGCCTCTTCAAATTCATTTAATTCGGGTATCCCGTTATTATTATAATCGATCCAGGTGTATTGCCCCTGCCCTGCCGGAACTTCTACGTAGCTATATTCGCGTTTTTGCTCCTGGCCGCTGCCAATTTCATACAATACATTTCCATTTAAAAATCCCTTGAATTCATTAATCATATATTCTGCCCTTCCGAGAATGCTGTTATCTTCCTGTTGTTTGCTCAGCGCCGGATCAATGATATGAAGGCTCCTGTAGGTAAAATTGAAACGAACCTGGTGTTTTTCATTGCTTAATACTTCTGCATTGAAAGTAAGGTTATTGCTCCTGTCTGCCTGTTGCAAAGCAGTTTTAAACGGGAGGAGATCATTTCTTCTGAAAAAGGAAATACCCCATTTATTTAATTTAGATTGATCAGAGCGTAGGAACAGCTCATAAATATTAAATCCAAAACTTGCGTAGTTAAGCGTATCTGCGAACTTATCCGATATCTTGTTAAACTCCCCGGAATAACTAACGCCCGTTTCAATTTTTTTTAAGGAAGTAATTGTTTTTTTAATGTCAACCGATGGGCGAAAAAAATTGCCTTTTGTAAAACGGCTGTCAAAATTCATGTAACTAATGTTGTCCGTCAATCGCCAACCTTCAATATCGCTGTAATGGCTGATGGCCTGGCGCAACCCGTCGTAACGATCGCTGCGCTTGTAATCGACAGCTTCGTAACGCAGATAATTTCCTTTTTTGTCGTTCAATCTTGCAGATGCACTCACGAGTTGTTCATCGGCCAGTGCCACATCATAGGGCAAGCTCCAATCGCGGTAAAACTCCACATTGCGAAGACGTTCCAGCGGTTTGAACTTTCTTTCTACATATTCGTATCCAGCAGTTGTTTGCAGGTATAGCGGTTTTTTTAGAAGGTTTATTTTTGTGGAATCGTTCTGAATAGAAAATTTTCCTGCAAGGCCGTGATCGTTGCCCTTGTCTTTTGAAGAAAAAAGATTCACATCGTAATTGCTCATTGCCAGTTCGCCCCTGAAGATCGTATGCGGCGTAAACAGGTATTGCGTTCCAACAGTAAATACCTGTAATTGTTTCGGGGTGACCAGTAACGTCACCGGTTCCCAATCGCCCTGCGGCTGACCGGCAGTATTGGGCTGCACCCAGCTGAAAAGTTTTCCATTTGTGGCATTAAGTACCTGCGTATAATTTCCTTTACCCACACCAACGTATGTAAACCCAAGGCTGTACAGGGTCAGCGACGGATCCGATGATTGCACAAAAATGGAATCGTGTTGCGTCACGTTGTAAAGTGTATCAATTTTTTTATACAGGATCTTTCCTAATGCGAAAGTATCCTGCACGGCATTTTGATAAAAAGCCTGGTTCAGGCTGTCGCCTATGCTCGCAAGAAATTGCTTTTGCTTTACGTCCAGCGTCTGGTCAATCGCAGAATTTTTCGCATCCGTATTGGAGTAGGCACCAAGATAAACCTGCAGTTTTTTACCCACGCTCACTTCGTCGCTTACATAGATCTGTGAGTTCAGATAGTTCCTGTCGGCATATTCAAATTCCACCTGCACGCGACTGTCTTTCGTGATCATGCGTTTTGGTGTAAACGTAAGTTCGGCCGTGTTGTAATTGATCACGTAATCCTGGTCCTCGCCGCGTTGCAATAACTCTCCATCCAGGAATACTCTTTCCGTGCCGGCAAGTATTACAAAATAGAACTCATTATTTGCCCCGGAAAGCCTGTACGGACCTTGGTTTCCTTCAAGTGTGGTAAGTACGTTCCGGGTAAATTTTCCTTTTGCAATGGCGCCACTTAACAACAGGGAGTTGGAAACATTCTTCCCGATCTTGTTGTCGGTGATTAAAGACACACCTTGAAGTCTTTTATAAAAATTGAGAAAATAGTTTTTGCTTTGCCTGATGTCGATATCACCAAAGTTTACCTGCCAGTTGCGCTTTTTTACCTGTAAAAAAATACGGTCAAAGTCTCGCAGATCCTGCGTGTTGCCATCCGGTTGAATAGGAATGTTATTGTCCGTTACCGCTGCAGTCAGTTCCAGGCTATCGCCGATGAATCCGTTCAGTTGCAGGTTCATCGTGCTGTTCACCACCGCATCCTGACTGTTACCAAATGAAATGGCACGGCCAAAACTACCTTCGGTGTGTATCGTTCCGAAATCGAGAAATGGATTGGTTTGCTTACTCGCCGTGCGAACGGTAAAAGGTTTTTCCGCAAGGAAATTCAGCCGGATGCTGTCATAATTATAGCGTCTTGAAACGGAGTTAAGCTTATAGGGGAATACGCGATACGTAACATGGATGCTGTCAAATGGCGGTTTTGTGATCCAGTAGATGGTGGAATTCAACTCATCCAGCCTGTAGGTTGCTGCGGGAATATTTTCGATCGATAAAGTACCTGGCGCGATACTCATACTGTCGAGCTTTTGCGAAGGCATCCTCACCACGAACTTCTTTTTTCGAAGATTGGACAATGGATTGACCTGTGCCGACAATGCCTGAACAAGCATGATTGCGGCAAAAAAGAGGTATATCCGTTTAAGTTTCAATCGCGTAATTAGTTCTGTTTTTAAAAATAACAATATTTAACGACAAAGAACGGTCCATAGGAGTTTGGTAATCTTTCTTGTTTGGACACCATCAATATAAAACACTGTCAGCCTGAGCTTGTCGAAGGCGCTTATCCTTCGACAAGCTCAGGCTGACAGCAATATGGATACTACAAAAACATCATTTGCTGCTTACACCCGCATATTATCTGTTTGTAAACGTTTGTAAACGGCTATTATTGACACGACTAAAAGAAAAATGCCTTCCGTTAAAGAAGGCATTCCAGAAATTTATAAAGGTTTCTTTTAATCTTCGGAATTCAATTCAGCGCTCAGGAACTCGCGGTTCATGCGGGCGATATTGCTCACGGAAATTCCTTTAGGACACTCCGCTTCGCAGGCGTAAGTATTGGTACAATTACCAAACCCTTCCTTGTCCATTTGCGCCACCATGTTCAACACGCGGGATTCACGTTCCGGTGCACCTTGTGGCAGCAATGCCAGTTGGCTCACTTTGGCGCTGGTAAACAACATCGCGCTACCATTTTTACAGGTGGCCACGCATGCGCCGCAACCGATACATGCCGCAGCCATAAAGGCTGCATCTGCATCTTTTTTATCGATCGGCAAAGCATTTGCATCTACTGCATTACCGGTATTTACACTGATATAGCCACCCGCCTGGATGATACGATCGAACGAAGTGCGATCTACCACCAGATCTCTTATCACGGGGAAAGCGCGGCTGCGCCATGGCTCTACCACAATGGTGTCGCCGTCTTTAAAAGCACGCATGTGCAGCTGGCAGGTAGTGTTTTGCTGCCATGGACCATGCGCCTGGCCATTGATATACATACTGCACATTCCACAAATACCTTCGCGGCAATCGTGGTCAAATGCGATCGGCTCTTTATTTTCTTCGATCAGTTGCTCGTTCAACACGTCGAACATTTCAAGAAAAGACATTTCCGAAGAAATATTTTTTACCTGGTAAGTTTCAAAACTACCTTTTGCTTTGCTGTTCTTTTGTTTCCACACTTTAAGTGTGAGGTTCATATTGTAATGCTCCATAATTATTTATTATATGGTTGATCTGTCAAAATCCTTGTCAGCCTGAGCTTGTCGAAGGCAGCCTTCGACAAGCTCAGGCTGACAGATGTCCGTGATTATTTATAACTACGTTGAGTCGGCTTAACGATCTCAAAATTAAGCTCTTCCTTGTTTAGTTCCCAATTACTATCGTTTTTGTACTCCCATGCGGCAACGTAACTGAAGTTTTCATCGTCACGTTTTGCTTCGCCGTCTTCAGTTTGGCTTTCTTCACGAAAATGGCCGCCACAGCTTTCGTTCCGGTTAAGCGCATCTATGCACATCAGCTCGCCCAGTTCGATGAAATCAGCCACCCTTCCGGCTTTGTCGAGTTCTGTATTAAATTCATTTACTTCGCCAGGAATTTTTACATTGCTCCAGAACTCCTTCCTGAGTTGCTGGATTTCAACGATGGCTTCTTTCAAACCCTGCTCGTTGCGCGCCATCCCGCATTTGTCCCACATGATCTTACCAAGGCGTTTGTGGAAACTTTCAACAGATTCTGTTCCTTTAATGTTCATCAAAGCATTCAAACGATCAGCCACCGCTTTTTCTGTTTCAACAAATGCCGGATGATCGGTTGGAATTGCGTTTACGCGAATTTCATCTGCCAGGTAATTGCCCAACGTGTATGGAATTACAAAGTAACCATCGGCCAATCCC
Organism: Chitinophagales bacterium; assembly: GCA_015655125.1. Taxonomy (GTDB): domain Bacteria; phylum Bacteroidota; class Bacteroidia; order Chitinophagales; family Chitinophagaceae; genus Ferruginibacter. The sequence continues at coordinate 111,104 of JAATFP010000079.1, read as the reverse complement.
TGCATCAGCGCCGAAGCCCCGAGCCTGTTGGCACCGTGATCACTGAAGTTGGCTTCACCCAAAGCATACAAACCCGGAACGGTTGTTTGCAATTCATAATCCACCCAAAGTCCACCCATCGTGTAATGCACGGCAGGATATATTCTCATCGGCATTTCGTAAGGATTTTCGCCGGTGATCTTGTCATACATTTCAAACAGGTTGCCGTATTTTTCCTTCACCACAGCTTTACCGAGCCCGATCGCTTCTTCGTCGGACGGATGATGATTGCCGGTCTTGCCTGCTTCAATCTTTCCGTAACGTTTGATCGCATCCGCAAAATCGAGGTATACCGCAAGTTTTGTCGTTCCTACGCCATAGCCTGCGTCACAACGTTCTTTTGCTGCGCGGCTGGCCACGTCCCTTGGAACCAGGTTACCAAAAGCCGGGTACCTTCTTTCGAGATAGTAATCGCGTTCTTCTTCCGGAATATCAATTGCTTTCCGCTTATCGTCTTTTGCTTTCGGAACCCAGATACGGCCGTCATTGCGCAAACTTTCACTCATTAGTGTCAGTTTGCTTTGATGATCGCCGGTAACCGGAATACAGGTTGGATGTATTTGTGTAAAACACGGATTGCCAAAATAAGCACCTTTTTTATGTGCCTTCCAGGCGGCCGTTACATTACTGCCCATGGCGTTTGTACTTAAATAGAAAACGTTTCCATAACCACCGGTGCAAAGCAGCACGGCATGACCGAAGTGACGTTCCAGTTCCCCGGTCACCATGTCGCGGGCGATAATACCTCTTGCCTTTCCATCAATGGTTACTACATCAAGCATTTCATGGCGACTGTATTGAGTAACGTTGCCAAGGGCCACTTGTCTTTCGAGCGCGCTGTAAGCACCGAGTAACAATTGCTGCCCCGTTTGGCCGGCAGCGTAGAAGGTACGTTGCACCTGCGTTCCGCCAAAACTTCTGTTGCTTAACAAACCACCGTATTCGCGGGCGAATGGTACACCTTGTGCCACGCACTGGTCGATGATAGCTGCACTCACTTCTGCGAGGCGATGCACATTGGCTTCGCGGGCGCGGTAATCGCCACCTTTTACGGTGTCGTAAAAAAGACGGAAGATGCTGTCCCCATCATTTTGATAATTTTTTGCAGCATTGATACCGCCTTGTGCGGCAATACTATGAGCGCGGCGCGGACTGTCCTGGAAACAAAAGGTTTTAACCTTGTAGCCCATTTCTCCGAGTGAAGCGGCGGCTGATGCACCGGCAAGACCGGTACCGACTACGATCACTTCGAGTTTACGTTTATTGGCGGGATTTACAAGTTTTACGTGGCCCTTGTAATCGTCCCACTTTTTATCCATTTCGCCATGCGGAATTTTCGAATCCATATTATCCTGATTAGTAATTATTCAATTTTAATTTGCCCGGACAACGAGTGTATCACTCTTCCACCCATATCCCCCATGTACCGTCACAATAATTGTATATGTTGTATTGTGTTCGCTTACAAAACTTCTTACAAAATGCTCTTCCGGGATATTCGGTTCTTTAATATTTATTACGGTATCAAACGAACCGTGATCTTTAATTACCAGTAAATCTTTTCCCAATAAAATATCCGGATCGGACATTTTTGCATCTATCGTTATCACTTCCGGCGCGGTAAATACCTGGCCGTTTAAAGGTGCATTAACTTTGAGATATGGGTGTTTTTTTGAGCAAGACAGTGATCCTAAAGAAAGGAAAAGACCGGCTGCAAAAAAAAGATTTGTCCTTATCATTTAAAATTCAAATTTCTGTTCTCAATCGATACCCTACTAGCTGATCCAATGAAAATGAAATGCGATTGGCATTAATGCAAATGCCAGGCAAATGATCACGGTGTAGCCAAAGCCTGCAACTTTGATAATTGGAACGAATTTTTTATTGTTGAGTCCAAGCGATTGAAATGCACTTTGAAAACCGTGCATCAAGTGCCAGAACAAGGCTACGATACCAGCCAGATAGATGAGCACAACCCACCATTGCTGAAACACTTCGCGCATTTCTTCATATAAATTATGCGGCTCGTCGTTGTGTACATACAACGCGATTTTAGTTCCCACGTAGAAATGAGAAAGGTGAATCACCAAAAAGATCAGCAATAATGTTCCGAGAAGCCCCATGGAACGGCTGTACCACTTACTGTTTTTTTCGGGCTTATTGCTATAATATTTTACGGGCCTCGCCGCCGCATTTTGCCTCCATAGCATTAATCCCTGAACAATATGAAGGATCAGGCCGACAAAAAGTCCTATTTCGAGAAAACGTAATATCCAGTTATGACTCATAAAATGAGCCACGGTATTGAATGTTTCTCCGTTATCATTTAAAAAAATGCAGGAATTGATCCCTGCGTGTACGATTAAGAAAGTTATAAGAAAAAAACCGGTGAAGGCCATTACATATTTTTTGCCCAGAGAAGAAGTGAAAAAATGTTTCCAAGTCATAAAGAGAATATTGATAAGAGTAATTTGGTGTTGCAAAAGTACGTCACAATATTGTAAAAAAATTGGTTTTGCCTAACAAATTTAGCCATATCAAATCTGAAAGGTTTCAATATTAAAAAGTTCACGCAAGTCTTCGCAACATTTCCTGATCGATCAGTTGGAAGATGATTTCCGGCTTCAGCGTGCGCCATTGCGGAAGTTCGATCAGCTCGATGTAATTTGTAAGCCGTGCTTTTTTGAAATCGTGTTTGCTTTGTTCAGGAAAGTCAATCAATACTACCCATCCGCGGTCATCTTCCAATTGTTCGCGCCATTCTTCATAATAGCTGTCATCGCTGCTATGGAAGTTGAGTACATTTTCAGCAATGATAATATACTTCGTAATACCGCGCACATACAGTTGATCGGTCACGTCGCGGCGTAGCGTCATGATGTCGTTTTCAATGGCATCGTTCCACTCGCCCAGCAATTCAATGATGGCGTAATGTTGTTCATAATCCACAAACAATATCTTCATATATAAAGTGCGCGAGCCGAAATCGTCCCATTGCGGATGAATGTAATAGTTGTACAGCGTCATGGAATACTCAAATTCGCTGTAGCTGCGGCCAAAAAAAGGAGAAAGCCGGTCTTCCTCGGCGGCGTACAAATGACGCCAGTTGTAAAATGGTTCTATATCCTGCATGCAAAATCCTTTGTGCAAATTTCTGCGAAAAAGCGCAGAAATGTGACGGTCAAAACATATTTATTTATGCATAATGGCATTAAAAAACCGCATGGAATGCGGTGAAAATTATTTGGCATCGCAAGGCACAAGTCCTGTTTTTTCAATAGTTGAAATCTTTCATTCCGTTTATCTATTGCAACGGGATCTTTGCTGATAGTAAGCAACTTTTCAACGATTATAAGATCTCCCGGGCCTCGTTCAAAAAGTGAATCAATACGCTCTTCTTCTGTTTTCACACACATAATATATGGTTTTCAAAAGTACTGCTATTTTTATGGCGTATCATAAAGCCATCGTAATTTTTTTGCCATTTTAAATCTTCAATATGCCCCTCCAAAACGTGTTTTCCGTTCTCCTGAAATATTTTAACCCACTTTTGTCATTCAACAATAAAGGCTACCAATGTGGTAGCCTCTGACTTATTAACCCAAAAAAATCTTTACTGTATAATAATCTTTTCTGTAAATAATAGTTGTTGCTGAGCATCCAATGCTTTCAACATGTAGGTGCCTTTTGCAGGTTTGCCCACAAGGTTGACCGTTTCAGTTTGCTGCCCTTTTACAATACTCACTTTTTGAGATTGAAGGGGACGACCTGTGATATCTGTTAATACCAATGTGTATACACCGTTTTTCGTTCCGTCGAACAACACTTTGAAGGATGAACCGGTTACAGGGTTTGGAAATACATGGTTGTCGGAATTCAAATCAATCTTCGGCAGTTCCGTTACCACGAATTTCTGTGCAGCGTCCGCTTCTTTCTGACGTAATAAGTTTCCATTCGCCAGATCGGACGCATTATATATTACATCGGAGCCTTCCATTTTTACAGCAGTAAGGTCATCAAGTTTCACTTTGAAATAACCTTCAAAAACATTCGCACTACTCACGATAATATTCCCATCGGCATCCACGGCAGCACCATTTGTTGTGTAATTTCCAGGCAAACCTGTAATGGAACCTTTGTAAGTTGCAATACGGCTATTGATGTCCACCTCAAACACGCTGTGACTTGCAGAGATGATATATAGTTTGCCAAAAGCATCGGCCACCATATCTCCGCCCCAGCTCGAACATTTATTGTGTACAGAAATACCACCATTCTTTTCATCATCGATCAGGTTTCCAAGATCGGTGATTACCGGTCTTTTTCCCGTTGTGAACCTTAGTAAACTATTGCCGTCGTTGGTAATAGCATAGCCATTTCCATCGGCGCCAATTACCATACGAGTGATATGATATGCCTCGTCCGTTGCCGTTGCAGAAACTTTCAGGAGCGGGCTACTCATGGTATTAAATCTCAGTACATCGCCTTTGCTGTCAAGGTCTAGCCAACGAAGTTCGCCGGTACGCATTGGCACAAAGAATAACTTGTTTCCTCTGCGATCATATGCGGCACCTGCCACGAACGTTCCGGTTGGGTAATCTTTAGCTGCAAATACATTACCATCTGCAAATGCAGATGGTTCAACTACTTTTTTAGACGTGGCATCTGTCAACGTAAAATTCGTTTTACCTCGTTGAAAGATGGTCTTTTCCACCGCACCTGTAGAAAGGTTCACCTGGCGGATATTCATCCATACAAAATCTTTATTGCCGTCACCCGTAATGGCGTATGCCTTATTGTTTTGCTGTGCCTGAGCGGCAACTGCAGTAAATAATAATGAAGTGAGTAAAAATTTAGATTTCATAAGTGCTTTTTTGGTTATTTAATCAGGATTCTAATTTAGGATTTTTTTAAATACCAACAGATTATTTTTTCGGGGATGCAGACGACCGGCAACCGAAGCGACCTCAGGATGGAATTTTCTGTTTTTTCTGGCTATCACACAAAAAAGCCCGCAATAACACAGGCTCTTCAAATAATTTTACTTCCTGGTCGTCGGTGGTCAGATCTTATACGCTTCCGTCGCTTTTTTTACAGTACCATGTTTCAGCAGCAATACTTTCGCCGCCTCATAATCATCCAACCCAATCTTCTGCATCAGCATTTTCACGCCGCGATCAATAATCTTATCATTGGTCAACTGCATGTTCACCATTTTGTTATCTTCTACACGGCCAAGCTGGATCATAACGGAAGTTGAGATCATGTTAAGAACAAGTTTTTGCGCTGTTCCGCTTTTCATGCGGGTACTGCCGGTCACAAATTCGGGTCCCACCACCACTTCTACCGGAAAATCCGCGGCCTCACTCAATGGAGCGCCAGGATTACAGCAAATGCTTCCGGTGATGATATTGTTTTCGTGGCATTTCTGAAGCGCGCTGATTACGTACGGCGTGGTTCCGCTGGCGGCGATGCCGATCACAACATCGGCACTGCTCACATGGTGCTCCTGCAGGTCGCGCCAGCCGTTGTCTGTGTTGTCTTCAGCATTTTCAACGGCTTCGGAAATCGCTTTTTTTCCGCCTGCAATGATGCCAACCACCAGTTCCGGCGGAACGCCGAATGTAGGCGGACACTCGCTTGCATCCACGATTCCCAGTCGTCCGCTTGTGCCTGCCCCGATGTAAAACAGCCGGCCACCCGCCAGCATCTTGTCCACGATGGCATGCACCAACGCCTCGATCCGGGGGATCACCGCTTCGATTACATCGGGAACCGTTTTGTCTTCTTTGTTAATATTAATGAGCAGGTCGCGGATATCCATTTTGTCGAGATGACGATAATGAGAATCAGCCTCGGTGATCTTTTGAAAAGCCATAACGGGTACGTTATTTTTCTTGGTGAAATTTGATCAGTCCTTCCATCGGCCGCCGTATCACTTTGCCCAACTGAAGTTCGTAAGAGTTGCAGAGATCTTTCAATACATCTTTGAAGCCGAAAGCGATGCTTCCGGTAAAATTAAGCGGCATCGTCCAGCTTTCGCGGTACTTATATATATGATTGAAGAAAAAATCGTTGAAGCCATCTTCAATGATATTCTCGATCATAAAATGACCACGGTTCTCAGCCAGGAACATGGCATAATTAGCAAGATATTTATTTGGTAATGGCTTCTTGTAAACATTTTCGAGAATATCAGAAGCATTCGTTCTAAATTTAGCATCGAAGCGGTCCATCAGGTCGGCATCGAAAGTGCCATATAAATAATACTGAATAACTTTTTTACCAAGGTATGCGCCACTGCCTTCGTCGCCAAGGATAAAGCCCAGGCCGGGACTATTTTTTACGATCTTTTTCCCGTTATAATAACAGGAATTGGTACCAGTTCCCAGAATGCATGCAATGCCTTTCTCATTTCCACACAACGCTTTTGCTGCACCCATCAGATCGTGATCAACAAACACTTCGCTGTGCTTAAATACCGAGCGAATAGCCTGTTTAACTATTTTTACATTATTTGGATTACTGCAACCTGTTCCATAAAAAAATATTTTTGCGGGAAGTTTGTTCTTGATCCCGGGCAACAGTTCTTCTTCCAAAACCTTTTCAATCTGCTGCCCGCTTAGAAAATACGGACTCAAACCCTGCGTATCGATCATTTTCTTTTTTGCACCATCCAGCAGGCACCATTCTGTTTTACTGGACCCGCTATCAGCTATTAAGATTGAATTCATCGTTTATTCCTTTGAGTCATCAAGGTAAAACTTTCGGCCGGAAATTTCATAAAAATTAGTTGACTCAAAAAAAATTAACTTTGCATCCACGCGCGCAAAAGTGCAGTAAGGTATTTAAGTTTTTTATATGACGAACAACAAAAAATTACAGGTTTGGCTCCCACTCTTATTCAGCATTACTTTGATCGCCGGAATGTTTCTGGGATACAAGATGCGCGATGGAATTCCGGGCAAAAATTTTTTTTATGCGGAGAAGCGCCGCCCCATCCAGGAGATCCTGGATATCATTCAGAACCGTTATGTAGATGATGTTAACCTTAATAATATCGCAGATTCCGGTATCCAGGCAATGTTGGCGCAGCTTGATCCACATTCTGTCTTCATTGCGGCTTCTGAGCTCGACAGGGAGAACGAAGACATCAAGGGAAGCTTTTTTGGTATCGGCGTAGAGTTCAACATCATTCTCGACACGTTACATGTAACCAGCGTATTGAAAGATGGTCCGGCTTTCAAGGCCGGTATCAAGGTGGGCGACAAAATCCTGTCCGCCAACGATAGTACATTGTCCGGCAAAAAATCTTCAACGGCAAGAATACAGTCCATCCTTCGCGGTGAATTGGGAAGTGCGGTGAACCTTACGCTTTTGCGCGCGGGAACGAAACAGCAGATAGTAGTGAAGCGCGGCATTATCCCATTGGTGAGCGTGGATGCTTCGTACATGATCGATCAAAAAACGGGTTATATAAGACTCAACCGGTTCAGCACACAGACGTACAATGAATTTATGATAAGCCTGCTGGCGCTGAAAAAACAAAATATGACGCAGTTGATCCTCGACCTGCGCAACAACGGCGGCGGCGCATTGGACGATGCTGTGGAGATCGCCGATGAATTTCTTGCCGGCGATAAACTCATCACGTATACCGAAGGAAAACACGCAGCCAAAAAAGAATACCGTTGCCGCCGGCAGGGACAGTTTGAAACCGGCGCATTGGTTGTGCTGGCCGATGAAGGAACTGCCAGCGCAAGCGAAATATTAATGGGGGCATTGCAGGACTGGGATCGCGCCACCATCATTGGCCGGCGCACTTTTGGAAAAGGATTGGTTGGCCAGCAATTTAATTTGAGCGATAACAGCGCGCTTCGGCTCACCATTGCAAGATATTACACGCCCGTTGGCAGAAGTATCCAACGTCCGTACGCATTGGGCGGAAAAGCTGCTTACTTTGATGAATTCTATCACCGTGCGGTAGACGGTGAAATGCTTACTGCAGACTCTGTAAAGAACGATACCACCAAGATCTTCAAAACATTGGTTACCCATAAAACGATCTACGGCGGCGGCGGCATTTCGCCGGATTACTTTGTGCCGGCAGATACGGCCAAATTGGGTTTGCTTACTGCTAAACTGTATAGCAAAGGAACGCTGGGCGACTACGGTTATCAATATTTTTTATCACATCCTGAAATAGAGAATGCTTACAAATCTGTCGATCAATTTGTTCATGGATTTACCATCAATGACGAAAGCTGGAAACTGTTTGAAGCCATGGCAGCAAAAGATTCCCTCAGCCTTGCCAGTATTTCTCAAAAGGAAAAAGAATTTCTCACCTCAGCGCTCAAATTGCAGGTGGCGCGGCAATTGTACAGATCAGAAGGTTTTTATGAAATGGCCAACCAGGGAGATAGTGGCGTGAAAAAAGCGTTGGAAATTCTGCAGAAGTAAAATTTGCGGTGATAGGGAACGTTGGGTTTGAAGTGTTGGTGCAGTTTACAGAAACTAGCTCTCAATCCGGCACACGCAATCATTCTGATAACAAGAAAGCCTTTCATTGCTGAAAGACTTTCTTAAATACTCGATTCTGGGTTTTACAGTCCGGGTTTTATTAGGCGATTTGTTTTAAATTGGATGGTGGTGTTTTGGATAAAGGATATAAATAAACTTCTTATAAATACAAAGCTAATGTGTAAAAAACACGCCAAACGTAGCACGGGAAATCTTTAAAATGTAGAGCAGATACTACTTTGGGACATTTAGGTCAGAAAAACTTGACGTATGTCATGTTTTCGTTCCAGGCTGAATCCGCCCAGCAGATAACCCGGATTTTAGCAGATAAAAATTTTATAATTCTAGTTCTGGTTCTCATTCCATTTGCTGTATGGATTTTTAGAAAGACTGGAGTTATAATATCGTGTATCTTCTGTCACTTCTTCGTTCACCCACTCAGGTAAAACAAACCCTTCTACCTCATTTTGCAATTCAATTTCCGCAACGATCAATCCATCGTTATCGCCTGCAAACACGTCCACTTCCCATAGCTTGCCTTCAAACCAAATATTATACCTCGTTTTCACGATCTCAGACTGCGAAAAATTATCAAGCAGATGTATCGCTTCTTCCCGCGGAATTTCGTATTCGAATTCGCTGCGGCTGATGCCCGATGAAACACCTTTGATTGTAAGAAAGCCTGCAAGCGGCGCGACGCGTACGCGAATCGTTTTATGATCATCATCGGTGAGATAGCCCTGGCGATAATAAGAACCGGCCGGTTTTTCAAGCATGGCCCATTTGGCCCTATTTACCAGGAATTTTCTTTCAATTTCAATAAACATCTTAGGTTTATAATTTTGTGATTAACTGTCAGGAGCTTCGTATCAAAAATACCGAATCCAAGTTTGCCTGAGTTTGAAGTCCGGATTTAGTATTATAAACTTTAAACAATAAAAATGCCCCTGTTCTAACAGGGGCATTTTTATAAACTCAGTCCTTCATTGCGCAAACGCACAACTACTTATAAACTCTAAGGAATAATCTTTACAATGGATAATGGGAGGACTTCTATAGGAATAATAAATTACTAGCTACTTTCGGAAGGATAATTGGAATTTTCTTAAAACAAAGATACGGTTACTCAAGTACGCGTTTTGTAGTAGGCGCTATCTAAATTTGTAGTAATTCTTCTATAAAGGTCGGACGTAAGATGCCAGGTATGAGCGGTTACATTTTAACTTATCGCAAAACATTCACACTAAACATTTTAATTAAATTCTTGCTATAAAATCTGAACATCTTTTACTCAAAACCTGAAACCCGACGGCTGAAACCTATTACCTTTGCCCAAAAGATTACTACCATGTGGCTCAATAACGTATTGGAAACCATCGGCAACACTCCGCTGATAAGATTAAACAAGATCACTAAAGACTTGCCATGTACCGTTTTAGCAAAGGTTGAATATTTCAATCCGGGAAATTCCATCAAGGATCGTATGGCACTTAAAATGCTGGAAGTGGCTGAAGCTGAGGGTAAGATCAAGCCGGGTGGTACTATCATTGAAGGTACGAGTGGTAATACCGGTATGGGACTGGCCCTGGCCGCCTGTGTAAAAGGTTACAAATGTATTTTCACCACCACGGATAAACAATCAAAAGAAAAGGCCGATATTTTAAAAGCAGTAGGTGCTGAAGTGATCGTTTGCCCAACTAACGTGGAACCAGAAGATCCACGCTCCTACTATTCCGTTTCGAAACGGCTTGCTACAGAAGTTCCTAACAGCTGGTACGTAAATCAATATGATAATCTCGCCAACCGCCAGGCGCATTATGAGCAAACCGGTCCCGAGATCTGGGAGCAAACAGAAGGTAAGGTTACGCATTTAGTGGTAGCAACCGGCACGGGTGGCACCATCATCGGCACGGGAAAATATCTGAAAGAAAAAAATCCGGGCATCAAAGTGTGGGCAATCGATAGTTATGGTTCATTGCTGAAAAAATATTTTGAAACCGGCGAATTAGATCAGAAGGAAGTTTACCCTTATATCAGCGAAGGTTTTGGAGAAGATTTCGTTCCGCAGAACTACGATATGCAATACATCGATGAGTTTACGAAAGTAACCGACAAAGATGGCGCGGTAATGGCGCGCAGGATTGCAAAAGAAGAAGGTCTTTTTTGCGGATACAGTGCCGGCAGCGTACTTCAGGGCATGATGCAATTAAAAAGCCAGCTTAAAGCAGGCGATGTAGTGGTACTCATTTTTCATGATCATGGAAGTCGTTATGTTGGAAAAGTGTACAACGACGAATGGATGATGGAGCGGGGTTTTTTAGATGTGAAAACATTTAAGGACCTGATTAGCGGACGCGGTTCCCAAAAGACAATGAGTATTTCGCCATCCGATACCGTAATGGATGCCATCGGCCTGATGAAGAAATATGATATCGAAAATATACCTGTATTCGATGGTGAAACGAATGTGGGCGCGATTTCGGAGAGTGGGCTGTTTGACCTGATACTCAACGATGCGGATATTAAAGATGCAAAAGTGAGTGCGGTGATGCAAAAACCCTACCCGGAAGTGGCTTTCGATACACCGGTGGAACGCTTAAGCGCATTCATCAACAAAGAAAATGGCGCCGTTTTGAGTAAAGACGAAAGCGGATCGTACCATATCGTAACAAAATACGACATCATCCAAAGCCTTGCAAAATAAATGGTACGGATTTCTACGATCCCGCATGAAAGTACTGTGGGTACTGCATCCTGTGCGATGCAACATTTTTATTTTCCTTTATAGCACCTGACAGATACCGTAAAAACACGTTCGTTAAAATCGTATTCATACTTCGCGCCCAATCGGCAATCTACTACATTACGCGTATTTACTTCACCATAAACAAAGAGCAATATTGCTCTTGTGCAGGCTCTGTTTTCGTTGCATCTTTGTGTCAGAAGTTGATTGATAGCGATTAAATATCAATCAGACATTATCCAAAGATCCTGATTAAAACCAAACAAGTTTTCCAATATCCAAACTAAGAAAAATCGTAAAATTCAATATCAGTCAACTTCTACTTTTCTTTAGTTTTATAGAGCGCTTTAGAATCCTTAATATCATCCGTTGAAGAACCAATAAGAGCCAATATCCAGTCTATGCCTTAAAAAGCGATGATGACGAAAACCGACAATCCATCCAGATCCTTTAAAAAACAACACAAAATCAATCCTGCTCCTGTTTGCAACCACATTCAGGGACGAAAGACCAAACACACTGAAACCAGGATAACCTAATTTTTACAAAATGAGTTCACTCAGAAGTAAAACCCAATCCTGAAAAACCAACACTGTGTGCTAGTTGGAAAAAATTAAACCCTGCTTTTCGGCAGGGTTTTCATTTTGCTACATATGACAGGGAATTTGCACAGATCATGCAGAACAAATATTGAAACGCAACTCAAATTCTTTCCCGCCAAAAACACAGGTTTCTTTCGAAACTGGATTGTAGCATTCACATCCCACGCATGCCATACGTTTGTAATAAAAGGAACCCCCAATATTTACTACACTGCATTTAAAGTATTTTATGAAAAAGTTTCCTGTGTTTAAAGAAAACAGGTACGTATTTTTACTATATAAAAATGCGTAGTAACAACCGTATACTATCCGTTTATATACGATTACATCCGTATATACATCACCCGCAAAAAAGAGCAATAATGCTCTTGCACAGGATCTTTTTTCGTAGCATCTTTGTGTCAGAAGTTGATTGATAGAGATTAAATATCAATCAGACATTATCCAACGATCCAGAATAAAACCAAACCAAGTTTTCCAATATCCAAACTAAGAAAAATCGTAAAATTCAATATCAGTCAACTTCTACTTTTCTTTCAGTTTTATAGAGCGCTTTAAGATCCTTAATATCCACTAAAGAACCTAACAAAACCAATGTCTGCCTGGCTTCTAACCAAAGCGATCATGGCAAAACCAACCATCCAATCCTTAACAAACCAACAGAACCAATTATCCTTACAGCCTATGCCCCTAACCAAGGCGATGATGGCGAAGAACCAAACTGAAACCAGGACAATATTTACGACGAGTCCCTCCGAGTAGTTACTCCTGAAATGTTGGAAAAAGAATTTGATCCCGACCTTTGGTCGGGATTTTTTTAGCCCCGGATTTTTCATGTTCAGTTCCGGCGTTTTTTCAGCAGATGATAATGCAGATCTCACAGATCCTTTTTCTGACAAATAACTCTACAGAATTATTATTAACCGATTCAAAATTAAAATCACAATTTGTTTGCTGCGCAGCTTTCATTTCTCCTATTCTCTATCGTTGAAGTTTCGCACAAACCGTCGCAAAAAATCAATAACCTGCGTCAATTTGCAACTCGTAATTCGTATGTCTTAAGCAGGCACGTAATTTTACGATACGCAATTTCGTATAAATTCATTCCGAAGAATGCCTTGTTTACGATTGATCCAGTATTTACTTCACAGCAAACAAAGAGCAATATTGCTCTTGCCAAGGGCCGTTTTTCACCGCATCTTTGTATCAGAAGTTGATTGATATCGATTAAATATCAATCATTATCCACGATCCGGAACAAACCTGAATTTTCCAATATCCAATTAAAAAGACCACAAAATTCAATATCAGTCAACTTCTATTTCTCTAGTTTTAATACCACGTTTTAAGATCCTTGATTTTCAACGAAGAACCGAAAAAACCATGTCCAGCCTATGCCGTAAAAAGCGATCATGGCAAAAAAATGCCCCAATATCCTACAAACGTCCATCCTCCTAACCAAAGCGATGTGACCGAAAAGCCCGAACAGGTACTGAAACCAGGATAACTTATTTACCAGACGAGCTCCCTCAGAAATGTAAAGTAACTCCTGAAACCAACCTGAGAACATGTTGGTGCAAAAATTAACTTCCACAGCTTTTTTGCAAATGCAAATTCCTGTGGAAGTTTTTTATTTTGAGCCACAGATGGCACAGATTTTATTTTTGACGTTAAAGGAGAAGATAAAAAATTATTTTTTTCTTTCGATCCTGCCTGAGAATTTCAATCAAACAAAATCATAGTTACTTTTGCTGATATGATACTCGAATCCGCGTCTCAGCTACCATATTTCCCAAAACGCATTATATCCGTCGTCCCTTCGCAAACTGAACTGCTGCATTATCTTGGATTGGAAGCTGAAACGATTGGTATCACTAAATTTTGCGTGCGTCCCACGGAATGGTTTCGGAAAAAGCACCGCATTGGCGGAACGAAAACCATCGACGTCAACAGGATCAGGGAACTTCAACCCGATCTTATCATTGCCAATAAAGAAGAAAATGTGCAAGAGCAGGTTTTGCTGTTGGCCCGCGATTTCAATGTATGGGTAACGGATGTAAAGGACCTGGAAAGCGCGCTTGGTATGATCAGCGATATCGGCAAACTCACCAATAAGGGAAATGCCGCGCAGCGGCTATTGAAAGAAATAGAAGAAAGATTCTTAAGTATCGGCAACCTGGCCAACCGGAACCGAAAATTACGAACGGCCTATCTCATCTGGAGAACACCCTATATGGTGGCGGGTGTTGACACCTACATCAGTAATATGCTGCAATTTGCAGGACTAACAAATGCTTTTTCCAATAAAACCAGGTATCCGGAAATTACCATTGCCGATCTTAAAAATGAGCAATGCGAATTGATCCTGCTGTCATCGGAACCCTACCCGTTTAAACAAAATCATATTAGCGAATTACAGGAAAGGCTTCCCGGCACAAAGATTATGCTGGTGGATGGTGAAATGTTCAGCTGGTATGGATCCCGATTACTGGAAGTTCCCGGATATTTGAAACGTATGATGTCATTCAATTCATAAGTTTCTCCAAATTCGGAATTATCTGCAAATTGGGACAGATCATAGATCGTACATCATAGATCATAGATTTGTCCTATTTTTGTCACCATTTTAAATTCATCATCAATAAACCAACAAACAACCATGGCAAAATACAGTGCTGGTGTCCTTCACGGAAAAGAACTGGAAGCATTATACAATGATGCGAAAAACAATCAATTTGCTTTACCGGCGGTGAACACGATCGGTACCAACACTATCAATGCGGCGCTGGAAACGGCTGCCAAAGTGAACTCTCCCATTATCATTCAATTCAGCAATGGCGGCGCACAATTCATCGCAGGGAAAGGAATGCCTAACGATAAACTACAAGGTAATATTTCCGGAGCTATTTCCGGCGCGCTTCATATACACAATGTGGCAAAATATTACGGCGTGCCGGTTGTTCTACATACCGACCATGCTGCTAAAAAATGGCTGCCGTGGATCAGCGGACTGATCGATGCAGGTGAGCAATTTTACAAAGAAAAAGGGCAACCGCTATTCAGTTCGCACATGCTGGATCTTTCAGAAGAACCTATAGAAGAAAACATTGCCACTTCGGTAGAATTCTACAAAAGAATGGCTCCGCTGGGTATGAGCATTGAAATTGAACTGGGAGTTACGGGCGGTGAAGAAGATGGTGTGGACAACAGCGATGTTGAAAACGATAAACTATATACGCAGCCGGAACACGTGGCGTATTCTTACACAGCGTTGAGCAAAGTGGGTAATTTGTTTACTGTTGCTGCGGCTTTTGGAAATGTTCATGGCGTTTACAAACCGGGCAACGTAGAACTTCGCCCCGAAATTTTGAACAACAGCCAGATCTACATTGAAAGAGAGTTGAAGACGGGTCCGAAACCGGTATACTTCGTGTTCCACGGCGGAAGTGGAAGCCCGCAAAGCCAGATCCGCGAAGCAATCGGCTACGGTGCCATCAAAATGAATATCGATACCGATCTTCAATGGGCTTTCTGGGAAGGCATTTTAAATAATTATAAGGCAAATGAAGGCTATCTGCAGGGTCAGTTGGGTAATCCGGAAGGGGCCGATAAGCCGAATAAGAAATATTACGATCCCAGGGTTTGGTTGAGAAAGGGGGAAGAAACTTTCATCAAAAGATTAGAAACTGCGTTTGATGATTTGAATTGCCTGAACCGCAATGCCTGATTCAATAATGAATAATTTTAATTTCTAACAAGTATGAAACAAGAAGAAGATTTCGACGCTAATCTTGCCGGCGAGGAAGGGGAAGCTGCGGAAACGAAAGTGAGCTGGTTCAAGCGCGCAAAACGAGGTATTCTCACTTCTACCAAAGATAAAAAAGACGCTCCGGAAGGGCTTTGGGCAAAATGTCCGAATTGTAAATACACTTGTACCATTTCAGAACTACAGGAAAATAAATTCGTTTGCCCCAAATGCGAGTATCATCACAGGATCGGCAGCGATGAATATTTCGATATTTTGTTTGACGACGGACAATTCATCGAGCTATTTGCCAATATCAAATCAAAGGATTTCCTGCATTTTGTAGACCTGAAGCCTTACGACAAACGTTTGGAAGAAACATATTCCAAAACAGATATTCACGATTCCATTACGGTGGCGCATGGCAAATTAAATGGCGAAGAACTGGTAGTGGCCTGTATGGATTTTGAATTCATCGGCGGAAGCCTTGGAAGTGTAATGGGCGAAAAAATCAGTCGTGCCTGCGACTACTGCATAGCAAACCGCGTCCCATTCATGATCATCAATAAAAGCGGCGGTGCCCGTATGATGGAAAGCGCATTTTCATTGATGCAATTGGCTAAAACATCTGGTAAACTCACACAACTGAGCGACGCGAAGATCCCCTATATTTCATTGTGTACAGATCCTACTTTTGGCGGAACCACCGCGTCTTTCGCTATGTTGGGCGACGTTATCTGCGGGGAACCAGGCGCGCTTATTGGCTTTGCCGGCCCGCGCGTAATCAAAGAAACCATCAAGCGCGACCTTCCGGAAGGATTTCAACGCAGTGAGTTCCTGCTGGAACATGGCTTTCTTGACTTCATCATTCATCGAAAAGAGCTGAAAAACAAATTGGCTTCATTGCTGTTATTGTTCCGGTCGTAGTCTTAAAAATACAAATCAAAAGGCGCAAATTTTATTTGCGCCTTTTGATTTGTATGATGTTTCATGTTTCTGCCGACCGGTAAAAGGTTAATACTTGCTAAAGGACAAGCATAATGTAGTTCTCTTTTTTCCATTTTGGCAAATGAAAAAAATTACGTTTTCACGCGCGTTAAAAAGGTATACGACCTCGTCCCACGGACGAAATAACTTCAGCATACTAAAAATTAAAAAGCTCAAAGATGATACATTCCCTTATTCCTGTGTACAGCTCCTGTAAGTACCCGGAGTGATCCCCTCTGTTTTTTTAAATAGCCGCACAAAATAATTCACATCTGTAAACCCGCACTGAAAGCCCACTGTAGCGATACTATTCTTTGGATTCTTTAATAATTGCTTCGCCATTTTTATTCTTTCGCAGTTGATATATTCCAACGGAGTAATTCCAAATTGCTCCCGGAACCATTTGAAAAAAACATTGCGGCTCATATATGCCTTTTTACTGAGTTCGTTTACAAGTATGCCGTCTGTAAGATGTTCATGAATATAGTTAAGTACAAAATGAAGCCTCGTTTGATTTTGAAGGGTGCTGCTTTCGGTATAGATCTGTTCCAGGTGCTGGCTCTGGATAAGCCTGATGAGCAGTTCTTTCAGGTTAAGATCTGCAAAAATATTTTTGCCCTTTTCTGTTCCGCTGCATATCCGGATCAGTTTATTAATGAGATCAGTGATCTCTGTTTCATTGCTGAAATGATATTGGTTGAATTGCAATTGCCAGGCGTGCTGCTGATCAGCGTCGCTGTTGTAAAACTGATTCAGATAATTCAATGTAGTACTCACGTAATTATGATCCACTGCAAGAGCGATACATTGCGTAGGAACATCTATAGCTGCTTCCGGGAAATCGATCACCATGGTTTCGTTGGCAGGAAGGATCACCGTTTCTCCAGGCAAATAATCGAAAGATGGCTTGTTGTATAAATGCATCACCTTCTTACCACGTATCATGCTGGTGATAACAAAATCGTTAAAGGTAAGCGGTACGCGGTATGCTTCTTTGTAGCTTTCAAAGATATTCAACTCGCAATTTTCGAGGTTAAAGATACGCCTGTTTTCTACCAGCGTTTGCAGGTATTTGGGATGTGTAAGATCGACCTTGTTCAATGTTTTTTTAGCAGGCATATCGTACCACCAAGGTACAACACAAAAGAATATCAAAAACAAAAAAAGCTGTGAAAAAGTACTAATGTGCTATTTAAAAGTACAATTATCACGTGCCGGCGCAAGTGTTCATTGGTAGCTTCATGCATTATTTAACGATTAAATGCCAATTAATATGAGTACACAAACTGTGGCCGCACCTTCCAATGTTGCGGCCCGCCCCCAATTCAAGGCCCGTTACAACCATTACATTGATGGAAAATGGCAAGCGCCTGCTTCAGGCGAATATTTCGACAATGTTTCCCCCATAGATGGAAAGGTTTTCACACAAGCCGCACGCGGCAACGCTGCCGACATCGAAAAAGCTGTAACAGCCGCTAATAAAGCATTTGAAACCTGGAGCAAAAGTTCTGCAACAACGCGCAGCAATTTGCTATTAAAAATAGCACAGGTGATCGAAGACAATCTTGAATACCTCGCAGTGGTGGAAACCATCGACAATGGTAAAGCCATCCGCGAAACACGCGCTGCGGACCTTCCTTTATGTGTCGATCACTTCCGTTATTTCGCCGGCGTTATCCGCGCCGAAGAAGGAAGCATTTCCGAACATGACGAAAACACCGTTTGCATCAACCTGCACGAGCCGCTTGGTGTGGTTGGACAGATCATCCCATGGAATTTTCCGCTGTTGATGGCAACCTGGAAGATTGCGCCGGCACTGGCTGCCGGCTGTTGCGTGGTTGTAAAACCTGCAGAACAAACCCCTACTTCCATCATGGTTTTAATGGAACTGATCGGCGATATCTTACCCGCAGGTGTTTTAAACGTGGTAACAGGCTTTGGTGTAGAAGCGGGCAAGCCACTGGCTACTTCAAAACATGTGGCCAAAGTTGCCTTTACCGGCGAAACCACTACCGGTCGGCTGATTATGCAGTACGCATCTGAAAATATCATCCCGGTAACGATGGAACTGGGTGGAAAATCACCGAACATCTTCTTCCCGTCGGTTGCCGATGCAGACGATGATTTTTTTGATAAAGCAATAGAAGGTGCAGTATTGTTCGCGTTGAACCAGGGCGAAGTTTGTACTTGCCCGAGCAGAATCCTTGTACACGAAAGTATTGCCGATAAATTCATCGAAAGGGTAATTGCCCGCACAAATGCAATCAAAATGGGCAATCCGCTGAGCGCCGATACGATGATGGGCGCACAGGCTTCAGAGGATCAATACAATAAAATATTGAGTTACCTCGATATTGGCAAACAGGAAGGTGCACAGGTGTTGGCTGGTGGTGAAGCATTTCATCAAAACAGCGGACTGGAACATGGTTATTATATTAAACCAACCATCTTCAAGGGACACAACAAGATGCGCATTTTCCAGGAAGAGATCTTTGGGCCGGTAGTGGCCATTACAACATTCAGGAGCACGGAAGAGGCGATCGCAATCGCGAACGATACTTTGTATGGATTAGGTGCAGGCGTCTGGACACGCGATGCACATGAAATTTACCAGGTTCCGCGCGCAATTCAGGCAGGTCGTGTTTGGGTAAATTGCTATCACGCCTACCCTGCTCATGCGCCGTTCGGCGGTTATAAAAAGTCGGGCTTCGGCAGAGAAAATCATAAGATGATGCTGGGACACTATCGCCAGACAAAAAATATGCTGGTGTCTTACGATAAAAAGAAACTTGGATTCTTTTAAATAAGAAATAAGAAATAAAAAATAAGAAATAAGAAAATATCCGAAACATCAATATTCAGCGCGCTTATCGAAGCGCGGAAACTGTTACTTTGTTATTTCTTATATTTAATTTCTTCTTTCTAATTCTTTAAAGCGATGGCAATCGTTCGGCGGCAGGCGAAAGCCTGCTGCTTTTTTACCGGGAAGAATCTGCAGGGGTTTTTACGACTTTATAGCCAACCATTTACTCACTCTTATCCAACAAACAACCATCATGCCTGTACCGAGAGTATTAGTTACCGATTCCGCTCTTGAACTCATCAGAAAGTTACAATCCGTTCACGGCGATCTGATGTTCCATCAAAGTGGCGGTTGTTGCGACGGAAGCCAGCCCATGTGTTTCCCCAAAGGCGAATTTATGATAGGTAGCAGCGACGTTTGCCTTGGAGAAATTGAAGGTTGCAGATTTTATATGAACGAGGATCAATTCGAATACTGGAAACATACGCAATTAACGCTGGACGTAACCCCGGGACGGGGCAGCAGTTTTTCCCTGGAGATCCCATTGGGCGTACGCTTTTTTATTCACTCAAAAATGTTTACGGAGCAGGAGTTGGAAAACCTGGCGCCGTTGCTGGTTGAGTCCACATAATTCAATCCTTACAAGTAACAAAGCAATGACCGAAAATAAAAAACGGAAGCTACTACGGCTCCCGTTTGTATTATAACCCCCTTAAGAAATTTCTTATGCTATCTGGTTGCGACACGAGCCGATTGAATATACACGCGCTTCGCGGCAATATTTAATGGAAGTTCCGCTCTTCTCCATGAAGTCGATCATCAGCAAAACCGTTCGTTGAGACACTTTCAATCTACGGGCAATCTCCCGGGTCGTGTTGGCGCGCTTCTGACCGATCAGGATTTTCATATTTTCAACTTTTGTATAGTAGTTTTGGTGCGGCACTCGGTACAGTTTTTTTGTTACGCTTGTTTTGTTTACAGGGTGCAACTTAAATCACTTATCGATTTCCAGCAATACTATAATGTGAGTAGCACTTTTGGGTTAGCAAACGGTCGCTCTTCATATTCATATCAGCGTTTTCCACAGTTTATTCAAGATCTTTATGGTAAAACATTCTTTAAACAACATCTGCGCGTTGCCGTGATACTCATCGTATTGCCTGCTTGTGCCCTTCAGCCCGCGAACTGTTTACATGAGAAGAAGCCAGCAATTATTTTTCGTGAAAAAAGATGATTGAAAAAGTTGACGGCTTTTTTCCATTCTGAAACATTTCTGAAAATTTGAACATTGACGATTTCCGGTTCACTTCATATTAGGAAAACTATTATTCATTTGACAATTCTTAATTATTATCTTTGACGAACCAGTAAATCCAACATGAAATCCAGCACTCGTTTTATAAAACGATTTTTCTTGCATTTTTCTCCAGCAGCGTGGCTAACATTTCTGTATCTCTCAATTAGTATTTTATGGGTCATATTAAGCGATAAACTGGCTTTAAAGATTGCACATGGAAACAACGATTTGTTGGCACAACTGCAAAATCAGAAGGGGCTTTTTTTTGTAATGCTTACGGGCGTGATGATTTATTTTATAAGTGACAGGTTTCATGGCCGTTTGAAAACATCCTTTCAACTTTACCAGGGTTTGGAAGCAAACTATCAGGCCTTGCACGAAGCTTCGCGGGAAGGCATTTTCGATTGCGACCTTGAAACGATGAATGCTCGGCTGAATAAAAAAATGCAATTCTTTTTGCCCGGAAGTCATACAGAAATCGGAAATTTCTGGGAAGTATATAAAGGTCGCGTAGCACCATTAGACAGGAAAAGACTGGTGCGGGAATTTGAGGAAGTGATGGCGTCCACAAAACTAAGCTGGCAGACAGAATATCGTTTATTGGGCGAGGACGAGCTTTATTATACCGTTATCAGCAGTATCTACATTATCCGTAATCCTTCCACCAACAAGGCTTTGAGGCTGGTAGGCGCCATCCAGGACGTGAGCGACCTCCGTAACCTGCAGGCGGAATATTATAATGAGCAAATCAATTA
This sequence comes from Chitinophagales bacterium, assembly GCA_015655125.1. Taxonomy (GTDB): domain Bacteria; phylum Bacteroidota; class Bacteroidia; order Chitinophagales; family Chitinophagaceae; genus Ferruginibacter. The sequence continues at coordinate 89,613 of JAATFP010000079.1, read as the reverse complement.
CAAGCAAAAGATCGCCACATCGATCATCGAAGCGCAGGAAACAGAAAAAAATCGCTGGGCCGAAGAATTACACGACAATGTGTGCCAGCTGTTGTCTGTAGCCAAACTCAATTTATCGGCCATCGACATCATGCCCAATTCGGCCGAAACACTCACGAAGGAAGCAAAAAAACTGGTGATAGAATCTATCAGCGAGATCAGGCAATTATCTGCCAGCATTAAGCCGCCTTCGTTTGAGAAAAACCTGCTTATCGAAGCATTGGAAACGTTGACAGAAGATATCAGACGTGTGAAACATATAAATTTCGAGATCAATAGCGACAAGCTGGATGAAAGAAAATTAACAGACGAACATCGGCTGCTGATCTACCGTGTAGTTCAGGAACAACTAACGAACATTACCAAATATTCTAAAGCATCCGAAGTGCTGATAAATTTATCGAGCAGCGGCGAACTTGTAAGTATTGAAATCTTTGATAACGGCCAGGGCTTTGATCCGTCAAAGGTGAAAAGCGGCATAGGTTTGAGAAATATCCAAAGCAGGCTGCAGGTTTATAAAGGAAAAATGAAAATCAATTCTTTTCCGGGCCAGGGATGTACCCTACGCGCCGTTTTCCATACAAAAAACGGATAGCATTGTGTCATTTCGCAATGACATCCGGTCTTTGCAGCTGCATATAAATTGCGGCGTTTACGCGATGCCAACTCACACATGACTTTCCTTTAATCTGCGCTTTCCTCCTTTTCTGTCTTTATCTTTGCAAAAAAGCGAAAGTTTGGACATCAATAATAAAAAGGCATATTACGAATATTTTTTTGAAGCTAAGTACATAGCCGGCATCGTGCTGGCAGGTACCGAAATAAAATCGCTTCGCTCCGGCAAAGCAAGCTTCAATGACAGCTATTGTCTTTTTAATCGCGGCGAACTGTTTGTAAAAAGTCTGCACATCAGCGAATACGCTTTTGGCACCTACACCAATCACGAACCGATGCAGGAAAGGAAATTGCTGCTCACAAAAAGGGAACTGAAAAAACTGGAAGCAAAGAGCCGGGAGAAAGGTTACAGCATCATTCCATTAAGAATATTCCTCAGCGAAAAAGGTCTCGCAAAAATGGAGATCGGTTTGGGCAAGGGTAAGAAAATCTATGATAAAAGAGAAACGATCAAAGAGCGGGAAAATGACCGGGATGTAAAACGTAAATACGGAATTTGATCGTACGGGCACCAAAGGTGTCAAACAATAATAACCATTAGGTTTCACCGGTGGTTAGTGTGGTTGAACCCTTTCAGGATTCTAAGGTAAGCTAACATTCACTAAGACTTATCGGCACATTCACCGCTAATCCCCCATCTGCAGTTTCCTTGTATTTGCTGTTCATATCAAGAGCAGTGTCCCACATGGTTTTGATGACGCTATCGAGTGTAACGCGTGCGAAATCAGGAGTGCTTTGCATAGCCAGCTGACTTGCCGTGATGGCTTTGATAGCGCCCATCGTATTGCGTTCGATACAGGGAATCTGCACCAATCCGCCAATCGGATCGCAGGTCATACCAAGGTGATGCTCCATGGCTATTTCCGCTGCCATCAATGCCTGGCGTTGTGTTCCCCCCAGACTTTCGGTGAGTGCGGCAGCAGCCATCGCACTGCTCACGCCGATCTCGGCCTGGCAGCCACCCATCGCTGCTGAAATGGTTGCTCCTTTTTTAAAGATGCTGCCAACTTCTGATGCCGTCAGTAAAAAATCAACGATCTTATTTTCATCATCACCGTTACAGAACAAAACAAAATATTGAAGCACTGCCGGGATCACGCCTGCCGCGCCGTTGGTGGGTGCGGTCACCACGCGGCCGAATGAAGCATTCTCTTCATTCACAGCGAGGGCAAAACAACTCACCCAATCAAGTATGTAATTAAAATGCGATCCGCCCGACCTTATTTCTTTTACCCAGCTATCATAATCGGAATAGGTTTTACCGGCAGTTAATTTTTTGTTGAGTGCTGCTGCCCTGCGCTTTACGTTGAGGCCGCCGGGTAAATAACCTTCGGCATGACTGCCACGAAAAATGCATTCTTTCATAACGTGCCAGATGTTGAGGATCCCGGCTCGTGTAGTTGATTCATTGCGCCACGCCAGTTCGTTTTCCATCACCACTTCGTGGATGCTGAGTCCGGTGCTGCGGCACCAATGCAACAGTTCGTCGGATGTATTTATGGGAAAAGGAAGATCTACTTCCATAAAGTTACCGGATGTTTCGCCTTCTTTTACTACAAAGCCCCCCCCAACAGAATAATAGGTTTCTGCCAGCGTTTCACCGTTTTTAAATTGTACAAGAAATGTAAGTGCGTTAGGATGAAACGGTAAAGATTCTGTTACAAGAAACTCGATATCATCGGTTGGGGTAAATTCTATTTCGTGCCGGCCGGCCAGGAGAATCCTGTTCATCGCTTTAATATCTGCAATCTTCGCATCAATGTCGTTTACTTCGAAAGTAACGGGATCGTCGCCGCTTAACCCGAGTTGCACCGCAATATCTGTTCCGTGGCCAACGCCCGTTTTTGCAAGTGAGCCGTACAAAAGCACTTCCAGGCTGATAACTTCCTCCAGCAGCTTTTTTTCTTCCAGCGACCTGGTGAATGATTGTGCCGCCCGCCACGGACCAAGTGTATGGCTGCTGCTGGGCCCAACGCCTATCTTGAACATGTCAAATACTGAAATGGCTTCGTGTTTCACAATCGTTTGTTTAAATAAAAATGCCCCGGATTACCGGGGCAAGTTAAAGATATAAAGTCACATATTAGTGAACTTCCAGGAGGTTGACTGTAAACATAAGATATGAATTGGCAGGGATGATTACTTCGCCTGCAGTGTTGGTCATTTGCTGTGCCCCATATCCTAAAGATGGTGGAATGTAAAGTGTGATGCTGCCACCGGCTTTTGCATTTGGAATTCCTTTTCTCCAGCCTTCAATTGTTCCGCCGAGGGTAAATCTGGCTACTTCTCCCGTAGGTGTACCATCAAATCTAAAGCCATTGAAAAGATAACCCTGGTATTCCACTGCCACATCTGAGCATACATCCGGAGCAGCACCGGTGCCGGCTGCTTCCAGCGTATAAAACACACCGCTAGGTGTTTCCACGGCAGCAGGCACATTGGCTGTAACATAACGGCGAAGAGAATCTATTTCTGTTTGAGGAGCCGATACTGACGAATCAGTATAAGGACATTTTGCATCTTTTTTACACGCGACGAACATTACTGACACAGCAGCAACCATAACTAACGAAAGTTTTCTCATGATGAGGTATATATTTATTTTTTAAGAGTAATTTTTTTCTTTATTCGCTGCATTGCTCCGCAACTGTTTATTTTTTAATTCCTGATAGGCCTGCTCGTTCATTTCCCATTTAAATTGCATTCTGAAATAAGAAAAGAACAGCATTGCCACAAAAACTGCGATGACGATGATCTTAAAAGTTCCCGGTCCTGTGTTGGATATCTTCGTGTACCACTCCGGGAAAAAAAGATAGACGATCACCACAGAAAGCAGGATCGGCAAACCAAACACAAGCGCCATCGGTAGTCCGCTGCTGACCTTGCTCAAAAAAGTGGACTGCATTTCCCTGCTGCGTTCCCAGTAAATGATAAACTGTTCTTCCTTTTCTGATAACATGCAGCAAAAGTAATATAAAACGCAATTCATAAATAATAATGAATAATTAATAATGTATCTATTCGTACCCAAAACGTTCATTCTCAACTAAAGAGCAACTTATACAACGCCAATTATAGTTACCCAATCTGAATTTTAATTATTATCTTGTAGACTTCTTACCACAATTAACCCGCTTATGAAGTTAGAACAGCTGATCGTTCAACATTTGTACAACAGCAAAAAAGTTACTATACAGGATATCGGAACATTTACCATCGCTCCCGATGTCGTACTTCCTTCAGAAAATGAAAAAGACGTGGTGTTGCCCGAAGGTGCTATTTCGTTCGAATATAACGGGCGCGCAGTGCAGGATGAATCACTGATCGAATTCGTCATGCAGCAAACCCGCAAAATCAGGCCGCTCGCAGCATCCGATCTCGAATCATACAGTATTTTAAGCAAGCAGTTTCTTAATCTTGGGAAACCGCTTTTGATCGAAGGCCTGGGTTCTTTGCAAAAGAACCAGGCAGGTTCTTACGAGTTCAGACAGGGACAGTTTGCAAGTGCACGCCTGGAAGCAGTTGCGCCGCGCGCAAAAGAAAAAGATCCGGAACAGATTAGTTTTCGATCGACCCAAAACAGGATGACCAGGAATAATTCGAAAAAGATCTGGTTCGTGTTACTCGCAATTTTCGCCGTCGTACTTGCTGGTGGTTCCATATTTTATTTATTGAAAAAAACAAACAAAAAAAAGGAAGATATTACTATTGTTTCAACAGACACCGTTCCTCCAAAACCCACTATTACAGCTATTCCTGATACCTCCAGCAAACCATTGACTGCTGATACCCTCAAGCCTGTGATAACATCCGGCGACAGCGTCACTTTCAGCATAATAATGAAATACAGGTCAAAAGCCGTTGCCGAAAAAGCGCAAACCTACCTTCGCAGTTTTGGGCACACATTGGTTTTGGCGCCGCTCGATTCCGTTCGCTATAAACTCAGCATGCCCATCAAGGCACTTTTGTCGGACACCAGCAAGGTGAAAGATTCTGTATCGCTGATGTTTGGCGCAAAAACCTTTATCGAACTTCCGTAAATATAGCGAATGAAGAATAAGGGCTGGCCTTGCGAGGTTTGAACATTTTGAATATTAATAACTCCGGTACCCAACAATTCAAAAAACGGTTTTATGCGAAAATTGCTGACCGCATACGGAAATCATGTCTTTTTCCTGCTGGTTGCTGCCGACCTTGCCGGTATCGTGTCGGAGTACGAACCGTTACATATTTACTCAAAACCGCTGCTGATGCCGGTTTTGATCGTTTTGCTTGCAACAGCAACACCGCCTTTCCGTGATAAAATATTACTTTTAACCGGCTTGTTTTTCTCTTTCGCCGGCGATGTTTTTTTATTATTCGATTCAAAATATCCGCTGTGTTTCATTTTAGGACTGGCTTCGTTCCTTGTTACGCATCTTTTATACATTGCATATTTTCTTCGTTTGCGGCCCACCGGAATTTCACTTTTTAAACGGAAGCCATTTCTGCTTTTGATCATCATTTTATATGTTGGTGGATTATTAGCTTTGCTTATTCCTCATCTGGGCGCATTGATCGTTCCGGTAATCTTATACGCAATGGTGTTAGGTGCAATGCTTATAAGCAGCCTCCACGTTTTTTTCAGATCCGCTAAAAAAGCGGCAACACTGTTTGTAGCAGGTGCCGTATGCTTCGTATTATCCGACAGTTTGCTGGCCATCAACAAATTTTATGTTCCGCTTCCAAGTGCGGGGTTCTTCATTATGCTTACTTATTGCGCAGCGCAATTCCTCATTGTTCAGGCGGCAAGGCAGCGTTCAAAGGTTCAACACCATCTTTAAACTCTAATCCCTCAACTTTTATTTAAACAAATGTTTGATATTTTCAAACATTTGTTTAAATTTGCATTTTATTACGAACAACGACCATGATCATTACAGAAAAACATGCACATATATTGGAGAAAGCCGAAGAGCTTTTTGCCACCAATGGGTACGAGGGTACAACTGTAAGAGATATCGCAAATGCAGCCGAAGTTAATCTTGCTATGATTTCGTATTATTTCGGATCGAAGGAAAAGCTGATCGAAGCATTGTTTAAAATCCGGATGGAAGGCACCAAACTGAAAATTGAGGCAGTGGTGAATAACGAAAATATCACTCCATTTCAAAAACTGGAGATATTGGTCGACAATTATATCGGCCGTGTGTTTGAACGGCAATCATTTTATAAAGTAATGCTCACGGAACAGATGCTGAATAAGAATTCCGTGATCCTCAAATTCATGCGCCAATATAAAATGAGTTATATCACGTTGATAGATGAAGTGATAAAAGAAGGACACAACCTGAACCAATTTAAGAAAGAGATCGATACCATGTTACTCCTTTGCAGCATGACAGGTTCCGTGATGCAGGCCATTATTGGCAAGGACAACTACCGTGAATTTAACCTGCTGAACAAAATGAAAGAAAATGATTTTGAAGAGTTGTTAAAAGAAAGATTAAGTAAACATATAAAGAGTCTATTTAAAGTAATATTAGGTTATGAACAATAAAACATGCAAGTCAATTGCACTTCTCGCCATACTGATGGCATTTTTTACGAGCGCTTACTCTCAAAATACAAAAAAATTATCGCTGAATGAAGCGATTGATCTCGGCATTAAAAACAGCAAAAACCTTAAGATATCGAATGCGAAGATTGACGAAGCTAAAGCTACAGTTCAGGAAGCGAAGGATGCACAACTGCCGGATTTTAAGTTGAGTGGCAGTTACCTTCGGTTAAGCAGTGCCAATATAGATCTGAAGTCTGGCGATAACAGCGGTTCCGGCGGCAAATCACCGAGTCCGAATCAGGCGATGTACGGAATGGCCACCCTGTCCCTTCCGATCTATGCAGGCGGCCGTATTAAATACGGCATCGAGTCTGCAAAATTTTTGCAACAGGCTTCCATGCTCGATGCAGAAAATGATAAGGATGAGATCGCTTTTAATACCACCAAAGCATATGTAAATCTTTATAAAGCAGCAGAAGCCGTTGCTATTGTAAAGGACAATCTCAATACTTCCATGTCGCGGGATTCCAGTTTTGCCAACCTCGAAAAAAATGGTGTGATGGCAAGAAACGATTTGTTGAAATCACAGTTGCAAACGTCAAACATAGAACTCGCTTTACTGGATGCAGAAAATAATCTGAAGATCGCTACAGTGAATATGAATCTCTTGCTGGGCCTTCCTGAAAATGATGGCATCGAACTCGATTCATCATTTATAGACCAGCAACCCGACTTAAAAAGCTTCCCCGATTATGAGTCGCAGGCAATGCAAAGGAGGAAAGATGTTCAGGCCATTTCATTTCGCAAGAAAGCTGCGGCAACCGCATTGAAATCTGCGCGCGCAGAAACTTATCCTACCATCGCACTTACCGGCGGTTATATTGCTGCCGATATACCCAAGGTGCTGACGGTTACCAACGCTGTAAATTTTGGTGTGGGCATTCAATATAACCTTGCAAATATCTGGAAGAAAAATACCCGTTTGATGCAGGCCCAGGCGCGTCAGACACAGGTAAATGCTTCGGAAGAAATATTGAACGATGAGATCAGGCTGGAAGTGAACCAGGATTTCCAAAACTACCTGCTGAGCAAGAAGAAGATCGATGTTTATCAGAAAGCGATCGAACAGGCAACAGAAAATTTCCGTATCACCAATAATAAATACAACAACAGCCTCGCTACCATCACCGATCTGCTGGAAGCGAATACGTCGCTTTTGCAATCGAAATTAAACATTCAACTGGCCCGCGCAGATGCAGTGCTGGCTTACAGAAAATTATTGCAAACAACCGGACAAACCAATAACTAATCAAGATAAAATACACAACACAATAATATGTCAGCAAACAAACCCGCAGCAGCTGCTGCGCCGAAGAAAAAGAATAAAACATTTATCATCATATTGGCCGTTCTCGTAATAGGCGGGCTTTGGTTTGGACTTACCAAATATTTCCATGGCCAGAAGCATGAAGAAACCGATGATGCACAAATTGAAGCGAACATCAGTCCGGTAATTTCAAAAATCTCCGGCTATGTTTCAAAGATTTTTGTGAAAGACAATCAATACGTAAAAAAAGGCGATACATTATTACTGATCGATGACCGTGACCTGAAGATCGTGCTGGAACAGGCAGAGGCGGCGCTTGGAACAGCATCGAGTAACCTGAATGCCGCACAGGCCAACAGTAATGCTTCCCGTCAAAACATTAATACTACCAACGCTGCAATCGCAACCGCAAATGCGCAGATCGAAGCCGCAAAGGTGAATGTATGGCGCACTGCAGAAGATCTGAAGCGCTATGAAAACCTGATAAAGGACCATTCGATCACACAACAGCAATATGAACAAGCCCTGGCCGCAAAACAATTAGCGGAACGGCAGCTGCAGGTATTGGTAGATCAAAAGAACCAGGCAGCTTCTCAAACGGGCGTGGTTACATCACAAACCACCGCAACTTCTACCCAGATAGGTGTGGCCGGTTCTGTAATAAAACAGCGCCAGGTGGATGTTGACAATGCGAAACTTAATTTGTCTTACACCGTCATCGTTGCGCATGAAAGTGGCCTGGTAAGCAAGGTTCCTGTTCAGGAAGGGCAATATTTGCAAGCGGGACAATCGCTTTTCAGCATCGTGTTAAACAACGATAAATGGGTAGTTGCCAATTTCAAAGAAACGCAGTACAATAAAATGGCGGAAGGGCAAAAAGTGACGGTACATGCGGATGCATTTCCAGGTCATAATTTTGAAGGCGTGGTAAGTTCATTTGCGGCAGCAACGGGGTCAAGGTTTGCCCTATTGCCACCGGATAATGCAAGCGGCAACTTCGTGAAGGTTGTGCAGCGTTTACCTGTGAAGATAGATTTTATAAATAAAAATGATTCGCTCATTCAACGGCTGCGTCCGGGCATGAACGTGGATGTGGATGTGCATGTAGGCGAATGAGTTTAGAGTTTAGCAATCTGTTTAGAGTTTGGAGATCAGGGGTTAGAAAGTTAGATATATGGGAGTTTTAATTTAAGCATGAGAATTTTACGGTCTTTCTAACCCCTCATCACTAAACACTAAACGTGATTTAAAATATACACAGTGAATAATCTTACACAGGAATCTCTTGTAGAATATGGCAGCAGGCGCGTGATCATTACGATCACAGCCATTCTTTGCGCATTGCTGGAGATCGTTGATACAACCATCGTGAATGTGGCGCTGCCCGACATGCGCGGTAGTCTTGGCGCTACCCTGCCCGAAGTTGGTTGGGTAATCACCGCTTATGCGATAGGGAACGTGATCATCGTACCGATGACCAGTTGGTTATCGCAGCAATTCGGCCGCCGCAATTATTATGCAGCATCCGTAATACTTTTTACCATCTGTTCTTTTCTTTGCGGCAACGCCAATGGCATTTGGGAACTGGTTGCCTTCCGGTTTTTGCAAGGTGTAGGCGGCGGTGCCTTGCTGGTAACGTCGCAAACGATCATTACAGAATCGTACCCGGTAGAAAAGCGCAGCATGGCGCAAGCCATCTACGGGCTTGGAGTGATCATCGGGCCTACACTGGGTCCGCCGCTCGGTGGCTACATCGTAACCAATTTCCAATGGCCGCTTATTTTTTATATTAATATTCCGATTGGCGTAGTGGCAACCTTATTAACGCTACAGTTTGTACGAAGTCCAAAATATGCCGAAAAGAAATCCATGCGGGAAGTAGACTGGGCGGGAATTGCATTGCTGGCAATTACTGTGGGTTCATTGCAGTATGTATTGGAACGCGGACAAGAAGATGATTGGTTCAACAGCCAGACGATCGTGATATTATTTGTAACGGCTATTCTCGGCGGATTCTTTTTCTTCTGGCGGGAATTGACTTGTGACCACCCGATAGTGGAACTGCGCGTACTTAAAAACGGGAACCTCCGAATAGGCACGCTCCTCTCGTTCATTCTCGGCTTCGGATTATATGGATCCACTTTCATCATTCCATTATATACGCAAACCGTACTTGGCTTGACCGCACTTGAATCGGGTGCGTTAATGATACCTGCCGCGTTAACAACTGCCTTCATGATGCCCATCATCGGTAAGCTTCTTCAACGCGGAATTCCGCAGCAGTACCTCGTAGCCGCAGGTATGGCGGTATTTTTCGTATACAGTTTCTGGGGGTATAAAATACTCACGCCGGATACCGGTTCCGAATCTTTTTTCTGGATGCTGATAGCACGTGGTATTGGCTTGGGATTGTTATTCATACCGATTACCGCATTGTCGCTCTCCACACTCAAAGGCCAGGAAATCGGCCAGGGCGCAGCATTTACAGGAATGATGAGACAATTAGGAGGATCTTTCGGTGTGGCCGCCATCACTACTTTCCTCACCCGCCAAAACATGGTGCATCGCAACGATCTTGTAAGTCATCTCGATATCAACAACCCCATGGTGATGCAGCGTCTCAACATGATCAAGCAGGGATTTATGGCAAAAGGATTCGTAGCTGACGAGGCACTAAAAAAAGCATATGCCGCAATGGATGGAATGGTTACAAAGCAGGCGGCGGTACTTTCTTACATGGACGTGTTCCTGTATCTCGGTATCATGTTCCTCATCTGTATTCCGTTTATGCTAATGGTGAAAGGCAACAAGGGCAAGGGCAAGAAAATAGATCTTGGCGATGTTCATTAAAACAATACCGATTTAAAAATAATCAGCCGGTTCCATCAATGTGGACCGGCTTTTGATTTAACATCCGGCGAAAAAAGAATCGTTGTTTGTTACTGCCTACGATCCTGTTTTCAACTTATCTTTATGTAAATATTACAATATGAAATTGATATACATTTCTGCAGGCGCAATTCTTTTGTCCATGGCTGCCTGTGATCATGCTGATAAAAAGTCCCCGGAAAATGTTTCATCTTCAGACACCATCATTACGCAGGTAAAAAAAGATTCCAATGTTGCGCACGGAGAATATTACGTCGATACAACGTATTCAGAAAAGGAAACTAAGATAATGGATAAGATTTCGGCATTGACGGAAGTGAAAAAATCGAATGCATATATCGACTCATTTTCTCAACATACGCATGGAATAGCGCTCATGATCTTTAAACCCGAAAAAGGAAGCAAAGATTATTATGTGCAGGCCGGCTACAGCGGCCCTGAAAGGTTTGAAACTTATTATAACTTCTATGTAGATTCATCTACCCTCGCCATTCGCGTAGATGATGCCATTGAAGGCGATATCGTATCTCTTACAGAATGGCGCAAACGCGAGGCGAAAAGAAAATAACTACCGCGCTGTCGCCGGTCAATGGCGATTTTAAACAACCTTACACCCTCAAATCCGACCTTTTAAAATAACCGGTTCAACCTTCTTCTTAATTTTTATACATTTATGGAAATAGTCAATAGATGGTTCTCATCCTTTAAAATTTCCAGCATTGAAAACTGCCATATTCATTCCCACCATTTTTCTGTTGGTATTATTTTCCTGCGCAAATAAAGTGTACGCGCAGGATTGTATTCTTAAGGATACCATCCTCAGGGTAGATTTCGGCACTGCCGCAGCCATCCAGGATTTTAACCTCAACAGATTATCCGGATACAAACGGATAACAGATGACTGTCCGAATGACGGAATGTATACCTTCGCCACATCTACGGCCAGGTGCTACAGCGATCATTGGTACACATTGGATGAAGATCATACACCAGGTGATAACAATGGCCGAATGTTGATCTGCAATGCATCGCCTTCAACCGGACTCTTCTTTTACGCCACATTAGCCGGTTTAAAACCAAATACCAAATACGAGATAAGCATGTGGTTGCTGAACCTTTGTAAAATCAATAATGATTGCACAAGCACGTTGCCCGACATCACCATCAGGCTTGAAAAGCCCGACCAGGGCCTCATCGCAGAATTCAGAACGGGAAGCATAGCACAAACCACAGTAGCTGCATGGAAAAGATATTTCAGCTTATTTTCCACACCTCCTGATGTAAATCTGGTAAATGTAAAGTTCATCAACAATGCGCCTGGCGGCTGTGGGAATGACTTCGCCATGGACGATATAACTTTCAGGCAATGCTATCAGCCCGAGCCTCTACCGGTTGTAAAGAAACAACCTGTCCGTATTCCCCCACCTGTTGTTGTAAAAAATCCTGTAAAGGAACCTGTGAAAGAATCGCCTGCATTGAAAAAACGACATGTTGCTGTAACCGTGATACCGTCAAAAAATATTCCTGCTCAAACGAACCAGGTAAAAGCCGCGCCCGTAAACAAGGTGGGCCTGCCCGATCCCATCCGCACACGCGAAAACCTGCTTATCAAAAAACTGGATGTGGCAGCGGGCGAACTTACCATCCAGCTTTACGACAACGGAACGATAGACGGCGACACCGTAAGCATCTATCATAACAATGAGCTGATAGTCTCCCGTGCCGGATTATCGGAAAAACCTATCACGATAAAACTAACCGTAGATGGCGCGGATCCGCATCACGAGTTGATCATGGTGGCAGAAAATCTAGGCTCCATCCCACCCAATACATCCCTGATGGTAGTTACTTCAAAAGGCAAACGGGAAGAAGTTTTTATTTCATCCACAAAACAACAGAATGCGAAGCTGGTGATCGACCTTAACTGATCTTTGATCTACGGATAGCAAGCAAAATTTATACATACGAACTATATCAAAGACCATACATCATAGATTCTTGTTATTTTTAACGAATGAAGATCCTCTGGTTTTATCTCCGCCCGTTCAAATGGCTCGTCGTATTATCGATGGCGCTTGCCGGCGTTACGCAATTACTTTCATTGATCGACCCTGTGATCTTCGGAAAGATCATCGATGAGTATGCACTCAATCCGAAAGGGCTGCCAAAATCCGACCTGGTGACGGGAGTACTCTGGTGGCTCGCAATAGCAATCGGCGTGGCCATGGCCGCAAGATTAGCCAAAACATTCCAGGATTATGTGCTGCGGCTCGTTGTACAAAAATTCGGGATGCAGGTCTTCAATGACGGACTCAAACAAACATTGCGGTTAAGCTACCAGGAATTTGAAGAACAACGCAGCGGAGAAACCTTATCTATTCTGCAAAAAACGCGTCGCGATACGGAAACATTCATCAACGCTTTCATCAACATTCTTTTTTCCTCCCTCGTGGGAATGGGCTTTCTGGTGTGGTACGCTATCACCAAACATTGGGCGCTAATTCCCGTGTTCGTGATCGGCGTGTTACTACTCGGCGGTCTTACCGGCCTTTTAAGCAAAAAGATCAAAACGATCCAGCGCTCTATTTTCAGGGAAAATGCGAAGATGTCCGGCAACATCACCGAATCGCTCCGCAACATTGAGCTGGTAAAAAGCCTGGGGCTTACTTACTCCGAGATCCGCCGCCTGAAAGGCTTTACGCAAAAGATATTCGATCTGGAAATGGAAAAAGTGAGAAAGGTTCGTACGCTTTCTTTTTTACAGGGAACAACGCTGAATATTTTAAAACAGTCGATTCTTTTTATTTTGCTTTGGCTGATATTCGGAAATATTTTGTCTACCGGATCGCTCATTTCCATGCAATTTATCACCAACACTATCTTCGGGCCTTTACAGGAACTCGGCAATATTATACTTTCCTATCGCGAAGCAGAAGCATCATTGCAAAATTTCGATGCGCTAATGAAAAAGCCCGTAGAATATCGCCCGGAAGATCCTGTGGATATAGGGCCGATGGAAAGTCTGCAGTTTGATAACGTAGTTTTCAAGCACAAAACCGCCAAAGAAAATTCCATCGATCATATTTCTTTTTCTTTGAAAGTAGGTGACTCTGTGGCGTTCGTTGGTCCGTCCGGATCAGGAAAATCCACGCTGGTAAAGCTTTTGGTGGGATTATACACTCCCGTAGAAGGCAATATCTATTTTGACGGGATCTCCGTAAAGGACATCCGGTACAACCGGATCCGCAAACAAATAGGTTTTGTTACACAGGAAACGCAATTATTTGCAGGCACCATCCGCGACAATCTTCAATTTACGAAAGCAGGTGCAACCGATGAAGAAATGATCACCGCACTCACAAAAGCTTCAGCCGGCAAGCTTTTGCAGCGATCCGAAAAAGGACTGGATACAATTTTAGGTGAAGGAGGCACGAAACTATCCGGTGGCGAAAAGCAACGATTGTCCATCGCCCGCGCTTTGCTGAGAAATCCGCGACTGCTGATCTTTGATGAGGCTACCTCCGCGCTTGATAGTCTTACCGAAGAAGACATCACGGAAACCATACGAAACATTGCTGCAGAACAAAAGCAGATCATCATTTCCATTGCACACCGGTTAAGCACGATCATGCACGCGAATATGATCTTTGTACTTGAAAAAGGGCGCATCGTAGAAACCGGCACCCATGAGGCTTTGGTGGAAATGAAAGGCTTGTATTATGCAATGTGGCGCCAGCAGATCGGTGAACGGAAAACGGTAACAATGGCCGAGATAAAAGAGGATGAAGAAGAATAGAATCTTCCCGGAAAAAATTACGGCTTCCTGTATTTTTTGAGGAATGCAGATATTTTATTCCCTTAGTCCATTTCAAACCGCGTTCGCTGTATTTCCGTTACACGCATGTGCAGGAAGTTTAGAGGTGTAGACGGTTGTTTCTTTGAGAACTCCTTTCAAAGCACCCTTTATTAATTTAGCCTACACTTTCCCTGCGGAAAGTGTATACATCATCGGAAGCTTTCCTTCCATAGAACGAATGTGAAATTTACCGGGTTCAAATTCAATCGTATTTCTGAAACAATTGTAAGGTGAATAATCATATTCTTCAAAACCAAATAGCAGCAAACCACTGCCCAGCAAAGATCCTATCACCTCCGCAAGCCCATGGTTCCAGGTAACGGATGTTGTTTCGATGGGTGCTTCACGCTCTGCATATGTGCCGGTCTCGGTTTCGACGATCGGACCGGATTTAAAATAACTATAGGCAACTTTTGTAAAATCGTTGTCGAACATCCATACTGCAGGATGAAATTCAGCAAACACAAACCGGCCGCCGGGCTTTAGAAAGTATTCAATCACACCGGCCCATTGATCGAGATCGGGCAACCAGCCAATGGTTCCATAACTTGTGAATACGATATCAAATTTTTTGTCGAGATGCCGTCGTAAATCATAGATATCACTGCATATAAATGTTGCATCGCTTCCGGTTTGTAACGCAATATCTTTTGCTGCCGCAACGGCTTTATCAGAAAGATCGACGCCGGTAACAATGGCTCCCATTCTATTCAATGAGATGGTATCCTGGCCGAAGTGGCATTGGAGATGTAATACGGACAAGCCTTTTATATCACCCAATAATTTCAATTCCGGTTCATTCAGAGTATTTTTCCCTTTTAAAAAACCAGCCATATCATAAAACCCAGACTTCAAATGCCATTCGGTTTTCGTATTCCACAAATCCTTGTTTCTTTCAATATAACTCAGTTGTTCATTCATTGTTCACCATTTATCGGGATAAATTTCATGTTAAAAGTTTAGCTCGCAGAAACCGCTTTCAATCCAACAACAGAAGCGATTAAAGTTACGATAAAAAATATCCGCCAGAAATCTGCCGGCTCTTTAAAAACGAAGATGCCGATCAATACGGTTCCTACGGCGCCAATGCCCGTCCACACTGCATACGCGGTGCCGATCGGCAATGTTTGCGTGGCTTTTATCAATAGCAACATACTCGCAGTGAGGCAAATTAAAAAACCTGCATACCAATACAGCGATGTGGAACTTTGTGTTTCTCTTGCCTTGCCGAGACAGGTGGCAAAAGCAACTTCAAAAAGACCGGCGATAATGAGTAATATCCAATTCACGATTAATTCATTTTGAAATGATGAGAAAATAACGCAAACATAAAAATCCCCACAATCAATTTGTGGGGAAGTATCGGAAATTTTTTAATTTATTAATGATGAAGATCGGTACCAATTTTTTCAATATCATCTTCCAACTCGGGCCTCTTGGGATCAGGTCCATATTCATTTGGTCCGACCTGACCATCTGTACACGCCAGAATCAAGTTGTAAATGGGAATAAGTATGAACCATCCACTTTTACCAACATCATGCATTCTGCGAACGCCAACAGCAAGACTTGGGACAAATGTTGCAAGACTAAAAATATTTGCCAAAATATCAGTTCGCATCCCATTTCCCAGTATCAAAAGGATAATCGAGATAATTAAGTTCCCAAGAAAAAAATACCAGTACTCGCACCTGCGTGCACGTCCGCTGAAATCTGCATACTTTTTTAATGCACTCGCGTAATAATTAATCATTGTTTTCGAATTTTAGGGGTCGCTTGATTGCCTGCGGGACTCCGGTTAATTTTAAATGAAGCCAAATAAACATATTTCTTAGTTAATATGCAAGCTACCGGTAAGATTTTTTTGTGAGACAGGAAAATTATATCCGGCGCAGTAAAGTCATTGTTGATCAACTTTTAAATTTTTTCCAACCAGTCTTTTTCTAAGCCGATAGAAATTTCAGCGCATAAAAAATCCTCTCCGAAACCGGAGAGGATTTAATTCTTAATTCTAATTGATTAGTAGCCCATTCCACCCATATCAGGCGCACCATGATTGTGTGGTGCTTCTTCTTTAGGCTTGTCGGCAATCACACATTCCGTTGTGAGCAACATGCCTGCGATGCTTGCTGCATTTTCCAATGCAACACGGCTCACCTTAGTAGGATCGATCACACCGGCTTTAAACATGTTTTCATATACTTCAGTGCGGGCGTTAAAACCATAATCAGCAGTTCCTTCCTTGATATTTTGTACCACGATAGAACCTTCTATACCGGAGTTAGCAACGATCTGGCGAAGAGGTTCTTCAATCGCACGTCTAACAATCGCGATACCGGTTGCTTCATCCGCATTCAATGCACCTTTAAGTTTTTCCAATCCTTCAATTGCACGAATATAAGCAACACCGCCGCCGGGTACAATTCCTTCTTCAACGGCAGCGCGGGTTGCATGCAGCGCATCATCCACCCTGTCTTTCTTTTCCTTCATTTCTACTTCGGTAGCAGCACCTACATATAATACAGCAACACCACCAGCCAATTTAGCCAGGCGTTCCTGTAATTTTTCTTTATCGTAATCAGAAGTTGTATTTTCTACCTGTGATTTAATCTGGTTAACACGGGCAGTAATATCTTTTTTCTGTCCTTTTCCACCAACAATGGTCGTATTATCTTTATCGATAGTTACCGAAGCTGCCTGCCCCAAATAGGTGAGGTCAACGTTTTCAAGATTGTAACCTTGTTCTTCACTTACTACAATACCTGCTGTCAGGATAGCAATATCCGTCAGCATTTCTTTTCTGCGATCTCCGAAACCCGGTGCTTTTACCGCAGCTACTTTAATTGTGCCACGCAATTTATTTACCACCAGTGTTGCCAACGCTTCTCCTTCCAGATCTTCAGAAATGATGAGCAACGGACGGCCGGTTTTCGCAACTGCTTCCAGGATGTGAAGGATATCTTTCATTGCAGCAATCTTCTTGTCATAGATAAGAATATATGGCGACTGCAATTCAACGCTCATCTTTTCGCTGTTTGTAACGAAGTACGGACTGATATAACCGCGATCAAACTGCATACCCTCAACAATATCAACAGTTGTATCGGTTCCTTTCGCTTCTTCTACAGTAATCACACCTTCTTTACCAACTTTTGCAAATGCTTCAGCGATCAGTTTACCGATCGTTTCGTCGTTGTTTGCAGAAATAGTGGCAACCTGCTGGATCATCTTACTGTTGTTACCCACATCTTTTTTCTGAGTAACAAGGTTTTCAACAACGGCTTTTACCGCCTTGTCGATACCGCGTTTAAGATCCATAGGATTTGCCCCGGCAGCTACCATTTTCAAACCTTCGCTAATGATAGCCTGCGCCAATACGGTTGCGGTAGTGGTACCGTCACCGGCGATATCCGCAGTTTTAGAAGCAACTTCTTTCACCATTTGCGCACCCATATTTTCGATCGCATCTTCCAGTTCAATTTCTTTGGCTACAGTAACACCATCTTTAGTAACCTGCGGAGCGCCAAATTTCTTTTCAATTACTACATTACGGACCTTTGGCCCGAGTGTAACTTTTACTGCATTGGCTAAAGTGTCAACGCCTTTTTTCATTTTATTTCTCGCTTCGATATCGAAGTAGATCATTTTAGACATTCGTATTGATTTTTAGTTTGTTAATTTAAACGGAGCCGGACGTACCCGGTACTTCGGAATTAAACGATGGCAAGTATATCACTTTCTCTCATGATGAGGTATTCCTGCCCGTCAACGGTCAGTTCTGTTCCTGCATATTTACCATATAAAACGTTGTCGCCGGCTTTCACGGTAGTAGGTTCGTCTGGTTTGCCAGGTCCTACAGCCACTACTTCACCACGCTGCGGTTTTTCTTTAGCAGTGTCGGGGATAATGATACCGCCGGCAGATTTCTGTTCAGCCTTTGCTGGCAGAATAATCACCCTGTCATGCAATGGGGTGATTCCAGTTGACTTTTTAGCCATAATTCTATATTTTGATTAATGTTAAAATGTAAAGCCCGGTTTGGGCATGCGAATGTAGACTAAAATTATACCAAAGCAACTTAAAAGAATAAGTTGGCAGAAACCTACCCTTTTGTCAGTTTAGCAAAAGACAATTTAACATTTGTTCGATATTTATGCGAAGAAACCGGGTGTACAAGTTTTGAAACCCTTAATTTTGCCCTCTTAAATAAAGTTCTTTAGATGATAAGCAGAAGAAATATACGGGTGAAAGTAATGCAGACGCTCTACACGATCGACAGTGTAAGCGGCGAGACAAAACCGGGAGAACCTGTAACCATTCTCACTAAAAAGATCGAACAAAGCCGCCAGCTTTTTACATACCTTATCTATTTTATCACCGAAGTGGCCCGCTATGCGGAAACCGATGCGCGCAAAAAAGCCAGCAAACATCTGCCTTCGGCAGAGGATCTTGCCATTAACACAAAACTTGCGGGCAACGAAGTGCTGTGGAAAATACTGGAAGACATTACTTTCAAAGCTGCCGTGGCCGATGAAAAATTACAACACACGCTCGATAATGAGCTGCTAAAAAAAACTTACCAGGAACTGGTTATAACCCCGGAATACCAGGAATACGTGGACCTGCAAAGTCGTGAAAAGAAAAGCGAAAAGAAAATACTGGAATTCATCTTCAATAACATGATGCTGCCGAACGAAAATTTCATTTCCCATCTGGAAGAACATTTTATCAACTGGGACGACGATGCGGAAATGATGCAGGCGCTGGTACTGAATTATCTTGGCAAACCGGGCGTACAAAGTTTTAATGATATTCTGAGTAAGGAAAAATGGGACTTTGCAAAATCGCTCCTTACTACGGTACTGGATAAATCAGGGCAAACATTGGAGCTGATCAAGCCGAAATTAAAGAACTGGGACGCCGACCGCATTGCCGCACTCGATCTCATCCTCTTGCAGATGGGCGTGTGCGAGTTTCTTTATTTCGAGACCATTCCTACAAAAGTGACGATCAACGAATACATCGATCTGGCAAAAGCATACAGCACGCCCCAAAGCGGGCAGTTCGTAAACGGGCTGCTGGATAATATTCACAAAGAATTGTCTGCGGAAAATAAGATTGAAAAACGCAGCTTTAAAAACAGCACCTTATAAATAAAAATCATCAAATCATGTTGAAAAGCTTACTACTGGCAGGTTCCGTGGCTGCATTGCTTGCAAGTTGCGATGTGCGAAGAAAAGATACATTGTCCCCACAGCTTTCCGCAAAAGACAGCGCAGCGAAGGCACAGGCAATGGCCACCCCCACTTCCGTACAAATGATCGACAGTGCTTACAATTTTGGCAAAGTAACCGAAGGCGAAGTGGTAGAATATAGTTACCGCTTTAAAAATACGGGAGCAAATCCATTGATCGTCACCAGCGCTACCGCCAGTTGCGGCTGCACTGTTCCGGAAAAACCGGAACAACCTGTAATGCCCGGCGAAACAGGATTTATTAAGGTAAAATTCAATAGCGAAAAACGCGTTGGAACCGCTCATAAAACGATCACCGTAATGTCCAATGCCGAACCTGCGTTTCCCGAGTTGCAGCTTACCGGCGAAGTGTTGGAAAAGAAATAAAAAAAACGTTCTCTCAATTCATCAAACAATAATTAAACATGCAATCATTTTTTTTACAGGTTAATGCAGGTACTACTTCATGGACAATGCCCGTTATGATGGGTGGTATGATCCTCGTATTCTATTTCTTCATGATCCGTCCGCAGGCTAAAAAAGCAAAACAACAAAAGCAATTTATCAATGACTTGCAGAAAGGCGACAAGATCGTTACAATCGCAGGTATTCATGGCAAGATCAATAAGGTAAACGACGACGGAACGATCGAAATGGAAACCAGCCCGGGAAGCTATATCAAGATCGAAAGAAGCGCCATTTCTATGGAATGGACAGCAAATGTGAATAAAGTTCCGGCCACGAAATAATTTTTCGAACCACGGGACACCATCACTTAAAGGTTCGCAAAGGATCTGATTGAATATAAAAAAAGCCTGCAAATTGCAGGCTTTTTTTATAAAAACTCTTTGTGCTTCTTTGTGTCGTGGTGTCCCCGTGGTTCAAAAAAACCTTAATTTTAAAGATGCTTAAAATTGGAATTACCGGCGGTATCGGAAGTGGCAAAACCACCATTGCCAGGATCTTCGAAGTGCTTGGCATTCCTGTGTATTATGCCGATGATGCCGCAAAAAATATCATGAATGAAAATGTGGAACTGAAAGCCCAGCTTATCGCTCATTTTGGCGAAGAAACATATATAAATGGTCAACTCAACCGGCAGCATATTTCCAGCATCATTTTCAACGATCCGGAAAAACTGGCACTGGTAAATTCGCTGGTTCACCCCGTTACCATTGCGCATGCCGACAACTGGATGCGACAGCAAAAAGCACCTTACACTTTAAAGGAAGCAGCCCTCATTTTTGAGACAGAGGCCTGGAAACACCTCGATTACGTGATCGGCGTACAAGCCCCGCCCGAACTGCGTTTACAGCGAACGATGCTTCGCGATAACATCACCAAAGAAGCCGTTGAAAAGCGAATGGAAAGACAAATGAATGAGGACGAAAAAATGAAGCGGTGTGATTTTATTATTGTAAATGATGATGAGCAGTTATTAATTCCGCAAGTACTTGAACTGGATAAGAAACTGCGATTGTTTTGAACCACAAATGCACAACGACACAAAGGCTCACGAAGGAATAAATATATTAAAGCCTGCTGTTGCAGGCTTTAAGTTTCTCCGTCAATCTTTGTGTCGTTGTGCCTTTGTGGTTCTACTTCAGCGCTTCCAACGCTTTTTTTATTTTTGCAAATCCCGCTTCAATTTTTTCAATACTGTTTGCAAAAGAAATTCTGATACAATCAGGTTCGCCAAAAGCAGTACCCGTAACTGTAGAAACGTGGGCCGTATTTAAGAAATACATACACAGATCATCTGCATTAGCAATCACCTCGCCGTCAGCCGTTTTCTTTCCAAAATAAGTATGAACGTCCGGGAAAACATAGAATGCACCCGGCGGCTCGGCACAGGCCACACCCGGCAGTTCTGCCAGCAGTTCCATCACCCTCGCCCTGCGGATCTTAAATTGTTCCACCATCTCATCTGTCGGTTTAAGATCACCTGTAAGGGCAACAATGGCGGCACGTTGCGTAATTGCAGTGGGGCCGCTGGTAAACTGTCCCTGAATTTTTTCCGAAGCTTTGGCCACAGCCACCGGTGCTGCAACGTACCCCAATCTCCAGCCGGTCATTGCAAAACCTTTGCTGAGACCATTGATGAGGATTACCCTGTTTTTTATAAACTCAAATTGTGCAATGCTTTCATGTTTGCCCTGGAAATTGATATGCTCGTAGATCTCATCACTCATGATGAAAACTGCCGGATGTTTTTCAAAAACATGTGCAAGGGCCTCCAGCTCATCTTTGCTGTATAAAGCACCTGTTGGGTTGCAAGGTGACGAAAACATGAACAACCTTGTTTTATCGGTAATGGCTTCTTCCAGCTGCGCCGGGGTAATTTTATAGCCGCTTTCGAGCGATGTTTTTACCAGTTTCACCACGCCACCGGCCAATCGTACAATCTCGCTGTAGGTAACCCAATATGGTGTGGGAATGATCACTTCATCACCATTATCTACGATGCTTAACACGGTGTTTGCAATACTCTGTTTTGCACCCGTACTCACTACGATTTGTTCCGGAGTATATGCAAGGCCATTATCACGCATCAGTTTTGTGCAGATCGCTTCACGAAGATCGAGATAGCCGGCAACCGGTGTATAGTGGCTGTAATTGGCGTCAATGGCGCGTTTTGCTGCTTCCTTGATATGATCTGGAGTATCAAAATCCGGTTCACCCAAACTAAGGTCGGTAACGTCAATTCCCTGCGCCCGTAGTTCACGACCGAGTTTGGCCATTTTCAACGTTTCGGGTTCATTGAATTTTGTAAGAAGAGAAGAAAGCTGCATAATGTTCTTGCGTTTTAAAAGTGATGGTGGAAGAGGGTTGC
The DNA here is from genome assembly GCA_015655125.1 of Chitinophagales bacterium. Lineage (GTDB taxonomy): Bacteria > Bacteroidota > Bacteroidia > Chitinophagales > Chitinophagaceae > Ferruginibacter. The sequence continues at coordinate 67,222 of JAATFP010000079.1, read as the reverse complement.
AAAACTAAATTATTTATCGTAGCTAAATATAAATTCCGACAGATCAGGCAGATAATTTTTTTTTCGACCCGCTTCGTAATTATACAATGCCTTCCCTAAATTTTTCATGAAAGGAAATCCTACTGAATCATAATCATATTTGTCATCATTTAAGATCCCGTCGGTATTGCAATAGATAGCGGCCGACACGATGAATTCTATTTTGTGTTCCGTATCTATCACGTAAGCTACATCAACCAGTTGGCCATAGGCAACTCCGGATTTATCAAACACACGGATATTTTTCGGCAGGGAAACTTTGTCATTTCCATACATGATGGCTTTTGCATAACCATCATTGAAAGTGCTGTCATACGAGGGATAACGCGACTCGCGCGGAAACATCGACATATATTTCAATACAAATTCCCTGTCAACATCGCTGATGTTGAAGCGTTGAGATGCAGGAACCGTTTCGGGGAAAATGACCGACTGTAATATGGTATGAAGATCGTTCAGCGATATGCGGTTCTTGCCGGAAAAAACCATGGGTTTATCGATAAATTTACCGTTGCTGTAATATCCCTTGCCAATATAGTCGCTTCGCTTTTCATATTGCTTTTTGTTGAACAGCATCTCATGTCCATCCGCACTGTTGTATTGAACCGTATCATAAAAATGTACGGGATTGGTGTGCCGGTTCTGATCGTCCGTTAAAAAAACGTCGAGCCGGTGAAGGATCTGTGCATCGTTGTATCCTTTTTTATGAAGATGATCATTAATCGCCTCCTGCCCGAGATATTCATACAACCTGTTGAATGCATTGTTATCGCTCACCAGGAATATTTTTTTGATATATTGTTCAACAGTCGGCCGGCCGTCCATTGTATTAGGATCGTTGTAAACTGCAGACTGACCGCTGTATGCAGCCTCTGTGATCATGCTCATATTTTTCTTATCCGGAAACATCGCGTGTTCCTTATTGCGATCGGATACATCTTCCAGCGCAAGAAGAGCCACCGGCAGCTTAACTGTAGAAGCAGGATAAAAATATCGTGCGCCCCGCCTGTTAAAATAATGATGTGTGAGCGCCGGCTTATTATTTTTATCCCTGTTGATCTGTGTATAGATAATCTGCAGGTTCATTTCATTTCTTTCCGACAGCACCTTTTCAAAAACTCCCGGATAGCTTTTGAAGATATTTTCGAAGAAGGCATCTTCGGTATCGGCTACTGACGATGCGATGGTGTCCACAGGTAACGTTTGTGTCCGAACTGCCACAACCGGCTTCTGCGCCTGTTTAGGTGCGTTACATGACGCAATTGCCAGCGCAAAAGTTATTGAAATAAAAGAGGTTGCGCCGCGTATGATCATGGTTTTGTTTTACCTGCAAAATGACTAAAAATCTTAAATAACGACGCAACTTAGTTCAATTGCTTTTTCCCCTATCTTTGCACACATTTAAAAAATTTAACAAAGTAGTACACAAAAGTTTATTAACATGAAACTGAAAGGTTTAGTTTGGTTTTTTACCATTGCCTTAACGCTGATATCATTGTGGGAGCTTTCCTACACGTGGGTAGTACGCAGTTATGAGGGAAAAATCAGAGAAAAGGCAACGCGCCTTATCAAGAACACCGTACCTGCAAACACCACCGCCGACGACAGAGCCGCTCTGATTGAAGCCAAAACGCAGCACATCCTCGATTCTACAAAGGATGAACCGATCTTCCCGATCGTTGGAACAACCTATCAGAAATGTAAGGACAATGAACTGAGCCTCGGCCTTGATCTCCAGGGCGGCGTGAGCGTTACGATGGATGTGAGCCTCGAGGGGTTGCTGAAATCACTCAGCAATAATTCACAGGATTCTGCCTTGAACAAAGCGATCGCAAGTGCCAACGCACAAAAGATCGCCAGCCAGGATAATTTCATCACTTTGTTTACCAATGCTTACGTTCAACAGAATGGTGCCGGTAAGCTCGCCCCGCTTTTTGCCAATTCTAAAACTGAATTGAAGGCCGGTGCAGATGATGCCACCGTTTCCGCAAGATTGCAAAGCATCGGTAAAGATGCGATCAAACAAACTTACCAGATCCTTACAAAACGTATTGATAAATTCGGTGTGGCTCAGCCAAATATCAACCTTGATGAAAACAGGGGTGTTATTAACGTGGAACTTGCCGGCATCAAAAATCCGGAAAGGATCAGGGATTTCCTGACTTCTTCTGCGAATCTTCAGTTTTGGGAAGTATACAATATTGGTGAACTTGCCCAGGGTCTTCAGTCAGCCGACAAGAACCTGCAGAATTTCCTCAACGGCATCAACGCCGGCGATTCCGCAGCGCTTGCAGACACGAACAAGGCGAAGTTGAATCAGAATCCTTTGCTGAGTATCATGAATCCTATCGATGCACAGCAAGGAAAAGATTGTAAGCCGGTATTCTCTTCATCGCTCGGTAGCGTATTATCGCAAGACACCAGCCTTTTCAACAGCTATATCAACAGCGAGGTGGTAAAAAGCTCGCTCCCTTCCAATGTTAAGTTCCTTTACGGACCGGAGGAAAAGGCAGCCAAAGGCAATCAGCGCTATTTCCCGCTATATGCCATTAAAACCGTTCCGGGATCCGACAAGGCCCCGTTGGAAGGTGATGGCGTTTCTGATTCAAAACAATCATACGACCAGTCCGGCCGTCCGTCGATCAGCATGCAGATGAACCCGATCGGTTCTAAAACCTGGGCGCGCTTGACAGAAAAAAACATTGGTCGCCCTATTGCGATCGCCCTGGATAATGTGGTATATAGCGCTCCAAATGTGAACGGTGCCATCACAGGTGGTAACTCTGAAATTTCAGGTTCCTTTACGGTTGAACAGGCGCAGGATCTCGCAGATATCTTAAAGACCGGTAAACTGGATGCTCCTGCGAAAATCGTTGCTTACCAGGAAATCGGCCCTACCCTTGGCCAGGAGGCCGTAACCGGAGGTATCAAATCATTCTTCATCGCATTTGCCGTAATATTTGTTTTGATGCTTGTGTATTACAATACAGGCGGCTGGGTAGCCAACATCGCCTTGATATTGAACCTGCTTTTTACATTGGGTGTATTGATTGCCTTCCATGCAACACTGACTGCTGCCGGTATCGCCGGCCTGGTGCTGACTATCGGTTTGGCCGTAGATACGAACGTAATCATCTTTGAAAGAATTAAAGATGAACTCACGAAAGGCAAAAACTACCAACAGGCAGTAAATGATGGTTACAGCAGTTCTTTGCCTCCTGTATTGGACGCGCATATCACGCAGTTGCTTACAGCTTTCATCCTGTTCTATTTCGGTCTCGGACCAGTACTTGGTTTCGCCACCACACAGATTATCGGTATATTGTTGTCTCTGTTCTGTGGTATTCTCGTGTCAAGACTGATCACGGAGGTATGGACGAATAAAAAACGTCACTTCAACTATTTTACGAACCTCTCCAAAAGGATCTTTAAACATGCGAATTACAAGTTCGTGGAATTCAGAAAATACGCCTATATTATTTCCGTAATCGTACTGATCCTGGGTGTTGCGTCTTTCTTCAATGGTTTTCATGAAGGAGTTGAATTTAAAGGTGGGCGCAGTTATACCGTTCAGTTCCCTAGAGCAGTAACTGATCACGAGATTACAGAGATCAGGGACGGTTACCAGAAAGATCTGAATGACAACGTAGTGATCAAAACTGTTGGCGACAACAAACATTTGAACATTACAACTGCATACCTGAAAGATTTTGACAATGCAGATTCTGCGGTGCAGACGAAATTATATGAGGGCCTGAAAAAAGTATTGCCTGCTGATGTGAGTTATGCAAGTTTCGTTAAAAATAATGTCCAAAGCAAAAAAACTGTATTGCCAACAATTTCCGACGACCTTAAGAAAGGTGCCGTAAAAGCTACTTTGTTTGCATTGCTGGCGATCTTCCTGTATATCTTTATACGCTTTAAAGACTGGAGGTACTCGATGGGTACGATCTTCACATTATTGCACGACGTATTCGTAACATTGATCGTGTTCTCGTTTTTCAAGAACATCGTTCCTTTCCCGCTTGAGATCGATCAGCACTTTATCGCTGCGATCCTTACGGTAATCGGCTTCTCTATGAATGATACGGTGATCGTGTTCGACAGGGTTCGTGAATACAGCCGCGATATGAAAGGTGCGAGCAAAACAACGATCATCAACAGCGCCATCAACCATACGCTTAGCCGTACGATCATGACATCTGTAACGGTGTTCCTCGTATTGCTCGTGCTCTTCATCTTCGGTGGTGAAGTAACGCGCGGTTTCGCATTCGCAATGTTGATCGGTGTTATTACAGGCTCCTATTCATCAATTTTCGTTGGTGCGCCCGTACTGCTTGAATTTGCAAAAGACAAGCCGCTGGGTGCAGCTAAAGAAGTAGTTGTGAGGAAAGAAAAAGCGCCGGCGCTTTAATCAATTTAGAATTAAAAAATTCCTTCGAATTTTTACTAGGTAATAAAATGAAAGCCCCCTGATAATTTCAGGGGGCTTTCATTTTCCAACCCTGAAAGGGTTGAACAACAATAACAATGGGTGCAACCCATGGCAATCCATGGTTCTCAATTACGCAAAAAAAACTCCCTGAAAATATCAGAGAGCCAAATTCCTAATTCTTGATTTTTAATTTTCAATTGATTAAACCTAAACCGCGAAGCTTGTTCCACACCCGCACGTACTGCTCGCATTGGGATTCTTAAAAGTAAATCCACGGCTGTTCAATCCGCCTTCCCAGTTCACTTCCATCCCCAGCAGGTAAATGCTGTGTGATTTATCTATGATTGCCTGTACACCATCGATTTCAAATAGATGATCTTTTTCCGTCTTTACATCGAAATTCAACACATATGTCATACCGCTGCAACCGCCCCCCTTCACTCCCACACGCAAAAAATTATTGGTATCGAAGCCGGGCTCATTCATCAGCCTTTTTATTTCAGCTACCGCCGATGACGTAAAGGTTACCGGCGTTTTTTCAATAGTTTCCATGATCTTGTATTTTAGGCAAAGTTACATTTAATTCAAAAATGGCCGGCAGGGAGGTTTTCGAAAACAGGAATTTGTTGGCAGTGATTGACTATTTTTGCAATCTAAATATTCAATATGTATTTTCTGGCGATCGATATCGAATTTTCTGTCTTGATAGGACTATGTGTGCTGTGCCTGCTGATTCTCACGTGGCTCATCATTGAATTCAGCCGCATGCGCGAAGAACTCAAGGAAAGGGCAGGTATCAGCAATGACGCAGTAAAGCTCAGATTGCAGGCTTATGAAAGACTCGCATTATTTGCCGAAAGAGCGGGCTTGAAGAACCTTGTTTCTCGCACCGAACATAATGGGCTTGGTGCCGGTATGTTTCATGGCGTACTCATTGAAACCATCAAATCCGAATTTGACTATAACGTGAGTCAGCAGATATATGTAAGCCCTGAAGTGTGGAACGCCATTATCAAATTAAAGGATCAGAATATTTATATTATCAACCAGTTGGCTGCCACATTACCACACGAAGCTTCCGGCTTCGATCTCACAAAAAGAATACTGGAATATAGCCTTGCCGAACAAACCGAATTGAACAAAATAGTGCTGGATGCGCTGCAGTTTGAAGCGAAGAAAGCCATGTAGAATCTTTGCATTTCGACTATCAATGATCAATATCCAAATCCTCAAAGGCTACGACGGAGGCAAATGGTTTTTAGTCATACAACTCTGCCATCTTTTGAAGATTTCACCATTGATCATCTGTCTTTCACAATTTACCTGATCATTATCGACTATCGACTATGCCAAAAATCACCACCGATTCCGGAATTGAAATCAAAGAACTTTATACATCCGGCGATGTAGAAACAACTGACAATTCCCTGCCGGGAGAATTTCCCTTCACGCGTGGCGTTCAACCAACAATGTATCGCGGCAAATTATGGACCATGCGGCAGTACGCCGGATTTTCCACAGCGGAAGAAAGCAATAAACGATATCACTATTTGCTGGCACAAGGCGTAAGTGGATTAAGCGTGGCATTCGATCTTCCTACACAGATCGGTTACGACAGCGACCATGCATTGTCTGAAGGAGAAGTAGGTAAAGTGGGCGTAGCCATCGACAGCCTCGAAGATATGGAGCGATTATTTGCCGGCATTAAACTGGAAGACGTTTCCACCTCGATGACGATCAACGCCACCGGTTTCATATTGCTTGCCTTTTACACCGCTCTTGCAAAAAAACAAGGCGCCGATCTGAAGAAGATCTCCGGCACCATTCAGAACGATATCCTGAAAGAATATGCTGCACGCGGAACTTACATTTATCCGCCCAAGCAAAGCATGCGCATCATCACCGATATCTTCGAATGGTGCGCCACCGACCTGCCCAAATGGAACACCATTTCCATTTCCGGGTATCATATCCGCGAAGCGGGAAGCACCGCCGTACAGGAAATTGCATTTACGTTGAGCAATGGAAAGGCATACGTGAAAGCCGCACTGGAAAAGGGCCTCAACATCAACGTGTTTGGTAAGCGGCTTTCTTTTTTCTTCAATGCACACAACAACCTTTTTGAAGAAGTGGCCAAATTTCGTGCAGCAAGGAAAATGTGGGCAAAGATCATGAAAGATCTCGGGGCAACGGATGATAAAGCAATGATGCTCCGTTTTCATACCCAAACCGGCGGCAGCACACTAACGGCACAGCAACCACTGAACAATATCTGCCGGGTAACCATTCAAACACTGGCGGCAGTTTTGGGGGGAACGCAATCGCTGCACACAAACGGTTACGACGAAGCGCTCAGCCTGCCCACCGAAGAAGCCGCACGCATCGCGCTGCGTACGCAGCAGATTGTAGCTTATGAAAGCGGTGTACCGGAAACAGTAGATCCTTTTGCAGGCAGTTATTTCGTTGAGTCCCTCACCACGGAAGTGGAAAGGGCAGCCTGGCAGCTCATCGAAAAAATAGATGCCATGGGAGGAAGCGTGCTGGCGATTGAAGAAGGTTTCATGCAGGACGAGATCGCCGCCAGTGCCTATCAATACCAGAAAGACATTGAAACCGGAGATAAGATCAGCGTGGGTGTAAACAAGTTTCAGGTAACGGAAACCAATACCACGCCTGTTTTCAAGATCGACGATAGCATTCAGAAAGTACAAACCGATAAACTCAAATCGCTCAAAGCGCGGCGTGACAACGATAAAGCCATGGCCAGCCTGGCAAAATTAACGGTTGCCGCAAATGGTACCGAAAACCTCATGCCCATTGTAATTGAGGCCGTTGAGAATTACTGTACACTGGGCGAAGTAGCAGATACGCTCCGCAATGTTTTCGGCGAATACAGATAAGGGTTTATACATTCAGAATGCAGGCCCGGCCTGTAGGGGCAATTGTAGTGCGGTAAACACAAATATTGGTAAGGTAATCAGTAACCTTAAAACGTTTCTAATGCGCAAAATCCACCTCAAAATTGCCCTTCATCCTTTCCATTGACGGATTGAAATAACCAAACTTTAATTTGGGAAATTCTTCCTGTATCAGTTCCATAAATTGCTTAACACCCATGCATTCGCCGGTATCGGTAACACCAATCTTGCCGAGGTACCAATCCGGATCAATATTGAAATTGCGCCATTGGATCATGCAAAGATCCGTGCCACGAATAAGTTTCCGCAACGCTTCATATTCTTCAATGCTATCCGTCATGCCAGGAAATACAAAGTAGTTGATACTCGTCCAGCCGCCATAACTGCGAACGATTTTCAAGCTTTCAATAAGGTCGTTAAACACATAATTATTGGGCCGGTAATAAGGCAGGTAAACACTTTCGCGTGCCGAATTCATACTAACGCGCATACTGTTCAAACCTGCTTCACACAATGCTTTCACGGCATCTGGTTTACTTCCGTTCGTATTAATATTGATACTACCCTTATCAGTGTGTTTCCGTATTTCTTTGATAGATTCCCTTATAGTTTCCCACATCAGCAATGGCTCGCCCTCGCAACCCTGCCCATAACTGATCAATGGAAATGGTGCAGTTTCCAGGTGCGGAACGGTAAATTCAACAATTTCTTCTGCCGTGGGCTTAAAGGTGAGCCTGTCCTGTGTACTGATGATCGTTTCTTCCTGCGGCTGAAAACTGATGCAACCGATACAGTTTGCATTGCATGCCGGCGATACCGGCACCGGGCACTCCCATCTTCCCAATGCAAGGTTACGCGCAGCCGGGCAGGTATAGGTCATGCAGCAATTTTCCATGAGGTGCTTTACCAACCGGTTGTGGGGATATGCTTCCAGTAAGTTGCTGGTCCCCTGCTCTATCTGGCCCTCGTGGTAACCCGCACTTTCCTGGCGGATATCCTGTTCTATGCGCACTGCCGGAACATAGATCTTATCATCCCGCCAACCGGCTGCGGTGTAACAAAAAAGCGGCAATGTAGGTGCATCCGGCATTGTTTCATAAGCGGCAATGTACAATCCCGTATGAGCAGGCGGAATGAATGCGGCAACGGCCCATCCTTTGTCACAAATGCGCATTTCACCGGTTTCTACGTCCAGTCCGATGCCGCGGCGACCAGGAAGTTCATACAATTGGCCACCTTCCGGCAAAAGGATCCATTCGTCTTCAGGTATGGGAAGTGCGTCCCAGCCGCTACGGCCGGTAACGTACAATGATGTATCCTCGAAAATGTTTCCTTCGCCGTCGCTGTAAAGCAGGAACGGACTTTCGGTTAAAACTGCCATAAGGCGGCAAAATTACGAAAAATGTAGGTACGGGGCTTTGGCGCGTGTAGCGGTTTGAATGTGGTTTTTCCAGGTTGCGGATTTGGGATTTTTACAACTTTAAACTTTTACCCTTGCCTGCAAGGCAGAGAAAAAAGAAAACCTTAAAATAAATGTGGTAAACAAATCACTATTGGCTATTCAACATCTCCCGGCAATACCTGTTGAACTTAGGCGCATCCAATCCTTCAACGGCATCATTTTCCAGAGAAAACTGAAACAGCTGATTATTCTTCAGATCAATAGTGAGAATATCATCTTTCAGGATCACTCCGGATACTTCCGTCCAGGGTATATTTCTGGGGGGGAAAGATGGATATAAAATACCTTCATCAGAAAATAAAATATTCAATTTACGATTGGTAAAAAAACCCATTACAGCAAATACGATCAGCAAAACGGCCAACAGCCATTTGCCTATAATGGCCCAAATAATTGCGCTGATGATAAAGATGATATCCAATCGGAATTTTTTGAAGACGTTTTTTTTATTAAATAAAAAAAACAACATGAGCGCGGACAGGTTGAGTGCCAACCCAACAATACACAAAGAGGAAGCGGTGCTTTTTTCCCCTGCAAAAGACAGCCATGCAAATACCAGCACATTCAACAGGAATACGATTCCGGTTACCATCGTGTAAGATGATGACTTCGAATCAGGTACTTCGATGGAAAAATTAACCATTTACGGAATTGCTTGCTACGAGTAAATTGCAGAGGCGATACAATACGCGCGCGCCAACATTCTCATCCCATTCGTTCTGGCTCACACCTACTTCATTAAGATCGAATCCTACCAGCTTGCGGCCAGACTGTAATAATTTTTTGAAGAGATAAAAAACCTGTTCCGTTTCAAAACCACCCTGAACGGGTGTACCGGTATGCGGACAAAGTTTCGGATCCAATCCATCAATATCGAAGCTGATATATACGCATTGCGGAAGCTGTGATATAATGTTGTCTACGATATTTTTCCAGGTATTTCCTTCATATAGGCTTTCTTTAATATCCTTGTCGAAATATGCTACTACCCTGCCATTGCTGTTGTTCACATAATCCAGCTCTTCATCGCAGTAGTCGCGGATACCTACCTGCACCAGTTTTTTCAATTGCGGAATTTGTTCTATAGCATTGTACATGATGGACGCATGCGAATAATGGAAACCTTCGTATGCCTGGCGCAAATCGCAATGTGCATCTATCTGAAGGATACCGAATTCTTCATGCTTATCGGCGATCGCCCTGAAAAACCCGAAGGGTGTACTGTGATCGCCACCAAGCAGTGCCACCAGTTTACCGGAATCCAGCAATTGCCTGGTCTGGTCGTATACCCAATCGTTGAGAAACATGCTGCCCGCGTTGATCTCTTTCAGGCTCCTACACATAAACTTATTTTCACCAACGATCTCGCCGTGTGCGATATAATTAATGTACAGTTCGGCTTCCTTGCGGAGATAATCGCTTTTAATCAGAATTTTTTTGTTCGGCTCCCGCATATAATAGCCCTGTTTCCAGGCATCGCGCGCTTCGGGATCAAACAGATCCACCTGCAGGCTTGCGGTGCAGATATGGTCCGGGGCCCTTGCCGTACCTGCTTTGTAGCTTACGGTCACTTCCCATGGAATGGGTAAAATTACCAGGCGGGCCTCTTCTTCTGAAAATGGAAGTCCGAATATATTGTTGTTGGGATTACCGACGGAATTAGGATCAAAGGTTGACAAATCAGACATGACTGCGTATTAAAATTTTTGCAAAGATAGTCGTTGTTAATTCTTTTACCATATGTGAAAAAGTTGATTTCAAAATCTTAACTATTCGTGTTTTGGGCTACCTTTGTACTCCGCAGGCGTAAGGTTTGGTGTTGGGTAAACCCCTGAATTTAGCACCTTAAACCTGACACCTACCATATTTAGACCTTTAACGAATGAAGAAAACACATATTGCTCTATTGATCGGGATTGCAGCGCTGATATGCGGGTTACTGGCTTATTCCGTAGACCTTTCCACTTACGATACAGTTGCTTCGGCAAAAAATAAACCAGGGAAATTCGTTCATCTGATTGCAAAATTGGACAGAAGACGTCCCGTAGAATACGACCCGATCAACAACCCGAACTATCTTTCTTTTTATGCCGTTGATAGTCTGGGCGGACAGACAAAGGTCGTTTATCACAACAGTAAGCCTTCTGAACTTGAAAAAAGTGAAAGGATCGTGATGACAGGCAGAATGAATGCTGATCATTTTGAATGTAAGGAGATATTACTGAAATGTCCGAGCAAATACAAGGATGATAAGCAACAGCTGAATAAGACAGTTACCAATGAAACGACCAGCAAATAAAGGTTTGGGTACTAGCTTTTAGCAAAGCGAATTATAAAAGCAGCCCGCCTAAAACTGCCGGCCACATAAGAAGAGTTTTAAAGATTTCACTATTCATCATTCACCATTCACGCATGAAATTTGAAGGCGAACATTTACTGCCGGGACAGCTTGGACATTTTTTTATCATCCTTTCTTTTATCGCCTCTTTGCTGGCCACCATCGCCTATTTTACTGCCTCGCGGCAAACCGATCTTGCGGTAAAGAACAGCTGGCTTCGCTTTGCACGTGCTGCTTTTTTTATACAGGTGGCCGGGGCATTGACCGTTTTCAGCATCATCTTTTACCTGTGTTCCCATCATTTATACGAGTACATGTATGCTTACAAGCATGCGTCAAAGGAACTGGAATATAAATATTTACTGGCCTGTATCTGGGAGGGCCAGGAAGGGAGCTTTTTGTTGTGGATCATCTGGCACAGCGTACTTGGGACTATTTTTATCATAAGACGAAATTCAACATCGGTAAATGGCTGGGAAGCGCCGGTGATGACAATAATCAGCTTTGCGCAATTCTTTTTGCTGATGATGATCCTCGGTATTTATTTCTTTGGCGTAAAGATCGGCAACAGCCCGTTCACGCTTACGCGAAATGAACTTAACGCGCCGATCTTCGATCAGCCGAATTACCTGTCGTTCCTCAAAGATGGTATGGGACTTAATATTTTGCTCCGCAATTACTGGATGGTGATCCATCCGCCGATCCTGTTCCTCGGATTTGCATCTACCACTATCCCGTTTGCATACGCTTACGCAGGTTTGCAGACAAAACGTTTCGGCGACTGGGTGAAGCCGGTTTTACCCTGGGCATTATTTAGCGCAGCTATTTTAGGTGTGGGCATCATGATGGGTGGAAAATGGGCGTACGAATCACTCAGCTTTGGCGGTTACTGGGCATGGGATCCGGTGGAAAACGCTTCGCTTGTTCCGTGGCTGATACTGGTGGCAGGACTGCATACGATGGTAGTGTACAAAGCCACAGGGCACTCCCTCCGCGCTACTTACCTCTTTTCATTTCTTACGATGACATTTGTGTTGTATTCAACTTTCCTTACGCGCACGGGCGTTTTGGGCGACACATCCGTTCATGCATTTACCGATGCAGGTAAAGCCATCAACGTAATGATTGCTTTATTTGTAGCTGTGTTTACAGTCGGTTCGCTGGTGTATTACGGTATCAATTACAAAAAGATCCCTGCTATTCATAAAGAAGAAAATACCAACTCGCGCGAATTCTGGATGTTCATCGGTTCATTGGTATTCTTTTTAACAGCGATGTTCATTATTGCCAAAACTTCCGTGCCGGTGATCAACAGCACATTTGGCACTTCCATTGCTCCGCCGGAGAAAGTGGAGTTTTCGTATAATAAAGTGATTGTGATGATAGCAATCATCATAGGGATGCTTACGGCATTTTCGCAATATTTAAAATATAAGGACACAAAGAAGCAATACCTGTTAAAAGGAATTGTTTTACCAACAATCGTTGCGATCATTCTCGCAACATGCCTGTTTATTTTTTACCCATTCACTTACCGCAAAGAAGGCGCAGGCTTTCTGATCGCGATCTATATCGCAGCTTTCGCAACGATCTATGCATTAGTTGCCAATACTTTTTACATCTGGCGCGTGTTGAAAGGAAAAGTGATGAATGCGGGGGCATCTATTGCCCATGCGGGTTTTGCGCTGATGATACTTGGAATGATCATTTCATCGAGCAATAAAGTAGTGATCAGCGATAGCCGTGTAAACGGGCTGAATATACCGGTGAGCAAGGATCCGATGACCAAGCAGGAAGATAATCCCCAGGAAAACCTTACCCTCATCCGCCAGTTACCAACCCGCATGGGAGAATATGAAGTAACATACCAGAGTGATTCTGCGGGGCATGAAAAAGGCAGGAAGTTCTTCAAATTATTATTCGAGAAAAAAGATCCCGTTACAAAAGATGTGTCCCAATCCTTTTATGTTTCGCCAGACGTATATGTCATGAAGGATAACAATATGAGCAGCAATCCCGACACGAAATCTTATCTATCAAAAGATATTTTTACCTATATTTCTTACGCGCTCAATGATGCGAATAATGTAGATACAACAAAATTCAAGGATACCGAAATTGCAGAAGGCGACACTGCATTTTACAGCAATGGTATCATGATCCTCAATAAAGTAGTTCGCAATCCAAACAACGCAAAATATCATTATGGTCCGAACGACCTGGCACTGATGGCAGACATTACCGTGATCGCCAGGGACGGCGCGCGTTTCAAGGCTATGCCCGTGGTTGAGGTGAAGGGCATGGACGCAACCAAATACGACGATACCTTATATGCACAAAATCTTTTCGTTCGTTTTGAAGGCGTAGGCGAAGGCAACAAGATCCGTTTGGGTGTGAAGGAATCAGATCGGCTGATCGATTTTGTTACCGTGAAATCTTATATATTCCCTTACATCAATATTGTCTGGCTCGGATTGATCGTGATGGCGCTTGGGTTGGTATTGAGTATGATCCGCAGGGCAACGTTCAGCACAGTACAATCTGCGGTTATATTGATATTGGCGGCCGCCGGGTTGTTTTATATGTTTTTGCTGGCCAACAGCTGAGATCGTGGGATTTTCCTGCTGATGCCGCTGAATTCGCAGATAATTTTAAAGTTAGCGGTCAGCACCTATTCACCTATTCACTTTAAGGTTACTTTATACATTTTTGAGTATAAACATTGACTCAAAGTGCTAAATTTACGTATCTAAGTTTTTGCTGACTGATATGACCCGAAAATTTCATTTCCTTCTTTATTGCTTTCTTTTTTTCGTGTGCGCCGATGCAGCCGCACAAACGCAGTATGGAATTAATGATACGATCCTTCATCAGGCAGTTGTTTACAATGGCGACACGATTGAAGCAAAAACACTTGAAAACTGCCTTTTCTATTCCAAAATGAACGAGGCGCAGATGACTGCAAGGGCGAAATACGACCGGTTGCGGAACGCAGTTTATGTTACTTATCCGTACGCAAGGCGCGCCGGCATTGTGATGAACGACATCAACGAAAAACTGGCCATAGTGAGCAGAAAAGAGGATCGCAGGAAATATATCCAGTCGCGTGAAAAGGATCTCAAAAAGGAATTTTCGGACCCGCTCACCAATCTGTCCGTTTACCAGGGCAAAGTGCTGATGAAACTCATCAACAGGGAAACGGGAAATAACTGTTACGAAATCATCAAAGAATACAAAGGAGCCGTTACGGCCAGGTTCTATCAAACCGTTGCTTTTTTCTTTAACAGTAATTTAAAACAGCCCTACGATGCACAAAACGAAGACCTTGTAATTGAAAAATTTGTGCTGGAAGTGCAGCGGATGTACGGTTACAGGGACATCCGCAAAATATCCGCCCAATAAAGAATAAATTTCACCTGGCAGCATTTACACATTTATGACATTGATGTGTATTACTAAAAGACATCCTTTGGCTTTTAAAGAGTATCTTGCACCATAAATTTTCGATCGAAAATATGAAAATAGATGTGCTCGCCTTTGGCGTACACCCTGATGATGTGGAGCTAAGCTGCGCCGGTGTACTGTTAGCAGAAAAAAAGTCGGGGAAAACAACAGGCATCATAGACGTTACGCAAGGCGAATTAGGTACAAGGGGTACGGCGGAAACGCGGAAGCAGGAAGCAGAAGATTCTGCGGCAATACTTGGTGTGAATATCAGGGAAAACCTTTCTCTTGCAGATGGCTTTTTTCAGAATGACGAAACACACCAACGCAAAGTGATTGAAGCCATCAGGAAGCACCGCCCGGAAATCGTGTTGTGCAACGCACCGGAAGACAGGCATCCTGATCATGGAAAAGGTGCAGCCCTTGTAACAGATGCGGCATTCTTGTCAGGATTGAGAAAGATTGAAACAACGATTGACGGCAACATCCAGGAACAATGGCGGCCTAAATATGTGTTACATTATATTCAGGACCGGTTCTTACAGCCTCATTTCGTTTATGATATTTCAGATGTTTTCGATCAGAAGCTGGAGGCTATAAAGGCATTTAAAACGCAGTTCAATAGTCCGGGCACCGGTGAACCCCAGACATACATATCCACGCCGGATTTTCTGGAAAGCGTGATATACAGAAGCAAGATGTTTGGAAAGATGATCGGCGTAAAATATGCAGAAGGTTTTATCAGCAAAAAAATGATCGGTATCCGTTCATTTGATGTGCTGATCAAAGAAGATACGTAGTTTTTCAGGCTGAAAAATAAAATCATAACAACTCATTCAACTCAAATAATAATCATGAAGATCGGCTCTCCTACTCCAAAATTCAGGAACATACAGGGTTCTACCTTCCACCAGGAACTCAAAAAAAGAGTGAACAATTATTTTACCGAGAACAATAAGAAAAGTACGGGCAATTTCTCGCTTTATTTCAAAGCTGTATTATTCTGGACGCTTTATGTAGCATTGTATGTTCATGTGGTATTCTTTACGCCTTCCGCCTGGATCGCTCTTTCAGAATGCCTTTTCATGGGTGGCCTTACAGCAGCCATCGGCTTTAACGTGATGCACGATGGCGGTCACGGCAGCTTTAGTGAAAGTAAATTCTGGAACAAAATCGCGGCGTTTTCTGTAAACGGCCTCGGTGCCAGCGCATTGATGTGGAACAATAAACACAATATCATTCATCATACATATACGAATATCGATGGTGTGGATGATGATATCGAAATCAAACCGATGCTTCGTATGTGTCCTACACAAAAAAAATATAAGATACATCGCTTTCAACATATTTATGTTTGGTTCCTGTACACGATGTTGCTGATTATCTGGGTATTTGCTACTGACTACACAAAATATTTCAAGAAAAAGATCGGTATCGTTCCTATCAAAAAATTAAGCACGTTTGATCATTTCGCTTTTTGGGTGGCCAAGATCGGTTACTACATAATGATGATCGCGTTGCCGATTTATATGGTTGGCTTTGTAAGCTGGCTGTTAGGGTTCCTCGTACTTGCAATGTTTGCGGGATTTGTGTTAAGCGTCGTGTTCCAGTTGGCACACACTGTAGAAGAAACCTCTTTCCCTACGCCGTTGGGCGACACGAACAACATCGAGAACGAATGGGCCATTCACCAGATTGAAACGACCGCAAATTTTGCTACTAAAAATAAAATGATCAGCTGGCTCGTAGGTGGATTGAATTTCCAGATTGAGCATCATTTGTTTCCCAAAATCTCCCACATTCATTACCCGGAAATAAGCAAGATCATAAAAAAAACCTGCGCAGATTTCAATGTAAAATATATTGAATATAAAAGAATGCGCGATGCAGTCGTCTCGCATGCGCTGCATCTTAAAAAGATGGGATCAGCTTAAGAAATTCAGCGATTTTAACAACCAGAGATTTTACTTATAAAAAAGCCCGGAACGAATTCCAGGCTTTTTAGTTTTTTACAGGATCAACTTCTTAAGTATTACTATAAATCAATATAACTATAGCGGTAAACATTTCAAATGCTCCTCATTTCTAAAACTATTTAAATAAGCTGCGTTTAGAAGGTTTAATTTGAAGCAGTTTTAAATTATTCATAAATATAATGAGTAAATTGATAGAAAATACTGATTATTAAAAAAATTAAAAGTTTTTGATTTTTGCGTGTAAATCCTTATTCTCCAAACCGGAGAGTTTGCATCTAACTTCTATCTTGCAACGTCTCATCTCTAAACTCTAAGCATTACTTTTGCAATTCAACTAAATATATGACTGAAGAAAAGAGCCTCAACTTCCTTGAGGACATTATTGAAGAAGATCTGAAGACAGGGAAATACAAATCGATTGTCACCCGTTTTCCACCAGAACCCAATGGCTACCTTCATATGGGGCACGCCACAAGCATTTGTTTAAATTTCGGACTTACCAGGAAATATGGCGGCTATACCAATCTCCGTTTTGACGACACGAATCCTGTTACGGAAGATACCGAATATGTGGAAAGCATCAAAGGTGATATCAAATGGCTTGGCTTTCAATGGAAGAACGAACTATATGCATCCGATTATTTTGATACATTGTATGAATATGCGGTCAAACTGATCAACCTGGAGCTTGCGTACGTAGATGATTCCACGTCGGAAGAAATCGCTGAATTGAAAGGCACGCCCACTGAACCCGGGAAGGACAGCCCGTACCGCAACCGTTCGAAAGAACAAAACCTCGATCTTTTTGAGCGAATGAAAAATGGCGAATTTGCTGATGGTTCCAGAACGTTGCGTGCAAAGATTGATATGGCACACACAAACATGTTGATGCGCGACCCGCTTCTGTACCGCATCAAACATGCGCATCATCATCGCACGGGCGATAAATGGTGCATTTATCCGATGTATGATTTTGCGCATGGTCAAAGCGACTCCATCGAACAGATCACCCACTCCATCTGCACACTTGAATTTGTACCCCACCGCGAACTGTACGATTGGCTGATCGAAAAATTGGAAATTTATCCTTCGCATCAATACGAATTTGCACGCCGCAACCTCACCTATACGGTGATGAGCAAACGAAAACTATTGCAATTGGTTAATGATGGCCATGTAAAAGGATGGAACGATCCGCGGATGCCGACGATCAGCGGAATGCGCCGCCGTGGCTTTACACCGGCAAGCATCATCAATTTTTGTGACCGTATCGGCATTGCAAAAAGAGAAAATGCAACAGATTTCAGCCTGCTTGAATTTTGCCTTCGCGAAGATCTCAACAATACCGCGTTGCGTGCCATGGCCGTGCTTGATCCCGTAAAATTGATCATAAGCAATTATGAAGATGGTAAAACGGAAGAATTTGAAAGTGAGAACGGGCCGGATGAATCGCTGGGCAAAAGGATAGTTCCCTTCAGCAAAGAACTTTGGATAGAACGCGAAGATTTCATGGAAGAAGCTGCGAAGAAATGGTTCCGTTTGGCCCCGGGTGCTTTGGTACGTTTAAAAAGCGCGTATATCGTGCGTTGCGATAGTTTTGATAAAGATGAAAATGGAAACATTACCGCCATCTATTGTACTTATTTCCCCGAAACCAAGAGCGGCAGCGATGACAGCGGCATGAAAGTGAAAGGCACGATCCATTGGGTAAGCGCCCAACATGCCGACAGGGCTGAAGTTAGATTGTACGACCGCCTGTTTAAGGTAGAAGATCCATCTGCGGAAGAAGGCGATTTTAAAGATTACATCAACCCTGATTCGTTGCAGATAGCAAATGCATTCATCGAACCCTCCTTAAAAAACGCATCGATCGATCAGCGGTACCAGTTCCTCCGAAAAGGATATTTTTGCCTCGATGAAGATTCAACCCCGGAACATCCGGTGTTCAACAGGACCGTGACTTTGAAAGACGCGTGGGCAAAGGAAGTGCGGAAGTAACGGGCACTGAACGGCAATCGGCCACTGACGGCCATTGAGGGCGTTAGTGGCCGATCGTCAATCGTTAGTTGCCGGTTGTCGGTCGTCAGTTTTCGAATCAAGCTTCACATCAGGTAAAACAGCCACCACTATCATCAACACCACAGAAAATAACAACAGGTACAATCCATATTTTCTTTCGGGGCAATAGCCAAAATAGCAGGTGGTGAAAACGATGTAGTTTCGGATGGTAAATGCCACCAGCAATCCGGTAACAAACAGGTGCACGCGTTTTGCCCATATCCTGTTGGTTGCAATCAATAATATTGATGCTACAGCAAAAAATACCGTGATCTTGCCGGGCTTGCCATATTCATTGTTACGGGAATAAAAACCGGAAAAATTCTCATTGATATCCGCGTGATAGGTCCATGGTAAAAAACAGGCCGTAATCAGCAGGATGCAGGTTGCAATTCCTATAAACTTATAATACTTCATGGTTAATGAGTGGATGGATCAATGAGTGAACACACGATATTTTTGTGCGCGAAGATAGGTATCGTTATCGGTTAAACTTATGAAAAACGGCCGGCATTTTGGAAAAATTCACTGTCTTAACGCTCATATCCAAACTTACAACCTTATCGGGTACGGCACAAAATCCACTTCGTCGCCAGGCACTTTTTCAAAGGCCTGATCCAGCCATTTTTGTTTGGCAGCATTGATCAATTCACGGTCCGTGGACACAAAGTTCCAATCGATAAAACGTTCTTCCGCAAAAGGTTCTCCACCAAAAATATACACTGTGGTGTTTTCCCCAATCGTAAATTCACAAAGACTACTTTCCTTTGCCACCAGCAACTGCTTCGACTCGTAAATATTCCCTTCGCTTTCAATCGTACCTTCAAGAATATACAAACCGGACTCACCAAAAAGATCCTTGCCAATATTTAAAGTTCGCTTTGCACTGCTTTTTATTTCCAACATATATAATCTGCTATAAACAGGCACAGGGGATCTACGGCCAAAAGCTTCGCCGGCTATGAGTTTGAACCGAAGGCCGTTTGCATTCCATACAGGGATATCACCTTCTTCCACGTGAAAGAATTCCGGCTTCATCTGCTGTAGTTCCTTCGGCAGTGCTACCCATATTTGCAGCCCATGTAAAAACTTATCGGAAAACCGGAGATATTCCGGCGTACGTTCCGAATGAACAATACCTATTCCTGCTGTCATCCAGTTTACTGCCCCGGGTTTTATTTCCACTTCATTGCCCAGCGTATCGCGGTGAAGAATGTTTCCTTCAAATAAAAAGGTGAGCGTGGAAAGCCCTATATGCGGATGCGGCATCACGTCAAAATTTTCGCGTTCATTCATTTTTGCCGGACCCATATGATCGATAAAAATGAATGGTCCAACCATCCTCTTTTCCCTGAACGGAAGCAAGCGGCCCACTATGAATTTGCCGATGCTGGCGGCGCGTTCTTCAATTATCAACCCGATATTGGACATAAGATGAATTTTAGAAAACCGAAGGTAAGGATATTCGTTAACCCCAATGTCTTACCGGTTAGTACAAATTCAAGGAACTGCTACTGACCAGCAAACAAACCGAAACATCATTTGTCCACAATAAAAAAAACGCTAACCACGGCGGTTGATAGAAGCCGGTATTCAGCAAGCCATCCTTGCAGTCCGCAGCTTTATGGGCGCAGCCCTCACTGGGTGGCTCCAAATCCCTGAAGTTCATGTATGGTATTGTTCCACAAAACCACGAAATTAAAACCGGCAAAATTTATTATCCCCAAACGGGACATTTTTTTAGCAGCGTTTACTCTACCTAAAATGTAGTATACGTGCGTACCATGCGCGTTTTTTATTATATTCGATCATTAAATGCTCACACATGAAACAATTTTTCTTTTCATTTTTTTCTTTTATCGTTTTCTTCGTTTTGCTGCTGCCCGATTCTATGGCGCAAACTAACAATACCTCTAATCCAAATGATAATAAAACATTTCGCGATCTGCTGGTTAAAAATGCGTCTTTGATGGGCATTTCAAAATCCGATGTGAATGATGCGGTGATCACGGACGGCTATAAGGACGATTTCACCGGGCTGACGTTTTTATACGTGCAGCAATCTTATCATGGAATCAGGGTTTTCAATACGATCATTTCTGCCGCTTTTAAGAATGACATATTGCAAACTTCATCCGGCTCATATTTACCTGGTATCGCCACAAAAGCTGCCGGCATCAGCCAGGCGAAGTCTGCAATCGAGGCGGTAAAAGCTGCCGCAAATCATCTTGGCTTAAACGACCAGGCTGCATTTACCATCGCTGCCGATCGATTTGCAACGGAAAAAAAATACCTGATCAGTTCGGGTAATATCGCCAGGCAAGCTATTGAGGCCACGCTCGTATGGGTTGCCGCCGATGATAAAAAATCTGTAAAACTGGCCTGGAACATAAACATCGACGTTGCCGGCTCGTCGGATTGGTGGAACGTAAGGATCGATGCGGTTTCGGGGGCATATATTCAAAAAGACAACTGGACGATTCACGAAAAAATTGAATTCCCGGAAATGGCCCCTCCAGTCGACAACAATAAAAAAGTTGATAATATTTCACATGCAGTAACAGCTAGTCACACAAATTATTTTGCTCCGCCGACTGCTGCAACTGCCATATACCGTGTTGTTCCTTTTCCTTCGGAAAGCCCTATTCATGCGCCTTTCAGCAATGCAATAAACCCGTGGACATTAGCAGGCGCAGGTAACAATGCCGTTACCAATGGCTGGCACTTCGATGGAACAACAAACTATGAGATTACACGTGGCAACAATGTCTTTGCCTTCCTTGATCGCAGGGCCAACAATGGTTCGGATGCTACAAGAAACTGGCCCGACACTTCCACTACAAGTGGAGCAACACTTACTTTTACTCATACGCTCAATCCTTCGGTTCAGCCCTGGCTAAATGTTGAAAACAAAAAAGTTGCCCTCGACAATCTTTTTTACTGGAACAATATCGTCCATGATGTTACCTACCAATATGGCCTTACGGAAGTTGCAGGAAATTTCCAGGCAGATAATCTTGGTCGTGGCGGCTTGGGCAATGATTACGTAAACGCCAATGCACAGGATAGTGCGGGATATAATAATGCCAATTTCAGCACGCCAAATGATGGTACCAGTGGAAGAATGCAGATGTACACGTGGTCCTCGGCGCCCTTATTCACTGTGAGTTCTTCCACATTGAACGGAACTTTTGCCGCAAGAGAAAACAGTTTCACGGCACCAAACAAATTGGTGGACGTCGGTCCGGTATCCGGACTTGCAGTACAGTACGATCCTGGTCAATCAACGCATACAGGTTGCGCCGCAGCACTTACGCCAGCCGATCTCATTGGTAAAATTGTTTTGATAGATGCAACCGTTTGCAATTTTATCGTAAAAGTGAAAAATGCCCAGAACGCGGGAGCAAAGGGTGTTGCACTATATTATCCAACCTTATTAGGCTTAGGTGGTACCGACGCTTCCGTAACGATCCCGTGTGTGAGTATTACCACTGCTACTGCGAACCAGATATTGGCGCAAATAAATGCATCCGTGCCGGTTACTATTACATTGGCAACCGGAATCTACCTTGATGGTGATCTTGACAATGGAATCATCACGCATGAATATGGCCATGGTGTGTCCAACAGGCTCACTGGCGGACCGGCCAACAGCAGTTGCCTGGGAAATGCCGAACAAGGTGGCGAGGGCTGGAGCGATTACCTGGCATTGATGCTCACTACCAACTGGTCAACAGCCGCCATCACAGACGGACCTAATTTACGTCCGGTTGGAACCTATGCTTTTGGTCAAACAACTACTGGTAGCGGCATCCGCCGTTATCCTTATACTACTAATATTTCCGCCAACCCATTGACCTATGCAGATGTTGCCGCCAGTACCGAAGTACATAATATCGGCGAAGTTTGGTGTTCTGCCATATGGGAAATGACATGGGGAATCATCCAGCAGGTGGGTTCCATTACCCCGGACATTTATAACAGTACCGGAACCGGCGGAAATGTGATCGCATTGAACCTCGTGATGACCGGGATGAAATTGCAGACATGCGGCCCTGGCTTCCTGGATGCGCGCAATGCTATTCTCACGGCAGACTCTATTCTTTATAACAACGCTCACAAGTGCGTGATCTGGGCAGCTTTTGCAAAACGCGGAATGGGTTACAGCGCGGTGCAGGGCCTGTCTACAAGTGCAACAGATCAAATTGCCGCCTTTGATCTTCCTGCTGTTCTTAAGGTAAGCAACTCACCAATTATTCAAGTGGCACCGTCGGCACAGCAAGCAGTTTCACACACACTCACCTGCGATTGCGCACCACTTTCAAACTATGTAGTACGCGACACTATCCCGGCCGGGTTCACCTATGTAAGCAGCACGCCATCCGGCACTTTAAGTGGAAACGTTCTTAGTTTCCCTGCTACTTCTTTCGCCAGCCAGGAAACAAAGAATTTCACCATTACGTTGCAGGCACCCGCGGCCGGTTGCCCGGTTACACAGGTGATTAACGATGACCGTGATGGAAATACCTCTGGTGGCTTTACTTCCGCCGGATCGCCGGCCTGGACAACCTCCGCTATCAGGAAACACAACGGATCGGCTTCATGGTTTGGATCTGAATCCGCCACGGTAAGTTCATCAAATCTTGCTTCAGCTGCTACAGCCGCATCCGCAGTAAACAACCTGAGCATATTGACCTTCTGGCATTTTTACAATTTTGAAAATACGTATGATGGCGGCGTTGTTGAATTGTCGGCAAATGGCGGCGGAACATGGACCGATGCTTCACCATATTTTTCCGTCAATACTTACAACACGACAATGAGTTCAGGAACCGCTCTTGCCGGAAGGCGCGCATTCAGCGGAACCAGCAGAAGTTTCCAACAAGTAATGCTTAACCTGTCTTCCTTTGGTACATCGCCGGTACAAATCAGGTTCCGCCAGGAATCGGACGACGGTCTTTCTGTGGAAGGATGGTATATAGATGAAATTCTGAGACTGAACGGCTGCGGCGCAATGTTGAAAACGGGCATTTATAATGAGGCAGGCTCAAGAACCGACACTACACTTTTACCAATATTTGTTACGTCATCACCATTGCCGCTCACTTTGCTCGATTTCAATGCGAGGGAAAGCAGCGGACGCGTTGCATTGGATTGGAAAACGGCAATGGAAGTGAATGCAAAGAATTTTGATGTGGAATGGAGTCCGAATAATACAATATGGTCAACTATCGCTACGCTATCCGCAAAAAACCAGAACACTAATAATTATAACGCACTTCACAACGACCCGGTGGCAGGCAGAAATTATTACCGGTTAAAAATGCGGGATATCGACGGCCGTGTTAACCTTTCCGAGACGAAAACCGTAAACATTACCAAACCCGGAAATGCCGCTCCTGTGCTTGTACCCAATCCGGTGAGTACAGACGCTACCCTATACATCAGCAGAAGTGCGAAGCAAACGACCATCAGAATATATGATGCGGCCGGAAGCCTGATACGCAACCTGGTTGTAGATGCCGGCATTCAACAATTAAAGATCAATACTGCCAATCTTGCCAACGGTGTTTACGTAATTGAAACAACGGGTACAGAAAAATATATTACCAGAATGGTTGTTCAAAAATAGTAGTACTTATTGTACGAATGAAAAGTCCCGCAGATTGGCGGGACTTTTCATTCGTACATATTTAAAATCTTTACAGATAAAATCACTTGGCTGCTACAGCTTTTATCAAAGCATGTACATGGTCGGCACGAAAAGGTTTTTCCAGCACCGCTATGGCGCCGAATCGGGTATGGTTCTCCAGTTTCACCGCATCACCGGAAATAAGAATTACCGGGATATTGTGATCCATAGAAAGAACGTAGCACAACTGACGCCCATCTTCATTCTTAAGATTAACATCTAAAAAAACAAGATCGGGCCTCACTGCGGCCAGTTGTTGCTCTGCCAGCTTAATGGTGGTAGCGGTGCGAACGAGATTTCCTTTGGCCGTAAGGATCATTGAGAACAATTCGAGCAATTCCGTAGAATCGTCTACCAGCAGGATTTTTGCCATAGAGGTTGCAATTATATATGACTAAGATACGGAATTTTAGCCCGATGGATTTTTCCCGAATCACAAAAACGCTTATTCTATAGGAAGGCTATCAAATTTCATCCGCTCCGTTATACGATACCCCACATTATTTTAAAATATTTAAACCAGTTATTTCGATTGAAATACTTTGAAAATACATTCGCTACTTATTTTTTTGAACCAGTCTTCTTTACTGCTTTTTTTACGACTTTTACGACCTTTTTTTCAGCGGATACAACTTTTTTGACAGGTGCTGATTTTTTCACGGACTTTTTCGCAGCAGCTATTTTTTTAGCCGCAGGCTTCACAACTTGCTTTACTTCTTTTTTTATTGTTTTCTTAACCGCTGCGACTTTTTTACCCGCTTTTTTTACATCGGCTTTTACAGACTTCTTTACTTCTTGTTCCTTAGAAGCAAGATTTTTCATGCCGGATTTAACCGATTCAAAAGCATCGGATGCCAGGTTGACTAATTGATCCTTTTTTACAGAAATTTCTCCGGCCACAGTGCCGATCGTTTCTGCAATTTTAATAAGCGTAGATTTTTTAGCAGAAGCTTTTTTTGTCGCCATGGATTTTATTTTTAGTTGAGTAAATATAACCAACTCTTCGATATTTGATATCTTCTTTTTCCTATTTCGTTCACAACTTAAAATTAACTTTTCCTAAATTTAATCATGATTCCATACCGGCAAACAGCTATAAAATTTCTTGAAACAAAAAAGATTTCCCGAATCTATTTATAATAATTTTAAAACTCCTATACGCACATGAAAAGTAATCAGAAAAAATTATCTGCCAAACAACAGCAGGATTTGTTTGACATCCTACAGGAAAGGTTTGAAAAAAACATGCCGCGACATAAAAGTATTGAATGGGCAAAAGTAAAAGCCAGGCTCGAAGCCGGTAAGGAAAAAATCTGGTCTTTGTACGAAATGGAGCAAACCGGCGGCGAGCCGGATGTGACGGGCATCGACAAAAAAACAGGCGAATATATTTTTTACGATTGTTCTCCCGAGAGCCCGAAGGATCGCCGCAGTTTTTGCTACGACCATCCTGCACTCGAAGCACGCAAAGAACATAAGCCCGCGAACAGTGCAGTTCAGGCTGCCGAAGATATGGGCATCGAGCTGCTTTCCGAAGATGAATATCGCAGCTTGCAGCAGCTCGGAAAGTTTGATCTTAAAACTTCTAGCTGGATAAAAACACCCGCTGATATCCGGAAACTCGGTGGCGCACTGTTTTGCGATCGTCGCTATGATACCGTTTTCGTATATCACAATGGGGCTGAATCTTATTACGCCGCAAGAGGGTTTCGCGGTTCCTTACGGATTTAAATCAAATATCAGATCTTATGAATCCATTCGATTACAATTACCCGGCTCTTTTCTTTAGTGCCTGGTTGATCTTCTGAGTGCCGGTACAGCTTTGATCCCGGATAAATCCGGGATCAAGACTGGTTTCCCAGGCCTTTGTTTATACAACTGATATCAAGCCGGTGCGGATTACAGATCAAACCTATCCGCATTCATCACTTTTACCCAAGCAGCCACAAAATCGTTCACGAATTTTTCCTGTGCATCATCGGCAGCATACACTTCAGCAATGGCGCGGAGTTCGGAGTTTGAACCGAAAATAAGATCCACGCGGGTTCCTGTCCATTTAAGTTCACCGGTCTTTCGATTGCGTCCTTCGAATATTTCTTTGGATCCTTCAGCAGCCTTCCACGTGGTAGCCATATCGATAAGGTTCACGAAGAAATCGTTTGTGAGCGTTCCCGGGCGATCTGTGAACACCCCATGTTTTGTACCGCCGAAATTTGTTTCCAGTACACGCATTCCTCCTACCAGCACGGTAAGTTCCGGTGCAGTGAGTTTCATCAACTGTGCTTTGTCAATCAGCATTTCTTCGGGTGACAGTATCATCCTGTGTTTTGAAAAATTGCGAAATCCATCTGCCTGCGGTTCCAGTACAGCAAAAGAATCTACATCGGTCTGTTCTGCCATCGCATCTGTTCTTCCCGGCGTAAACGGAACTGTAATATTATATCCGGCGTTCTTGGCAGCTTGTTCAATACCGGCGCTGCCACCCAAAACGATCAGGTCTGCCAACGACACTTTTTTACCGCCGCTGTTGAATGCAGATTGAATTTCTTCCAGTTTGTCAAGCACTTTTGAAAGCTGTGTTGGATTATTGGCTTCCCAATATTTTTGCGGAGCCAGGCGTATTCTCGCACCGTTGGCGCCCCCACGCTTGTCTGACCCGCGGAAGGTAGACGCAGATGCCCACGCAGTGGAAATAAGGTCCGACTTACTTAACCCCGATGATAATAATTTTTCTTTAAGATCAGCGATATCCGCGTCATTGATGAGTTCGTGATCAATTGCTGGCAGCGGATCCTGCCAGATCAAAATCTCTGCAGGTACTTCACTGCCTAAGTACCTCGCACGTGGCCCCATATCACGGTGCGTTAATTTGAACCATGCTCTTGCAAAGGCATCATTAAATTCCGCAGGATTTTCAAAGAACCGGCGCGAAATCTTTTCGTACGCCGGGTCAATCCTTAAGGCGAGATCTGTTGTGAGCATAAATGGGGCATGTTTTTTTGACGGATCATGTGCATCCGGAACCAGTCCCGCTCCTGCATCGCCTTTCGGTTTCCATTGATTGGCACCTGCGGGACTTTTAGTTAGTTCCCATTCGTAACCAAACAGGTTCTCAAAAAAGTTATTGCTCCACTTCGACGGCGTGGTTGTCCATGCTCCTTCCAGTCCGCTTGTGATAGTGTCGCCACCATGGCCGGTTCCGTAGCTGTTTTTCCAGCCCAGGCTTTGTTCTTCCAGAGTTGCGCCTGCAGGTTCTGCGGATACGTATTTGCCGGGATCGGCTGCGCCATGTGTTTTACCTAATGTATGTCCGCCAGCGATGAGCGCCACCGTTTCCTCATCATTCATCGCCATTCGGGCGAATGTTTCGCGGATATCGCGCGCTGCCGCCAGCGGATCAGGATTCCCGTTCGGGCCTTCGGGATTTACATAGATAAGTCCCATCTGCACTGCAGCCAGCGGGCTTTCCAACTGACGATCACCGGTGTAGCGTTTGTCGCCCAGCCATTCGCGTTCCGGGCCCCAATAAATATCTTCTGCAGGTTCCCATACGTCTTCGCGGCCGCCCGCAAAACCGAAGGTTTTAAAACCCGCAGATTCCAAGGCACAGTTGCCGGCCAAGATCATCAGATCGGCCCACGATAATCCTTTGCCATATTTTTTCTTGACCGGCCACAGCAGCAATCTTGCCTTGTCAAGGTTGGCATTATCGGGCCAGCTGTTCAGAGGTGCGAATCGTTGTGTTCCCGCTCCCGCCCCGCCACGGCCATCGGTGATGCGGTAAGTACCCGCGCTGTGCCACGCCATGCGGATGAACAGGCCTGCATAACTTCCATAATCTGCGGGCCACCAATCCTGGGAAGTGTTTACCAGTTCGATGAGTTCTTTTTTCAATTCAGCAAGATCAATGGTCTTGAAATCTTCTGCATAATTGAACGATTGATCCATTGGGTCCGATAAAGAAGAATGCTGACGGAGAATATTCAATTTGAGCTGGTTCGGCCACCAGTCGCGATTGACGGGACCATGTCCGGGTTTTTGTTTTAATGCTGCCCCGCTGTACGGACATTTCGCTTCGTCGCCTTCGCTAAAACCATCATGCTTGTTGGTATTTTCATTTAGATCCAACGCTTCCGTCTGATCTGATCCATTGTTTGCCATGTGTTAAATATTAATCTATGGTTATAAATATAGTTTAGGGTTTATAAGTCAACCTGACGGTTGCTTACTTCAGCGGATTACCGGGCATTGAAAAATCATCGTGTCATTTCCAACTGGTATCCCTCCAACTCATAGTAAATTTAAGAAGTATTTTTTAAAGAGTTTACGGGGCAGATAGTTAAGTTTAAGTCAATACCCGCAGATCGCCAACGGCAGTTCAGATAACGGATTGCGGCTATTTCGAAAATATTTGTTTTTTCATTCTTTTTTTTTGTTTAATTTTTACAAACGATTCGTACCTCATTTTAAACAAAAAATTTATCATTATCAATGAGTAAGACCAGCATTGCAATCGTGGATGACCAGCATCTATTCAGGCAAGGACTGGCTTTGCTGATCAACAGCGTACCGGAGTTTGAACTTGTTATTGAAGCGGAAACGGGTGCGCAACTTATCGGCAAATTGAAGGAAGCTACCCGGCTGCCGGACGTTTTGCTGATGGACATGAAATTACCGGACATGACCGGCATGGAACTCAACAATCTTCTGCATCTAAGCTATCCTGCCATCAAAGTGATCGTTGTATCGATGTATGAGCAGGAAAGGCTGATTTACCGGATGATCGAAGCCGGCGTTTGCGGCTATCTTGCCAAAAATTGCGACAAGCAGGAACTTGTGACCGCAATAACCACTACCGCGAGATCCGGTTTTTATTTTAATTATTCCACGATGAAAGTTATGCGCAATGCTGCTATTTATAAGAACCAGGTATTGCGCAATGTAAATAATATTCCTTTTGAATTGAGCACGCGCGAAGAAGAAGTACTGCGGCTCATCTGCCAGGAACTTACCAATCCTGAAATTGCCGCACGGTTGTTTTTAAGCGTACGCACGGTAGATGGTCACCGCAACAATCTTTTAATAAAGTCCGGCTGTAAGAATACAGCCGGACTGGTAGTTTTTGCCATTCAAAATGGCTTGTTTGAAATTACCATCTGACCTGCATACTATTACTGAATAAATACGTATACCTTACCGGCAATGCCATGATCTACGGTATTATCTATAGCCACGAGGCGATAATCGTTTGTTACCGGTATCGGATGCCCATCTATTATTTTGGTAGCTGCAACGGCATATATACGGTTTTCTTCCAAACTTTTGCCGGGTTCGTTTACAGGATTGTGAACGACAATAGATTTCGCATAACCGGGTACGAAATAATAGGCCCCTTCAACTGCCGTAGCCACCAGCCCCTTGTTGCCTCGATGCAACGCGGCAATCTTGATGTTGTTGATCCTTTCCATAATGATATGATTGTTTGATGAATTATTTGACAGGCACAAATCTATCTTATCCCTTTATTTGAAATGAGCGTACAATTACCGCTTTTCATCAACAGTCTAAAAACAGGTACGAACCAGGTTAAAAAACCTGGTTAAAAAAACGACTGAAGGGCTGTGTTTCAAAATCGAAAAAGAAGGTTGTTTTGATCCTGTCAAACATTTTTAAAAACAACAAAAAACTACACACATGCAAGTTTCAAATCAATCTCAGAGCGCCGATCAATTACTGGACGAATTGCTTTCTACCGCATCACCTTCTACAGGAAAGGCCAGTACGGCCGATGATACTCCCGGTACCTTCCAGGATTCCGACGGCCTCGTGTCGTTTGTAAATCTTTCCACTTCTTTTGTTACAAAAGATCCAAAGTTTGCAACCGGCAGGCAAGTAGCCGACATGGTAGCAAATTTCTTCGCCAGCATGCGCGGCCGCGTGTTTTCTTATCTGCAAGCAAATCCTGCTAAAGTGTTGCCCGGAGATACTGTTCCTGCCACGCAATGGGATCCTTCCGTTACTCACTTCATGCAAAACCTGATGGTTCAGGCAGGAGGTTTCTCTGCGTTCCAGATCACACAGGAAACCTATTCCGAAACGCAAACAACCGTTGATTTCAGCATGGACATGATTAAAATGATCTTCGACGCAATGGTATTGCCGGAAAACCTGGTAGCCGACGCAACCAAATTCATCCAGGGTGTGGGCAACTCGTTGCGCATCAGTTGGGACGATCGGTCAAAGAGTTACCGCACCTGCCTTGTGGGCCTTTGCCACGAAGCTGTACAGACAGACAGTTCAGGGACGAACTTCATCTATTTTCCGAAGATAAAATATTACTATATTTCTGTCGACTCCAGCCAGCAGGAATTCACTTCACCGTGCGTGAATGTAGACAAGGTGACGTTCAACTTCAATTATGATTATTATGTTACCGCTATTAAAGCGAGTGTACTGGACAATACTACGGATGATTATAAGAACTTCGTGGCCTTCCTTCAAAAGGCGCAAAACGTGTCTTTCAAAACAGCCAGTAATAGCCTGGAAGATGTTCTTGACAGCACCTCATCTTCTTCGCCGGCGAGCGCGAAAGGTGCTATTGATTTCGGTGTGGATCTTAATGAATACCCGAAGATATCAGTGGAGGCACCTGCCGTTACAAACTAGTAGAAGGGTATTATTTTATAAAAGGGCCGTAATTTTTATGGCCCTTTTCATTGCGATTCATTTACCGGAACTACCACGCTGACTGAAAATCCCTTTTCCTCAACCCCGTCAAATACCCACTTGGCACCAACCATCGTGAGCCTGCTTTCTATATTGCGCAATCCCATTCCGTTGGTACCGTGCCGCTTCCCGTGATGGAAACCGGTGCCGTCATCTGTATAACGGATATTTATATTGGTATCGAAAGTTTTAAAACTGATATTTATATTTTTTGCAGCCGCGTGCTTAATGGTATTATTGATCAATTCCGCCAACACACGATAAACCGCCATCGCCGAATGGTCGTTAAATCCCGCAGGCATCTGTTGTTCGTCGAATTCAAGCAAAACGCTGATCGTTCCTGAAATATCTACTGTGTGGCACAATTCATGGATGGCATCATAAAATCCAAAGCGGCCGCTGATACGCGGCGAAAGATTGTGCGATATATCCCGCACATTCCTGATAACGTTGTCGATGATACTTTTTGACTGGATCATAAAGCTTTCGTCCATACCTCGTTCTATGGCCGTATGCTTCTCAATGAGCATACGCAAAGACGACAGGGCAGTTCCCACTTCATCATGCAGATCGCTGCCGATGCGTTGCCGCTCCGTTTCCTGGGAAGTGATCACCGCATGCAAGAGGGCTTTCTGATGCGATATCTCCGCCGCCGAAAGCTGTTGCTGCTGCCGCAGCGATCTGTTGCGGTTTCGTACCTGCAATAATATAAAGCTGATGATGATCATCGCAACGCCCGCGACGCTGATGAGCAGCAGTATGTAAAAATTATCGTTCATCTTTCGTATTTGCTGATACAGGTTCCAGCACAAAAAATAAGATATATTATGGACACAGCAAGTTTATTCAAACTGTTTGAAACTCAAAATGCTCAGATTAAGAAACAGATTTGTGATGGCTCCGATGACGCGCTCGTTTTCCCCAAATGGAATTCCTGGCGACAATGTTGCAAAATATCACGAAAGACTCACTGCGGGAGAAGTTAGGCTGATATTAAGCGAAGGCACAGTAATTAATCGGCCATCATCTTCAAATGACAACAATGTACCTCGTTTTTACAGTGCGGCTTCGCTTTCGGGTTGGCAAAAAATAATTAACGATGTTCATGCTGATGGCGGACAAATGGGTCCGCAGATCTGTCACACGGGTATCATGGAAAATCATGCCGCCGGCATCGTTTGAAGAGGGGCCGTCTTTCCATCAGCCAGGCAAAGAAAATGGTGGCCGGCCACTGCTTGCAGATGTAGAATAGGTGCAAAAAATCAAAAATAACTGAACAAGTGAATTAAAAAACTTTACAGCAGAAGAATTGAGCAAACTGGTTTAAAAAATGGTTTCCATATAAAACTGTTAGGAATAAAGGAATCCCGAATTAAATCTTTTTAAGGTTATTTTCCTGTTTGTGAAATATGTTGGCATAAAAGTTTATTTTTTTCACGACGAGGATCAAGCTTGTTGAAATTCTTCAGTAATTTTTTAATTTTATACAACCTTGTGCGGATCTTTGAATCGCCTGCATGATTAAGATGACAGGTGATCGATTTGCAAAAAATTAAGCTATTTTGGCATTTTATGATTATTCTGATATTTTTTTAGAATAAAGACCTTAACTTAATTCCAGAATTGCCATATTATGAAGCCTCAGTTATTAAAAGTGTCGTCGGGTCCCGCGTGTTCATTCAGCATCCGGCGCGATAATGTTCCATTTGTTAACAATCATCTTCATTATCATCCCGAAGTGGAACTCATCTATTTCAAGGAAGGATCGGGTACGCAATTTATCGGCGACAGCATCCAGACTTTTCACACCGGCGATGTCATTATCGTTGGCGCCAATCTCCCGCACTTTTGGAGCTTTGACCAGCATTATTTCGCAGAAGGCGAAAAAAAACCAGACATTGTGGTGGCACATTTTTGTGATAATTTCTGGGGAAGTTCTTTCCTGGATATACCGGAAAATCTGCCATTGAGAAAAGTGTTGGAAAATGCAAAAAGGGGAATAAAGCTAACGGGTAAAACAAAAGAGTTTCTCGGACTCCTATTGGAAAAGATGCACCTCGCCGATGGACCGAGACGCATACTGCTGTTGCATGAAGCGTTGCTCACTATCTCCGAATCTGAA
Source organism: Chitinophagales bacterium (assembly GCA_015655125.1). Classification (GTDB taxonomy): domain Bacteria; phylum Bacteroidota; class Bacteroidia; order Chitinophagales; family Chitinophagaceae; genus Ferruginibacter. The sequence goes on along the minus strand of JAATFP010000079.1, from coordinate 34,009 downwards.
GACATCGTGATGTTATCTTCAGAAACATTTCAGCCCGATAGGAAGCTCTCGGAAAATGATCGCATCAACATGGTATACCAATATTCTCTTGCCAATTATAAAAAGAAAATATTGCTGGAAGAAATTGCAGCCATTGCGTATATTAGTCCAAATTCTTTTTGCCGCTATTTCAAATCGCGCACAAAGAAAACCTATTCCAATTTCCTGATAGAAATCAGGGTTGGTATGGCTTGCAAGCTGTTAATCGAAAACAGGATCAGTATTAAGCAGATCTGCTACGAAAGCGGCTTCTTCAATTTTGCCAGTTTTCATAAATATTTCAAACAGATCACTAGTAAAACTCCTCTGAATTACCAGAAAGAATTTTTAGAAAAAAGCACCGTATATCACAATTAGTAATAGCACGGACGATCAGTAAACATCATATTGGCTGCGGGTAAGGGCGACTACGCCTGCGGGAATTTTTACAAGTGACGGGCCGGTAAGGATCCCCTGTTTTACCAGGAAATTATCTTCCAATTCGGCCGACCAGTAAAAATAGGGATTCGAAGAGTCACGCCCGTTGCAAAACCCATGCTTTCCTCCTTTCCCAATATAAAGTTCAGCATAATTTCCTGCTTTTTTTAATGCGCTGCTGAACGCCTTCATCTCATCCACAGTAATGGCCACATCATCATCGCCTAAAAACGTAATGAACGGCGGCAATCCCCCGACAATATACCCGGGCGGAGAGAGATAGGATACACACTTAAAATATGGATTGGTGAGAATAACCGCATCAGGCCTGCAGGAAATGGAAAGATCATCGGAGCTATCGTTTGTTTCCTTTGCCATGATGGTTGCTAATGCGGCCGCAAGCTGTCCTCCGGCAGAATCGCCTCCCACTACTATTTTTTGGGTGTCGGCTTTTAGCATCACTGCGTTTTTTCTCACGAAACGTATCGCGGATTTAGCATCCTTTAAGCATTCCAACGGCACTTCCACATGATCCCTTTCTTTCAACCGGTAATCAACAGATATCGCAATCATGCCGCGCCGGCTCCAATAGGCACAGTCCGGAAATTGCCAGCTGGCCTCTCCTTCTACCCAACTACCGCCATGAAAGAATACCATAACCGGAAATTCCTTTTTCAACCGGTAATAATCATCCGGTAGAAAAACAAACATTTGTAGTTCTTTTCCGTCAACCTGTTTGTATACCCATGTTGTATCAGGCAAACGCGAATCGGATTGTTTAGCCAATACAGCTGTATACATGCAACAGGTAAACCACATGAATAAACATATTTTCTTCATTGGACATTTTATTTTACCGGAATTACTTCGAGTGGTACGTGGCTGTTAAATTCTTTTGAAGCATCATCCGAAAGTTCGAGAAGGACGATCGTATCTATTTTATCCTGCTTCGGGCCTGCAAGTTTTATAACAACAGACGTAGAATTTTGCGTAAACGCCACTGTATTAGCAGGATCGGTAAAGTTGGTCACCCTTACGATCTTTGATTTTAATGCGGGAAGAACCAGTTCGTTGTTGTTCCATGTAGCAATGTGAAGGTAAATTTTCTTGCCATTAAAGGTCGATCCGCCCCACTCACCGTTATGAAACGGGCCGCCACGTGTTTGGTATATACTGGCGCCATATTTCTTTAACCATTGCCCCATTTCCAGCAATCTGCTGGTCTGATCTGTGGGAATAACTCCGGTAGCATCCGGACCAGCATCGAGCAACAGGTTGCCATCGCCGGTTGCACAGCTTACCAGTGTACGAATACATTCTTCGTAGCCACGCACGGATCCATCGGGGCGATAAGACCATCCGCCACCATCGGGCACTTTTACCAGGCTCATACAGGATTCCCATGGCCTGTTATTTTGAAATTCGCCGAGCCGCTGTTCTGGTGTATCCCAATCGCCCAGATATGCCGCAGGCTGTTTGTTATATTCGGCGAGTACAGCCATACGATTGTTCATAAGAATATCAGGCTGTAGTTTTTTTACAAGCCGGTAGGTTTCGTCTATTTGCCAGAATTGTTCCAAGTCCCCATGGCCATAACTGTCCCACCACAAAATATCTATTTTCCCGTACCTCGTAAGTAATTCGGTTAGCTGGCCATTCATGTATTCCAGGTATTTTTTGTTATCTCCAATACCGTAATCAGGCTGGTGCCAATCGCGCTGAGAATAATACAATCCAAACATCAAACCTGCTTTGTGACACTCATCCGCTAATTCTTTGACTACATCGCGGGCAAATGTCGTGTGCATGATCGAATAATCGGTGAGTTTAGTATCCCACATGGCAAAACCTCCGTGATGCTTCGCAGTGAATACGATGTATTTCATACCGGCATCTTTGGCGAGCTTTACCCAGGTTGCAGCATGGAAGTTCTGTGGATTGAATTTTTCGTAAAGATGGTCATACGCGGTGTCTTCTACATAGCCGGCAGGATCTCCTGTTATGTCTAAAGGTTTGGTGGCTTTCCGCGACCAGCTGATTTCCGTTCCAGCCACGCTGGACATATCCCAATGGATGAAAAGTCCAAAACGGGCATCGATAAATTTATTCAGCGGAGCGTTCTGTTTTTGTTGCGACATGGCCTGGAAAAAACAAATGGACACAAAGAACAGAAGAAGATTTTTTTTCATACGCAAATTTCAAATTGATTGAATCGAACTATTTTAGCTACTGAAGATAGCGCCTTTACAAAGGCGCTCCCACACTATTATTGGCCTTTTGATAAGTTATTTTTACATTGCACTACGGAGCCAGAAAATCTTGGAGCTGGGATGGCTGGCTACATCCAACCTGTTCCATAACCTGCTGCAACTGTCTTTTGAGGATGGCGATTGTATGATGACCTCCGTTTTTTCCAAGAGCGGCCACGCCATACATGAAAGTGCGGCCCATAAAGGTAAAGGCTGCACCAGACGCGATTGTGCGCGCCACATCCGGACCGGAACGCAGGCCGCTGTCCATCATAATGGTGATCTTTTCTTTAAACTTTGGTATTATTCCGTTCAACGCATGAATAGCCGATTTTCCGGCATCCAGTTGTCTTCCTCCATGGTTAGAAACAATGATACCATCGATGCCTAAACGAATGGCTGCTTCTGTATCCGCTTCGCTTGCGATGCCTTTTATCACGAGCTTTCCTTTCCACATATCACGGATGGGTTTGATCTTTTCTTCATCAAGCTTACCACTGAACGTCGCATCCATGAAAACTCCCAGCTTTTGCATGTTGAGATTTTTTGGCATATAGGGTTTCATTATCTCGAAAGAAGGTTGACCATGTGCCAGTGTTTTCAGCGCCCAATTGGGGCGACCGGTAATCTGCAAAATATTTTTCAATGTCATGCGCGGCGGCATGGCGAGGCCATTGCGAATATCGCGTGGGCGGTATCCGAATGTCGGCACGTCGCTTAATATAACGAGTACTGGGCAATGGGCCGCTTCTGCGCGCTGAATGATTTTGTCGCGCAAAGAATTTTCTGAAGGATGATACAACTGGAACCAGGCACGCCCTTCAGTAATCTCACTAACACGTTCGATGGAACTGGTACTTACGGTACTCAGAATAAACGGAACGTTGTGCTCAAATGCTGCACGGGCGAGTATTTCGGGTGAATTGGGCCAGATAAGCCCTTGTAGTCCAACAGGCGAAATACCAAACGGCGCATCATACAAATGACCGAACAATTCGGTTTGCAACGATACTGGTTGTTGCTTTGCAAGATAACGGTGAACAAGCTCCACTTCCCGGATCTCGGCCGTATTTTTATAAAGATTTACATCTTCATTGCAACCTCCATCGAGGTATTCAAAAGCAAATTTCGGAATACGCTTCTTTGCTTTTTTAACAAGATCATCTATTCCCGGATATCTCGGGTCGTAAGAGTTATTTTTCATGCCGGTATTTTCAAAAGTTCTTTTTCTATTTTTGAAATGGCGCGTACCGTTTTCACAAAGGAATCCGGCGTGACGGAAATACTGTCAATTCCTTCCCTCACCAGAAACTGGGCAAAGTCGGGAAAGTCGGATGGTCCTTGCCCACAGATGCCCACTTTGACGCCATTATTTTTCGCCGAACGTATCAGAGATGAAATCATTTTTTTTACGGCAGGATTGCGTTCATCATACAAATGAGCCACCAACGATGAATCACGATCCAGGCCCAGCACCAATTGTGTAAGATCGTTCGATCCTATCGAAAATCCGTCAATGTGCTGAGCAAATTCATCCGCCATGATAATGTTAGACGGAATTTCCGCCATGAGATATACTTCCAGTTTATTTTCCCCGCGTTTCAAGCCATATGCTGCCATCACTTCTTGCACGCTGATCAATTCTTCTACCGTGCGGCAAAACGGCACCATCACCACTATATTGTCGAGCCCCATTTCTTCTCTTACAAGCTTTATGGCCTTGCATTCCATCCCAAAAGCTTCTTTGTAAGCATCCGAATAATAACGTGATGCACCGCGCCATCCGATCATCGGATTTTCCTCAACCGGCTCGAAGTATTTTCCGCCGGGCAAGTTGAAGTATTCATTGCTTTTAAAATCGCTGAAACGCACGATCACCTTATTCGGATAAAATGCTGCTGCAATTTTAGCAATGCCATATGATAATTTTTTTACAAAAAAAGTTTCTTCATTTTCATAGCCAACGATCCGCTTCTCAATTTCTTTTGTCAAAGCAGCATCATTCAAATCCCTGTGCCGCAGCAGTGCGAGCGGATGCACCTGTATGTAATTGTTTATAATAAATTCTTCGCGTGCGAGTCCCACTCCGGCTGCCGGCAAATGTGAAGATTGAAAACAACTGGATGGTGATGCTACGTTGAGCATAACCGGTGTATGTATCGTCGGAAGATCTGCGAGATCGAATTCCTCTTTGATAAATTCAATGTTGCCTTCGTAGATGATCCCTTGTTCACCCTCTGCACAGCTCGCCGTGATCAGCTGTCCTTCGTTCAACAATTCCGTGGCATTGACACAACCAACTATAGCAGGCACACCAAGCTCCCGCGCCACAATTGCCGCGTGACAGGTGCGCCCGCCTTTATTGGTTACGATTGCCGACGCTTTTTTCATAATCGGTTCCCAATCGGGATCCGTCATATCTGTTACCAACACATCACCTTCATTGAATTCTTTTCCTTCCAGGACACGTTTATCCATTGAAAAAAAGATGTTAACGCTGCCGGTTCCGATTTTATCGCCAACTGCAATTCCTTTAAGCAGCACTTTATTTTCACGCTCGGCGTCTTCAATTTTATAGCCTGTTATTTTGCCCGTATCTTTTCTCGAATGAATCGTTTCTGGCCTCGCCTGAACGATAAACAATTGCTTGCTCTCGCCATCGAGCGCCCACTCGACATCCATCGGAGTCCATTTGTTTTTGATCTTACTATAATAATTTTCGATCAAAGAAACCCACTGTGCCAGTTGTAAAATTTGTTCGTCTGTGATACAAAAACGATTTTGAAATTCACGTTCCGTTGGAATGATCTTCACGCGTTCATCCGACCGGTCGCCATAAACCATCATCTGATCCTTTATGCCAAGCTTTTTTTCTATAATAGCATTGAACCCTTTTGCCAGCGATGGTTTGAATACAATAAACTCATCAGGAGAAATTGCCCCCTGCACTACCAGTTCGCCCAAGCCATAAGAACCATTGATCACGATTGCATCCTTGAATCCACTCTCTGTATCGATACTGAAAGCAACGCCGGCTACTCCAAGATCACTGCGTACCATTTTCTGCACACATAAACTCAACCCCACGCTGAAGTGATCGTACCCAAAACTTTGACGATAGCTTATTGCACGATCAGTAAATATGGACGCAAAACAATTTCTCACTGCATCCATCAAAGTGGCCGGTCCATTGATATTTAAAAAAGTTTCCTGTTGACCGGCAAAAGATGCATCCGGCAGATCTTCTGCAGTAGCCGATGAACGTACAGCAACATCTGTATATTCCTGTTGATAGTTTGCCGACAACTTTCCATACGCTTCGATGATCGTTTCACTCATAGCTTTTGGGAAACGGCCATTCTCTATCAGCAACCGCACTTGCTGCCCGCTTTTACGCAAAGATTCGATATCGTTGAAGTCGATAGAATTAATGATATGCTTTGTAACACTTTCAAGATTGTTGAATTCAACAAATTCTTTATAAGCATCGACTGTGATCACAAAGCCATTTGGAATCTGAACACCCAACGCAGTAAGATGCTGTAACATCTCACCTAATGAAGCATTTTTACCACCCACCTTGGCTATGTCGTTAATACCAACTTTATCGAGATCAAGAATGTAATTGTTCATGAAGGGGAAGATTGCGGTTGTAAGTTTTTTTACGGGTTAAAGATACATTCCGCTAATGGTGCCTGTTTGCAGGAAATTGGCATTCAATTATACTATATTCACATCTATCCGGCAACGAGATAATCAACAATGGATAAAAAAAATGGTATCCGGTATTTCTAAAAAGTTTTATTGAAAAAAATTAGCCGTGATACAAAATAAAGTCAAGGATCGGCGTACGATCCTTCAGGCTTTTAGGGTGGTGACCGACGCCTTTTTTTACTATCATCTTTATTTTTCCACCAAGCGCCTTGTATTGTTCAGCCACAATATGTATGTTTTCGCCTATAGGAACGTTATTATCTGAATCGCACGCCACGCATAGAATCAAAACATTTGCAGAAGCTATGGGAGCGAGCTCATCTACAGGATTGTTTTTATAATCCTACGCTTCTTCGTTGCTCGAAAATCCGCAGGCCGCTTTCAACTTTAGCCGATCATCAGCAAATCCTGTACCCTTGCCTTTTCCTGCGGGCCAACTTTTGAAATCGCACACGAGAGCATCTACATACAATCGATTTGGCGTGGGTGAAGTGCAGCCCAGTTAAAAGCAAACAGGCCGCCGTTACTGAATCCTTCCATTACCACCTTTTTATTAAGATTGCTAATTCTTGTGAGATAGCAATAGAAATCGTCCATCAGTTTCATTGCAACATTAGCGCCATACATATCCTGCATATCGATGTAGGCAACGGAAAAACCTTTGGATATAAGGGCCCTATCGGCTTGAGATTCGTGACCAAAAATTTTGTACGCCAAATCCATCGCCTATTTGCATCCGTTGTTGTTGGCTCTATAAAAACGCAATGACGACCAAACAGTTTAAAATCTGTCCTCTGTAAGCCATACCAGGATGACCTTTGAACGCTATCCTGAAAACTTACTAAATCAGCAAGCTGCAGATCAATATCATGATATACTTTGCGCGCACTGTCCATCGGCAAACCATCCGGAACTCCAGGGCGGTTATGCTTTGTTTGGGAAAGCCAGGCATCACGCATCATATTTTGCCTACGCGTCACGAGGTCAAGTATTGTTTTACCATTTGGAATCCTGGACAGATCCTGGACGATGGATGAGGATGCTGCAACAGCTGTACACCCAAAATAAAGCAATACCTGTTTTGCCATCAGCCAATGTCCTGCCTCCAATGGATGTACACCATCGGTAGACAATGCAAAACCGTCTATCTTGAATTCAGCATCTATTTTACGATGCGCTTCGAGATAGGCAAGCATCGGCCGATGAATATCGACCACTTCCCAATGGCGTGATTGCCTCATTGTAAGCAACCAGGCTGCATATTTAGCTAACACGTTTTCATAACCCTTTGCATTGCCGAGCGTTTCGTCGTACACCGTCGGTGTGAGATGAATGATACGCGCACCTACGCTCTCCACTTCGTCATGAAGCCAGAAGATACCTTCTTTAAATTTTCGGAAGCGGCCGCTATCGTATGGTTGATAAATGCCATCATTCATCCCGTAGTCTGCAATAACGAGGTCGGGCTTGGTTTGTGCCAGCACCCGGGAGAGCCTTTCATGAAGGTCGGGCCGTGGAAATGCACCGTTTGCATGACCGATTTCTGAAAGCCCGGATACTGTTTCACTTGATAATCCCACATTAATGAACTCAAATTTCCGGTCGGGATAATGTGCAACGAAGTAAGCCTCTATGTCATTTACGTAACCGCCGGCCCAAGTGATACTGTTGCCCAGGAACACAATCCTCTTTACTTTCGCAGCGATTTTTTGTGCGGAAACATTCAAAGGGCAGGCATTTATCAGTGCGAATAAGGATAGCCCTGAAAGAAACAAAAAATGGAGAAACTTTTTCATGTAAAAATTTTTAGCTGATGGCCCTGTCGAGATGCACATATCCCCCATCCACATGAATGAGTTGTCCCGTAGTATGGCTTGATCGATCTGATAAAAGAAATACCACCATGTTTGCAATCTCTTCCTGCGTTGTCATCCTGTTGCCCAGGGGGATTTTTTGTGTGATGCTGTTCAATTTCTCTTCCGGATCATCGAATGTATTGATCCAGGTTTGATATAATGGTGTAAAACATTCGGCCACCAGCACAGCATTCACGCGGATACCATACTTTAACAATTCTACGGCCCACTCCCGCGTAAGCGCATTGCGTCCCCCATTTGCCGCCGCATATGCGGAAGTATTGCCCTGACCTGTTTCAGAAGTTTTTGAACCAATATTCACGATTGCGCCCTTGGATTCTTTCAGATATGGCAACGCGTAATGAGCCACTAAATAATAATGGACCAGGTTTTTATGAAGCGACTGCATGAAGCGTTCATAGTCGCCGTGTTCCAAGCCAACGCCGTCATTTTCGCCCGCATTGTTCACCAGCCCGTCAATGCGGAGAAACTGATCTGCAATTTTTTTCACAGCTAGTTCACATTGCAATGGATCAGACAGTTCCGCTGTAACCTGGAAACCTTTGTTACCGATAGCTTCCAGCGCTTTGATATTATCCGCTTCATTGCGCCCGATGATCACCGGTATTGCGTTTTCTGCCGCCAGCTTTTTTACAATGCCTTCACCGATCCCTTTTGCGCCACCGGTTACAATAATTACTTTTTGATCAAGACTCAATTCCATGCTTATGGCTTGTAGATTAAAAATTAGTGCGATTCTATTTCAATGATAGTATCAATATCATCAAAGCTGATATTTTGCGTGAATAAAGTGATGGATGCCTTATTTTGTTGAAACTTAATTGCGGCCCCGCTTCCCATCAACTTTACGCTTTTTATTTTTCCTGAAAAATCGTTCAACTTTATGAACCCTTCTTCCGGCATTTTTAAAATATGAACATACGTTTTGTTGCCGTTTAACGTTATCACACCCCACTCTTCAGGCAAATGTACGGTTGATCTCGTACCATAAATACTTTCTCCATATTGTTTGAGCCAGTTACCAATGGCAAGCAGGCTATCAATGCATTCAGTTTGTATTTTCCCGTTCGGCATAGGCCCTACGTTCAATAAAAAATTGGCATTCCTGCCCGCAGCGTTTACCAGGTAGTGTATCAATTGCCGTACAGTTTTATAAGTAGTATCCCTGATATTGAAGCCCCAGGAATTGTTCATTGTTTCGCATGTTTCAAGCGGCAATTGTTCAGATGCTTTTTGAAAACTAAACCCCGATTTATTTTGCCCGGGAAGATCTTTTTCAAACATCTGAAAATCTTCACCATCGAAAGGCGAGCGATGATGGTTGTTGCCGATCATGCATTGGGGTTGCAGGCGATGAATGAGTCCGTAAATCTCATCATATTTCCAATCAATCCTGGAGGATCTGTCTTTTTCGCCTTCGGGCTTTGCCTGATCCCAATGTCCATCGAACCAGATGCCGCCTATCTCACCATAATTTGTCAACAACTCTGTCAGTTGCCCTTTCATAAAGGCAAGATAATGATCATAATCCCCCCTACCGGTACGGCCGGTTTTTTGCCCGGTACGGCCGGTTTCATGCGGATAATCGTCCCGGGTCCAATCCAACAAAGAATAATAAAGAAACAGCCTTATTCCTTGCTTATGGCATTCATCGGCAATCATTTTCACCACGTCTTTTTTATAAGGAGTATGCATGATATTGTAATCAGACATTTTGGTGTCCCACATGCTGAAGCCATCGTGGTGCCTGGTGATAAGAGTGATGTATTTCATCCCTGCACTTTTTGCCATGGCTACCCATTTCGCTGCATCGAATGCTGAGGGATCGAAAAAATCTTCCAGTTTTTTGTAATTTTTTACCGAAATATTTTTTTCATTCATCACCCATTCGCCATCGCCCAAAATGCTAAACAGTCCCCAATGAATGAACAAGCCAAACTTCATGTCCTGAAACGCGCTTCTCGCATGCACATTTGCCAATGAAGGCTGATAAGGCTGTGCATCGGCGGTATTTGTACAACATATTGCAATAACGATTGCTAAAAATATACGTTTGCTCATGATCCTGCTTTTAACTAAATAATTAAAGACTAACACCTCGTTTCCATGGAATGAAATCATCCTGGTTGAGATGCACAGCCTTTGGCACTGCTTCGCCGCTGGCGGCACATATACAATAGTCAAGTATTTCACGGCCCATGTCTTCGATTGTTTTCATGCCACTGATGATCGGCCCCGTATCGATGTCAATGATATCCTCCATTTTTGTAGCTAACCTGGTGTTGGTGGCAACTTTTATAACGGGGCAAACCGGATTACCGGTTGGCGTACCAAGCCCGGTGGTGAACAAGATAAGAGTAGCGCCTGCAGCAGCTTTTCCGGTAGTGGCTTCCACATCGTTACCTGGAGTACACACGAGGTTCAATCCTGGCCTGCTCACAATTTCAGCATAATCCAACACATCTACTACCGGCGACGTTCCCCCTTTTTTTGCAGCGCCTGCAGATTTCATGGCATCAGTGATCAGACCGTCTTTAATATTTCCGGGGGAAGGGTTCATGTAAAAGCCTGAACCTACGCGGTGCGCCAGGGCATCGTAGGTTTGCATAAGGTTAATGAATTTTTCCGCCACTTCCCGGCTCTCACATCTGTCAATCAGGTCTTGTTCCGCACCACACAATTCCGGGAATTCTGCCAGCAATACTTTGGCACCAAGTGCCACTAGCAGGTCGGCGGTATATCCTACAGACGGGTTTGCAGAAATTCCGCTAAACCCATCGCTACCACCGCATTTTACACCCACGCATAATTTACTAAGGGGCGCAGGTTTGCGTTCAATATTATTTGCTTCCATTAGCTTTTTGAAAGTATCCCGGATAGAAAGTTTAATCAGTTGCTCTTCATTTTGCACTACCTGTTGCTGATAAATAAGCAATGGCTTGTCAAAATCCATGTTGTGTTTTTTGATATCAGCTACAAGGTCTGACACCTGCAAATGCTGACAACCCAGACTAAGGATTGTGATACCACAAACATTTGGATGATCGGCATATGCAGCCAACAGTTTGCTCAGCAATGCTGCATCGTCACGGGTGCCGCCGCACCCCCCCTGGTGATTTAAAAATTTAATACCATCTATATTTTTAAAAACACGCGATCTATGTCCGGAAGGGGCAAGAGAAATATCGATTTCGTCTAAATCTTTTCCTTCCTGAAAAGCCTGTACCAGGTCATGCGTAAAAGATTTGTACTTATCCGTCACGGCATATCCAAGTTCGTTATGAAGCGCCTCACGAATCACATCCAGATTACGGTTTTCACAAAAAACAGTAGGAATAAATATCCAGTAATTCGCGGTCCCAACTCGTCCATCGCTGCGATGATACCCCTGAAATGTCTTACTTCTAAAGATGCTCACGTCCGGCTCGTTCCAATGGCGACGGACATTTCGATAAGCATACGGTTGGGCGGCGTGCTTTACATTATTGATGGTCATCAATGTTCCGCGAATTACCGGATACTGTGTTTTTCCGATGAGTACGCCATACATATATACATCCGTTCCGGGTGGCATATCGTTGGTAAAAAATTTATGCTTTGCAGGAATACTTTCTTGTAATAAGTAGACTTCTCCTTCTAATGTTACATTACTGTTTGCGGGTAGATCGGTTAATGCAATGATTACATTATCTTTTGGATCTACCCTTAAAACCCTTACAACAGTATCTTGCGAAGTAACATCGTTGTCAATTGTGTTTCTGGACATGGTGACGGATTTAATTTATACTTCGGTTGATTTTATCTTGTGCCCGCTGCGACCATACCACGCCACAACAGCAAAACACACGATCGGTATTGCATAAGAAATCGCTGTAGAAAAATGTTGTGCCATTAAACCCATGATATACGGCATCAACGCGCCGCCCACCACTGCCATGATAAAAAAAGAAGATGCTTTCTTTGTATGCACACCAAGGTCTCTAAGACCAAGCGCAAAAATGGTAGGAAACATGATTGATTCGAAAAAGAAAACTGCCATCAGGGAATAGACAGATATCCATTGTTGGTTAAAGATGACCACCATACAAAGCACAATATTGACGAGTGCAAAAACAAACAACAGGTTTTCCGGAGCGATCTTTTTCATGAGCGCCGTTCCGGCAAATCTTCCGATGGTAAACAATAGCAAACTTACCGACAACAAATAGGCTGCTGTCGTGTTGCTGATCGCGGTCGTATTTTCGGTACAATAATTTATGAAAAGTGCTGCGATGCCCACCTGTGCAGCAACGTAGAAAAACTGTGCGATAACACCGCCGGTAAAATGACGATGGGAAAACAAGGAATTCTCCGGTTTTGCATCCGCCGATTCGGCAGCAACTTCTTTGATTTCCGGTAAAGGAGTGCGCCAAAATAAGATGGCCACCAGCAATACGATTGTGCCGATGATGATATAAACCATCTTCACAGAATCCAGTTGTGTTGCGGAATCTGTAGCCTTATTGTTGAAAAACAATGCAGCCGCGATCATCGGCCCAATGAACGACCCTACTCCATTGAAACTTTGCGATAGGTTCAGCCGGAATGCTGAAGACTCAGGTGCTCCAAGCACCGTTACATAAGGATTAGCAGCCGTTTCTAAAAATGCCAAACCTGATGCAAGGATAAACATCGCCATCAGAAAAAAATCAAAGCTGTTGAGTTGAGCGGCAGGATAAAATAAAAATGCCCCCAACGTATACAAAAGCAACCCGGTGATGATACCTTTCTTATAACCGAAACGGTTCATAAAATAACCTGCAGGCAGCGCTATCACGAAATAAGCGCCGAAATAGGCCATTTGCAGCAAAGTTGATCTTGCTTTGTCGATGTTCAATGTTTCCTGAAAATGCTTGTTCAATACATCGAGCAAACCATATGCAAGTCCCCATAAAAAAAATAAACCGGTTACCAATATTAAAGGAAAAACATAACTATTTTTTCCCTGTGAGGTAGCGACGACGTTCGTTGTGGTGCTAAGTGCCATATTTTTTTATTGTTTAAGATCAAATATTTTGTTCATCAAAACCCATTTCTCGCCGGGCTTGCTGTTCGGTAGCGCCCTTTGAAATATCCACATCATTGTTTCCCATCGTTGCACCTTTTCGTTTGCCGCATCCATAGCAGCTTTTCGTTCAAAAGAAAAGTCGTCTGTTGTTTCCATGATCATGAACAACCGGTTAAATACGCGGTAAATTTCCAGTTCGGCAATGCCTGCATCTTTTATGGATGCTACTATCTCCGGCCAAACATTCTGGTGCCAGTTTTCATATTCAATAATAAGATTGTTGTCATCTACCAGGTCGAGTGCAAAACAATAACGCATAAGAGTAATTTAATTTTCAGATGATTTTTTATCGCCGGGGTCTTTCAGATAGAAGTATGAAATACTTTCATAATTCCCTGTGTAATCATCGACGGGACCAACTTCTATCGTGGCGCGGAAATGTTTTTTAAAGGGTATCACTTCACCAGGCAGGCGCCAACGATACGCCGCTGTGTAGGAAGAATCTTTACCTGCATCGAATAAAGTAAAACCATGCAAAGGAAGATAACCTGCGCGATCCAGCCTAAGCTGCATACCATTCCAGCCTGCATTGAAATAATCTTCAGTTCCCGTTCCGTGTTCAACTATTGCACCGTCCACTTCAAACACTTCATCACCCTCGAGGCAACCGGTCCAGTAAAGTATGCCGTTTGAACTATCGCTCAAACTTTTTCCGGCAGCGCGCAGGTAGGTACCTGCATAATGGCCCTCTCCATCAACATCCGCGAACACGTGAGTTTTACCGGGCTTTGTCGGATAATCCTTCGAATGATGGATATGCAGGTAAGCCAATTCATCTGCCGAAGATGATTGTTCTAAAAAAGTAGAGATTTCCACCATGCAGTCTGACGGCGCATTTATCACCATTTTTGCGCTTTTGCGGTAGGGCATCGGGAAAAAATTATAAACACCACCGCCGCCATGTAAAGTGCCAGCCATAAGACTTTTGCCTAGCATCCCGGTTTGCTCCCGAATGAAAAATAAAGACAAGGGCGTTTGCACGGCCGGCGATGTATCACCGTCCCAGTAAATAGACAAATCGCCCTTTAAAAAATTATTAATCTCATCGGCATCGCCTTTTACAATGATACCGCGCAACACTGCCCCTCCTTGTAAAAATGAAAGCTCATTGTTTCCTTTTTTTAATATATATCGTTTTGTTATGGCCGAAGCATTGCTCGCAATCTTACTGATATCTCCCAGGTGCCACATGGCATCGTACAACTTTTTGTAACCGTAAATTAAAGGGGGAGCGTTTTTTGTAAATGTGTTGAATTTCCCGGCGGCACATGAATTGTATTGGAGTTGAAAAAAACGGGCGCTGTCGCCCTCTACCATCACCACCGCCCCGTTATTATACGAGATTGGTAGGTAGCTCCAGCAACCACCCAGCGACATTCCGCAAAGCGGATATGGAAATTGCCTGTTCGTATTATTAAACATCTCAATCACCGGCATATCGATCACCGGCTCTTTACTACCATCGAGGTAAATATAAATTCTTTTGTTCCGCAGGCCCATCGGACCTTCCGGATAATCTGCACCTGAAGGAAACCAGATACGGGTGATCGTTCCTGCACCCTTCAAATCTGCAATCACTGCTTTGTTATTTTCTTTTCGTATTACCGAATATTTCCCGCTAAAGCCATCATCATTTCCTCCGCTGCGATCGTAGCTGCTTTCCATATGATAACTGAAATCATTTTTTAACATTGGGTAATTAGCAATGTTAAAAAAATCAGCTCCCTTCGAAGCCTGTTGAGCTATAGCCATCACAGGCAACATCCACAATAATAAAAACAGTATCTTTTTCAAAACGATCATTTAGTTTTTCTTTTTTTTATTTCTTATTTAGAGACCGTTCTCCCGGCGCTCATCTTAAACGGCATAAACCCTAGCGACCAAGCAGGCGAATTTTCCTTCAGCCTGAAATCACCTTCTTCGATATTCATAAATAAAGGATCCGACTGTATACTTTGCGCTTCGATACCATTGGCCCTGGCCCACAATAGGTAATCGTCGCCGGCTTTGGGATCATTTGAATTAAAATAAATGTTCCTGTCGACAGATACTGTTGACACAACTTCGTATATGCCGTCCTTGAAAACGAATGGTTGATCCTTTCGCGTAGCATAAAAAATGTTGTGCAGCACTTTGGAACCGGCATTGATCTTCGGGTTAATCGGCTCGAAAGAAAGCATACCGCGGTTAACGCGATCCGGGGGACAAGCCACAATGTTGTTGAAAATGTAATTGCGCCCCTTTGTGCAAATACCTATTCCGTGTGTGCCATATCTGAACACAATATTATTCTCAATCGTCACTTCGTTCTGATCGTCGTCGCAGCGGATCGCTTCTCCGGCGGCCATGGATGGCGTATCATGTATAAAATTTCCACGTACCACATTATTCCGTCCCGTGCCGGAAACGTATACTCCGTTGCCGTCCTGCATAATGTCCATCACATGATGGATATCATTATCCGAAACAATATTTTCACGCGAATGAAGAAACTGCTCGCGTTCTTCCCACGATTCGCGGCCTGTATAACTTCCCGTTTCGTGCCATCGAACCGTGCGCGAACATTCACCGATTACTTTTTTGTCCCAGTCGATTCTTCCCGTTATAGCAATGGCGGTGTACGGAACGTTGTGGATCGTATTATGTGCAATCAGGTTGTGCCCGCTTTGCCAGGCCCATATGCCTGAAGCGTGCCACCACAACCGACCGATATGATGTATATAGTTATTAGTGACTTCATTGTATTTATTTACATCTTTTGTACCGGGGCCATAACCCGCCAGCAAAATGCCTGCACCACCCAGTTCCGAAAATTCATTGTTGCTGATCTTATTGTGTTGCGCATAAAGATCCAGCCGGATACCCGCGCCGCCACTGTTGATAAAAATGCAATCTTCCACGGTACAATTCTCCGCTCCGCGAAAACGTACCAGTGCCGTTGAAGCATCAAATCTTTCCCAGTCGTGCTGCAACCCAAGCCCTGTGCGGCCCGAAGATTCAAAACGGTCACCATGCGTAAATGTGAGTCCTTTGAATACGAGTCCGTTTACCGGAACATCTGTTGCTCCTTCATAATTGATCGTGCCTTCCACGCGCAGTAACTCGATGAGAGCCGGGAGCGCAATATTTTCTCCGGGCGCTTTTCCATCTTCCGGCCAATAGTAAAGTAGGTGCGCATCCTGATCAAATACCCATTTTCCGTTTGAATCAAGTCCGGTAAAAGTATTTTCAACCCATATCGCTTCGGGTCCCATATAAAAACGCGGTGCGGCCAAAGCATACGTAGAAGATGCGCCGAGCTGTACCATCCCGGTTAAGGCATCCACCGATTTCACAGGTAAAATGTTCATGGTCCATGGTGCTGCCGGGACCAGCAACAGCTCTGCGTTGCGTGGAACAAACAAATCCCTAACCCTGTCCTTCGGAAAAGGAACCGAAGTATGATATTCTTCGGTTCCCACCAAATTGTCATATTTTCGGGTATAGGCAAAGGCTTTTGTTTTTGCTCTTGGCAAACGATGTTCGTTGTTGTATAACGTTTTGAAATCCTTTATGGAAGAAGGAACAGGCACCATCCATATTTTTCCGTTTGCCTTTTTCGGCAACCCTTGCAATTTCCCATTCACTTTTTTCCAGCCACTTAAATGTACGTCGCTGCTAACGACGGGCCTTTCTCCTGGCAGGGCAGTATACATTATTTTATGTCCATCTGCAGCGCCATCCTTTAAGTCAAAAGTAAGTGTTTGTGCCAGTTGATATTGACCACCTGCGAGCCACACGGTAATATCGCGTTTCGGATCTTTTGCTTTCAGGTCCCGCACCTTTTCCCGTGCCGCATCGATTGTTTTTAATGGCTGTGAACGTGTACCAACATAATTATCGTTACCGAGCGGACTTACAAAAATTTCCTGTGCGATGGCCCCCGAACAAGGCAGGGTGCACACAAGAAAGACTATAATCCTTTGCCAGAAGGCGGATAGAAGCTGATGCTGGTTCATATGCAAAGTATTAGTGGTTAAAAGGAAGGTCGCAATCTTTTATATTGCATGTCAAAGTATCCGCACATATTTTGCATGCGGATACTTTAATATCAATAACCTGGATTTTCGATAAGATTTGGGTTGGCTCCGGTCCTACCCAGTGTTATCGGAAAATAATAATTCTGCTGGAAAAATTTTGGTGGATTATTTGCGCCATCGATATCGTTCAACACTTCTATCCTATATTTCCTGGTATTGTAATCAAGGATAAACCTTAAGCCGGAAAACGATCTTGTAAGATTTGTAACAGCGGTTCTCCAGCGGCGAAGATCCCAGTAGCGATGGCCCTCGAATGCCAGTTCTACTTTGCGTTCATGACGGATCGCATCGAGTGTAATGGAGAGCAAGGGGGCAATGCCGGCGCGGGTTCTGATCGCATTCACAGCATCGAGCGCATCCGGTGCATTGCCACGCTCATAGGCTGCCTCGGCGAGATTGAGCAATACTTCACCATAACGGAACACGGTATAATCCGTTCCGGAATTTGACCAGGAACTGCCGATATCGAGGTCTTCCTGCAGCAATTTTATTACACCAAAACCTGTAAAGAAATTACCGCCGATGTTCTGGTTTCCCCATGCGGCAACACCATTGTAGGCATCACCCTCATTTTCAAGAACAGTGCCGTTGGCATCGATGAGGCCCTTATGAAAGTCGACAAATCCTCCTTTCCATGGCGTTTCCTGTGTATATAATGTTGCATAGAAACGCGGATCTTTCTGCCCCCATAAATCGGCCATACTCCACAAACCTTGCTGGATGGCGGTTCTGTTTAATGTTCCGGAAGTGCCATCTACATGTTCAAATTCTTCTGCCATTTCCAGATAGGGTGCATTTTCCATACCGATGTTCCACGGATGTGGCTTCGGACGTTGCACAAAATCGTAGCTCCATGTATTACCTCCACCGCTCAGTGCATCAACATAATTGTGTTGTTTACCGAAGATCATTTCTACATTACCCTTTTTGAGAAAGATATTTTTGAAATTTGTCACCTTATCTGCATCCGCATTGTAAAGGGAATAAATTCCGGATGCCATCACTGCGCGGGCCGAACTGTCGGCTTTACGGAAATAGTCATCCGCTGCACTCGCAGGAATACCTACAAGTCCGTTCAATTGCACGGTGCCATATTTTGCAATACTTCCGGCGTATAATGATGCCCTGCTTTTTAAACAAAGCGCGGCCCATTTGTTGGGTCTTCCAAATTGTGCAGTAGGTACCAGGTCTTCCATGATCGCGTCCAGTTCGGCGATGACGTAATCATAGATTTCTTTTTCCGTATTGCGTTTTGGATAAAGTATTTCCTGTGGATCATTGAGGTTTTGCACTTGTGTTATCAACGGCACGCCCCCGTAGCGTTTCACCATATTAAAATAATTAAAGGCACGCAGGAACCGTGCTTCCGCAATGCGCTTCTTCGCAAACGCAGGATCTACGGGTGACGAAGGCACGCGTTCGATGAACTCGTTGAGGTTGCGGATCACATAGTATGGATAATTCCACCATTCCAGGAAACCGCCGTTTACATTCAATCCACCGGCTTTGTAACCGCCGGCGTTTCCCGCAATGGACCAGCCGCCGCGACCTTCGTCTGCAATTTCATTTACAATACACGGTCCGGATCCTTGTTCACTCTGGTAAATGTCCCACTGACCGTCCACCGGCGATCCCGAGCCATAATTTTCAATATAAGTAGGCGCTTCATTCACCATTACGGTGGTGAGGGTGTATTGCATGGTAAGAAATGCATCGATTAATGTAGGATCGTTCCACACCGCATTGTCTGTTATTAGATCCAACGGAACCTTATCCAGATTTTTTTTACATGAGTTTGCAGTTACTAAAACTACAAATAATAAAAATGACAGCTTTTTCATAATTAATTTATTGATAGTTTTATAATGATACATTCAGACCAAAACTGATCGTGCGTTGTTGAGGATACACCATGATAGAATTGGCATTTTCAGGGTCGATGCCATATTCCTTAAGATTATTAAGCGTAAGCAGGTTGGTTCCAGACAGGTAAAATCGCAGCTTTGATACGCCCCATTTGTCAAGCAACTGGCGGGGTAATTCGTAACCGATGGAAGCCACCTTCAAACGCAGGTATGACGTGGCTTTGTAACGATAGTCGGATGTGTAACTATTTGTTCCGGCACCGCCAAGCCTTGGTACCAGTGCGTGCGCATCATTGTTTTCTTCTGTCCAGCGCAATTCGTATTCTTTTGCATTCGGGTACTGTGTGAGATTGATCAACGTATTGTAACCGAATGCTCCCTGAAACAGAGCGGAAAAATCGAAGTTTTTATAATTTAAAGTGGTGTTGATACCATACGTCCAATGTGGAAGTGAACCTTTACCAATATCTTTCTGATCCTTGTAATCCAATACGCCGTCTCCATTCAGATCTTTGTATTTCACATCTCCGGGCCGCAAGGAAGAGTTACCATTAAGGTCCTTGTAAACGTAAGGCAATGCATCTATTTCAGCCTGGCTGGTAAACAATCCTTCTGAAACAAAACCCATTACCCTGTCTGTCCAATGACCGGATATCTGGTAAATTGCTTTCTGATCGGGATCTGCATAATCAGGTTCTTCATAATGCTTCCATTTTGAGCGCGAGTAAGCAATGTTGCCGCTGATTTCATAAGAAAAATTGCCTGCATTATGCGCGGTTCCGAGCATCAGCTCAAAACCATGATCGCGAAGACTGTTCAGATTTTCTGCAGGCAAGGACGATCCGAATGTAGATGGCAATGAAGTAGCACGCGTAGCCGGAATGCCGTTTCTCTCACGATAGAATACATCCAGGCTTCCATACAATTTCCTGCTTAATAAGGAGAAATCTGCGCCACCGTTATAAATGCTCATTTTTTCCCAGGTGAGCAAAGGATTTGCAAGTCCTGTTACATAAATGCCCGCCGTTGGAGCGTTGTCTAAAATAGATGTACCGCGAATGCTATATCCCGCGAGATATTGGAAGTTGCCGACCGCATCGTTACCCGATTGACCATAGCTTGCACGAATCTTAAGGTTATCTATAGCGCGGATATTTTGCATAAACTTTTCTTTATTCATCATCCAGCCAACGGATACACCTGGAAAATATCCCCAGCGATTGTCTTCTGCGAAACGCGCGGAAGCATCCGCACGCAGGATCGTTTCTACGAGATAGCGATCTTTAAAACTATAATTGATCCTTCCGAGATAACTGTTGCGGCCCATTTCAGAAGCAAAACCATTGTTGCCCATACCTACCGTGCTTCCGATAAACAATTGATCGATCAACGGTGTCAGCAGGTTTGCACGTGATGCGTTGAATTGATTATTATTGTAAGCGATAGTTTCAAATAGTGCCAGCCCCGATACGCGATGTACGTCGCGGAAAGTATTTTCATACGACAATGAGTATTGTTGTGTAAGCACATTTCCCCTTGAAATGGATTCCTGTAAGAGGCTTTGCGTAAAGCTTGCCGCTTGCGTATATACTTCCGTTGTAGGATTGTAAGTATAAAATACGATTGGTTTGTAAAAACTCTTACCGTAACTATCCTGGCTATTGTAGTTCACGAAAGCTTTTGCTTTCAGTCCCTTTACGCTTTCAAAGTTGTAATCCAATGTAACGGCTGCGCGCAGGTCTGTGCCTTTGCTTGAATTGTAACCCATCAGGTCTATATTGCTCACTGTTGCAATACTACCCACATCCAATCCGCCCCACGCAACTTTTGCAGGATCAGGCAAAGTGGAAGGATACCAGGGTTTTGTCATGTAATAATCCTGCCAGAACGCACCGCCATTTTGAACACCTCGGATCGGGAACATACGGTTCTCGAATGCGAGCGACATATCAAGACGAATGGTGAGATTCTTTGTGATGGCCGCGTCTACATTCGATTGCGCGTTGTAACGTTTGTAGTCTCCGCCATTTGTTCTGATCATGGTTTCCTGATCAGTATAGCCAAAGAAACCATAGTAGCGGATCTTGCCATTGCCGCCACGAACGGAAACATTGTGATTTTGCTGCGGCGCCCATTTACGAAATGTATAATGGAACCAATCTGTATTCAGGTATGCGGGATCATTGCCGGCAAAATATTTCTCGATTGCTTCCTCTGTCCATGGCGCACCGGATTCGGGCTGGCCACTCTGAATGTAAGCTTCACGTTCCATCCTTGTTCGCTGACCGGAACTCGCAGGTCGCAACATTTCAGTTACACCTTGCAAAGTATAAGAAGAGTTTACATTTATAATCGGTTTGGAATTGCTGCCACGTTTGGTCGTGATCAATATCACGCCATTTCCTGCGCGGGCACCGTAGATAGAAGCAGATCCATCTTTAAGAATGGAAATGGATTCAATCTGATTTGCATCGATATTATTGAAACGCGCTTCAATACCATCTACGATCAGCAATGCATTTCCAAATCCCCTGATGCTTAAACTGGCATCATCGAAACCAGGTTGCCCGCTGCTTTGCTTGGCCACCAGGCCTGGCAATCTTCCTGTAAGCAACGTAGTAGTGTTGCCAACCGGTGCCACACTTAACTTTTCTGCGTTAACGGTAGATATGGAGCCTGTAATGTTTCCCTTCTTTTGTGTTCCGTAACCCACCACCACCACTTCACCCATCTGACTAATAGCGTTCGTCATCTGAATATCGATGGAGGTGCGGTTGTTTACTTTTATCTCTTGGGAAATATACCCTACATAACTGATGACAAGCGTTGCGTTTGCCGGTGCATCTATGGTGTATAGCCCGTTTTCATCTGTTTTAGTGGAAATGTTTTTTCCTTTCACAAGAATGGTTGCTCCCTGTAAACTGGTG
The DNA here is from genome assembly GCA_015655125.1 of Chitinophagales bacterium. GTDB lineage: Bacteria > Bacteroidota > Bacteroidia > Chitinophagales > Chitinophagaceae > Ferruginibacter. The sequence continues at coordinate 11,735 of JAATFP010000079.1, read as the reverse complement.
TCTCCGGCAGAGATCTTTCCAGAAACCTTCGTTTGTGCAAACAAAGAATTACCTGCCAAAAGGAGAAGCAGGAACATAAAAAATTTTAATGGAAGTAAATGTCCGGTTCGTTTGGCGAAGGCAGACATTACATGTTTTGACAAGCAATTGGTCATGGCATTTTTGTTTTTGTTAGTTTTAAGATGGTGCTAACGTTCTAAGCAATCGATCATCGAAAGTAGGTCGTTAAACTTCCCAAAATGAAAAGAGAATTAGCAATTTATTCAATTATATTGGCACCCTTCAATTTGATCGGATAGTGATCGAGTGATACATATATATGGATATCTTTTATCTTAAAAAGAATGAACAATGCTTAGAAAAGCAACAGAGTCCTTTACTATCCAAGGTTTCAGCATTACCAGGATATTTATATAAAATTGTAAAATATGATCATCTATTTAATGGTGCAGAAAAAAGCCGTATCCAAGTTTAAAATAATGATTATCCTGATGGTAATATAATTTACTAATCGGCCAATTAATGATATGTCGTGCGTATGAAAATTAACTTATTTCGTATCACTATGGAAAGTGGCACAACGAAGAAGGTTTTACAGATCCACCCGGCAGATAATGTGCTAGTGGCACTACGGGATCTCGCAAAAGGAACATCAATATCTTACCAGGAAAAAGAGATCATACTACAGGAAAATATTCCTGCAAAGCATAAATTGTTTATGTACCAGATGCAGGAAGGTGACGCGGTAATAATGTATGGTGTACTCGTTGGCACTGCGCAGCAAGCGATTGCGAAAGGTTCGCGAATGTCGACCGGCAATACTAAACATGCAGCAGAAAAATATACTTATCGTCCTTTCAACTATCAATGGTCAAAGCCTGCTGTAGGTAAATTTCTACACAAAACCTTTAATGGCTACCATCGCGCAAACGGCAAAGTAGGTACCGCTAATTACTGGCTCTTCATCCCGACTGTTTTTTGCGAAAACAGGAACCTTGATGTAATTAAAGAAGTATTACACAATGAACTCGGATATGCTGTAACGCATAACTACCGTCAGTTTGCGCATGAATTGCTAAAGTCGTATCAGGAAGGAACCTACATTTCCGCCGAAACATACATAGATCCTGCATTGCATCCGTCTTCAAAAAGGCCTTTCAGAAATGTAGATGGCATCAAGTTTCTCAATCACCAAGGCGGTTGCGGCGGAACGCGTCAGGATTCGGCGATGCTGAGCAAATTGTTGGCAGCTTATACCGATCATCCCAACGTTGGCGGCATAACTTTGCTGAGCCTAGGTTGCCAGCATCTGCAGGTAAATGATTTGCTCAACGATCTTAAAGAAAGGAACCCCGCATTTGATAAGCCGATATATATTTTTGAACAACAGCAATCGCAAAGCGAAGAGGAAATGATCAAAAATGCCATCCGGCAGACGTTTACAGGACTGGCTGAAATAAATAAGCTGGAAAGAAAACCTGCACCGTTAAGTGAATTGTGTATCGGCGTTAAATGCGGTGGCAGTGACGGTTTCAGCGGCATTTCTGCAAATCCTTCCGTAGGCTATGCTGCAGATCTGCTGGTAACGTTGGGCGGAAAAATATTGATGGCAGAATTTCCGGAACTGTGCGGAGCAGAACAGAATATGATCGACCGGTGTGTTGACGAAGCGACTGCTATTAAATTCATAAGACTGATGGAAGAATACGATTCTCTGGCACACCGCGTGGGATCAGGTTTTCACATGAATCCATCGCCTGGCAATATTAAAGACGGATTGATAACGGATGCTATCAAAAGCATGGGAGCGGCAAGAAAAGGTGGAACTTCGCCGGTAACGGATGTGTTAGATTACACCGAACCTGCGATAAAACCGGGACTCAACCTGCTTTGCACACCAGGCAATGATGTAGAAGCAACAACAGGCAAAGCCGCGTCTGGAGCAACACTTATTCTTTTTACCACGGGACTCGGCACGCCAACCGGAAACCCTGTTGCCCCAGTAATAAAAGTATCTTCAAATACTGCGTTGGCAAAAAAAATGAGCGACATCATAGATATTGACGCAGGGCCGGTGGTAGACGGCTTGAAAACATTTGAAACAATGGGCGAAGAGATTCTCGAATATTGTATCCGTGCAGCAAGCGGAGAAGTGATTCCAAATGCAGTAAAAATGAACCAGGACGATTTTATTCCCTGGAAGCGAGGTGTAAGTTTATAATCATTAAATGAAACAATATGTTCTCACTAAAAAATAAAACGGTCGTAGTCACTGGTGGAGGAAGTGGCATCGGAAAGGCGATAGCCGAAATGTTTGCCACGCAAGGAGCTTCTATCCACATTATCGAATTAAATGAACAGGCCGGTAAACAAACTTCAGACACCATTATTGCATCGCAAGGTGAAGTAAATGTGCATGCATGTGATGTGAGCGATCAACAACAGGTGAAACAAGTCTTCAGCAGGATCTGTAAACTGGATATATTGATTAACTGCGCAGGCATTGCGCACGTGGGCAAAGCGGGAAATACAAGTGAAGAAGATTTCATTCGTGTTTTCAACGTAAATGTACGCGGCACTTACAATTGCATCCATGCTGCCATCCCGATATTTGAACAACAAAAGAGCGGCGTGATCCTCAACGTTGCTTCCATCGCAGCATGGGTGGGCATTACCGACCGCTTCGCCTACAGCATGAGTAAAGGCGCTATTTTTTCCATGACGCTAAGCGTTGCACGTGATTACCTGGATAAGAACATCCGTTGCAATTCCCTCTCGCCGGCGAGGGTACATACGCCTTTTGTAGACGGGTTCATAGCAAAAAATTATCCCGGAAAAGAAACCGAGATGTTCGATAAACTTTCGAAGTCGCAACCCATCGGAAGAATGGGTACAACCAACGAGATCGCCACATTGGCACTATATCTTTGCAGTGATGAGGCCGCTTTTGTTACCGGCAACGATTATCCCATAGATGGCGGTTTCATCAAACTCAACAATTAATTTTAATCGTTTAATATACAGCAAAAATTATGAAACTAGTAAGATTTGGTACGCTCGGGCATGAAAAACCTGGTGTACTCATTGATAATAAAATATATGATGTAAGCGGGTTTACAACGGATTATGATGAAAACTTTTTCTGTTCGGATAATTTCGCCGCCCTGCAGCAATACATACTAAATAATATCGATCATATCGTAACAGCACCCCCGGATGTGAGATTTGGCGCACCTGTTGCCAGGCCGTCGAAAATAGTCTGTATCGGTTTGAACTATGCCGACCATGCAAGGGAAACCGGTGCCACTACTCCATCCGAACCGATCATTTTTATGAAATCAACAACGGCCCTTGTCGGCCCGTTTGACGATGTCATCATTCCGAAAAATTCTGAAAAAACCGATTGGGAGGTGGAACTTGCCGTGGTGATCGGCAAAAAAGCAAGTTATGTAAGCGAAGCTGCTGCTCTGGATCACGTGGCAGGCTATTGTCTTCACAACGACGTATCAGAACGCGCATACCAACTTGAAAGAAACGGCACCTGGGACAAAGGAAAAGGCTGCGATACATTTGCACCGCTTGGACCATGGCTCGTGACGCCGGATGAAATAAAAGACGTGAACCAATTGCGGCTTTGGCTGAATGTTAACGGGCAGAAAATGCAGGATGGCAACACCAGCAACCTTATTTTTAATGTTCCTTTCCTGATATCCTATACCAGCCAGTTTATGACATTATTGCCAGGAGATGTCATCTCCACGGGTACGCCTGCCGGTGTGGGTATGGGTTTAAAACCCGCTGTATACCTTAAAGATGGCGACATCGTAGAACTGGGAATCGATGGCCTGGGCACATCGAAACAAACGGTAAAAGCTTACAGCGGCAATTGAAATTGATCTTATGAATGTACAGGCAATCGATGCGCATCAGCATTTTTGGAAATATCATCCTGTGCGTGATCACTGGATATCTGACAAAATGGATATCCTGAAGCGCGATTTTTTACCGGATCACCTTGCTCCATTACTTCGCGACAACAATATGTCGGGCTGTATCGCAGTGCAGGCAAACGAAACCGACGAAGAAACTATTTTCCTCCTCGATCTTGCGGCAAAATTTGATTTCATCAAAGGTGTGGTGGGCTGGATAGATCTGGAATCGCCGGACATCGAAAGAAAATTGGAAACATACGCAAAGGATCGAAAATTAAAAGGCTTCCGTCATATGTTGCAAAGCCAACAGCAGCGTGATGGCATGCTGCGTCCGGCATTTATCAGGGGTATAGGACTTCTTGAACAATACAATTTTACATACGATTTTATCATTCTACCCGATCAGCTTCCCTACGCAGCAACGCTTGCAGCGGCTTTTCCTACGCAACGGTTTGTAATCGATCACCTAGCAAAACCAGCCATTAAAACAGGCGACATTCATCAATGGAAAACAGCCATGCTGCGCATCGCGAAATGTAAAAATGTGTATTGCAAGCTGTCAGGACTGGTAACGGAAGCGGATTGGCACAACTGGAAAAAGGAAGCGTTATACCCATATTTCGATTTCATCGTAAAAACATTCGGAACAGACAGGATCATGTTCGGATCCGACTGGCCGGTATGCTTACTGGCTGCTGGTTACGACGAAGTAACAGACCTTGCCCTTCACTACTTTTCTGCCTTTTCGGAAACTGAACAACGATTGTTCTTTCAGCAAAATGCAGAAAGGTTCTACCATCTCTAATAAAAATTGCCAGAATAATTGATAACAATGCTCTCTTGCCATGGTTTTTCTTTGTGCTGAAAAACTATTTTTATTGCGCCATCAAACTATTGCCATATGGAAAGAAGAAATTTTTTGACCATCACCACAGCAACTGCTGCCACAGCCGCATTGAACGCCTTAGGTATTTCCCCGGCATTCGCATTGAATGAAAAAGAAACGATTCCCAAAGGCGAATCGAAGGTATCGTTGTCTGCAAAAGACCTGAACCCGAATACAAAATGGCTGCGGGAAGCCGGCTGGGGATTATTTAGCCATTACCTTGTACACATGCCAAGCGCGCCCGTGCCCGAAAATATGACCGGTGAATTATGGAACAAAAAAGTAAATTCTTTCAACGCCGCGAAACTCGCTTCACAATTATCGGAACTGGGTGCTGCATATTATTTTATCACGATCGGTCAGGGAGGCGGTTATTTTTGTTCGCCCAATAAAACTTATGAGGGCATCTTCGGTCCATCGCATGGAAAATTATCCGACCGCGATTTGATCGCCGATCTTGCGGTCGAACTTTCAAAAAAAGACATCCGGCTTTGTGCGTATCTGCCCGCATTTGGCAACAATGAACCTAAAGATCAATCCGCATGGCTGGCCGTGATCACCGAGTGGTCGCAACGATGGGGCAACGCTATTTCCGCCTGGTGGATAGATGGCAAATACAACAATGAAGCTGAATACTCAGCTTTTACAAAAGCATTTAAATCTGGAAATGCAAATTCAATTATCGCCTACAACACTGGCCCAATAGGCATGAACCGCGACCAACTGTTGCCTGCTACACCTTCTGAAGATTTTTTGGCCGGTGAAGTAGATTACTTTCTCCCAACATGCGGCATTCGCGTATTTGATCAGAAAGAATATTATCTCGGTCCAAACATTTCCGGCGACCAATTGCATTTCCTAAATTTTCTCGGCGCATGGTGGGGAACCGGCGAGCCGAGATTTTCAGATGCAATGATAAAAAGCTGGACCGATCACGTGATAGGACACGGCGGCGCAGTAACATGGGACGTTCCCGTAAGTGACGAAGGTGTGATACCGGATGCCTATGTCAAACAATTGGCTGTTCTAAAAACAGCTGCATCCATTAGTTTTTTGCAGTTGCTGGAAGAAATGACCGACGCCGCCTCGCTTGCAAGATGGCCGGCTATCGAATGGCAGAACAAGCAATCAAGTGCGCTACAAACGTCCGACCGCCACAATCCTGGTCAATTTGGCAATAAAGCGATCGGCAACTTTATCCGGATAGAAGACAAAGGCAATGGCCAGAAAGAATGGGTATTGATGGAACACGAAGGTGCCGGTGCAATCGTCCGCATGTGGGCGCCCAATATGGCGAAGGATGCCATCTTTCGGGTATATATCGATGGCAAAAAAAATCCGGCAATTGAAGTAAATATGATGAAATTCTTTTACGGTGAAGATTTCGTAAAGCCGCCATTTGCGGCCATCAGGGCGCGCGGCGGAAATGTTTACCTGCCTGTACCATTTGGGAAAAGTTGTAAAGTCACGGTAGACAAAAACGTATGCGGATGGGCAGAACCCGCCGATCTTTTTTACATCATTCAATACCGTGCATATAATGCAGGCACACGCGTGGAATCTTTTTCCATAGACCATTTCAACGCTGCTGAGCAGCATGTGAAAAAAGCAGCATCGGCGTTGACGGCTAGTTATAATATTCCTGCAGTGAAAGGTTTTAGCAATACAAAAAAAATTTATCCCCACGACGCATTGGTGCTTGATCTTCCAACAGGATCTAACGCCATCAAATACCTGTCGGTAAAACTCGATGCAAAAAATATCGGAAGCGCTTTGCGATCAATGATGCTTTCTATCAGTTTCGATGGTAAGGAAACGGTGTTATGTCCCGTTGGTGATTTTTTTGGAAGCGGATCAGGATTAAACCCATTTTCCGACAGGATGCGCGCAGTGCAAAAGAATGGGCTACTCTATTGTCGCTGGATGATGCCTTATGAAAAATCCGCTCAGATAAAGGTCATTTCCGCAGGTAAGGAAAGCGTGGTCGTAACTGTTTCTGCAAACACCGATCTCTGGAAATGGGATGATCGTTCAATGTATTTTCATTCCAGCTGGCACATGGACCAACGCATCAGCAATCTTCCTACACCCAACTTTAATTTCATACATGTAAAGGGCTGCGGCGTTTACGTAGGCGATACGCTTAATATTACCAGCGACTCGCCAAGGTGGTGGGGAGAGGGGCCGGAAAAAATATCGATCGACGGAGAAGAATTTCCCTCCCAATTCGGCACCGGCAGCGAAGATTATTACGGCTATGCCTGGGGCGACCGCACCATTTTCGATGGTCCCTTCGGCGCGCAACCCAGGCTTCCGGAGGGTCCTGAATTTACAGGTACCACTGTTAACAGCCGAATCCGCTTACTCGATGCCATTCCATTTAAATCAGAACTTAAACTGGATATGGAAGTACTCACACAGGGAACATTCGTCAAAGAAGCAACAAAACTGGATTATGGCGTGGCAGTATATTGGTACGCAAAGTTGTAACGTTAAGGATCGAATCTCGAAGTTTGTACTTGGTATTTGATGGAGAAAAACCTTCAGCCGTTGTCTTAAAGAATGCTCTTACCTAACAACTTCCTGGCAATCTTATCCAGTTTGCTCTTATCGCCTTCAAAATGAAAGATGCGCTGGCGGTGAGTGAAAGATGTACCAGGCTGCAAAGAAAGTGCAGGCGATGAACTTTCAAGTTCGTAGAAGTTACCGAGCCGCTTGCCTTCGGCATTCGGGCCATCGTTATAGGCATTCAGCACATCGCCTTTGTAGGGATCTGCCTGTTGCTCCCACGCTGAATTTACATAAGAAGTATCATTATTAAAATCAAAACTCAGTATGGTAAGCACGTTTCTTTTGGCATCGTAGCTTCCGGCGAAAGGTTTTACTGCTGCAGGCGGAACGCCGATCTTGCTGCGATAGGCGGCGTCGGCAGTAAAACTTATGAGCCCGTTGTTTCTCTGTAGTCTTTCTAAAGGTACCTTCCCAAAATAAGAATCGTTGATCAGCGAATCACCTTCGGGTTTATAAGGAATGAGAATGGTATTTTGAGGCGACGATTTGAGCATGCAAAGCAACCATACGGACAGTAAGCCGCTTGATGTTTCCCACGCCTGCGTACCTTCGTTCCGGATGGTATTTTCTGATTGATAGCCTACCCACTGCACCTCTGGTAATGAAATGCCAAGTAACTTTTCGGCAGACGATTTATCAAGCAACGATATCTTTCTTTGAATGCCGATAGAATAGCGTGTTCCGGAATGGTTTTCCAATTCAAATTTCTTTGAAAAAACCGCAAATGTTTCGTCTTTACTATTAATGTCAAAAGCCGCCGTATCGAACACCCCCGGCGTTTGCCAGTTAGCAAAAGAAAAATCCTGACCTTTTTTAAAAAATAATCCGAATTGTCCGCCTTCTGGTCCCAGCCAGAGCCGCTCTTCGCCCCCAAATGCATTGATGTGTGGTGCATACTTTGCGGAACTTATAAGATCGTAATTTACCCAGCCATAGCTGTTACCGTCATCGCCACCGGCAGTGCTGCTCATCACGCGCGCCTGCAAGCCTGGAACGATGAGTAACCGGCTGTTTTCGTTTTTTAAAATAACTACATCATGGTATTTTTTTAAAAAGGCAACATCATCGCCAAAAGAATTTTCCTTTATAGTTTTTTTACACGACAGGAAAGAAATTAAAAGCAATGCAATCAACGAAAAAGCAGCAGAAAGTTTCAGTTTTTTCATCTTCAAATGTAAGTGACTGCGTGTTGAAATGATTATGCTGCATTGGCTTTTCGCTCAAATATATTTACATCATACAACTACTATTATTCTTATTAATGTGTTGGGTATGAAAATCTGCCACAGAATAGGTACCGGTGTAATTATAGAATAGTATGGGTTTGGGATATATCGTAACCAGTCCATTCAATCGGGATATAATGCGGATATTTTTTTAACACCTTACATCGGTATTATAAAGTATCAGGCGAATTAAGATTGATGAGCAACACTATTCGCTGAATAAAAAATTATACCATACGCCAATGAACAGTTAGTTTTCCGTGGCTAAACAACCATCCCCTTTCCGGAGCCTATTTTCAATTTTGCAGGAATTGTAAATGATTTTAAAATGGAAATCATGAAAGATAAAATAGTTACCATCACTCCTGCCATATTTCGTTTGATGCGATATCTCCGCCGCCGAAAGCTGTTGCGGTTTCGTACCTGCAATAATATAAAGCTGATGATGATCATCGCAACGCCCGCGACGCTGATGAGCAGCAGTATGTAAAAATTATCGTTCATCTTTCGTATTTGCTGAAACCAATGCTCATTAAAACATACATGATGATACTCAGCGCTGCATGTACGTTCCACATCAATGCAAAATTTTCTACTGAAAGATACGTGAGCGCCGCATTGGAAAAGGTGAATAATAAAAATGAACTGGAAAAATACAACAGCAGTCCGCTAACGATCCAGTTTAATGGTATTGCGGCCCATTTGAGTTCCGCATCGTCTTCCTGGTGCCACCAGTAAAAAAACGAGCAAAGAATAATCATGAGGGATTGAAGTGACAGTGTATAAGAATTGAATTCGAGCATCGGCTGCAACCAGATGGAGTTTGCAATACCGGTTACCGGGAACAAAAACATGGCCCATTTTACAAATACCGAAACTGCCTTCTTTTGCAACACGAGATAAAAAAAATATAAGATCAGTACCGTTTGAACAATCGTGGCCAGGTGATACAAAGGTGTATTCGGAACGTTGTAACGCGCCAGCACAGATGATGTTACGCTTACCATTGCATCAACAACGAGGTAAACGAATAATCTACGCGCCTCCCGCGGCAACAATTTTAATTTTATCATTGCAATAAGCAATGGCAGTAAAATGATGGAGGGTGCTATCACGTTCATGAAAAGGTATTGATGCTTCATACGATAGCGCCCTCCATCATTTTAGAAGTCGTTAAGAAAAAATGTCAGTAAAGATCACTTTGCGGATCGCATAGTTTTGGACATGGCTGGGTAATATCGTAAATGGAGTAATTTGTCTCTATCGCATCTTTGGACCCAGTGATGCTGGGAACCGGTGCGATCAGATCGTACGTTGGCACATCTTCCAGGCATGTAAAATCGCCTTCATCTACCTGCTGCCGGTCGCTGTTCTTTTGAAATACGGGAATAAGAATGGCCTTGATGGGATAATCTATCGCCCGGAGGTTTCCTACCACATCCAGTTTTTGATCCATGGCAAAATAAGTGCGCATGCCAACGATGGTAATAGGTATCTTCTCTTTCGTTTCCGCATTTACCACTTCTTTTACCTGGTCCTTTAGCTTGGAAATCTCCAAAATATCAGTTAGTGGTATAAAAACCCCGTTAGGTGCAAAACCTTTCGCGGGATTGTAGAGACTGCGGACGAGAAATCTCCAGTTTGACATTCGCGCCTGGGCGTCTGTAAGCGTGATAACATCTGCTTGCGGATTGATCTTAAGTGGTTCGTAAATGGCCATGTGTAGATGATTAAAGGGTGGGTAAAAGGTGAACTCCAATATAATATTTTTTTCTAACACTTATTCTTACGACATGTTTTGGCGATTGTTTTTACAAAATTACCATGTTGGTATTCTACTCTTTTCGGTGGTGGTATAATAGATTAAGACTCGATTACAACTGTAAAAATATCATGGGAAAGTTAGTGCCTGTATCTTTCTGCCATTTCGCTGCAAACATTTTATCAATTTTTTCAACTTCGGCACACCCATTGCATTATATGCAAAAACATAAACAACTAGTATGAAAAAACACCTATTCTCTTTTGCAACGCTATTCTTATGCGCTGCAAGTTCATTTGCGCAAACAGCCGACAAGTATACGATCTCCGGTGGTGTACTGGGCGCAGCAAATTATTCTAAATTTCGTCTGAGCGACGACATTCCAGGAACTGACACAAAATTCAAATGGGGCTATGCACCAGGTGTATGGGTAAATTTTCCGTTTGGAAATACGGTTTCCCTGGAATTGCAGGCACAGTACTCCCGCATAGGAACGAAGTACGAAACTGGAAATGTTACTAGCTACAACCAGGAACTGACATATATTTCCGTTCCGTTGTTCTTAAAATTGCATGCGGGTAAATATTTTGCGATCGATCTTGGCGGACAAGCAGATTTTCTTACCAAGGCGACAGATAAAACAACTTCTACCGATGTAAATAACAAAGACTACTTTGAAAAAACATCTTTAGGTGTTTTGGGCGGGATAGAATTCATTCCACATGGCCGTGTAACAATTTACGCGAAATATGTACACGGTTTGAAAAAACTTGCCGACGATGCGTCACTTAAACCTGCCGCTTATAACCAACAGATACAGGCAGGGTTGAAATTCAAATTATTCGGTAAAAAAATCCCCGGAACGCCACCACCACCACCGCCACCCGTAATTACGGATCGTGATGGGGACGGAGTGCTGGATGCCGACGATAAATGTCCTGATCTAGCAGGGGTTGCAGCATTGCAAGGTTGCCCTGACCGTGATGGTGATGGTATTGCAGATGCGGATGATAAGTGTCCCGATGTGGCAGGTGTTGCAAAATACCAGGGTTGTCCGGTTCCTGATACCGATGGCGATGGTGTAAATGATGAAGAAGACAAGTGTCCTACCGTTGCAGGTGTGGCACGTTACCAGGGTTGCCCGATTCCCGACACGGATGGTGATGGTGTAAATGATGAAGAAGATAAATGCCCTACCCGTGCAGGTGTAGCTAGTAATCAGGGATGCCCGGTAATCGCAAAAGAAGTGATCGAAAAAATAAACTTCGCTGCGAAAAATGTATTCTTCGCTACAGGTAGCTATAAATTGCTTGCTAAGTCTAACAAATCCCTTGATGCAGTAGTTGCATTGTTGAAAG
>JAATFP010000088.1 GCA_015655125.1 Chitinophagales bacterium | reverse complement strand
TCTATCGTTAAATAGTAATATATCATTTGTGAGCACAATGTGTTTCAATGGTTCCATTTCTGCAGGTGTGTACAAATATCCTGTGGGGTTATTGGGATTGCAAACAACGATCGCTTTTGTTTTTGGTGTAATTGCCTTTTCAAATTCCCCGATCGGCGGTAATGCAAATCCGCTTTCGATGCTGCTGCTGATCGGAACAACGTTCACGTCAGCCTGAATGGCAAAGCCGTTGTAATTGGCGTAAAAGGGTTCAGGAATGATCACCTCATCGCCTGCATCCAGGCACGCCATGAAACCGAATAAGATCGCTTCGCTGCCACCGGTTGTAACGATGATCTCGTTGGCAGTCACATCAATTTTATTTTTTGCATAATATTCCACCAGCTTTTTGCGGTAGCTTTCCATACCTGCACTGTGACTGTATTCCAGCACTTTGATGTCGCAATGTTTTACTGCATCGAGACATTCCCCGGGCGTTTCAATATCCGGCTGGCCGATGTTGAGATGGAAAACTTTCGTTCCTTTTTTCTTCGCCGCCTCGGCAAAAGGAACCAACTTTCGGATAGGCGATGCAGGCATTTCGGTGCCACGATGACTGATTTTTAACATGGGGCAAAAATACTAATAGTTTGCAGTGAATAATCAATAATTAATTAATGAATAAATTTTAAAAACCTGAGTCAAATGGGTTGATCCTGGGGCTAAAAATCTGAGGAACTATTCATTATTAATTATTCACTGTTAATTGTAATTTATTCTTCATGAAATTCAACATTATTCTCTGTAAGGAACGCTTTAATTGCATTCACATGAATGCATTGTCCCAGGTGAATGAAAGAATAATCTGTTACTTTTTTGATATTGTTGTTGATGAGGATCTCTTTGTCTTCCAGGTCAAAACCCAGGTGAAGATGCTTGGTGCTGAACTGCATTCCGGCTACTATACCTCTTTCATCAAACAGCGGCCCGCCGCTCTGGCCCCGCAACCCCGGCGTACTCATTTCAATTCCGTAAAGGCCATGTTGCTGGTCGCCTAAAAATCGTGTCACCATTCCTTCGAGTGGAAATCTTGGAGAAACGCTCACCCCGGTTGCGGTCCACTCAATATCATCCGTTGTGCTGTTGAATGTAAAATTGCTGAATTCGGGAAATGGAAATCCAAGGCGGCACAGGAACTTTCCCTGCTTGATCTCATCGCCGTTCTTTTTAAATTTTGCGTAGCCGGTGTAATGCAGTTTTTCAAAGTCGTTGAACTTCAATATTGCAAGATCCAATGTGGGGTGAACGTGCCAGGTGAAGCCGCTCATCTTGTCTACGCTTTCTACAAAATTGTGTTTGATCTGTATGATGCTGTCTGGCTGTAGTTTATACTTCAGCTCCAATCCTTTTATCAGCTGCTTGTATTTAGGATTTGAAAGGATCAGGTTTCGTTCGGAACGAAAATTATTGAAATGATTATTGATGTTATCCGAATTGGCGATAAGCTCTGCAACATGTTTGCACGTAACTGCATATCCTTTGTCGTTTACAAAAAAGATCGTGGAAGCTCCGGGAATCAATTGCTTGCCACCGTAGGTACGCATGATGGTGTGAATAGGACGGGTGAATTGGGAAATGGATTCTATGGCATCGACAAACATTTTTTTTGAGTTTAGTGTTTAGGGATTAGTGGTTAGCAGGCCAGCGCCTCGGCGCGCATGCAGTTTAGTGGCTTCCGGCTGGTTTAGATATTCAGACTTGTGCATCCGGAAAAATTTAAAGAGCCTTTGAATAAATTATTTCAAAGCCAAATGCCTAAACCATTCAAACAGGCCGAAGACCGCTAAACGTTCTTCAGTTTTGCAGACGCTGCTTTATCGATGTACCAAATTACTCTGCTGCTTTTGATCATCTGCGCCGGGTATTTTTGTATGTTTTCTTTCCCTTCCAGCACGGTGTGCAGCATGGATGCTTTTTTCTTTCCTGTTACGAGGAACAAAATATTTTTTGCATGATTGATCATTGGAGCCGTAAAGCTGATGCGGAACATGTCTACTTCCTGTACAAACACTTCTTTCACCAGCGCATTTTTTTCTTCCAGGATGGTTGTGCCGGGAAACAGCGATGCTGTATGGCCATTGTCGCCCATGCCCAGCAAAATAAGGTCGAATGAAGGATGCTCTTCTTTGAAGAATGACTTGAGGGTTTGCTCATAATCAACGGCAGCTTTTGCTGCTGATAATCTTACCGGAACCGGAAAGATATTTTCTGCCGGAATATGAACATTACTCAACAGGATCTTTTTTGCCTGGTGACTGTTATTTGATGGGTTTGTTGCCGGCAGATAACGTTCGTCGCCCCAAAAGACAAATATGTTTTTCCAATCGAGCGACTTGTTATACGGCGCATCGGCAAGCAATGCAAACAATTTATCGGGTGTGCTGCCGCCAGATAATGCAATGGTAAATTTGCCTTTCTTTTCTATTGCTTTTGCCGACAATTTTAAAATGAAATCGGCTGCGGCTTTGCTAAGCGCCTCTTCCGTTTCAAATATTTTGATTTTATTCATGATTGTTTTTTTCAAACGGCATTACGATCCAGTTGTGACCGTCTTTTGCTATCAATGCTTCTGCGCCTTCGGGTCCGTATGAACCTGCGGCATAGTTAGGAAAATTGACGGAAGGGTTTGCTTCCCAGGTGCTTAATATCGGCATGATCAGTTCCCATGCCGCTTCCACCTGGTCGGCGCGCATGAATAAAGTAGCATCACCTTCGATCACATCCAGCAGCAATGTTTCATACCCTTCCGGCGTGCCGGTGCTGGCGTAGGTATCATTGTAGTTAAACAACATATCTACGGGGTTGAGTTCCATTTGCAGTCCTGGCTTCTTTGCCTGGAAACGCACACGGATGCCCATGTCTGGCTGAAGATTCAGTACCATCCGGTTTGGCTGCCAGTTGTCCAAAGCTTCCGCTGGAAAAGATTGATGCGGAACGGGCTTAAATTCAATGGTGATAACCGAAATAGACTGCGACATTCTTTTACCGGAACGGATATAAAACGGAACACCGCTCCAGCGCCAGTTGTCGATGTAGAATTTTAATGCGGCAAATGTAGGTGTGGTACTTTCCGGGGCCACATCTTTTTCCTGGCGATAACCTTTTACTTTTTCTCCTTCGAGCCAGCCTTCACCATATTGCCCGCGAACGGCGAAATCGTGTACTTCTTCTCTTTTTATTTTTCGGATTGCATGAAGAACATCAACCTTTTTATTTCTTACTTCATTTGCGTTAAATGAAACCGGTGGTTCCATGGCAATGAGGCAAACGAGTTGCAACAAATGATTCTGTATCATGTCGCGGATGATACCGCTATTTTCATAATAGCCGCCGCGATCCTCGATGCCGATCTTTTCCGCCACGGTAATCTGGATATGATCGATGTAGTTGCGGTTCCATGTTGGCTCAAACAACGCATTGGCAAAACGGAACGCAAGAATATTCTGTACTGTTTCCTTGCCAAGATAATGATCGATCCTGTACAATTGTGTTTCTTCGAAGATCGACAACAATGAAGCATTCAGTTTCTTTGCGCTTTCAAGATCGGTACCGAAAGGCTTTTCAATCACCAGCCTTGCATATTGCCGGTCATCCGCTAATCCGGCTTCGCCGATCTTTGACGCAATCGTTTCGAAGAATTGCGGCGGTACGGCCATGTAAAAGATCTTATTTACCGGACACATCGCTGCATCTGAAAATTGCTTGATTTCCTTATTAAGAAAGCTGTAAAATGCAGGTTGGGTAAAATCCGCGCGTTGATATTCGATGAATTGAGAAAATTTTTCCCAGTCGGATTTTTTTGTTTTGCCGCGGCGAGAAAAAGTATCTACCGCTTCTTTAATGCCTTTGATAAAATCTGCGTCGGAAATTTGTGAACGGCCGGTGCAAATTATCCGGAACTGTTTGTTGAGCCAGTTGTCGAGATAAAGGTTGTACAAAGCCGGTATCAGCTTGCGTTTCGTAAGGTCGCCGGAGCCGCCGAATATGGTGATGATCGTTGGATTGGTTTTTATGTTTGGTTCCATTTTTAATATATTGTTTGATTCCAGTTAGTATGAAAGGTTCCTTCCTTGTCGGTGCGTTCGTATGTGTGTGCGCCAAAAAAATCCCGTTGTGCCTGTATAAGATTTGCGGGTAGCCATTCGCTGAAATAACTGTCGTAATAATTCATGCATGCGGAGAAGCCAGGAAGCGGAATAGCATTTTGTAAGCCTTTTTCCGTTATTCTTCTTAAAGCGGCCGATCCGGTTTTTACCGTTTCGCCAAATTCTTCCGACAAAATAAGATTTGGTAAAGAAGCATCTTTTTTGAAAGCTTCCGTGATCTCTTTGAGCAAGGCTGCGCGGATGATACATCCGCCTCTCCAGATGGAAGCCACCACGGCGATATCCGTTTCGTATTTATAGGTTACCGATGCCTGTTGCAACATCGCCAGTCCTTGTGAGTAGGTGATGATGAACGCAGTATATAGGGCCGTTTCAATATCGAGGGTCAGAGTTTCCTTGTTGGCAGCCACATCGGTACTTCCACCTTTTTGGAAAAACTTGGCAGCTACCACGCGCTGTTGTTTCATAGACGAAAGAATACGTTGCGTAACGGCGGCATCGATTGCAGGAATAGGTGCGAGAATACGCATCGCATCCTGGCTCATCCATGCGCCGGTACCTTTTTGGTGTGCAGTGTCGGCGATGAAATCGATCAATAAACCTTTACTTTCTTCATCCGGTTGGGTAAATACGGCTGCCGTAATTTCAATGAGAAAAGATTGCAATCTCCCTTTGTTCCATGTATTAAATACTTCATGCAGTTCTTCATTAGATAATCCGCCATGAACTTTAAGCAGATGGTAGCTTTCTGCGATAAGCTGCATCAATGCATATTCGATGCCGTTGTGAACCATCTTCACATAATGACCGGCTGCACCTTTGCCCATATAAGCCGTGCAAGGCTCATCGTTTACTTTTGCGGCCACGTCATTCAACATCTGGGAAATTCTGTTGTATGCTTCAAGGTCGCCACCCGGCATAATGCTCGGGCCGAACCGTGCCCCGGTTTCTCCGCCGGAAACACCCAGTCCCATGAAATGGAGCCCTTCTTTGGCGAGCTGATCTATCCGTGTTTGCGTATCAGTAAAATGAGAGTTGCCGCAATCTATGATGATGTCGGATTTTTGCAGCAACGGTTTTAATTCGTTGATCACCGCATCCACTATCGGTCCTGCCGGAACAAGTAATAAAATCGTGCGTGGTGCCTGCAGGGCACTTACAAAATCTGCGATATCTGCAAACGCATGGATGTTGTTGTTTACATCCAGCGCATTCAGGGCATCTACTTTCTTTACATCTTTATCGTAACCTGCCACGGAATATCCGTGATCGCTCATGTTCTGCACCAGGTTGCATCCCATGGTGCCAAGGCCGATCATGCCATAGCTGTACAGTTGTTCGCTCATCGTGTTTAAATTTCTTTGATAAAATAGGTTGTATAAAATTATGAAATGTCTGTAAGACCTTAAAACTATATTCCTGATTTAGTAAGAGATAATTGAGGATGGCAGCGTTCAAATCATGATGCGTCTGCATATGTCATGGTGAACCAGCATCACCTGTCATGGTGAGCCTGTCGAACCATAACCCTCGGCAAGCCCAAGGCCAACAGTTGTCAACAATATAGCTGGTAGCAGTAAAACAGCAAGGCAAAAAAAAACTCCCGTTTCGGGAGTTTTTTTTAATTTTTTATTGCTTAGTTGGCAGAAACTTTTGCAGTTGGGCTGGAAGCTTTTTTCTTAGCTACTTTACCTGCCGGAGTTTTTGTATCAGCAGTAGTGGCCGGCTGAGATGCTTTGTATTTTGCATAAGCATCGGCGTCCAATACTTCGCCTTTGATAGTGATGCTTTTTACTTCATCAACACCGGCAAATTTTACGTTCATGTGTTTTTCGAAAGTGTTCAGATTGGCTGCATTATAAGTAGCAGTGATCTTTCCTTCCTTACCCGGCATGATTGGCTCTTTTGTATAATCACCGATCGTGCAGCCGCAAGTAGGGCTTGCGTTTTCAATGATCAGTGGTTCGTTGCTGATGTTTGTTACAACAAAAGTAACGGTAGCAGGAACATTCTGTGGGATCTTACCCATATCGATCGTTTCTGTTTTCAATTTTGCCACATCGTCCGCTTTTTTCTGAGCGAAAGCAACTGTAGTAGTAAGTGCCAGAGCCATCAGGGAAAATAACAATTTCTTCATGAGATTATATTTGTATTATTTAGTAATTAGTTTTTAAGATTGTTCAGGCTTTCATTTGCAGGAGCGCTTGCAGCAGGCGTTTTCCACACTTCTCCCTTGATGGTTACTACTTTGGTTTGCGTACCATTATAGGTGATTGTTACAGGTTTTGTAAAAGGTCCTTCTGCAGCGGCATTATATCCTACAGTGATTTTTGCGGTGGCGCCTGGTGCAATTATGGCATCCTTATCCCATTGTGGAGTGGTACAACCGCAACTAGCCTGTACGTTGTCAAGTTTGAAACCTGTTTTGCTGGTGTTCGTCACTTCAAACACGGTGGTAACCGGTTTGCCTTGCGGAATTTTACCGAAATCGAATTCAGCTTTGTTTACTACCAGTGCATCAACCGCAGTTGCAGCAGGGATCTTTGATGCGTCAGACGGTGCGGCAACAGTAGTTGCCAGTGAAGTTTGAGCAAATATTGCAGATGAACTGATCAGGCAAAAACCTGCAAGTGTAAATAATTTTTTCATTTTTTTTAGATTAAGCGATACCAAAGATAATGAAAGAGTTGGTTTTTGATTAAATTGTTATTCAGTTGACAGATTTTTAACAATCAACCATAAAATTAATAAATTTGTGGTAATATACAAGCCATGGAAACAACAAATCACATCGATGCCGCCATACAGGAGAAACTCAGTTTTGATCATTTCAGGAATGAAGTTTTGAAAGATTATAAGTTTGCATGCATTAGCCGGGAAACCAGCCTTTTAGGTCGGAAAGAGGTATTGACGGGAAAAGCCAAGTTCGGCATTTTCGGAGATGGTAAGGAAGTGGCGCAGATTGCTATGGCAAAATTTTTCAAGCCGGGAGATTTCCGCTCGGGATATT
Organism: Chitinophagales bacterium; assembly: GCA_015655125.1. Lineage (GTDB taxonomy): Bacteria > Bacteroidota > Bacteroidia > Chitinophagales > Chitinophagaceae > Ferruginibacter. The sequence goes on along the minus strand of JAATFP010000088.1, from coordinate 19,141 downwards.
ATCGGGACCAGACTTTTATGTTTGCCAGTGAACTGGCTACCGTAGAGCAGTTTTTTTCACAATTATATGCAGATCCGGATGTGGCTAATGATCCGTTTAGTGCCGGCAGGCAGATGAATGCCCATTTCGCCACCAAAATGGTGGATGACAAGGGTGAATGGCGCTGCCTTGCTCATCTCAAAAACATTTCGAGTGACATCGCGCCTACCGCCGGACAAATGCCGCGTGCGCTTGGACTCGCTTTTGCTTCGAAAGTTTTCCGCAACATCCCCGCACTCGCGGAACTTGGTCATCTGAGTACCAATGGAAACGAAGTTTGCTTTTGCACCATCGGTGACGCATCTACGAGTGAGGGACACTTTTGGGAAACAATCAACGCCGCAGGCGTACTGGAAGTACCTTTAGCGGTATTTGTATGGGATGACGGATATGGAATTTCGGTTCCGAAAAAATACCAGACCACCAAAAGTTCCATATCGGATGCATTGGCAGGCCTGCAGAAAAATGAGGACACCAATGGTATTGAAATATACAAACTGAAAGGTTGGGATTATGCCGGTATGTGCGAAGTGCTGGAGCATGCTATCCAAAAGATCCGAGATACACATACGCCCGCATTGTTTCATGTGGAAGAGATCACGCAACCACAAGGTCATTCCACTTCCGGCAGCCATGAACGTTATAAAGATACCGATCGCCTCATTTGGGAAAAAGAATGGGACTGCCTGAAGCAAATGAAAGAATGGATATTGGAAAATGCGTTGGCCGAGGAACACGAACTCAAAGACATTGAAGATGCTGCAGCAGTGTGGGTAAAAGAAAGCAAACAAAGGGCCTGGGATAAATACCAGGCGCCGCTGAAGCAAAAAGTAGCGGAAACGGTTCAATTCATCGAAGAAGTTACGGCCGGGAATGCCGGAACAAAGAATATAGCGAACTCTTTGTCGCTCGTTCGTGAGCCGATGCGGAAAGATATTCTGAAGACACTCGCGAAAGTGATTGAGGTTTTGCAAACCGAAGCGGGGCCCGGCTTGAAGGAGATTACTTCATTTTACAATGATTATCTCAACGAAAGCAAAAAATTATACAGTAGCTTTCTTTACAATGAAGGCGAAAAAAGCGCATTAAAAGTGCCGGTATTACCTGTTAAATTCGAGGCCGGTGCGCCCGTCGTAAACGGTTATGAAGTACTAAACAAATATTTTGATCAGCTGTTTTCTAAAAATGATAAGGTGGTTGCTTTCGGAGAAGATCTGGGTCAGATCGGCGATGTGAACCAGGGTTTCAGCGGCTTGCAGGAAAAACATGGCAAACAACGCATCTTTGATACCGGTATCCGGGAACTAACGATCATGGGGCAGGGCATCGGACTGGCACTTCGCGGATTGCGACCCATTGCTGAGATCCAGTACCTTGATTATCTGTTGTATGGATTGCAACCGCTGAGCGATGATGTGGCCACTACGCATTTCAGAACGGCCGGCCAGCAAAGTGTTCCGCTGATCGTGCGTACGCGGGGTCATAGGCTTGAAGGCATCTGGCACAGCGGATCACCAATGGGAATGATCATCAACGCGCTTCGCGGAATGTATGTATGCGTGCCGCGCAACATGACGCAGGCAGCAGGAATGTATAATACTTTATTGCAATCAAACGATCCGGCCATCATCGTGGAATGCCTGAACGGGTATCGCCTCAAAGAAAAATTACCATCCAACCTGTTGGAATATACCGTGCCGTTGGGCATTCCGGAAGTGATTAAAGAGGGAGAGGATATTACGTTGGTGAGTTACGGTTCTACTTTGAGGATTGTTCAGGAGGCCGCATCAACACTTGAAAAATCAGGCATTCATTGCGAAGTGATCGATGTGCAGACCTTATTGCCTTTTGATATTCATCATTCGATTGTTGAGTCATTGAAAAAAACGAGCCGCATTATTTTTATTGATGAAGATGTGCCTGGTGGCGCTGCGGCATATATGTTCAACAAAGTGATGGAAGAACAAAAAGGGTACAAATATCTCGATGTAGCTCCACGTACGATTACGGCGCAGGCTCATCGTCCGGGCTACGGAAGTGATGGGGATTATTTTGCGAAACCGAACACGGAAGATGTGGTGAGGGTAGTGAAGGAGATGATGGCAGAGTAAGTATAACTAATAATTCATTAAATGCGAAGCTAAAAATCAAATGGCTTCACGATTTTTCGTGAAGCCATTTGAGTATGAAGCATTTTAATTTATTTAACTGTTAGTGATTAATTCACCCCAGGTTTACTTGAGATTGTGATAAACCTTCTGCACGTCATCATCCTGCTCCAATCTATCAACCAGTTTCAACACATCATTCGCTTCTTCTTCGCCTAATTCTACGGTTGTTGTTGGAATACGTGTCAGTTCTGCGGTGATCACTTCTATTTTTCTTTCGTCCAATGCTTTTGCCATATTGCCGTATTCGTTGAAGGGCGTACGGATGATAATATTCCCTTCCGCATCTTCTCCGATCTCTTCCAGCCCGAAATCGATCAGTTCCAGTTCCAGGTCGTCTACATTCTGGCTGGCCGCCTTGATTTTAAATTCGGCCATGTGATTGAAGCCAAAGCTCACGCTTCCGCTGGTGCCGAGTGAGCCGTGGCCTTTTGTAAAATGCATTCTTACGTTCGCCACCGTACGGGTTGGATTGTCGGTTGCAGTTTCAACCATTACGGCGATACCATGTGGTGCATAGCCCTCGTAAACGATTTCTTCATAATTGCTGGTATCCTTGCCCATCGCTCTTTTAATGGCAGCTTCCACGCGGTCCTTCGGCATGTTCACAGCTTTTGCATTGAGGTAGCAACGACGAAGTGCCGGATTGTTATCCGGATCCGGGCCGCTGGCTTTTACCGCAATTGCGATCTCCTTACCAATACGTGTAAAGTTTTTGGCCATTTTATCCCAGCGGGCAAACATGGCGCTTTTTCTTACTTCAAATATCCGTCCCATTATTGATACTGATTTTTAATGATTCTTATTTCCCCGAAAATCGGGTAAAGCAATCGGGCTGCAAATTTAAGGAATGAAACACAAATTTTAAAGGATTAGATTGATTACGCTGATTTTTGATTTTTTATCGCAGATTTCTTATTCCCGCGTTGCGGGCTTATTAATTAGGTTACGCAGATTAGGTTTTGCTTCGCAAAATGTTTGAATCAAAGTTTGGGCAAATACCGGTTTTTTTCGATCCCGTAGATCTTTTAATCGGCAATCGGGATTCAGATAAATTTTTCCGAAGGCAAAAACAAAAGCTATTTCATATTCCTGGTACTCTCTGAAGATTTCGCCATTCACCCATTCATCCATTGGCTTATCTTCGCGGAATGGAGCAAAATTTTACCTATCAGCAATTGGCTGATTTCTGCGAAGCCATATTTTTAAAGATCGGCTGTAGTGTGGAAGATGCCGCTGTTGCTACGAAAGTATTGCTCAGTGCGGATCTTCGGGGTGTTGATAGTCATGGTGTTGCCCGTCTCACTGGTTATGTCCGGCTGTGGGAAGCGAGCCGTGTAAATGCTTCTCCGGCAATGAAGATCATTCACGAAACGCTGAGTACAGCAGTGGTGGACGGCGATAGCGGACTCGGATTGGTGGTGGCACCATATGCCATGCAGGTGGCGATTGACAAAGCGGCCGTTGCCGGCACGGGCTGGGTGAGTGTACAAAACAGCAATCATTTCGGCATTGCCGGATATCATGCGATGATGGCGCTGCCCCAAAATATGATCGGCATTGCGATGACGAATGCTTCGGCACTGGTGGCACCAACTTTCAGTACCGAAAAATTGCTGGGCACCAATCCAATTGCGGTAGCCATTCCTGCAGGGAAGCAAGCACCGTTCGTTGCCGATTTTGCAACGACCACGGCCGCCAATGGCAAACTTGAAATTTTACAACGAAAAAATAAACCGACACCGGAGGGCTGGGTGCAGACAAAAACGGGCAGGTCAAGTACAAATGCACATGAATTGAAAGAAGGTGGCGCATTGCTGCCGCTTGGCGGCGATCGCGAACATGGAAGTCATAAAGGGTATATGCTGGGAAGTGTGGTCGATATTTTTTCTGCAATTCTGAGTGGTGCAAATTATGGTCCCTGGGTGCCGCCATTTCCGGCCTATGTACCTATGCCGGAAAATATGCCGGGTAAAGGCATCGGGCATTTTTTTGGTGCCATGCGGATCGACGCGTTTCGCCCTGCGCAGGATTTTAAAGATAATATGGACCAATGGATCGGTCGGTTTAAAAATGCCGCAACTGTTGAAGGCGAATCGTCGGTGGTCATTCCCGGCGAGCCGGAAGCAGCGATGGAGAAAGAAAGAATGCTGAATGGTATCAATTTGCTGGATGTAGTAGCAGAAGATCTTCGGGTACTTGGAAAGCGCTTTGCTGTTGATTTATAATTGACAAAAACAGATCATTCATCATAGATCATAGATTGGCTTATCTTTGCCAGCCAAAATATTTTGAAGCATGAAAGTGATGAAATTCGGCGGTACCAGCGTAGGCAAACCGCAGCGTATGAAAGAAGTGGCCCAATTGATAACTGCCGACGGCGACCGCAAGATTGTTGTGCTTTCGGCTCTGAGCGGCACCACCAATGCTTTGGTGGAAATAAGCAACCTCATCGCAGAAGGTGACCGTAACCAGGCGCGGGAAAAGATCAGCGAACTGGAAAATGTTTATCATCAGTTTGTAGATGAATTATTGTCAGATAATACATTGGTGGCAGAAGCGAAAAAGATCCTGGCAGAACATTTTGAATTTCTTACCATCATCCTTAAAATTTCTTTCAGTGAGGCCCTGAATAAAGATATTCTTGCACAAGGCGAATTGCTTAGTACGAAATTATTCTGCCTTTATCTCGAAGAACAAAAGATCGCACATAAATTATTGCCTGCATTGGATTTTATGACCCTCGATACGCAGGATGAACCGCAGATAGGTACGATCAAAGTAAAACTTTCGCAATTGCTCCAGAAAAATAAGGACATCCATATTTTTGTCACACAAGGATATATTACCAAAAATGCCAAAGGTGAGGTTGATAATCTGAAAAGAGGTGGAAGTGATTTCAGCGCGTCGCTGATAGCTGCGGCCATCAATGCGGAAGTTTGTGAAATTTGGACGGACATTGATGGGATGCACAACAACGACCCTCGCATTGTAAAAGCAACCAGGCCGATCGAACAACTGAGCTTTGAAGAAGCAGCAGAACTGGCTTACTTTGGAGCTAAGATATTGCACCCGGCCAGCATCTGGCCGGCGCAATTTTATAATGTGCCGGTGAAATTGCTCAACACGATGGAGCCTTCCGCAAAGGGAACTTTGATCACCGAGCAGGCCGGAAGCACCGGTGTGAAAGCCGTTGCGGCTAAAGATAATATCACTGCTATCAAGATCAAAAGCAGCCGAATGTTGCTGGCGTATGGATTTTTGAGAAAAGTGTTTGAAGTCTTTGAAAAATACAAGACTTCCATCGACATGATCACAACTTCAGAAGTGGCGGTTTCGGTAACAATAGATAATGATATTCATTTAAAAGAACTCACGCGCGAGCTGGAAGCATATGGTTCCGTGGAGATCGATACCAATCAAAGCATCGTATCCATAGTGGGCAATGAGATCACTGAAACGAAAGAGGTAATGCGTAAATTATTTGATGCCATTCACGACATCCCGGTGCGCATGGTAAGTTATGGTGGCAGCAGGCATAATATTTCATTGCTTATTCCGAGAAGCTTTAAGGAACAAACATTGCATGCGTTGAATGCAGGACTTTTCGGGTTATAGTTTGCCAGCTACGATTAAAAAGTTCAAGAGTTTTTTAACTTCCGGGATCTTTTTTTAATCACCTGTGATTTACTTTGCAGACAAACCCTTTGAACCTTACTATGGATATTCTTACTGAAAAAGACATTATCGACGAAAATCCCACCTATCGTAAGGATCTCCTGCCTGTATGGATCAAAATATTTTCGTGGCTTTTTGCTTTATCGGGCTTAATGACCATACCCGTGGTGATCATCGGATTGCTGGGCTACCAGGTGGATCTTGCCATTTATGGCTTTCGTGCTACCAACATCATCTCATCCGTTGGCCTGGGCATTGTGGCCATTTTCTTTCTAAAAGGGTTGGTATCCCTTGGCCTTCTTCGTAAAACAGATTGGGGCGTTGATCTGGCATTGATCGATAGTTTTGTGGGAGTGATCATCTGTATCGGCAGTATGCTTTTTTACCCGCAGATCCTAGGCTTCCGGCTCGAAGTGTTGCTGCTGGTTCCTTACGGCATCAAAATGATCCGTATCCGCAATGCCTGGAAAACTGCGTTATAATTTTATCCCTAATTTTCTGTAGATAAAGCTCATCAGCCAGGCCGGGCCGATCATCAGGAACTGAAGATCTTTCAGGAACGAAGGTTTTTTGCCTTCCACTTTGTGACCATAAAACTGGCCCACCCATGCGATGACGAACACGATGATGCAAAAAAGCCAGAGCGGCACAAAAAACCTTATTTCTATGAAATGGCAGATCAACAGGCAAAAGGCACCGAAGAGCAACATGCCGATCCAGAGTGTTCCCGAGAGGGAAGCGTAATATATAATGACAAGCAGCATCACCACCATCGCCACATTAATATGATAGCCGGAAATTTCGAACGGTAATTTTATTCCGTATAAAAGTCCTACCACCGAAAAAAAGATCGCCGGAACGCAGATCCAATGGATCGTCTTATTGGTTTCGTTTTGATGACTCTCTCCATATTCGCCGAGCCATTGCTCCAATGTTTTCATGATGGCAAGTTTGTAATAAAGTTAAAGGCTTTCCAATGAGAACCGGAAAAATAAATTCTTCCACCAACGTAACGTAACATTATTTGTTGAAAAAGTACTGTAGCATTTATTGAACGAATATTGTAACGATTCCCTGTTTGTATAACTGATGTTACGTTTTAAAAAATACTAATATGTGTTGCGGGATCTTTTTTGCCCCCGGCAGAATTTAAAAACAGGCAAATGATTAATAATCAATATTTTTTTAACCGTTTAACAAACTATTCACAATAAAATCTGAAAATATTCGTCTATAGTATGGTTTTTCATAGGATATTGGATTAATACGGGCTAAGATTTTCATCTCGGCCCCTTTTTTTGAATGAATGTCAATAGTCAGTGGTGAGATCTATAAAAACAACGCTTCACCGGCTAAAGATTTTATAATAAAAGTTGAATTAAAAATGCCCGCAATTGCGGGCATTTTTAATATCTGAATCCATAGAATGAATGTAAGTCTCTAAACTAAATAATCAGCATAGAATCTCCATAACTGAAGAAACGGTATTTATCCTTGATTGCTTTCTTATAGGCTTCCATCATAAGGTCATATCCTGCAAATGCGCAGGCCATGATCAGCAGGCTTGTTTTTGGAAGATGGAAATTGGTTACCAGCGCATCAGCGATATTGAAAGAATAGGGCGGATGAATGAAATGATTGGTCCAGCCTTCTGATGGTTTGAGCAATTTTTGCGCGGTATAAGAAGTTTCCATCGCGCGCATTGTAGTGGTTCCAATGGAGCAAATGCGGTGATTGCTTTCTTTTGCTTTGTTTACGATGGCGCAGGCTGTTTCGTCGATTTTGTAATATTCTGCATCCATTTTGTGCTTGCTCAGATCTTCTACTTCTATCGGGCGAAAAGTACCAAGGCCTGTATGCAGCGTTACTTCTGCAAAGCGAACGCCTTGTATTTCCAGTCTTTTGATCAGTTCCTTACTGAAATGCATACCTGCAGTTGGGGCCGCAACAGCTCCTTCATGTTTTGCATAAACGGTCTGGTAGCGTTCTTTATCCTCTTCTTCCGGCTTGCGTTTGATATATTTTGGCAACGGGGTTTCGCCCATAATGTCGAGCATCTGGCGAAATTCTTCATCTGTTCCGTCCCAAAGAAAACGGATGGTACGGCCACGACTGGTGGTATTATCGATCACTTCTGCTACCAGTTCATCGCTTTCGCCAAAATAAAGTTTGTTACCAACACGAATCTTACGGGCCGGATCTACGATCACGTCCCATAGCTTATTTGTTTTGTTCAGTTCCCTCAACAGAAATACTTCGATCTTGGCGCCGGTTTTTTCCTTGCGGCCATACATGCGGGCCGGAAATACTTTGGTATTGTTCACAACAAAAACGTCTTTGTCGTCAAAATACTCCATGATGTCCTTGAAATGCCTGTCTTCGATTTGGCCGGTAGCGCGGTTGATCACCATCATCCGGCTTTCTTCTCTTTTTTTGGTTGGGTGTTGTGCAATCAGGTTAAGCGGGAGATCAAATCTGAATTGAGATAATTTCATGCAATAAATTAATTTAAAATGTTATTTATTACATGCCATTTTACTGTAAAGGTTTTACAGAGATAGAGAGCCTTTTGGTAAAGGCATTTATCATGTTACGGCATGATTTTAAAGGCTGCGAAGTTAGTATAAAAAAACCGGATTTGTTCAGATAATCTTGTCGCCTCGCTAATGTATTGACTTGCAATTGATAATGTTGGTTAAACGTAATTTGTCGGGCGTCGGGTACCGGGTTGTTCTTTTGCCACCTTTCAAGAGCACCGGGGCGATGTTTTCTATTCAACAACATCTAAACCCAACACCGTGTTCCCTAAACTATTTTGTCATTTGTATTTTAATCCCCAACTTTATGCAGGGCCAACCGCCTTCCACACTTACTATGCATTTATCTAAATTTCTCAGGATCTCCGGCTTTTTTTTATTGTTCGCAATTTCAGCACACGCCCAGCAAAAAAACAGCGCTAAATATCCGAGCCTCTTATGGCAGATCACCGGTAACGGGCTTACCAGGCCGTCTTATCTTTTTGGTACCATGCACGTAAGCAGCAAACTCGCATTTCATCTAAGCGATTCATTTTATTACGCGCTTAAAAATGTGGATGCAGTTGCCCTGGAACTCAATCCGGAATTATGGCAGCCGCAAATGGTAAGGTTAAATGATCTTAACCAGAATTATTCAAATTATATTCAGCAACCCGGCAGCGATTATCTTACTGAAAACAGTTTCCGCATTTCAAAGTATGATGATTTTCTGAAAGCGGCATTAAGTACAGAACCGCCTGTAGTAAATAGCTTATTGTATCGTTCTTACCAGATGAAAGAAGATTTTGAAGAAGATACTTTTCTAGATCTCTATATTTTTCAAACCGGCCGCAAGTTAGGTAAGGCGCCGGCAGGCGTGGAAGATTATTACGAATCTGAAAAACTGGTGCTGGAAGCATACGCCGACATGGCAAAGGAAAAAAAGAAAAAAGACATCGATCTTGATGGTGAAACCATGGGTAGTCTCGTGGAAAAAATGCAGAACGCTTATCGCCGCGGCGATTTAGACCTGATGGATTCTCTTGACAATATGATGGAAAGTTCGGTAGCGTTCCGCGAGAAATTTTTATACAAAAGAAATGAGATCCAGGCAGGTTCAATCGACAGCATCATACGCAAACGTTCACTTTTTGCGGGCGTGGGTGCTGCGCATCTTGCGGGCGATCGCGGAATAATAGAACTGCTTCGGAAAATGGGCTATACTTTGCGCCCGATCAAAATGGCCGATCGCGATGCGAATCAAAAAGATAATATCGACAAGCTCAAAGTGAAAGTGAATTTTACCACGCAACACGCGCCGGACGGTATGTATAGCGTGGACGTACCCGGGCAATTGTATGTTTTACGAAATGCCTACCTGCCGCTCGACAGGAGCCAGTTTGCCGATATGAACAATGGTTCGTATTATCTTGTAACACGCGTAAAAACATACGCCGCGTTTACCGGACAAACAACAGATGATGTTCAAAAAAAGATCGACAGTGTTTTGTATGAAAATATTCCGGGAAAAATATTGACCAAAGTGCCGATCCAGAAAAACGGCTATAACGGTTATGATATCACCAACAGAACAAGGCGCGGCGACCTGCAGCGGTACCAGATCTTCATCACACCATTCGAGATTATCATCTTTAAAATGAGTGGTAAAAGTGATTATGTAGCGGGCGAAGAAGCAACACGTTTTTTCGGATCCATTCAATTGAAGCCGGTTGAAAATGCGCAAGTTTATTTTTCTCCACTTCAGAAAGGATTCAGCATTGCGTTGCCGCAGCCGGCTCATCAATATTACGATGGCGTTTCGGAAAATCGCTGGGAATATGAGGCGGAAGATAAGGCAAACGGAGAAGCTTACCTGATATTCAAGAAAAGCGTTTACAATTACAATTTCATTGAGCAGGACACTTTCGATCTTAGTCTTGTAGAAGAGTCGTTCAGAAGCCCTGATTATTTTGATAAGCAATTGAGTCGTAAACAAACATCCTTTAATGGATACCCTGCATTGTTTGTAAGGGAAAAATTAAAGAACGGTGAATTTGTAAATGCCGTGTATATTTTAAAAGGACCACAATACTACGTATTTGCGAAGCGCACAAAAAACGAAAATGATACGTCGTTTTCTTTCATCAAATCGTTGAAATGGGAAAATTATGCTTACGCGCCCCCACAGGTTTTTATCGATTCCTTTTTCCATTTCAGGGTAAACACTCAGGTGAAACCCCAGTTGGATGAAGGCATCCGTGCCCTTATAGAAAAAACAGCCAATGAAACGAATAATGGAAATAATTCTTCAGGCTATATTACATATTGGTTGAAAGAAAAGAATGCTTTGCTCAAAAGCGATTCTACCGGTGAGATCGTTTCCGTTTCCGTGCAGGAATATCCGAAATATTTTTACATTTCAGATTCCGCGCGCTTCTGGAAAAATACGATCAATGATTATTTAGGAAAGAACGACCTTGTATTGCGAAGCAAAACACCGCTGGAGATGCCGAAAGGAAGCCAGGGTTTTTTCTTCACGCTCCAGGATACCGGCTCTGCGCGGATCATAGAGAGGATGGTGATATTGAAAGATAAGTACCTGTTTTCCGTAGCCACTGTCACGGATACTATCAGTGGAAGAAGTGCCTTTATCAATTCGGTATTTGGAAGTTTTGCGGCTTACCGAACCGATTCGCTGTTTGATCCTTACCATAATAAATTATCGTTGTTCTTCAATGATCTTTTCAGTACAGACAGCGCCCTGCACAAAAAAGCGCAACAGGCGCTTCCGAATATCTACTACGGCAGCAAAGGCGCAAACGATATTTACAATGCGATAGACCGGCTGAGCATCAACGACAAGGATTATTTTGATTCCAAAGCCAAGCTGATAGCAGAACTGGGATATATCAAAGATTCTGTGGTGAACGACATCCCGGATCACCTGAAAATGCTCTATGATAAAACGGCCGATACGGCCTTGTTTCAAAATGAAGCCATCAAAGCTTTGGCGCGTCTTAAAACATCGCATTCTTACAAAGTGCTGAAAGATGTCATGCTCCTCGATCCGCCGATCTTTAACGATGATGATGACTACAGTTCCATCTTCAACAACCTCGAAGATTCGCTGGCATTGAGCGCCACTTTATTTCCCGACCTGTTGAAACTCACCACACTTTCCGATTATAAGGCACCCATAACAGAATTGCTTGTAATGCTGGTGGATAGCGGGTTCGTAAAGTCTAAAAACTATAAAAATTATTTTTCCTCCATTTATATAGATGCCAAAGTGGCGCAGAAAAAACAGAAAGCTGCAGATGAACAAAAGATGCAGGAAGAGAAAAAGAAGGAACAGGAAAATGATGAGGATGATGTTTCACGTGACTATAATTACGGAACGAACCAATACGGGTTGGACGATTATGCGGTGTTGCTGATGCCCTTTTACGACAAGGATAAGAATGTGCAGCAGTACTTTCAACGATTGCTTGCAAGCAAGGATGAAAGTGTAAAAATGAACGCTGCAATCTTAATGCTCCGCAACGGCAAAGATGTACCCGATAGTGTTTTCAGCTCGATTGTGGTGAACGAAAAATCGGTGAGTGAATTGTATACCGAACTGGACGACATCCGGCGGCTGGATAAATTTCCGGCAAAATACAACCATCAGCTGGCCCTTGCCAGGAGTTTCATGCTGGCGCAAAATGGTTATGAAAAAATGGACTCGGTGGTATTGCTTGGAAAGAAAAATGCGTCTGTAAAAGGAAAAGACGGGGTAGTTTATTTCTTTAAATACCGCATCAAAAAAACAGATGACTGGAAGATCGGTATGAGCGGCCTGCAGCCGTTGAATGACGCCGAGATGAGCAGTAATGATGATCTGGCGGTGCTTACCGAAAAGAAGTTCAAGGAATATGAACCAATGGATGAGCAGTTAAATCTGCAGCTGAAAAAGATACTTTTTGGTTTCCATCGCAGCGCACGGAATTTTTTCGGAAATGATAATTACTATAATAATTATAAAGCATTGTCTGATTATGGTGATTAATGGAGTTTTTTATCGAAGCGGAGAAATAAGATCAAAGCTGACGGCCAGGAATTGCAGCAACTAATTTTTGTGTATAATCATTTTCCGGATTGAAATAAATCTCATCCGCTGTTCCTTCTTCCACGATCTTACCTTTGTTCATCACTATGATGCGGTTGCTGATGTAATGTACCACGGAAAGGTCGTGCGAAATAAAAATAGACGTGAAATTCATTTCGTTTTTCAGATCATTGATCAGGTTCAATACCTGCGCCTGCACGCTTACATCGAGCGCGGACACGCTTTCATCGAATATAAGGAATTGCGGATTGAGCGCCAATGCGCGCGCAATACAGATCCGCTGGCGCTGACCGCCGCTGAACTGGTGCGGGTAGCGATTGTAATGATCTGGTTGCAGACTTACTTTTTCAAGCATGGAGATGGCTGCATCGCGGCGTTGTTTTTTATTGCCATACATATTATGTACGCCCAACGGCTCGGTGATGGCGTCGCCGATCGTCATGCGCGGATTGAGCGAGCCATACGGATCCTGAAAAACGATCTGCAGATCTTTGCGGATCACGCGCAATTGTGCAGGCGAAAGAGAAGAAATATCTTTTCCATCCAGTATTATTTTTCCTGCTGAAGGTTTGATCAATTGCAATATAGCGCGGCCCAGTGTTGTTTTGCCGCAACCGCTTTCACCCACGAGTCCGATGGTTTCATTTTTTCTGACGTCGAAACTCACATCATTTACCGCATGAAAAAATGACAACGGTTTTCCGAATAAATTTTTCTTTTCGGGATAACTCACGGAAAGATGCTGCACCGACAAAACAACTTCGGATGAAATTGCCGGTTGTATTTCTGTTGCCAGAGGCGAACCAATATTTTTTTGCACCGGAATAAAATCGCTGATCACAGGCAGGCGATGTCCTTTGTTTCCGGCGGCGGGCCGGCAGGCGAGCAGGGCTTTGGTGTAATTATGCTGCGGCGATTGCAGCACTTCCCTGGCATTTCCCTGTTCCACAATTTCGCCTTTGTACATTACGATTATTTCGTCGGCCACATCGGCCACTAAAGCAAGATCATGCGTGATGAGCAGCACCGCCGTATTGTTTTGTACCTGCATTTTTTTTAGCAGCCCGAGAATATTTTTTTGTACGCGCACGTCCAGCGCGGTAGTGGGCTCGTCGGCGATGAGCAATGATGGCCCGCAACTCATCGCCATGGCGATCATCACACGTTGTTTTTGTCCGCCACTTAGCTGATGTGGAAAGCGTTTGAACATACCGGATGGGTCCGGAAGATCTACCTCGTTAAATAATTCGAGTGTCCTTCTTTTTGCTTCGCGTTTGCTGATTTTCTGATGACGCAGCAATACTTCCATCACCTGGTCGCCACAGGTGTAAACCGGGTTGAGTGAAGTCATTGGTTCCTGAAAGATCATGCCGATCTGGTTGCCACGCACATCACTGATATCTTTTTCGGAAAGAGATAACAGATCCTGTTGTTTGCCATCTGCACCGAATAAAATCTGACCGGTTATTTTTGTTTCGCGGGGAAGTAATTGCAATAAAGAAAGTGCGGTGACTGATTTACCGGAACCGCTTTCGCCAACGATGGCAACGAGTTTGCCGGCCGCGATGGAGAAATTGGTATTATGAACCGCCACGGAATCACCGAAGGAAATCTGTAGATCTTTTATTTGGAGGAGCGGAATCATTGCAATTTTTTTTATCACAGATTTCTTTTTCGCCTGGCGGCTATATGATTTTTTTGATTACACAGATTGTATTTCGCTGCGCGAAATGAACGCGAAGACAGAAGCGTAGATTGTCGGAATCAGGATTTGCAGGATGTGATATTTTAGAGAAATTTCTGAATAGCTCATCCTGTAAATCTTAAAATCCTGTAAATCCTCATTCAGACAACATTCCGCGCAGCGGAATCAAATCTGCGCAATCTTTTAAATCATATCGCCGCCAGGCGGGAAAAATAATCTGCGATTAAAATTTAAGATGCCGCACCGTGTGCCCGTCATTGATCAGTTGTTTCAATGAATCGATCCCGATTTTAAGATGTCTTTCTACGAACTGTGCGGTCACATTTTTATCACTGGCTTCGGTTTTTACACCTTCCGGTACCATCGGCGAATCACTCACCAGCAGCAAGGCGCCGGTAGGGATCTTGTTGTAAAAGCCTACGGTGAAGATTGTTGCGGTTTCCATATCCACTGCGTATGCACGAACGCGTTTGAGGTATTCTTTAAAAACCTCATCGTGTTCCCACACACGGCGGTTGGTGGTATAGCATACACCAGTCCAGTAATCGCATTCATAATCACGGATGGTAGTGGAAATGGCTTTTTGCAAGGCGAACGCCGGCAACGCCGGCACTTCTGCAGGAAGGTAATCGTTGCTTGTACCTTCACCACGGATGGCAGCAATCGGAAGAATGAGGTCGCCGACGCTGTTGCGCTTTTTTAAGCCGCCGCATTTACCCAGAAATAATACGGCTTTTGGTGAAATGGATGTGAGCAGATCCATTACGGTAGCCGCTCCCGGGCTTCCCATACCGAAATTAATGATGGTGATATTACCCGCAGTGGCGCATTGCATGGGGCGGTCGCGCCCTATAATCTCCACGTTGTTCCATTCGGCAAACATGGTGACGTAATTTGAAAAGTTGGTGAGTAAAATGTATTTTCCAAACTCACTTAATTTTTGCCCGGTGTAGCGCGGTAGCCAGTTTTCTACGATTTCTTCTTTTGTCTTCATCTGCTGTTTTCATTTAAAAGTACAAAACAATTAATAACTAATAATGAATATAGGCAATGTCCGACTTTTAAAGCGATAGCTAAAATAATATTTCTTACCGCGAAGATTTATTTATTATCAATTATTCGCTATAAATTAATGATCTGCTTAAATGAAAAATATTTATAATTTAATTTTTCCATCGGGAAATTTGTCTTTATATTCATGGCACTTAAACTTGTCAATATGAAAAAACTTTTCCCTTACTTAACTTTTTCCCTTTTGCTATTGGCGGCCTGCGAAAAAACAGTGGACAAAAGAACCGAAGAACCGATCGATGAAGAAGTGATGTCGAAGGACATCATCAATGCGAAGATCAAAGAGGTATTGACTGCTGAACATAAGTTTGAATGGCAATCTGTTTCCGACGTAATGGTTTGGAGCGCCTTACAGCAAAGCGATAAAGTGATGTCGGTTGGTTATCAGCCTGCAGGTTTTGCAAATGTGAATGATAACCTGCATAATATCGATATCAATACTGCACCATGGAAAGAGGCGCGTGAGAAAGTATTGCAGCTGATATTGGCTTCGGAGCAGAAACTTGATGCTTCGCTCCGTTTGCAGGATATTATCAAGTGGGACGAGAGTGTTTTGCCGGTGATCGATATTACTGTGAAAAATATCGAGACTGTGAAATTGCTTCGCGCCAGCCAACTGGTAAGATACGCAGAACCGATGGGCTACGAACCTCAGACTGATATGGCGAATAGCGGCAGGTCGAGCAGCGGTTGCGGAAGCAATACTGCACAAACGGACCTGGTGGCGAATGTTGATTATATCAACATTGCACCCAATGCCAAACAATCCTGGAACCATACTTTTCATAAGATCACGCAGGCATGGGTGAAATCTACAGGTGCCGGCACAAAGATCTTCATCATTGATACCGGCTGCGAGAATGACCAGGAAAATCTGGGTTCTGCATTTAACCAGGGCAGTTCTTCCGGAAGAACGATCGAAAAGATCGTGACGCTACCGCGCGAAACATTTCTTGGCTTCCCGATCGGTTCTGTTGAAACACCGGATGACGGTTGCGGCCATGGAACCTGTATGGCAGGCGCAGCTGCTGCACCGCGCGGAACAGACGGCGCTTCTGTAGGAATCGCTTACAATGCCAACTTAGTTACCTGTCGCGCTGCCGAAGATGTATTTATCGACGCGAGCCGCGAAGTAAAAGGAGTGAGCGACGCATTCACCAACGCGGCCAACCGCCCCGATGTGAAGATCATCAGCATGAGCATGGGTAAGATCACCAGCAGTTCGCAAATAACCGATGCCATCAATTATGCCTATGGAAAAAATAAGCTGATCTTTTGTGCCGCAGGAACATCTTTTAGCTGGACTGCGAGTTGGTACGGTGTGATCTTCCCTGCATACCTTGCAAAGGTAAATGCGGTAACAGGCGTTCGCGATAACAACTTCAATACTTCCTGCACCGATTGCCATGATGGAAGTGAAACGGATTTTACAATTGTAATGGAAAAAGCATCCAACGAACGCCATCCGCTTACATTGGCGATGAGCGGTGATATTCCGTCAACTGTTGGCGGTTCTTCCGTTTCTACTGCGCAAATGGCAGGGATCGCGGCCTTGGTATGGAGCCGTTTTCCAGGTTACACGCGCGACCAGGTGTTGAACAAATTGATTCAAAGTAGCGCCAATTATCCAAACAGGAACGCCGATAAAGGGTGGGGAAATGTGAATGCGGACACGGCGACGAATTAATTACGGAGTACGAATTCATTAAATTTAAAAACGTCTGGCATTTCGCCGGACGTTTTTTGTTTTGAAAAAAATCGTAATTCATCATCCGTAATTCGTAATTTGGCGAATGGTCAAAGTCGTTTACCCGCAAACAAAACCCGCCATCAAAACCGAGTCGGGCATAGAACTCATTTTTTGCCTTATCCGTAAAAAATGGCTGACCATCACGCCGGAAGAATGGGTGCGTCAGAACTTCCTTCTATATCTTACTGAAGTATTGGGTTACTCTAAAACATTGATCGCTGTTGAAAAGAAGATAATCGTGGGCGAATTGGAGAAGCGTTTTGACATCGTGGTGTATGATGTAGCCATCCGGCCTTTGATAGTGGTAGAATGTAAAGAAATGAATGTTGTATTATCACCTGCCACATTGAGCCAGGTACTTCGTTATAATATCAAACTCAACGCGGGTTATCTCATCATAACCAATGGTAGTTTTTCCTACGCCTTTAAAAAGACCGATGATTCGTTTCACGAAGTTGATAAAATTCCGGCTGCAAAATAAAGATACCGCCGAAGCGGTATCTTATTTAAACAAAAACAAAGCTTTCAAGAGGTGTATTTCTTAGGTTAGCTGTTAATGTTATGTATGTATGAACTGAGTTTCTATGTAGTAAGACATAGTTGGGGAGTAAAAAGTTGCTTGGAAATAGTAAGTTCTGAAAAAAATAATGAATTTATTTCCCTTGTTTCATTATTCATAGTGAAATAATATTGATAATTTCAGGAATAAGAAAATTTTATTTTAATGGCAAATATCGTCGGAAGTCGGGCAAAAGATTCAGCCTGGCTAATGAATGATTTTAAGGCGGGCCATTGAAAATAGGATCGAGGTTAAAGCGCATGAGTGAAAATCCAAAAGATGAGGACCCTTTCCATAGTTTTTATTTACCAGGAAATTTCATATCGGTTATGGTAGCAATTGGGTACACTTACTTTAGTATAAAATAAAATGTCCGGATTACAAAAGAGGCCACCTTTTCAGGCAGCCTCTTCTGATATAAATGGTTTTGCTTATGGGAAGATACCCAATTCGCTGTAGCTTGTCGCAACTTTGTTGATCGCATTTACGTACGCCGCAGTTCTCATATCAGGAATGGCCGGATTTGATTTCCAGATCTCCATGATCTCCCGGGTAGCGGTGATCATCGTTTCTTCGAGTCCGCTGTGAACGAGGTCTTGTTCTTCTGCACCATGCATGATAAACCGGCGTTCGCCGTCGCTTACCCTTTTGCCGGTCAGTTCTTCGATCTGGCTAAGAATGTGCGTGTTCATATTTTCAGTAAAGCGTTTTTCCATACGGCCATAACGTACGTGGCTCAGATTTTTCAACCATTCGAAATAGCTCACCGTAACACCACCTGCATTGAGGTACATATCAGGTACGCACAAAATTCCTTTTTGGGCAAATATGTCATCAGCTTCCGGTGTGCAGGGGCCGTTGGCGGCTTCTCCTACGATCTTCGCTTTTACACGGGGTGCATTTTCGCCGTTGATCACGTTTTCCAAAGCTGCCGGGATGAGGATGTCGCATTCCAGTTCCAAAGCATCCGTATTTTTTGCAAGGTTACCGGCACCGGGAAAATTCAAAATGGAGCCTGTTGCTTTTCTGTGTTGAAATACTTCCTCTTCGTTCAACCCTTCCGGATTGTAGATGGCGCCTTCAAATTCCGCCAGACCAACAACGATGGCCCCGCTTTCGCGAAAGAACTTGGCAGAATGGTAACCCACGTTTCCGAGGCCCTGCACAACGACTCTTTTGCCTGCGATACCAACAGAAAGCCCCTGTTTTTCCATCACATCCGGCATATTACAAACTTCGCGGATACCGAAGAAAACGCCGAGGCCGGTGGCTTCTTTGCGGCCACGAACCCCGCCCTGGGTAACCGGTTTGCCGGTAACGCAACCTGCAGCATCTATCTCGCCAGGTTTCAGCGAAGAATAAGTATCCACGATCCACGCCATTTCCCGTTCGCCCGTTCCATAGTCAGGAGCAGGAACGTCGATGCCGGGGCCGATGAAATTCTTTTTTACTAATTCAGACGTGTAACGGCGGGTAATTTTTTCCAGCTCATACACGCTGTAATTGCGCGGGTTGATCTTGATACCGCCTTTACCGCCGCCGAAAGG
>JAATFP010000096.1 GCA_015655125.1 Chitinophagales bacterium | reverse complement strand
CAGATCGTAATCCACGTCAAATTGATTTAAGATTTGTGTAGCAATATTTTCTTTGTTTTTTAAAATAGAAAGCATAAGGTGTTCGCTTTCTACATAAGCACTTTTAAGTGCCTTAGCTTCTAAAACAGTGATGCGGATCACTTTCTCTGCCTGCTTTGTGAGTGGCAGTGAATTTATGTTGGCGATGTTTTTGCCTGTTTTGTCTTTTACAGCCATTTCGATCTCCTTACGCAATTCGAAGAGATCAACGTTGAGTGATTTAAGAATTTTGATGGCGGTATTTTCCCCGTCTCTGATCAATCCCAAAACCAAATGTTCGGTACCGATGAAATCGTTGCCCAACCTAAGCGCTTCTTCCCTGCTGTAAGAAATGATCTCCTTTACCTGGGTGGAAAAATTATTATCCATTCTGATTAGTTTATTTAATACAATAATAACGATTATTTATCGCGGTTGACTTATAAAAAATTGCAAATGTTGAAATGTTGAAAAGTTCAAAAGACCGGCTGCTGGTGGGCTTTAATGCGCCTTTTTCGCATTGGTTTAGAAGACAGCCAAAAATTATTTCGGTAAAAAGAAGAGAAAAAAGTTACACATTCAAAATTTACTTTATTTTACACTCACCACTTCAATCTCGCGAACAAATGAACTTCAAAATAGATACCAAAGAAAAATTCACCGTTATTAAGCCCGAAGCGTCGCATATTTCTGCAAATATGACAGAAGAACTCAATAATGTCCTGATCCCGTATCTTGGCAAACCGGTGCCACACGTGGTTTTATCCCTTAGTGAGGTGGACGGCATAGATCCCGTTGCCGCTGAAAAAATTGCAGCTATCCAGCAGGAGTTTTACGAACAAAACTGTTCTTTTATTGTATGCGAACTAAAAGAAGCCGTAGAAAAAGTGTTCGACGACAATGATTTGCTGGAACTGATGAATGTAACGCCAACGGAAAGCGAAGCCTGGGATATCGTTCAAATGGAAGAAATTGAACGGGAACTGATGAGTGATTTTGATGAAGAAGAAAAGGAAAATACAGATTTGAATTGATTTTGCTGATTTCACTGAAGATTATTTCGCATGAAGGCGAATGATATTTGTTGCAGATGCAAAGATGAAAATTTGATTATTGATAGTTATTATACGGTCATTGCGGGGAATAAAGCAATGACTAATCTTTGCAGGTAAAAATCTGTGTAATCATTGAAATCATTTTAAAATCTGTGATTATTTTTTCGCTGCTTGCAGCGAATTATAGAACTTACACCTCTTTAAACATCCATCACCAAAAAAGATCCATTTGCTCGCGCTTACTATATTAGGAAACAATTCTGCCATTCCTGCTTTTGGAAGGCACCCAACCGCACAGGTTTTGCAAACACAGGATGAAGCTTACCTCATCGATTGCGGCGAAGGCACGCAGGAACGGCTCTCAGAATACAAAGTACGCAGAAACAAGATCAATCATATTTTTATCTCTCATCTGCATGGCGATCACTATTTCGGTTTGATCGGTTTGCTTACGAGCATGGGGTTGCTCGGTCGCGTAAATGATCTGCACCTGCATGCGCCGGCACCTTTACAACAGATCATCCAGTTGCAACTCGATGCCGCAAGTACCGTACTTCCATACACACTATATTTTCATTCGCTTGGCGGTGAGGGTCCGATCGCAAATGATAAACGCGTGTGGGTAGAATGCTTTAAAACAGTGCATCGTATCGACTGCTGGGGTTTTATCTTTCGCGAGAAAAAAAATCCGCGCCACATCGATCCCGAAAAAGTAAAAACGTATGAAATTCCTTCAACTTATTATGAAGCGTTGCAAAAAGGGCAGGATTATATCACTAAAAAAGGAACCATCATTTCCAATGAAGAAGTAACGATTGCTGCAACGCCGCCATTGAGCTATGCATTTTGCGCAGATACGCTTTACACTGAAAGTCTTGCAGAAAAAATAAAGGGTGTGGATCTTTTATATCATGAAACAACTTACCTGAAAGATCTTCACGAGCGTGCTGCGGCCCGATATCATTCCACCACTATCCAGGCTGCAGAAATAGCCAAACGCGCAGGTGTAAAGAAATTATTGATCGGACATTTTTCTTCCAAGTATGAAACCCTGGATGAGTTTTTAGCGGAAGCGAAAGAAGTTTTTGAAAATACGGAACTGGCGCTGGAAGGAAGCTGCTTCAGAGTTTAGAGATTAGGGATTAGAGCGGTTTAGAAGTTTAGCGTCCTTCAGCCTGTTTAGGCGTTTAGTTGGTCCCTGCTATTTAAGAACCACAATATTTACGCACGCCACTCAGGCCTAAACCTCTAAACAGGCTGAAGGCCACCAAACCTTCTAAACGTTAATCCACAATAAAATTATTCCCATCCGCCATCATCCACAAATAAAAGCGCTCAAACCATTTGCGCCAGGCGGTTTCATTGTGCCTTCCTTCCGGATCGGTGGCTGAATAGATCACAGCTTTGGAATGTTCTCCGGTAATGTCTGCGATCCGTTGCACCTGCACAACCATGCTGTCGCTTTCCTGCTCACCGGCATAAAAGAAAATTTTACCGCTGATATTTTGCGACACCGAATCTGCCAATTGCCCGATCAGCGGCACGAGCCAGAAGGACGGAGAAAAAATGCCCGCTTTTCCAAAAGTTTCCGGATATTTCAACATTGCATAATACGATATCAATCCGCCCATCGAACTTCCGGCAATCGCTGTGTTCTCTTTCGAAGGGATGGTTCTGTAAGTCTTGTCAATAAAGGGTTTCAGCGTTTGTGTGATAAAAGCAAGATATTCATCGCCTTCTCCTTTGCCAAATCGTTCCACATCATAAGGATTGTATTCATTCATGCGTTTCGGACCGTTGTCGATGCCTACCACAATAGTCGCAGGTTTTCCTTTAGCGATCAGCGAATCGAGACATTCGTCTATGCCCCATTCTCCAAAACCGGCAGTGAATTCATCAAAAAGATTTTGTCCGTCGTGCATGTACAAAACCGGATATCGTTTAGCAGAATTTTTATACCCTTCGGGTAGATAGATCCAGATGCGGCGCGTGGTATTTAACTGCGGAACTTTAAAAGCCGTATCAATCACGAACACGTTTTTGCTGGCTGTATGTTTTTTTGCCGGCGCTGTGCCGAAATCATCTTTCCAGGCTGCGATGGAAAAAGTGACGGTTGTGTCTGATGACAACTTCACCACATTATTTTCAATATCGCCGCCTGAAAGGCTTGCCTGCACTTTGTTCCAGCTTTCGCGGGTAAATTTGAATTCGTAGACATCGTTCTTCAGATCCGGAATTTCGATACGCCATGTTTTTGTTTCGGACGAAAAAGAAAGTTTAGTCTTTCCCGGATCCCAGCCGTTGAAATTTCCGGCAACAAAAATATCTTCAACTTTATGCGAAGCAGGAATATCTTTTACGAGAATCGTTAAGATATGCTGAGCCTGCAGATTGCTGCAGATCAGGAAAATTGATAGCAAAGAAAGGAAGTGTTTCATGTTGACAATCGCTTTGTAAATAAAGAATAAGGAAGTTGTGAAATCCGAGAAGTTGCAATACTTCTTTATTAAGCAAACAAATACATCTATAAAATTAAAAAGCTCCTCCCCCTTTTTATTCCTTATTTCTTATTCCCAAAAAAGTCTTTTACTTTTTGATGTAACCCGCTACTCAACG
The DNA here is from genome assembly GCA_015655125.1 of Chitinophagales bacterium. Lineage (GTDB taxonomy): Bacteria > Bacteroidota > Bacteroidia > Chitinophagales > Chitinophagaceae > Ferruginibacter. Next base: position 21,103 of record JAATFP010000096.1, on the reverse strand, counting down.
GCACTACAGGCAACCGTACTTCGTTTTCCACAATGCCCATTTCATACAAAAACGCCTTTGCGCCAGCCGGGTTATTTTCGGCAAACAACAAGTTATAAACTTCCAGCAGCGCATTGTTTTCTTTGATCGCTGCTTTAAAATTTCCATCAAGTGCATAATTAACCAGCGACGAAAATTCTTTCGGAAAACAATTCCCGGCCACGCTGATCACGCCGTCCATGCCGCAGGCAATTTGCGGTAGCGCCAATGCATCGTCGCCACTGATCACCAGAAAATCATCGGGCTTGTGCTTTAGTATTTCTATGCATTGCTGCATGTCGCCACTTGCTTCCTTGATACCGATAATATTCGGTAGTTCCGCCAAACGTAAGGTGGTTGCGGCTTCCATATTTTTTCCGGTACGACCGGGAACGTTGTATAAAATAACCGGCACAGAACTCGCTTCCGCGATCGCCTTATAATGCTGATAAATCCCTTCCTGTGAAGGCTTGTTGTAATAAGGACTCGCACTCAACACCGCCACGGCACCACTGAGCGGAAAATATTGCAGATCTTCCAGCAACGACCTTGTATCATTACCGCCAATACCCACCACCACCGGCACGCGACCGGTAATATATTTATAGGTAAATTCTATGATCGATTTCTTCTCGTCTTTCGACAATACAGGTGTTTCGCCGGTTGTGCCCAGCGTAACAATATAGTTAATACCGCCATCAATCAAAAAGTCGATGAGTTTCCCCAAAGCATCAAAGTCAACGGCATCATTTTTAAAAGGAGTAATGATGGCCACACCCGTACCACGCAAAGAATTAAGGTTCATTTAAAAAAATTTCTCCGAAGATAATCACAGATTTAATAGATTGAAGGGATTAAGGAGAACTTTTATTGAATCGCTGCTAAGATTGACACGAAGCCCCTGATCACAGATTTTATTAGCTGCTCAATAATTTCCAGGCCGCTTTTGCCACAGATGCTTAGATAAAAGATAACAAGTAAAAACCGGGGCATCATCTGTGGAATCAAGAAAAATCGCCCTGAAATCTGTAATATAAAATGTCCCTCCCGGATCTCTCGGGGAGGGACTGGTTTCTTCTTAAGTATTGTTTTTAGCTGTTAAGTATTTTGGAGTAGCTGAGATAACGGTTATTTTTACTGTAAATAAACAGGCACGAGCCATTCTTGATCTTATCGATGATAGGACGATTAAGCTCCTCAGGCACCGCAGGGCATCCCCAGCTTCTGCCCAAACATCCGGTATTACGTATCCATTGTTCACTTACATATGGCGCACCATGCACAACGATCGCTCTTTCATCCGCAAGGTCGTTGATCCCTCTTTCCAACCCTTCCAAATGCAAAGAATAACCATTCTTACCAATATAAGTGCCTGAAGTTACATAAAAACCAAGGCTGCTTTGAAAACTTTCCGGCCTGTTGGAAAAATTTTCAGCAAACGTCTTTCCGGAATTCTGACCATGTGCAACATAAGTGTTGAACAACACCTTGCAGTTTTTTATATCGATCACAAACAGTCTTTTTTCGCAGGACGGGCGCGTAAAATCCACAATAGAGATCACGTTATCATTTACTATCTTCCCTTTCATCTTAAGGTATTGATAACCCTTGATCGCATTTGTAAAAGCACTCTCCGATAAACCTTTCAGGTTTAACTTTAAACTGTCGTAGATCATATTCATTGAAAAGGAACTTGCAGCGGGTGTTGTTTCAACAGGTTCAACGGCTCTTTTCGCTGAAAGGGAAGACAGTGAATTGGATTTCGAAAACGCAAACGGGAGGTGCAACATAAATATCAGCACGGAAGAGAAAAAAATGTAGACCTTCTTCAAACGGAAGTTTATCATTATGAAATATTGAATTTTTGTAAAATGACGAAAACGACTTTTCTGAAGTAGATGTTGTGCCTATACGCAGATATTTTAATTAAAACTTATTTGTTTGCTTGAAATGTATGCAAATTTACATAATCTGCGCCTGTCGCAAAAACGATTGCTGTTAAAAAAAGCATCCATATTTTAACAACATTTATACATTATATTCAAATTTATATGTAACGTGTTTTATGCCATAGGATTCAAAATATTTATTTGTAAGGCTGTGGCCCGACCAATGAATGCTGTAAGTGCTATTATTTAATATATTAAAAAACAACGGAACTCACGCGTACGAACTGGTTGTTTCTCACCTTTTCTGCAATTGCTACGGGCATGTCGTGGCTATTTTATTATCGCGCTTTACAACTCGGGAAAGTGTCGGAAGTGACGATTATCGACAAAGGCAGTCTGGCATTGACGATGATTCTGGCTTTCATATTTTTGCGCGAGCCGCTCACATGGCGCATGGCAATAGGTGGGCTGTTGATGGTGACCGGCATATTGGTGACGGTATGGAAATAATCAGGCTAATCGCCTGCAATGAACAATATGCTCACTTCCGGATATTTATTAAATTCAGTTTTCTTTCAGATTCAAATTTTAGTTTTGGTTTTAAGATAAAGTTTATGGGCGACGCCAAAGTTTTATTACCATCAATAGAGACTCATGTAAGGGCATTTTTTGATGCGCACCACGATCCGACATTGGTTTATCATAATCTCGAACATACCGAGCAGGTGGTTGCCCGCGCTACGGAAATAGGAAGGCATTATTTGTTGTCGGAACACGATTTTTTGTGCTGTTGTGTGCAGCCTGGTTTCATGATACCGGTTATCTTCTTCATGGCGCTGAAGATCATGAAAATGTCAGCGTTGCGGTTATGGAAAAATATTTTGAGAACAGTGCGATCGACGCCGCGACACTTGCTGAAGTGGCCGATTGTATTATGCAAACAAAGTTGCCGGCAAAACCGGAAACGTTTGTTGCGCGAATCCTGTGTGACGCCGATATCTATCATTCCGGAACAGAATATTTCCTACTCACGAATGAACTGGTAAAAAAAGAAATAGAATTACGCAACAATATCGAACTTAAGAACTGGAAAAAGATATCACTGTCATTTTTAGGAACACAACATTTTTTTACTTCCTATTGCCGCGATCTTTTGGAAGAAGGGAAACGTAAAAATATATACCTGCTTCAGATCAGCATAAACGAATAATATAGAAACATACAAGCAACATGAAAATATTAATAGTGGAAGATGAAAGGGAATTGTCGCGAAGCATGGTTTCTTATCTTCAGAAAGAAAATTACCATTGCGACCTTGCGGTTGATTTTGCAGAAGGGAGAACAAAGATCGAAAGCTTCGATTATGATTGCGTGCTGCTGGATATTTCTCTGCCCGACGGAAGCGGATTACAGTTGTTGAAGGAATTAAAAAACGACGGTAAGATGGAAGGCGTGATCATTATTTCTGCTAAAAATTCCCTGGACGACAGGATCGAAGGATTGAACCTTGGTGCCGACGATTATCTTTCAAAACCATTTCATTTATCGGAACTGAGTGCCCGGATCGCCGCAGTAATCCGGCGAAAACGTTTCCAGGGCAATACAGTACTGGTGTTTAACGAACTCACGATCGATCTCATTGCAAAAACGATTCTTGTGGATCAAAAGCCGCTGGATCTTACCCGCAAAGAGTTTGATCTGCTCCTTTATCTTGCTTCCAACAAAAACCGTGTGGTTTCAAAGAATGCGATAGCAGAAAATTTGTCCGGCGATGATGCACATTTATACGATAACTTTGACTTTCTATATGCCCACATGAAAAATCTGAAACGCAAACTGACCATTGCCGGCTGCAATGACTACATAAAATCAGTTTACGGAATGGGCTACAAGTTCACTATGTAATGAAATTATTACGAAAAACAGTTCGCGGCTATCTTATCTACTCAGTATTTATTTTACTGATCGCGATCCCGGCATTTTACCTCACGTTCCAACAGGTACTGCAACATGAAACAGATGAAGAACTCATGGCCACAAAAATATATATGCGGCCAAAACTTGAAAAAGCAATCAGTGATTCTGCAGCCTTTCATTTTCTCGACGATTACATGAGCGTTGCGCCGGCAACGGGGAACCTAAAAGGCGATTCCCTTTATACCGTAGATATTTTTGACACCATAGAAAAAGACATAATTCCTTTCCGGTTCATACGATCGACGATCGATTTAAAAGGCAAACCTTACGTAATCACGCGCAGAATTTCACTTCTGGAAAAAGAGGACCTGATCAAAACCATTCTCATCTTTCAGATCATTTTGCTGATATTATTGCTAGGCGGGCTTTTTGTGATCAATCGCAGACTTTCATTAAAGATCTGGCGCCCGTTTTATCTGATCATGGATAAGTTGCACAACTATCGTGTGGAAACACAACGTACACTGAAACTACCTTCCACCGGCATCACCGAATTCAACGACCTTAAAAATTCATTGGAGAACCTCGCTGAACGATCGCACCAAACATTCATAAGCCAAAAAGAATTTACCGAAAATGCTTCGCATGAAATGCAGACTCCTCTGGCAATCATGCGGGGAAAGCTTGAATTGCTGATGCAGACGTCGCCGCTGAATGAAGAACAGGCAAACCTCATCGATGAACTGGCCGATGCCGGACAACGCATGATGCGGTTAAATAAAAGTCTGATCCTTCTTACAAAAATTGAGAACAATCAATTTCAAGATCAGGAAACAGTTGATCTGAAAAACATCGTAGAGAATTTCATTTACAAACAATATACTTCGCAACTGGAGCAAAAAAGGATCATTATTTCTGCCGATCTTAAAAGCAATATTCAACTGCATGCGAACCGCATGCTGATAGAAATCCTTGTGAGCAACCTGCTTGGAAATGCCATCCGCCATAACAATGAGGGTGGATCTATTTACATCATTATCGGTAATAATTTATTGACCGTAAAAAATAATGGCAGAACCACCGAACTTGATACCAACAAGATTTTTACAAGATTTCAAAAAGACGGAACGGACGCCAACAGCCTCGGCCTCGGGCTGGAGATTGCCCGAAAGATCTGCGACCTGTACCATTACCAGTTTCTATATAGTTTCACAGAAGGCTTTCATCAGTTCACCGTGCAGTTTAGCCACGCAAACGATTGAACGCACTGGTTCTGTTTTCTATGGGTATCAGGTAACAACTTTGTTACTTTCCAAATTTTTTATTCCTGATGAGCCACGCAGCCACCTGGTAGCAGGCAATCGCATTTTTGATCACGGCAGAATCACCCTTGATGGAAACGTTTTTTCCGGTCACAAAATCGGGCGCGTAAGATCTGATCTGCCGCACAGGCGATTGAAGAATCAACTGATCATTCTGAATAAATCCTAAACCCTGGTAGGTACTAATAAATGCACGTCGCTTATCTGGCGGCGTATTAAAAATATCCTGGCCGAAAAATTTGCTCCGGTAATTAAAATGAAGCAAGCCCAGTAAAGTCGGACCCACATCTATCTGCGCCATCAAAGAATTTACTTTTTCCGGCTTTACCAGAGCCGGTGAATAGATGATAAGCGGGATGTGATATCCTGTTACCGGCAGTGCAGTGCTGCCGGCGCTGGACGCACAATGATCGGCGACGATCACAAACACCGTATTTAAAAACCACGGTCTTGCAGATGCACGGCGGATAAAATCGCCAATAGCAAAGTCGGTATACTTCACCGCTCCTTCGCGCGAATGAGCGGAAGCCGGTATATCGATTCTATCATCAGGATAAGTGTATGGCTTATGGTTCGAAACCGTCATGATATGGGCAAAGAAAGGCTTTCCCGAAACATTGTCGGAATCAAGATTGCGAAGTGCAAGCGTAAAAAGATCCTCATCTGCCACGCCCCAGATATTGGCATAATGAATTTCCGAAGATGACAGGCCCGCCCGGTCAATCACCTTGTAATCGTTATGACCGAAAAAATAATTCATGTTATCGAAATAACCATATCCGCCATACATGAAAGATGTATTGTAACCTTTCGTTTTGAAAACTGAGCCGAGTGAAAAAAGACCTTCATTATCGGGTCGCTTCACCAGGCTTTGTCCCGGCGTTGGCGGAATGGAAAGCGCAAGCGCTTCCAACCCCCTGACGGTGCGGGTTCCGGAGGAATACAGATTTGTAAACAGCATGCCCTTGTTGGCAAGCGAATCAAGATCAGGAGTTAATGATTTTGTGTTGCCAAAATTTTTCATGAAGGAAGCGCTCAAACTCTCAACACTTATCAGCACTACATTCATTTTATTTTCGGGGTATCCATCATCAATTTCTCTCTCGATGCTAAGAGAATCGTTATTGATGAACGATGAATTTGGAGCGGCAAGCTGATTTCGCACCAATTTAAAAGCTTCGGCATCCGGCATCGTCTGATAATAACGGTAAAAATCCAGTTCATTCGCAATGTAGGCCTGAACAAATTCGTAGATGCCGTTCCCGGCCAGCTCATTTGCATAGTTATTGGTACTGAAATTTTTCCACCTGGGTTTTACAATAAAAAGCGATAACACCGGCAACAAAATTATCCCGATAACAATTACCAGTCTGCGGCGAACATCCAAACCATGAAGTGTGGAGAGCCGGATAGATTTTTGAAGCAGCAATAATATCAGCATCGTTATAACAGCAACAATAGCTATAATCAAAAAAACCGGGTAAGATTCTTTGATATTCCCCAGCACTTCATTAGTATATACCAGATAATCCACAGCGATAAAATTATAGCGCGATGAAAATTCATCCCAGAAGAACCACTCGCTTACAGCATTGAACAATAATCCGAAGATCGTCATGCCCAGCATCAGGTTCAGCATGAACAGCCGCCATTTTTGCCTTATGTTATCCCCTGCAAAAAAAAGCAGGCCATACGCCAGGAATCGCATTACTACATAACCGATCAATATCCTGTAAAGCGTCTTATTGAAGTCGCGCGGAACAATCTGTGTAAAACATAAAATGAAGAGACAAATGGTAAAGAAAATAATAGCTACCCATTTCCCTTTTCCTGAATAAATGAAATTATTGGTGAAAGTGATTTGTAACGTCAGCGGAACGACGACGAAGGAAGCAATGATCAGGTCAAACAACAATCCGATAAAGAAACTTCCCGCGAGATCGGAAAAACCGGCATCGATGCTTTTTGAAAAGCCGGTCATTATACCGAGTCTTGTAAAAAAGGATATTAAAACGGCCGCTATGGCCAACCAAACCACCGGTCCATAGCGATGGCGCGGGAAAATAGATCTATTCATTTACGGGTTTAAGAATCCGAAGGTGACAGTCAAAACTGAACAGATTCTGAATTGTGTTTTAAGTTTGATTTACTACTTTTATTTTTTTAGCAATTCCTTTTGCCAATCTATTTGAAATTGCAATCCTTGCCGCAACGTCGTTTGTGGCCGGTAATTGAGTAAGCGCGCGGCTTTACTGATGTACGCTTTTGTACGAAGCTGATCACCGGCACGCCGGCCGGATTGTTCGATATTAAGTGGAAAACCGGTTAGTTCCCTTACGCAATCAATACCATATTGCGTGGTATGTTCCGTTTCATTTCCGAGGTTGATGATCTGGCCATTGCAAATTTTTTCTTTGCCAATAACAGATGTGATACCATCCACAATATCGCCAACGTATGTAAAGCTTCGAAGATGTTTTTCGCTCCCTTCAAATAAATTGAATGTGGTGCCGGTGAGCGCAGCGTTGATCAAACGTGTAAAAAGTTTGTCGGGCCTTTCTCTCGGACCATATACGGAATAGAGCCTGAGTGAACAGGCGCCCATTGCTTTCAGTCTCGATTGCTTCAGTACAAGTTGCTCTGCGGCAAGTTTTGTTATTCCGTAGAATGAAACAGGCTCCGGCGCATGATCTTCGGCATGCGTGGCATCGATGCCGTATACAGAAGATGTGCTGATGTTCACCAGCATTTTTAAATGGTTGTTTTTTTGAGCGAACCCGGTTAGCTCATGCGTGGCAATTACATTGTTGCGGAGATAATCTTCAAAGCCGGTTCCTTCCGCAATGCCGGGCTGTGCAGCGAAATGAATGATATAATCAAACGCGTTTCCGGCGATATTTTGCAGATCGCCATCCGCGAGATCTGCCTTATGAACAACAATGCCCTGTTGCTCGAGAATACGGAGAGTTGCAGTTTTTAAACGGACATCATAATAGGAAGCTAAGTTGTCAATGCCTACTACATCATGGCCTGCCGCATTCAACCGTTCCGCTGTATGTGAGCCGATAAAACCCGCTGCGCCTGTGATTAAAATTTTCATGTCTGTAAATTCTGTTACTATTCTTCCGCTCTTGCTTTTTTCCCAATCATTATATTTCTGCCATAAACAACAAATCCAAATATCTGGCCAATGAACAACACGGGATCGCGACGCAAGATAGCATAAATGATGATGAGCGCCGAACCGGTGAGGCTGATGTACCAGAATGAAAGCGGCAATACCGATTCCCGGATGCGCTCCGAATAGATCCATTGAACGATGAACCTTAAAGTAAAAACTATCTGCCCTGTTATTCCAAGGACGAGCAACCACGGTGCAATATTGTCTTTATTCAACAGGTTGTAAAGATCCGGCTTGCTGTTATTATAATAGTAAAACGTGATAATAAAGGGGAAGGACAGCAAAAAATATCTTAATACCGGAGGCATTTTTTTCCATTCGTTGCGTAGCTGTAAATTCCTAATATAAATAAAATAGGTGATTGCCTGGCCAAGCATGATGGCAAAATCGTGGCGCAGATATCCGTATATAAAAAGTAAAAACGAGGCAATAAGGCTATGTATCCAAAAAGCGCCGGGCGTTGTTATTTTTTTATTCTTTTCAGACGAGATCCATTGCAGGATCAATCGTGCAGAGAAAAGCAACTGCGCCGTCAACCCGATCGCATAAATGATCCACTCACTCATGGCCACTTTGTTTTTCTACTTTATAATTAATGTACTTCTTTTTCATCCACAAATATGCAAAGCAGTCCATAAGCGGTCCAAGAAGCCGGTTTGCCAATCCAAAATTTGATTTACCCGCGATCCTTGGAAAATGCCTGACGGGGAACTGCCGGATCGATCCTTTCTGCAATAATATCATTGCCGGTAAAAAACGATGGAGCCCTTTGAACATCGGTATCCGCTTTGCATATTCTGTACGGATGATCTTGAGCGGGCAACCCGTGTCATCCATTCCATCATGGGTAAATGCACGCCGGATGCTGTTGGCGATCTTTGAAGAAGTATTTTTTACAAAGGAATCTTTTCGCCCCGACCGCACACCGGTGATCAGTGCATGATCGCCCATTTCGCGAAGCAACACATTGAAATCTTCAGGAGACGTTTGCAGGTCGGCATCCATATAGCCGGTAAGCGGACCTTTCACATGATCAAAACCCGCTTTAATAGCGGCACTCAGGCCGGCATTTTGTTCAAATGAAATATACTGAAAACGCGGATCCTTGTTGCAGATGTTTTCCAGCATAGCCTGGCTGTTATCATTTGAGCCGTCATTTACAAATAAAATACCGGCACTTACAATACAATTATCCAAAAAACGGGTACACTCGTTTTGCAGTCTTTCCAGGTTGCCGGACTCATTGTAAACCGGCACTATAACAGTCAATTCAAACGCCATGATCAAAGTATAATTACTGCGCCAGATTTGCGGCAGTATCTGATTTAAAGTTTTGAAGGCCAAAATTAGGCAAAATGCCCATACCCGGCTTTTTTTATCGGATCTTCAGAAATACTACAGTTTGTGCTTTGGTGTGTGAAGGATAACACACGGGTACATGTAAATCCTAATAATAGGTATTTTGCCTCAATAAAGGAATTAGCTACCGCGTTTATTGAACCACTTTCAGGCGGAAAGGGAAGGCTGGAACTTCAACCTGGTGCAAAATTAAGACCTCCTGTTTCCCGGAAAAAAAATCGCGAAGCAATCAACTATCCACATATATTCAATTAAAAATAAATCTGCAAACCGGTTTATCAAGGAAATCTTTATAACGCAATTCTACGGAAGGCAGTTTCGTACTCGGTTTCGATTTTTAAAAAGACCACCGTTTCGCTTATACCTGAAAGATCAAGGGCGTTGTGCCCCTGGGAAAGAGAAACCTGCATGAGTGTCTGGCCCGCTTCATCCCGGATAATGGCCGTACTTGCTTTTTGAGAAAAAAAAGGCAAAAATATCCTGATCCATTGGCCATGGTTCTGGCGGTCTACTTCTATTTTGATATCGTCGGTCATGGAATAACAGGCAAAGTATTCCTGTTTATTTATCCGGATTATATCCGTTTAGTAAACGGATAAATACGGATAGCATCCGGTAGTATAAAAATGAGTATCTGGTTAACGAATCTTTAGTTTTTGCAGGAACAGTGCCTTTTTACGGCGACTGATCTCCACGCGATAGCCGTTGCGAAGCAAAGCAAAATCGCCATCATCGCTTTTGATGGATTCTACATATTGAAGATTAACAAGATGCGACTGGTGTACGCGAAAGAAATTATGCCCGATCAATTGCTCTTCAAATTCCTTCAGCGTTTTGCTCACGATCACCCGGTTGCGATTGGTGAAATAAAAATGAGAGTAGTTGCTGCTCGCTTCTACACGAATGATGTCATCAACATTTACCAGCAAAAATTCATTGGCAACCGCGAGGCTGATCTTTGCAGGAACAGCTTTCTCCTGCGGCGCGGAATGAGCCGCTGCCAAAAAAGAATTATTTTTTTGCGTCTCGCATTTTTGCAAAGCATCGAAAACATCTTGCGGTGACAGCGGTTTAACGAGATAATCCGTTGCAGATGCCTTCAATGCAGGCAACGCATATTTTTCATGAGCCGTGGTAAAAATCAGGTGAAATCTCCGGTCGGGAAATTGTTTTAAAAACTGCAACCCATCCATATCCGGCATCTCCACATCAAGAAATAATATGTCTGGCTGAAGCTGTTCTATTTCTTCCAGCGCCACAGCTACTTTAAATGTACTTCCGATAACAGTAACTTTTTGCGAAAACTTTTTGCGAAGCATTGCGGTAAGGGCATCCACTGCCATTTGTTCATCATCGAGGATATAACAGGTGAGCATATTAAGATATTTGCAATGGTAAAGTTAAGGTTACAGCCGTTCCGGCAGGTTGCCCATCTTCAAATTTGTCTTTAATATCAACACTGGCAAATGATTTGGTGCTTTCGATCATATTGAATAAACGTTGCCGCGTAATTTCGATGCCAAGCGATTTGGTTTGTTTAACTTCCGATTTGTTGCCGAAGTTCCGCCCCACCCCATTATCGTCGATTACACAGATCAATTGCCTTTCCTTTTCAAAGATATGAATGTGCAGCATTCCCTTGGATTGCTTTTTATTTAAACCGTGCCAGATGGCATTTTCGATAAATGGCTGCATAATCAGCGGCGCTATCCGCACAGAATGCTGATCCAAGGCGGGATCTACCTTTATGGTGTATTCAAAACCACCATTGCTGCGGCGATGTTCGAGGTCTACATATAATTTTGTAACGGCAATCTCCTCTTCCAGTGTTATGGTTGCCTTTTGCGAATTTTCAAGTATTGCGCGCATTAATTTTGCAAATCTGGCGAGATATTCCGCTGCATCTTCCTCCTTATTTTCCCAGATATATTTCTGAACAGAATTTAATGAGTTGAAGATAAAATGCGGGTTCATCTGGCTTCGCAACATTCTTGTTTCAAGTTCTGCCATCGCTTTATTGATCGCCGTCTTTTGTTTTTCGTTCTCCCTGATAATACGGATGCGCCGCATCGCAACAATCAAAATAAGAAAAACGAACAACAACGCAGCGAGCGGCCAAAACCACCAACGTTGCCAGATGGCTGGCCTGATAATAAATTTGAAATATGCAACATCGCTTTTTATATTATTTCTTTTATTGATTACATACAAGGCGAACGCATAATGGCCGGGCGGCAGATTGCTATAATTGATACTTCTCTTATCTCCCGCATCTTTCCAGTTTTTTTCAATGCCTTCCAGCTTGTACCAATATTCAATATCGCCAGGATAATTATATTCAATGGCCGTAAAATCAATACCTACCTGGTTTTCAGAATGTCCAAACCGAAGAGACCGAACACCCGCGCTATCTTTGTCGAAGAAAATATTTCTGCCGTTTATCGTAAACCCAGTAAACTGCAGTCGTGGAAATTCATTGGAAGACGATGTAAAATCTATGGTACTAAAAATGCTGAACCCGCCATCATGTCCAAGCAACATGTCGTTGCCCACCAATGAAATCCGTTGCAGATAACTAAGTGCATCAAACGGGGTTTTCAATATCATACTGATAACGGAAAATTTCTTCGTGTCAAAATAAAACACATCCCGATTTCCGCGCGCCCAGATATTATTTGATTTGTCTTTTCGGATAGAATACACGTAATCAGATTTCAAACCCTTGGAAAGGTTGAAATTTATAAACTTGTTTTGCGAAATTATATAACAGCTCAGTCCAGCCATGTTTCCGAGCCAGATAGAATCGTTTCCTACGTTTTCCAGCGCGCTGCACCTGTTTAATAATGAAAACGAAGTATTGTCCGGCTGGCGATGAGGTAAGAATTTTTTTGTTGCGGTGTCAAAACTAAACAACCCGTATTTCGGATTCGCCAGCCAAAGTTTTTTATCATTTAATTTACGGATATCAAAGACCGGAAATGCGGAACCATAGGCGTTTTTCTCAAGATCGGTACCATCAAAATCGCCCGCATAATCCCGCAGCTTTCCAGTTCTGGAATCAACAAACGTTAGTCCTATATCCGTCCCGATCCACAGATCACCATTTGATTCTTCCTCCAGGCAATAAGCTGCATGGGATAATTTCAATGTTTTAAAAAGTCCGCGTGTTTTATCAAAAAAATCGATGGCATCGTTTCTCAGGCCAAAGATGATGTCGCCGTAGTTGGAATGCCTGAGATCGTTGTATATAATTGCTGACCCTCTTAGCATTGTGTTCCATTCTTTTTCGATCATTTGCTTTTCTGTATCATACAATAATACTCCGCCAAAAGGTGCGAGAACCGACAACCAGATGTATTTTTTCGCAAACGGATCATCGGCCACCGCCTTTTTTATCATCGGAATATTTCCCTCGGAACGCAACTCATTTATAAAAAAAGTTTGTGGCTGCTGGTTACCAAGATTTACCTGGCCCAGTCCACGATCGGTAGATATCCAAAGAATATTGTTATCGTCGTAAAGATGATATACCACGGCCGGAAAAAACTTATCAGGATTGGTACTTGAAGACAAAAGCTGCGTAGTAAAAACCTGCTTTGTTTCATCAAATAAAAATAATTTTTTGTTATAGGTTCCGCAAACAAAAATATTGCGTCCAAAGCCCTTGATAAATTTTTGGATACACATCAATTGTTCCACTTTCTGCGCCGGCATTGAATCCTGCCTGTTATATAAATGAACCGACCGATCTGCATTTAATTGCAGCAAACCAATATCTGTACAAATAAGTAAATGATCGTTACTAAGCACCGCGTCCATATAGTGCGTGCCTTCCGGCAATGAAAGATCTATTTTTTTGTACGAATCGTACACTACATCATACTCAAACAAACCCTTACCGCGCGTGCCAATGATGAGGTGATGGTTTTTATCAGCGGTTATGAATTGTGGATCGGCGATCCGGTTAAGAGCGGTAAGAGTAAAGGTTTTTGAAACAGTGTTTACTTTTTTCAGCCCATCCTCTGCAGCCACCCACAGTGTTCTGCCGGTATCGACGAACATAGGCATTTTGAAAACAAGTTGCATCTGTGATGGTTTGTTGATATAAACAAAATGATCCTCGCGTTCGTTGTAATAGCAAACGCCCCATTCCGTACTTGCCCAAATCGTTTGCTGGTTATCCAACACAAGATCCGACACCCAGATACTTCTCAACGAAGTGGAATCATTGGGGCGATGGTCGTAGTTCTGAAAATCCTTCCCATCAAAACGACTGATCCCATTGTGCGTAGCCACCCACAAAAAGCCTCGTTTATCTTTAACCGATTTTATCACCACGTTATCGGGCAAGCCTTGGGCAGTCGTAAGAGTCCTGAATTTAAAATGGTCGTAAACGTGAGATTGAGAAATGACACTATGCGAAAAGAAAAGAAGTAAAATAAGCAGGAAAATTATTCGCATGATTAATACTTACGAACCGCAGTCACGGCTGAGTTTGTGAGGATTTAAAAATATGAATATATGAAATACAGCTCATATTTAATATACGGTTGCCACAAACAAACAACAATATACCGGCAAGCGGCATCGTAAATTTCCCCTGAAAATGCTTTCACCTTGAAAATCCCGGTCCGTATGCTATCTTCACAAAAAAAACACATGGATAATTTAGACAGCATCCTGAAAGTAAAAACTTCTACTATTCCGGGTGCGGGTAAAGGGCTTTTTACCACCCGCATGATTCCGAAAGGAAGCATCATCACAGAATATCTTGGAAAGATAAGCACGTGGAAAGATGCCGACCATGATGAGGGAAACAATGCTTACATTTATTATATCAACCGTAATCATGTGATAGATGCCAAAGGCAGCACCGCCTTTGCGCACTATGCAAATGATGGCAGCGGTTTCAGAAAAATAAAAGGCGTTACCAATAATTCAGAATATGTGGTGCAGGGTAAACAGGTTTTCATTGTTGCAAAACGTGATATCGAAGCGAAAGAAGAGATTCTTGTTGGTTACGGAAAAGATTACTGGGACACGATCAGGAAAAATGGCATCATGTAGATTTCCCTGCTGGTGTGGCACCGGTTCAACTTAACAGAGAACGATTTTGCAGAAAAATTTCAAGTTAACCTAAGACTCAGATAAAAATTCCGGGCAATACACCACTTCCCGGTAACTGATCTTTATCACCCCGGTAGTTCTGTATACCACGCTGCTTCAGGTTTTGGTGCCGGAAAATTTACCGGTCATCCTTTACGATTGAATAAAAAATAATGTATACACTTTGATCCTCTTTGCGTGACCACCCGCTTCAGGTGACCCGGTTTTTAAAATCATTGTCCTGTTTCTGAAAAAAATCAATTTACCGCCATCAAAAAATGAAACGGCGGGCTGTGCACATTGTATTTTATCCGCAACTTTGTCTCACCATTTATGACCGTTCAAAAACGATATTCTTTTTCTTTTGTAAGAGTTATTTTTTTTCTTCTGGTTCAACCTATGTTGATCGTCATTCCGTATTCTAAGGCTTGTGCGCAATCGAATGTGGCAGACAGCAATTATATAGCTTCCTTTCCAAAAGCAAATACGATCGAATTTAATACCGGTATTTCTGCGGCTAGCCTCAATTTCAAAGATGCCGGCGAACGTCAGAATGATTTCAGGATGGTGGCCAACAGCAGCGCTTATACAGGTTTTTTTCTAAACTACAAATGGCTCTCCTTAAGTTATTCCGTCGCCATTCCCGGTACAAGAAGGGCAAAGGATATCAAATTAAAATATACCTCGTTTGCCTTTAATTTTTCCAAAGGGCGATTGAAGTTCCATCCTTTTTACGGCTCCTACAATGGGCTGCTTGTGCCGAGGAATAAGCGGAGCGAAGGTTTTGAGGAATTCAGAAATATACAATACACAAATGCAGGGCTGGATGTGTATTATTTTACGAATACCAGGAGATTTTCGCCGGGAGCAGCGAATGCTTTTTCGCAGTTGCAGAAAAAAAGTGCCGGCTCATTATTTTTCATGGCCACACCTATCTGGCAAAAGATAAACTGGAAAGATCCGTCGCGTGAATATATCCGGGATAGCGGAACTTACACATTGTTATCGGGAGATCCGCAATGGGTGTCTTTTATTTTGCGGGCAGGTTATACTTATAATTTCAGCTTCAACGGCGGTAAGTGGAGCTTGGTGCCTTCGTTGCTATTCGGTGCGGGAGCATTGCGCGAGATCAATACGGATAAAAAAGATCTGCAATTTGTTTCCGACATCCAGGGTTCGGTAAACCTGGGTTATAACAGCGATACCTACTATATTTACGGACGCGCCTGGTGGGACGACCTACAGACAAATTTTTTGATAAAACATATGCACCGGGTGAATTCAAATTTTTCCATTACGGCCGGATATAGATTCGCATCGTTCAAAAAGAAATTTGCACATATTTTATAAACCGAATTAGTATTTTGAATATTAAAATTTAAACCTTAACTCTTGTCTTTCGATCCACATATTTCACGCCTCCTTCAATGCATCGACCTGGAAGAAAAAGAACAGGTGAAGCGTTACAGCCTCGATCAGCAGCATACGTTGCGGACATTGAAGGCAGAAGGACTTGCACTTCACCCGATCAGCATAACAAGAAAAAACTTCGGCTATGCCGATTACCCGGAGATCACTTTCCGGCTCAATTTTCCTGCAGAGACAAGTCTCTTCCGCGATGGAACAGCCATCGAATGTTTCTGCCACGGACAGGAGGCGGTAAAAGGATTACTGCTTAATATGGAGGGGCGGACGGGTGAATTCAGGCTCTTTGCGCCCGATTTTCCCGATTGGATAGAAGATGATAATATTGGTATAAAGCTGGCACCTGATCAGCGCACAACAAGCATCATGAAAACGGCATTAAAACAATTGCCGGAAAATAAAAGGTTGTATGAATTGTTTGAAAGGCTGCATGGGGCCCCGGTTAACAAACGGATACAAACGGATACAAACGAATACCAATTATCGTTTCGCAACAATGATCTCAATAAAAGTCAGCAACGAGCCATAGAAGCTGTTGTTCAAAATACAGATATTGCCATCATTCACGGGCCGCCCGGCACGGGAAAGACCACTACCCTTACGGAAGCGATCTATCAGCTTGCAAAAACCGGGGAAAAAATACTGGTATCTGCACCCAGCAATACCGCAGTTGATCATATCGCAAAAGGATTGATCACGGCGCAATTGAAGGTTCTGCGCGTAGGAAATACCACTAAAGTAGATGAGGCGATCTTTCCTTTTACACCGGAAGGCAAATTGGCCGGAAGCAAACAGCAGCAAAAAGAAATAAAAGAACTGAAAATACGTGCCGAAGAATTTCGTAAAATGGCCCTGAAATACAAACGCAGTTTTGGTAAAGCGGAAAGGGAACAAAGAAATCTTCTCTTCAAAGAAGTAAAAAATATACGCGCAGAAATAAAAAAATTACAAGCATATAATGAAGATAAATTGTATGCAGAAGCGGAGGTGATTTTAGGTACCCCTGTTGGATTGTACGACGCCCGTACCGGCAATCTCAGGTTTCAGACATTGGTGATAGATGAAGCAGGACAATGCATTGAACCGCTTGCCTGGTGCATCTTTCCGCTCGCAGAAAAATATGTGCTTGCCGGCGATCATTTTCAGCTGCCCCCGACTGTTCTTAGCAACGAAGCCGCCAGGCTTGGCCTGAACCGTTCCATCCTCGAAGTGTGCATTCCAACAGTGCCGGACATCTTTTTACTCGATACACAATACCGCATGCGTGCGGCCATCGCCGGTTTTTCGGGGGAATATTTTTATAAAGGATTGTTGCTAAACGCACCCCATCTTCAAAACACAAGCGCACACATCACCTTCATCGATACTGCCGGTTCTGGTTATAACGAGGTTCGTGGCAGCGACGGAACGAGCCTGCAAAATGAAGGTGAATTGAAGATCGCGGAAATACTATTGCAGTCGGAGATCCGTTCACCGGAACATGCTGCTTTCATTTCGCCTTATGCCGGCCAGGTGGCAGCCGCAAAGGAATCGTTGCCACGCACGCTTCGCATCAGTACCATCGATAGCTTCCAGGGACAGGAAAAAGAAGTGATCATTCTTTCACTGGTAAGAAGCAATGACGACGGCGACATTGGCTTTTTAAAAGATTATCGCAGAATGAATGTGGCCATTACACGTGCAAAAGAAGAACTGTTTGTAATAGGCGACAGCGCAACCATCGGCGCGGACCCGTTTTACAATTCATTTTTAACCTATATCGAAAAAAATGGGAATTACAGGACAATATGGGAATTTGAAGTATAGATAGCCAATAATAAAAGTATAGAATTTTTAAGTTTAAAGCGGATCCGATTTCTTATTCCTTATTTCCCATTCTCACTCCTCAGGTCCGGCAGAAATGCCGTCATGATACCGATCAGCGGAAGAAAAGAACATACCGAAAAAACATAGGTAAGACTTGTATGGTCAGCAAGATATCCCAGCAGCGCCGATCCCAATCCGCCCATACCGAAGGCAAAACCGAAGAATAGCCCAGACACCATTCCAATCTTACCCGGTAACAATTCCTGTGCGTAAACAAGAATGGCAGAAAATGCAGATGCGATGATAACGCCGATCACAGCCGCCAGAATACCCGTCCAGAAAAGGTTTGCAAACGGCAACATGATCGTGAACGGGGCCGCGCCCAGGATTGAAATCCAGATGATGATCTTTCTTCCGAACCTATCGCCCAAAGAACCGCCAAGCAATGTTCCTGCCGCCACGGCGCCCAGAAATATGAAGAGATACAACTGCGATTGCTGAACCGTGAGATGGAACTGATCGATCAGGTAAAAAGTAAAATAACTTGTCATGCCCGCCAGGTAAAAATATTTTGAAAAGATCAGCACCAATAGTATCACAACAGAAACTACCACTTTTCTTTTGGTGAGATGAACATTGCTTTCTTTTGCTACAGCCCTGGTAGCGGCGCGAAGCGCCAGATGTCCTTTGTACCAGTTGCCCACCTGCAGCAATACGATGATGCCGGTAACCGCCGCCAGCAAAAACCAAAGCAGGTTATGTAAACCATACGGCGCCACGATCAACGCTACCAGCAATGGCCCGACCGCGCTGCCACCGTTACCTCCCAACTGAAAGATGGACTGTGCCAATCCGCGTTTGCCACCGGAAGCATAATACGCCACTTTTGATGCTTCGGGATGAAAGATTGACGATCCGATGCCAACAAGTGCCACTGCAAATAATATACTTTCATAACCGAATGAATAAGCCAGCAAAATAATGCCTGTAAGGGAAAATAACATCGCGACCGCAAATGAATAAGGCTTCGGATTCTTATCCGTGTAATTTCCAACGAAAGGTTGCAAAATGGAAGCCGTAAGCTGAAATACGAACGTGATCATACCGACCTGTGCAAAAGTTAATTGATAGCGTAATTTAATCATTGGGTATACTGAGGTAATGGTCGCCTGCATCATATCGTTCAGAAAATGACTGAAGCTGATTGCAAAAAGAATCGGGAAAACTGTCTGGCTGACGACCGCCGTTGAAGGCGCGGTTGAGGTGGCTGCTGCACTATTGTTCATCATTCTTCTGATTTAATATGACCGGCGGCAATCGAATCGTGAGTGCAAATCTACGAACCTATTTTTAAAATCTCATGTTACCATCCTGCGGTAAACATGCCGGCACTTGTGTTGATCAATACTTCCACCCAGACCTTGCCGTGGCAAAACCATGGCCTTCCGGTAACCGCAGGTTGGTCGATTTTCAAAATTTGCCGTTGCCAGTTCTGTTGAACGGATGAAGATTAATACTTACATTGCAATTGCACCCGAAAAACAATTTCGACATGGCCACCAGGAAAGATTTTATAAAAATAATCAGCGTCTTTACCGCCTCTCTTGCCTTACAAAAAGAACAATTGTTTGCTCAGCCATTGACGGATTTTGTAAGTAAACGACCGCCATTGCCCGACCGCCATTTTACCAGTGAAGCGGTGGAAAAAATGATAGCAACAGTAAAATCAAAACTCAAAAACAAGGAACTTGCGTGGCTGTTTGAAAATTGCTTTCCAAATACTTTGGACACAACCGTTGATTTTGAAACCATCGATGGCCGGCCGGATACCTATGTAATAACCGGCGATATCGATGCCATGTGGCTCCGCGACAGCAGCGCGCAGGTATGGCCGTATCTCCCGTTGATGAAGGATGATAAAAAATTACAACAATTGATCGCAGGTGTAATCAACCGCCAAACAAAATGCATTCACCTCGATCCATATGCAAATGCATTTTATAAAGATCAGGCCAAAATAAGTGAATGGAAATCTGATCTTACCGACATGAAGCCGGGAATTCACGAACGTAAATGGGAGATCGATTCGCTTTGCTACCCCATCCGTCTCGCACACAAATACTGGCAACTTACCGGCGACACTTCGCCTTTTGATAACAGCTGGAAAGAAGCAATTGAACTTACGTTAAAAACTTTTAAGGAACAACAACGCAAAACCAATCCGGGTCCTTATCATTTTATGCGAACCACTGCATGGGCCACCGACGGCGTGCCGATGGCCGGTTATGGTTATCCGATAAACCCGGTGGGACTTATCTGTTCTTCCTTCCGGCCGAGCGACGATGCAACCTTATTTTCATTCCTCGTGCCATCTAACTTTTTTGCAGTGGTTTCTCTCCGGCAAGCTTCGGAAATGGTGAACAAAATATCCGGCGATGCTGCATTGGCAAAGGCGTGCAATGAAGTGGCAAACGAAGTGGAGACGGCGTTAAAAAAACATGCAACCATACAACACGCACAATTTGGAAAGATTTACGCATACGAAGTGAACGGGTTCGGAAGTTTTAACCTGATGGATGACGCGAATGTTCCGTCGTTGTTGTCGCTGCCTTATCTTGACGCCGTTTCAAAAACAGATCCTGTTTACAAACAGACAAGAAAATTCCTGTTCTCAGAATACAATCCGTTTTTTTTCAAAGGAAAAGCCGGCGAAGGAATCGGAGGACCGCATTGCGGCATCGATATGATCTGGCCCATAAGCATCACGATGCGGGCACTCACCAGCACTGACAATTCCGAAATTAAAAAATGTATCGACTTGTTGATTTCCACACACGGAGGAACCGGGTTCATGCATGAATCATTTCATAAGAATGATGCGAATAATTTTACGAGGAAATGGTTTGCATGGGCGAATACGTTGTTTGGAGAGTTGATCGCAGAAACAACATCGCTGTGAAAATAATCTTTTTTTCAAATGAATAATTTCTAAACAAGCTCAGGCTGACAGGATCTTAAAAACGTACGACTGCTTGGGGGTTCATAAATATTTTGCAGACAAGAAATCATCCATATCCATT
>JAATFP010000005.1 GCA_015655125.1 Chitinophagales bacterium | reverse complement strand
ACCTTCAACATTGCCGATCCTCAAAACACGGTTATTGTAAATACCACACCGTTGCGTTTTGGCGTGGAAACGATCTATCCCTACAAAGACAAATTGTTCATAGGCTCTACAGATGGCATGTATATCTACTCGATTGCAAATCCTGTTTCTCCGGAATTGCTCAGCGAAGCATTGCACCAACGCAGTTGTGACCCGGTGGTAGCAAATGATTCGGTATCGTTCGTCACCTTGCGGGGAACCACGCGTTGCGGTCTGGCAACAGATGGGTTGTATATTTATAACATCAAAAATATCCTCGCACCTGTACAAATAAACCTTACCGAAATACCAACACCTAATGGCCTCGGTTTGCAGGATTCGATATTATATGTTTGCCAGAAAGACAATGGCCTGAGTGTTTTTAATGTAAACAACCCATCTGCGCCGGTGCTGAGGAAAAAGATCACGGGCCGGATCTTTGAAGATGTGATCTGTTATAATAATTTGCTGGTGTGCTACCTCAGCACGGGACTTGCGTTGTACGATATCAGTTCACCATCAAATCCGGTAGAGATTTCTCTGGTGAATAACTGATGCCGGCCCGAGCCTGTTGACAGAAACGAATAAAACAGCATAAAACCCTTCGACAGGCTCAGGTGTCCGAAAAATTAAGCCTACACTATATGCTACTCAAAGCAATAATAATTTCTTCGAGCGTTCGCGTTGTTCCGCTGCCAATTGATCGTTGTCTGCCAGCGATTTTCCGTATGCAGGGATGAGTGTTTTCAGAACCGATTGCCATTTATCTGTTTCCATGTTTTGCGGGAAACATTTTTTCAATACATCGAGCATGATGGAAACTGCGGTAGATGCGCCCGGAGAGGCGCCGAGTAAGGCGGATAAAGTTCCGTCCGCCGCGTTGACCACTTCTGTTCCAAATTCCAGCACACCGCCTTCTTCCTTGTCTTTTTTGATCACCTGTACGCGCTGTCCCGCAATGGCAAGTTCCCAATCTTTTCCATCGGCTTCAGGATAATATTCCTGCAACGCTTCGAGCCTGTCTTTATCGCTTTGTGTTACCTGCTGAACAAGATATTTCGTAAGTGGAAGATTGTGCCAGCCGGCAGACAGCATGGGGAAGATGTTATCGAGCTCGATCGACAAAGGCAGATCCAGGTAAGACCCATTCTTTAAAAATTTTGTAGAAAAACCTGCATAAGGCCCAAACAGCAATTCTTTCTTTCCGTCGATGACACGCGTATCGAGATGGGGAACGCTCATGGGCGGAGCGCCTACACTGGCTTTTCCATATACTTTGGCATTGTGTTTTGCAATCACAGCTTCATTGGTGCAGCGTAGCCATTGCCCGCTTATGGGAAACCCACCGTAACCGCGAGCTTCTTCAATATCTGATTTTTCCAGCAACGACAATGTTCCACCGCCGGCGCCGATGAAAATAAAATCAGCCGTCACTCTTCTTTTTTCTTCCATCAGAAAATCCTCCACAGTTACTTTCCACCGGCCATCTTGTTGTTTTACAATATCCTTTACTTCATGCCTTGTGTAAACATTTACCCCGTCGAGTTTGCCGAGGTATTTCAACATAGCTTCTGTGAGTGCGCCAAAATTGATGTCTGTACCGATCTCCATTCTTGTGGCAGCATGTTGCTCTTTTTCATCGCGTCCCTGCATTATCAGCGGCATCCAGGCGGCGAGTTCGGTATTGTCTTCCGAGTACTTCATCCCCTTAAAAAGAGTGAATTTCGTCAGCGCCTCGTGTCTTTTTTTGAGATAATCCACGTTTTCTTTTCCCCAAACAAAACTCATGTGTGGTACAGAATGAATGAACGCGTTTGGATTACCGAGCTTGTTCTGCTGTACGAGCGTTGACCAGAATTGCTTGGAGGTTTCAAAAGATGCGGCAATTTTCAAGGCTTTGCTTATATCAATGCTGCCGTCGTCATTTTCGGGTGTATAGTTCAATTCGCAAAAAGCAGAATGGCCGGTTCCTGCGTTGTTCCATCCATCGGAGCTTTCGGCAGCAACTGCAGGCAGTCGTTCATAAATATCGATGTTGATACCCGGCTCCAGTTCTTTTAAAAAAATAGCGAGCGTTGCACTCATGATTCCGGCGCCGATCAATATGGCGTGTTGATTTTCTTTTTGCAGATCCATACGCAAAGTTAATCACGAATTACGAATGATGGTTCCGGTATCCTATTGTTTGGAGGCCGATGACAGACATGGACGACCGACCACGGAACCACGTTTGTATTTGCTAAATAAAAAATAATACCAGCTTATGCCAAAGGGAGTAAGAAAAAAACAGGATGGTACCAGGCTAAAAAAACGGTCGTCGCCGGTGGTTCGTGGCCTGTCGTCGTTTAAGAAGGGGTTGCATCCATCATCACGAAACCCACCTTCCTTTCCACCGGTATTTCCCAAATTTTCCCAGCCAACCGGCAATTACTGTATAAATGATATGAAACGGCTGCGCTACGGGGAACCACCATAGTAATTGTGCCTGCCCGAAAAAAATCGCCACCGGAAATAAAAACCTTAGCTCGATCCAGGTTTTTATAATCAGCATTAATATCCACCATTGTAAAAGGCTGAAGATGGCCGGAAATTCGCCGATGCTGAAATGATAAACGGGATTATACCAGAGCGCGGCTATTGGTAAGGCAAGCAGCAACAGGTTAAAAAGGTATACCATCAACAACACCCAAAAGATCCGCTTATCATCATATTTGTCTGCTTTGCTGGCCCAGCGGATGCGTTGCTGGAAAAAATTTCCAATTGTTCCCATCGGTGCGGTTTGCACAATCACATCAGGAGATTTCAAAAATTCGATATGGGCAGGATATTGCACTGCAATCTTGTGCATCAACAGCATATCGTCGCCGCTGGCAATCCCGTCTATTCCTTCAAACCCCTTCACTTCAAAAAACGCTTCTTTTGAATAAGCCACATTTGCCCCGTTGCACATGCTATGAAATCCGCGATTGACGGCAGCACCAGTAATTCCCTGCAAGGTCAGGAAGTCGAGCGATTGAAAAACGGAGAGGAAATTCTTGTCATACCTGTAAGTTACAGGCATAGCGATAAATTTTGCATTTTCCTCGTTGTAAAAACTAACAATTGTTTGTAACCAAAGAGGAGGAACGATACAATCTGCATCGGTAGAGATAATTAGCTCGCCGGTGCTTTTTGCTATCGCAATGTCCAGCGCTTTCTTTTTATAAGAATTGATTTTATTGTGAAGATGATCTTTTAAAGCAATCAACGTTACATTTTTTTCTGAAAAAGAACGTACGATTTGCGGTGTATGGTCGTCAGAGTGGTCATCAACAACGATCACCTGTAAATGTGTCGCAGGAAAATTATTTGCCAGAATGGAACTCAGGCAAGGTCCGATGTTGTTTTCTTCGTTTCGCGCGGGTATGACCACTGTAACTTTTGTAGAAAACTTTTCTTTTGAAATAACATAATCTTCCATGGACAACCAACCGCTGCGGTAATAAATGATTACCAGCACATATGCCAACAACAATAAAACAGAAACGATCAATACTATACTTGACATAAATTTTGGCCTGGCTTGACGCTCCTGCTACCCTGCAAAAATAAAATTTTGATAATTAAAATGAATGTTTATCTTAGTGGTTGCATAAACAACTATATGCCAAACAACCAATTTAGAAAAGGCGAGCTATACAGTTTTATTACAGGGAAGGCAAGTACGGCTATCGCCCGTCGCCTGCAAAAAAATTTCAGGGAGAATGGTGTAGATATCACGATTGAGCAGTGGAGCCTGTTGTATCATTTGTGGAAGGAAGACGGAATCAGTCAGCAGCAACTGTGTGAAGCATCATTTCGCGATAAGCCGAGCATTACAAGATTGGTTGACAACCTGGAAAAGCTGGACCTTGTGAAAAGGGTTGCCAGCACCGATGATCGTCGTATCAATATGATCTATCTCACACCGGAGGCGAAGCAATTGCAAGACAAATTGATGGACCTCGCCAACCAGACGTTAAACGAAGCATTGGTAGGCGTAACCCACGGTCAGATAGAAATAGCGAAAGAGGTTTTGCAGATGGTGTACGAAAATCTAAAATAGTTCAACGTTCAACCATGAACCTTGAACCATGAACCTTGAACTTTTTAAACTACAATAAAATGAGCGCAACAACACCCACCACAGCAAATTTGCTCAAAGGCGGCGAATGGCTGATCAAAGAAAGTAATGCTTTTGAAACGTACACTCCCGAGGATTTTAACGAAGAGCAGCAGATGGTAAAAGAAATGTGCCTGCAGTTTTTAAATACCGAAGTGCTTCCCGTGATTGACCGCATCGATAAGATGGAACCGGGTCTAATGCCGTCCCTGATGGTAAAAGCAGGGGAGCAAGGGCTTCTGGGCGCTTCAATTCCGGAGGAGCTGAATGGGCTCGGCAAAGATTTTATTACCTCTACTTTGGTGAACGAAGGCCTCGGTGGCGGTTATTCTTTCAGCGTGGCTGTTGCTGCGCATACCGGCATTGGAACCTTGCCGATCTTATATTTTGGTACGGAAGAACAAAAGAAAAAATACATTCCAAAACTGGCCACCGGCGAATGGAAAGGCGCTTATGGTTTAACGGAACCCAACAGTGGCAGCGACGCCCTCGGCGCAAAAAGTACGGCTGTATTGAGTGAAGATGGAAAGCATTATATCCTCAACGGCCAAAAATGCTGGATCACCAACGGCGGTTTTGCCGATGTATATACAGTTTTTGCAAAAGTAGATGGCGACAAATTCACCGGTTTCATTGTGGAACGCGGTTTTGAAGGATTCACGCAAGGCCCTGAAGAGCACAAGATGGGAATCAAGGGTTCATCAACGGTGCAGCTTTATTTCCAGGATTGCAAGGTGCCGGTGGAAAATTTACAGGGCGAAGTTGGCCGCGGACATGTGATTGCCTTCAACATCTTAAATATCGGCCGTTTGAAACTATGCGCAGCCGCTTTGGGCGGTGCAAAAATGGCCCTCACGACTACAGTTGAGTATGCCAATACGCGCGAACAATTTAAAACTGCGATTGCTAATTTCGGGGCCATCAAACATAAATTAGCTGAAGGAGCCATTCGTATCTGGGTGGGCGAAAGTGCATTGTACCGCACCAGCAAATGGATCGACGATAAGGAAGTAGAACTTCAGGCGGAAGGCAAGCCCTTCAACGAGGCCCTGCTTGGCGCTGCGGAAGAATATGCGATCGAATGTGCCATGTTGAAAGTAGATGGAAGTGAAGTGCTCGACTTCATCGTGGATGAAGGTGTGCAGGTACACGGCGGAAACGGGTTCAGTGATGAGTATATGATCAGCCGCGCTTACCGCGACAGCCGTATCAACCGGATCTATGAAGGAACGAATGAGATCAATCGATTGCTCACCGTGGATATGATGCTTAAACGTGCCATGAAGGGAAAACTCGACCTGATGGGGCCGGCAATGAAAGTATCAAAAGAATTGATGAGCATCCCTGATTTTGGTTCGGAAGACGAAGGAGCATTTGCCGCTGAATTGAAAACGATTGTGAATATGAAAAAAGCGATTTTGATGACCGCCGGTGCCGCTGTTCAGAAATTAATGATGAGCCTTAGCAACGAACAGGAAATACTGATGAATATTGCAGATATGGCTATCCAGGTGTTTCATGCAGAAAGTGCATTGCTTCGCGTAATAAAACTGGCGGATAAAGGAGCAGAAGCTGCGGCTATTCAAACAGACATCATGCGTTGCTATTTGAATGATGCCGTTGACAAAGTGAACAAATCGGGTAAAGAAGCCATCAACGCATTTGCCGAAGGCGATGAACAAAGAATGATGTTGCTTGGCCTGAAACGATTTACGAAAGCCGCACCGTTCAACAGCAAAGATGCAAGGAGAAGAATTGCAGATAAGCTGATTGCAGAAAATAAATATTATTTGTAATTACAAAGTCTGGTAAACAAAGCGGCGCATAATTTATGCGCCGCTTTTTATTTCAGGGCTGACAATTTTTTTAACCGCTCATAAATTTTCACGGAAATTGTAGGGTAGTCAACCTTTTTACGTATTTTTTCTTTATTAAAGAAAACAGATCGCCATGCCGAAATGCTTACTGACTTTTATATTTCTTTCAGCCATTGCCTACGGCACGTTTGCGCAACCGTCGTCGTTTGTGGTGAAACAGGGACACCAATTTTTTATTCAACAAAAGCAATACAACTACATTGGAGCCAATTACTGGTTCGGTGGTTTGCTGGGTACGACTCAGGAAGGCCAAATACGAGTTAAAAAGGAACTTGATTTTTTGGTTTCTAAAGGTATTAACAACCTGCGCGTACTTGCCGTTGCAGAAGGTGAAGGATTGATAAGCGGAGTTCCGCGTGTGTGGCCGGCATTTCAACCTCAGAAACGAATTTACAAAGAGGAACTTTTGGCCGGACTTGATTACCTGCTGTCAGAAATGGGAAAACGAAGCATGAAGGCGGTGATCTATTTATCCAACAACTGGGAATGGAGCGGCGGCTTTTTGCAATACCTAAATTGGAACGGCCAGTTTCCAGACAGCATCATGCGAAAGCGGTTGACATGGGATGAGCAACGCGATTACACCAGCAGGTTTTACAACTGCAAAGCGTGTATTGACCAGCAATACGAAGTGGTAAAAAAAATAGTGTTACGCACAAATACAATCACACATAAAAAATACAAAGATGATGTGGCCATCATGGCCTGGGAACTGGCGAATGAGCCGCGACCCATGCGACCGGCTGCTGTTCCTGCATACCTCGAATGGATCGGCGCATCCGCAAGATTGATAAAAAGCCTGGATAAAAACCATCTTGTAACAACCGGTACCGAAGGCGATATAGGAACAGAAGGAATGAGGTATTTTTCATTTATCCATTCCAATAAAAATATTGATTATGCAACAATACATATCTGGCCAAAGAATTGGGGCTGGTTCAACGACACCAGCATTGCGAAAAGTGCCGATACCATTTACAGTAACACAAAAAAGTTTATACAACGTCATGTGACTGCGATGGAAAAGATCGACAAGCCACTTGTGATAGAAGAGTTTGGTTTGCCAAGAGATGAACAGTTATTTTCTGCAGATGGATCTACCAATAGCCGCGATCAATATTATGGTTTCGTTTTTGAAATATTGCGCCGCAGTGTTCAACAAAATGGTGTGATCTGCGGTGCCAACTTCTGGGCATTTGGCGGAGCTGGCCGCCCATCGGGCAAGCAAGTATTATGGTCCGCCGGCGATGATTTGCTGGGCGATCCCCCGGTAGAAGAACAAGGACTCAATTCCGTATTCGATACCGACAGCAGTACCTGGAACATTATTTCGATGTATATAACGAAGTTAAAAAAGTAGAACCGCCAACTTGATCTTGCCCCAACTTTTTAAATATCCGGGCATTGGCCATTCACTATGTTGTGTAATTGTTAATGCCAGATTATTTTTTTCGCTTGGGCATCCGTTTTGCAAAACGATGAAATCCACTGCAGGAAAGGGTTTCAGAAAATAATAAACTATTTCGCCGTAATAAACACGCAAAAAACTTGTATTGCATGCTGCAAAATCCCGCTGTACATTTGTTCTATCAAAGTAAAGAAACAGTTTCTTGTTAAGATTTTACTTCAGTTAACGCCTCTTCTTTTGCCCACCATCTGAGCATATCCTTCGATTGCTTTCTGTAGAAATAAAAATTAATATTATTTTATTTAACCATAAAAAAATTAAATTTATGAAAGCAACTATTGTTAAAAACCCCCGTTTATTTGCCATCGCCTTCGCTGCGATCGCGTTATTATCAGTATCTAATGTAGCTGTTGCCGGCAACGGTGAAGACAGTTCGGACAAACCGGTGGCAGTACAGTATCTCGGTACTGTAAATGCACAGCCGATCTTCCAGATCGACGTAAAAAATGCTGCTGCAGACAACCTGATTATCTCTTTGGAAAATGCGGACGGTGATGTGTTGTACACACAGAAAGTTTCTGAAACGTCTTTCACCAAAAAAATCCAGTTGGAAACTACAGAAACAGAGATCAACCTCAACCTTTACGTATATTCTCCAAAAACTAAATCAAAACAACTATACAGGATCAACAAAGTAACAAAAATTGTTGACGACGTTGTTGTTAACCAATTGAAGTACTAAATCAATTAAGAATTAATAATTGAGAATAATTTTTTAGCGATGCAAGATCGCCGGTATTTTAATTACAAGTTGATTGATAAAAAACGAGTCCCGATTATATCGGGACTCGTTTGACTATAAACACATTATTGCAACAATAAAAAATTCGTAATTTTTAATTATTTAGCATCAACGGCATCACCAGCATCAGCAGTTCTTCATTTTCTTCCTGCTCGCTTGGTTTGATGATCCCGGCCTTTGTTGGTGTACTTAGTTCCATAACCACTTCGTCGGTACTTGCACCATTCAACATTTCAATCAGGAATTTCGCGTTGAATGCGATCTGCAGATCTTCGCCATCATATTGGCAAGCCATGCGTTCGTTTCCTTCAAAACTAAAATCCACGTCCTGTGATGCAAGCTGCAATTCGCTTCCGCTGATGCTCAATGCAACCTGGTTTGTACTTTTATTGCTAAATACACTCACACGGCGAAGGGCACTTTGAAAATCACCCCGGCTCACGGTCATTTTGTAAGGATTGTCTACAGGAATTACCACTTTATAATCCGGGAAACGCGCATCTATCAGGCGACAAACCAATTCTGTTCCGCCATGCTTTACAAATAAATGATTGCTGTTATAAGAAATATTCAGCTCGTCTTCATTATCCGGCAACGCACTTTTTAAAAGATTGAGTGGCTTTTTAGGAACGATGAATGAATCTTTTTGCGGACAAACAACATCTGTGCGCGTAAATTTTACCAAACGGTGAGCATCTGTTGCCACGAAGCTGATGCCTTTTTTGTCCAGTTCAAAAAACACACCTGTCATAGCCGGACGAAGATCATCGTTGCTTACGGCGAAGATGGTTTTGTTGATGGCTGTTACCAAAGAGGCGGATGTCATCGTAAAACTGTTGGCATCGTCTGCTGCAGGCTCCTTTGGAAAATTATCGGGATTTTCGCCCATCACTTTGTACTTGCCGTTGTCGCTGGTGATCTCAACGCCGAAGTTCTTATCGATGTTGAAAGTGAGCGGTTGCTCCGCAATATTTTTGAGAGAATCTAGCAGGATCTTTGCGGGAATACAAACTTTTCCGCTGTCCTTTGCTTCGATGTCGAGATGAACTTTCATCACCGTTTCCAGGTCTGT
Source organism: Chitinophagales bacterium (assembly GCA_015655125.1). GTDB lineage: Bacteria > Bacteroidota > Bacteroidia > Chitinophagales > Chitinophagaceae > Ferruginibacter. The sequence goes on along the minus strand of JAATFP010000005.1, from coordinate 50,005 downwards.
TGCCACAACGGTAAGCTTGTTTTTTTCAATTTCAAACAAAAAATCTTCCAATATCGGCAAAACGGTATTGGCATTAATAACGCCGCTAATCTGTTGCAGTTGTTTCAGCAAAGCCGAAGAAGAAACGATAAACTTCATATGAGTTGGTTGTTAAAAAATCAAAGATAAAAGAATGCCGCAAGGAAAACAATATTAATGTTTTTGGTGAATAGTGAATGGTCAATGGCGAAATAATCACAGATTATGTGTTTTTCCGCCGCTACTTTTAAAAAGCTGTGATAATAACTGCTTAATTTTAATAATTATTGATGCAACCCGGGAAATACACGTTTTAAAGGGTTCTCTATTGATCATTCACCATTTACCAAATGCGCGCGCTCAATATCGGCACCGAAAAAGCCATTCAAAAAATAAAACATTATTGTGCTTACCAGGAACGAAGCCACAAGGAAGTAAAAGAAAAGCTGTATTCTTTTGGGTTGTATAAATATGAAGTTGAAGAAGTGTTGTCGCAGCTCATCGAAGAAAATTATCTGAACGAAGAAAGATTTGCCATTGCGTTCGCCGGTGGTCGTTTCCGGATCAAGCAATGGGGCAAAACCAAGATCAGATACGAGTTAAAGCTGCGCGGGGTGAGCGAATACAATATCCGGAAAGCCATTGCCGGTATTGAAGCGGAAGATTATGAAAAAACATTCAACAAACTGGCCAACGCAAAACTGGCAACACAGAAGAGCGAAAAGAACATATTCGTGAAGAAAAGTAAAATACAACAGTTTTTGTTACAGAAAGGGTTCGAACATACTATGATCAGTAACTTTTTAAAACAACTGTGAGTTCAGTGTTTAGAGATTAGTGGTGAGAAGGCCGGCACTAATCTCTAAACACTGAACTCAAGCACCAAACTTATTAACTTTGCCCAATGGCGGAAGATCTGACAATTATCAAAGGCACGAAAGAAGAGCAGTACCGCGAGCTGATCCCGCAGATAAAAGGTTTGCTGGAAGGCGAAACCGATCTGATTGCAAATCTGGCAAACATTGCAAGTGCGCTGAAGGAGCAGTTCGGTTGGCTGTGGGTTGGATTTTATCTGGTGAGGAAAGATGAGTTGGTATTGGGTCCGTTCCAGGGGCCGGTGGCCTGTACGCGGATTAAAAAGGGCCGCGGCGTATGTGGCATAGCCTGGGAAAAGGCGGCAACGATGATCGTTGCGGACGTGAAAAAATTTCCCGGACATATTGCATGCAGCAGTTTATCGCGGTCGGAGATCGTTGTGCCGTTGATCAACAAGGGTGAAGTGTTTGGAGTGCTGGATGCCGATAGCGCGGAATTGGATGCTTATGATCAGACAGACAAAAGGTTTTTAGAAGAAATAGTTTCGTTTATAAACATGTAGGTTACGTAAACCGTAACCCGCGACCAATTGGCCCATAGCCATTTTCAACTATAACCATCACATAATAACAACGTCCCCACCGCGTTTCAGGCATCTTAAACGCAATAAAAATGAGTATTTCCCCGTTTTACCTGCGTTAATTGTTTTTGAAAATTTTTGACTCCGGTCAAATTTTTTTCGGAAACGATAAGAAACATATATATTTGAAAAAAAACACTGTTTATGAAGAAAATCATGTTGTCCGTACTGACTTGCTTTTTTGCAGTTTTATCATTTGCGCAGACTGCAGACAAAATGATAAAACACTCCGGTGAAAAACTGGACGTAAAAATTATTAAAGTTGGTGAAACGACCATTATCTACAAATTTCCTGGTGAAGATGCAGAGCAAACCATTGGTAAATTTGCGGTAGCAAAAATTACTTATGGTGGCAGCGGCCGCAGTGAAGATATCTCTGAAAAGATTGACATCAGTGGTAAAGATGATTGGGAAAAAGTGCAGATCATCACCGACCCTTCCGCTGTGATAGGCTTGAAAAAGGGCGAAGATGTAAGTGGAAAAACCTCCGGTCTGATTAGTTATAACTCGGCTGGTTCGGCTGATAAGAAAGCTACTAAACGGATCAAACAAGATGCGGCTGAACTGGGCGCACCGTTTGTATTGCTGGTTGCTGATAAAGCGGATGGCTACGGCATTAAACAATCTATTAAAAAAGGGGTTGCTTATTCTTATAAATAATCAACGTCTAAACTTAATAAAAAAGGGGCTGTCCGGAAGGATGGCCTTTTTTTAACCATTCACTATTCACCATCTTTCCAGTTCCACAAATACCTGCATGCATAGGTCCTGTACGGTCGCCATTTTTCTGCTTGCTTGATCATAGCGGTTTTCAGGGCCTTCTTATCTGTTGCATCAAGTTTGTATAACTTCGTCATGGCCTGTTGAATGCCAAGGTCATCCACGGCGAATACGTCTTCCCGAGCCATCGTGAACATTAATATCATCTCTACCGTCCATCGACCAATTCCTTTTATCCGGGTTAAATAGCCAATCAGTTCCTCCTCCTTCATATTATGGAGCATCGAATCCGTAACGTTATTTTGAAGGAAGAATTCACAAACATTGAAAACATATCTTGTCTTCGCATTTGATAATCCTGTTGAGCGAAGTTCATCAAAAGGCTTTGCAAGAATGTCGGTCGGTGAAGGTATCTTCTTTTTGAATAGCCCCAGGAACCGTGTGTAAATTACTTCAGCAACTTTTGTACTTAGCTGCTGGCTTATGACAGAGGCGCACAATCGCAGGTGAACAGCATTTCGTTTTGTAAGCACATATTCTTGCTGCGGCTCCAGGATTTTTTTGAATTTCTTGTCTTTACTGAGATGAAGGCGATGCGACATGGCATAAAGATAAAAAGAAAAGATGCTTTCGGGTTGACAACCCCTGGGGTTGTCAACCCGAAAGAGCCCTACCTTTGCAGCATGCAAGCAAAGGTATTTCTTATAACGCCGCCTTTTACCCAACTCAACACGCCGTACCCGGGTACAGCCTACCTGAAAGGGTTTTTGAACACGAAGGGTATTTCTTCCTTCCAGGCCGATCTTGGAATCGAAGTAACGCTTGCTGTTTTCTCAAAAAAAGGACTGACTGACCTCTTTACACAAGTGGAAACTTCAGAAAAAGACCTCTCTGTTAATGCAAAGAGAATGCTGGCATTGAAAGACGACTACATTTATACCATCGATTCCGCTATTTTGTTCCTGCAAGGAAAAAGCGCCACACTGGCAGAAAGGATCTGTAAACGTGATTTTTTGCCGGAAGCCGGCCGTTTTGCGCAACTCGATGACCTGCAATGGGCGTTCGGTAGTATGGGAACACAAGATAAAGCCAAGCATATTGCCACAATGTATCTTGAAGATCTTTCGGATATTATAGCCGAATGTGTGGATGAGCATTTTGGTTTCAGCCGCTATGCAGAAAGATTGGGCCGGTCGGCCAACAGCTTTGATGAGTTGTATCAAAGCCAGCAGCAACCATATACATACATCGATAAGATCCTCATCAACATTTTAGAAAAAAAACTTACAGAAATATCTCCTGAACTGGTGGCCCTGTCCGTTCCTTTTCCCGGAAACCTGTATACGTCCCTGCGTTGCGGGCAATACATAAAAATGAATCATCCGAACATCAAAGTAGCCATGGGCGGCGGCTTTGCCAATACCGAGCTTCGCTCGCTTTCCGATAAACGGGTTTTTGAGTTCTACGATTTTGTAACGCTCGATGACGGCGAAGCGCCTGTAGAAAACCTGCTCAGATTCATCGATGGCAATATTGGCGAAGAAGAATTGAAGCGTACATTTCTGATGATTGACGGCGAACTGCGTTATATCAATAACAAAACCTCCTCCGATTATCGCCAGGGCGAAGTAGGTACGCCTGACTACAGCGATTTTTTACTCGATCGGTACATCTCCGCAATAGAAGTGGCTAATCCGATGCACAAAATGTGGAGCGATGGCCGATGGAACAAACTAACGATGGCACACGGCTGCTATTGGGGAAAATGCACCTTCTGCGATATTTCACTTGATTATATCAGGCTATACGAGCCGGTAGCCGCAGAATTACTGTGCGACCGCATGGAAGAAATGATTGCGCAAACAGGAGAAACGGGTTTCCACTTTGTGGATGAGGCCGCGCCGCCGGCACTCATGCGCGCGCTAGCCATGGAGATCATCCGGCGCAGGCTTACGGTGAGCTGGTGGACGAACATACGTTTTGAAAAAAGCTTCACACGCGACCTTTGCCTGCTGCTGAAAGCATCCGGCTGTATTGCGGTATCAGGCGGTCTGGAAGTGGCGAGCGATCGTTTATTGCAACTTATTCAGAAAGGAATTACCGTGGCGCAGGTGGCAAAAGTGAACCAGCATTTTACCGAAGCCGGCATCATGGTGCACGCCTATCTGATGTACGGCTTTCCTACACAAACTGCGCAGGAAACGATCGACAGCCTTGAAATGATCCGGCAAATGTTTCAACAAGGCGTACTTCAATCGGCCTTCTGGCACCAGTTTGCCATGACCGCACACAGCCCGGTTGGGCTTAACCCGGAAAAATATAGTGTTCAGAAAGAAACGGATGCAATAGGAAGCTTTGCAAATAACGATATCGTACACGTGGATCCGACCGGTGCCGATCACGACAGCTTTGGTTTTGGGTTAAAAAAAGCACTGTTCAATTATATGCACAATATCGGGTTGGAAGACGGCCTGCAAAAATGGTTTGAATTTAAAATTCCAAAAACGAAAGTTGCGCCAGATTATATTGCCAATGTGTTGGCCGGCGATGACGAATTAAGTTTTAAACCGAATTCCAAAGTAATATGGCTCGGTAAACAACCTTCGGTTGAATATTTTACTCAAAGTAAAAAAGGAAACAGTCGTGAAATGGCAACGCTCTGTTTTGAAACAAAAAATGAAAGTCTGCAGTTTCAGTTGCTTAAACCGCAAGCGGATTGGTTTACTAAAAAACTAACAGAAATTAGTATTTATAACGTAAACACAAAAACTTTACAGGAACTCGAAAAGGAGTATGAATCGGCGGATTTGGAAGATTTTGAACTATTTTGGGATAATAAGCCTATGAATCTGATGTATAAAGCAGGATTATTAAAGGTTTAGGGGTGAATGATCTGGACAGCGGCACATTTGAAAATTTTATTTTAAACTATCTGCATAAACGGCGATCCTGTGGTTCCTCAGCATATAGGAAGATCTTTCTTGCTGGCCAGATAACTGGAAGGAAATGGCCCTTGAAGACTGCATCGGCATATGGCAATCAATACAGTTACTTTTAATCGATTCGCCTAATGTAGCGGCCTTCGGGCAAAAATTATGATTGGCCTCCGAATGACAACTCATGCATTTTTGAGAATACATCGACACATTGTTACTGGCATTCACGTGTGGATCGTGGCAGGTGCTACAGGTCATCTGCGCCGCCCTGCGGAAACATTTGCTTTGCGCAAGCAACTGCGACTGGTTTCCATGAACATCAAATTGTGACGAATTTCTATTTGGAACAAACTGCATAAAGAAATTAGCTAATGTATCTCCCGGCATGAATTTGAACCGTGATATCAGTTGTGCTTTGCTGTTACCACCATGGCAAACTTCACAGGCATCGGACTGTTGTTGCCGGCTAAGCTGATGATTTTCCACGATGAATTTCGCAACTTTTTCTTCCGGATGTCCGAGATGATAGTCAACATGTTTGCCGGCCGGCCCGTGGCACCGTTCGCAGTCAATACCATAAATAAGGGTTCCCGGAACGGTTTCTTCGGAGGTTCCGTCGCCGCCGGCAATCTCGATTTTGGTTTCCAGATGGGAACTATGACATTCAAAGCATACGGTACCTACATACCGATCGAATCGGGGTTGTTGAATGGGAAATCCCGGGCTCGTGGCCCAACTGTTGGCTGCGCTGTAATAGGAAAGCGGGAGTTCGAAAAATTGGTTGCCTTTGCTATAGAGGAAGGTTTGTGCGTGTTTGCCGCCGAAAATAACGTCAAATTTATGGGTGTCGATTTCTTTTCCATCGATATACATTACCTGGAAAGAATTGTTGTTTCTTTTTTCCATTTTTATTTGCGCGCCGTCGAGGTAGGTAAACGTATTTCCAGGAGGTGTAAAACTTCCATGAATATTTGCGCTGCCGGCAATTGCCGTAGTATTAAAATGCATAGACAAAACAGCTGAATCGTAGATCGCCTGGTGACATTGGCGGCAGGAAGCTGCGCCGGCATACTGTCTTCCGCGCGGGTCGGCGGCCGTAGCATTGTTGACGCATTTTGTAAAAAGAAATACGGACACAAGGAACAATAAAATGACCAGCAACGATTTCATGCAGTTTAAAAAATTGACCCAAATTACACAGATTTAACGAATGTGAGTAAACGAAGATCCTTTTTGTACTCTTGGCTGCCGGATTAACATCACAAAATACAGACAATAGTTCCCGTGAAATCATAATAATCACTTAAATCTATGGTGAGCGCGCTATTTAATAGGTGAAATCTTTCCAATCATCATAAATCTGTGTTTACCTTTGACTCATGAATATTTTCAGATTTGCATTCGAGTTGTTCGTATTGTATATAGTTTATAAAGCTGTGGTGGATTTTATCATTCCCATTTATCGTACTACAAAGCAGATGAAAGGCAAAATGGCTGAGATGCAGGAAAGGATGAGCCAGCAGCAACGGCAGACGAATTTCAACAGCACTACCCCCCAACAGCAGGCGTCGAGAAAATCGAATAACGAGGATTATATTGACTACGAGGAAATAAAGTAAACCTGCAAGCTTTTAATCTCACAGCTTTAAATATTCTATCCGTTCTTCAGGCAGCAACAAATGTGTTTTAAAACCAAGTGCTGCGGCTGCTTCGATATTCGGATAACTATCGTCTACAAATAAAGTTTCTTCAGCTGCAATACCCGCATCGTTAAGGATAAACTCAAAGGCATCTTTATTTGGTTTTCGCAAATTGATGAGGTGTGAATAATAGGCTTTTTTAAAATAATCATCCAATGATTCGCCGGTTTCATCTTTTAACAATGAGTGAAAAGCTGCCAGGTGAATGGCATTGGTATTGCTGAAAAGATATATGTTGTATTTTTTTGCAAGCTCCTTTAATAAAGCAAGGCTCTCCTTTCTAAAATTGAGCAACATGCTGTTCCAGGCCATGGTGATCTGGTGATCTGAAAGCTCATTGGCATTTCCCTGTTTTATCCTGTGATAAAAATCTTCGTTGGATATTTTCCCCGTTTCCAGGTTTTCAAACAGTTCGTCTACGGAGTATTGAGAATACATTTTGTCAAAATCATGGTATCCGAGCTGCTCGAAAGCTTCGCGGGTTTTGTGATAATTAATGTTCAGGAGAACACCACCCAGGTCGAAAAGAAGATTTTTGATGGTAGACATAAAATTTTGAGCATTGTAAGCTGTAAATTTATTTAAAATAAAAGGAATTCAGCTCAATCGAATTCCTTTTACGCCATCCAGTGTCGGAAACTCATGATTTAAAGCGAGATTGTCAACACTCTAATTATTTTGTACAAATTGCCTGAAAATAAAAAGGGGTTTCAAACTTATCGCTTGAAACCCCTTTGCTGTCTGTGGGCCCACCAGGACTTGAACCTGGGACCCTCTGATTATGAGTCAGATGCTCTAACCAACTGAGCTATAGGCCCGTTATTTTCAATAACTGGCTGCAAAAGTAAGTAAAATCAGGTTATCCCGCACAGACTCGTAAAGAATTTTGGGCCGGAAATTTCTTGCAGATGTGCGGTCCCTTATACTGAACAAATTGTATCCTATTCTTTGTTTGATATGGGCAAGTTATTGTTTCGATTAAACAATTTTTAGCAGTGAAAGTGGAACTACCTTTGTATGCACAATTAAAATTTTTTAACTAATGAAAGTACAAACACGACAGTTAGGAGATAGCGGTCTCAACGTTTCAGCGCTCGGCCTCGGTTGTATGGGAATGAGTTTCGGTCTCGGACCGGCCGCCGATAAAAACGAAATGATCGCGCTGATCCACGAAGCTGTGGAAAGTGGGGTAACATTTTTTGATACGGCAGAAGTGTATGGACCATTTACAAACGAAGAGCTTGTTGGTGAAGCATTGGCGCGGGTTCGCAATGAAGTGGTGATCGCTACCAAATTCGGCTTCAAAGCCAATGCCGACGGCAGCGGCAGGTGGAGCGAACTAGACAGCCGCCCAGAACATATCCGCGAAGTAGCCGAGGCTTCGCTTAAAAGATTGAACATAGACGTGATCGACCTTTTTTATCAACACCGCGTGGATCCCAATGTTCCCATTGAAGATGTGGCCGGCACGGTAAAAGATCTTATAAAAGAAGGTAAGGTAAAACACTTCGGGATGTCTGAAGCCGGCGCCCAAACCATTAGGAAAGCGCACGCCGTTCAACCGGTTACTGCACTGCAAAGCGAATATTCGCTATGGTGGCGCGAACCGGAAAAAGAGATCATACCAACACTTGAAGAACTGGGTATTGGCTTCGTTCCTTTCAGTCCGCTTGGCAAGGGATTTCTTACCGGCAAGATCGACGAAAACACAATTTTTGATGCGAAAGATTTCCGAAGCATGGTACCGCGTTTTACCCCGGAAGCACGTAAGGCCAACCAGTCGATGGTAGACCTGCTCTCCAATATCGGCGCAGCCAAAAATGCCACTCCGGCACAAATTGCGTTAGCTTGGTTGCTCGCGCAAAAGCCGTGGATCGTTCCGATTCCGGGCACTACGAAAATTCACCGGTTAAAAGAAAACCTGGGAGCACTGGAGATTAAACTCACCGCAGACGACCTCCGTGAAATCAATGAAGCAGCAGATAACATAGAGGTTCAGGGAAACCGCTATCCGGAAAGTTTTCAAAAACTGATCAACAGATAATTTTGTTCAGGATTCAAAATTCAAGATTGAAATTTGCGTCCTGAACTTTTTCACTCCTTTTTTACCGCCAGGAGAAAATCAAATAAACTCATCTCCGTCGGTATTCCCAGTTTTTTTCGTAACCTGTACCTGCTGATCTCCACGCCGCGAACGCTGATGTTCATCAGCTGTGCCATTTCTTTGGTACTCAGATTCATGCGGAGATAGGCAGAAAGCTTCAATTCATTGGCGCTTAAAGCCGGGTATTTATGTTTCAGGGCAGCTAAAAAATCGCTGTGTACATTATCAAAGTGCATAGCAAATTGCTCCCACTGCTTATCAACCTTATCCTCGTCACTTATGGCGCGGATGATCTTCTTAAGATCGTCAGAATCATTGTCGGGTTGCTTTTTCAATTTCACCACCTGGTCCTTGATCTTTCCCAGGATCTCTCCTTTTTGTACAAGGTGCATTGCCACAGAAGCGAGTTCCGTATTCTTATGCTGTATCTCCGCTTCCAGTTTTTCATTGCGAAGCTTCACAATTTCTTTTTCTGTTTTTTCCAGTTCCAGCTGATGCAGGTATTGCAATCTTTTTTGTTCTTCTTCGTGACTTTTTTGCTGCTCCAAAAATTTATTTTTCTGCAAAATATACAGCCTGTAAAAAATAAATAGCACAATCAATAAATAGCAGGTATAAGCCCAATAAGTTTGATACCATGGCGGCAATACGGTAAAAGTATAGGTGTTGATGTTGGATTCTTTGCCGAGATTGTTGCGCGCTTTCACTTTGAAAGTGTAGGTTCCTGTAGGTAAATTGGTATATTCTTTTTCTGCTTTTTTGGCAAATTCGGACCAGCTTCGATCAAAACCTTCGAGGAAATAGCTGTATTCGATGGTGGATTGTTGCGCATATGTTGGCGACGCAAATTCAAAACGGAAGGAGTTCCAGGCATGGCCGATCTGTTGACGTTTTTTTTGCACTTCCGTTCCCTCTTCATTCGCCTGGTTGATATAACCCCCAAAAAGCAGGCTGTCTGTCTTATTCACCGCTTTTACAGACGTGATCCATACTTCCAACGGGTACTTGATTTTTTTATACTGCTCCAGGTTTACGTGATAGAAACCTTTTTCACCGCCGATGAATACATTCGAGTTGTCTACCGGGTAAATGAATTCGAACCCGCTTACAAATTTATTCGCCAGTTCCGGGAAATAAATTACCTGCGTTTTGGGAGAACTCATATCTACAACACCAAGGGTTTTATCAAAAACGAACCAGATGTTTCCCGAAGCATCTTCTTTCATGTACCGCACATTGCGGTGCTCGAAGATATTATTGTAAAAAGGAGATGGTTCGAATGCGTCTTTGCTCACATCGTATTCAAAAATTCCGTTTTCGCTCGAAAGAACGATGCGGTTCTTTATTTTGAAAATATAATTCCCATTGGGCGACAGCACTCCCTGCTTTTCCTTGTACATCGTGATGCTTGCATTATTGCCCGGCGACATTTGCACGCGGTAAATTCCTTTGTACGGATGCGCCACCCAGATCTGGTTGTTGTCTATGCATACAAAACGGGCAGATTCAAAATGTGCAGACGTATTCTGGTTGAAGAAAGAACCGTTCTTGTAATTGTAAAAATTTATACCGTTGTAAGTGCCGGCCACCATCACATCGCTGGGCATTACATTGGAAAAAGGAAGAAAGGCCCAGAAGCCGGTAGAATTATCAAACGGAACGGCACCATTTCCTGAGATAGTAAATGCTCCATCGTGATGGCCCATCAGCAACTTGCCGTTCACCTCGCTAAGGTTCCACACCTGGCCCTTGCTGTTGGGTACCGGCGCAAAATTCCCTTTTATATAACTCAGGTCCTTTTCCGGATAGAGGCCCGTTTTATATAGTCCGTTTGATGTACCGAGGTACAATTCGTTATTATAGATAGCGGCTGCATATCCGGAGCCTTCATTGAAATAATCGGGGTAAACATGTTTGATGGCGTTGTTATAAGCGATGAAATCGATGCCGTTATCGAGGCCCAGCCAGAGATTTTTCTCTTTGTCAAGATAAACATCGAGGATATTATTATTTTGAAGTCCTTCTTTCCGGGAAAAATTCTGGATCAATTTGCCGGATTTATCGATGATATAACAGCCCGAAAGATTAGTAGCTATCGCAATATGATTGTCGTTTACCATTGCGGAAGCGGAAATATTCATTTTAGCGATCTCGTCGAGCGCAGGCGACTGCAATTTTGTAACAGATTTGCCGCACAAGATATAAACGCCGTTTTTAAGGGTGGTAATTAAGGCGCTGTCGTGGCCTATATTGGTAAGCGAAGTGATGAAATATTCTGCGGGGAGTTCGTTTTTTTCTATAAACGACCCCCAAACGCCGTTCTGAAAACTCAAAAGTCCTTTGTCAAAATCCTGCGCCACGAGCATATTATTAAAGGAAGATATAAACCGCCAGTGAGTACTCTTATATATGGTACAATGATTCTGATTGATCTGGAAAATCTTGGTACTTGTTTGAAAGAAAATACCTCCCTGATAAAAATAGATCTCCCAAACGTCTGTAAAAGAACTTTCTTCTGGCGGAATGAGCGATTTCATGGAATGATAGCGCAGTTCGCCGGAAGCGTCCGGCGAAAAATAACCGAATTCGTCCTGGCCTCCAACGTATAGCTTATTATCCGGGCCAAATTCTATGCACCGGACAATACTTTTATTGGGAAGCGGATAAGTTTTCCAATTGATCCCATCAAAGCTTAAAACTGCTTCACTGTTGGCAAAATACAAAATGCCCTTTTTATCTTGTCGCATTTGCCGGTTTTGGGCACCGGCCCTATATGACGATTTTGTGTAATTTATTACATCCGGCAGACCTATGGTATTCTGAGCGAAACTTCCAAAAGTTAACATTGTTACTACTAAAGCAGCTATTCCTTTTTTTATACTGTCAGATATTGATGTGAAAGTCATTTTTTGAAGATGATGTAGTATTGATGTGGTAAAAACTGGGTAAATCTAAGGATTTTGTGAATATTGATGTAGTAGTGATGTATTATTTTTTATTGTAAGTGAGAAAGAAGTTTTACTTTTACCTTGTCTTAATATTAACTTTTTCTTAAGATTCACCATTAAACGATTGCATATGAAAAAAACAGCGCTACTGCTATGTGCGTTATTTGTGCTAGGCATTTGCCATTCTTTCGCACAAACTCTACAGGTTTCGGGAAGGGTTACTTCCCGGAGTCAACCCCTCGCCGGGGTTTCAATTTCCGTTCAGGGAACAAATACCGCGGTTGTTTCCGATAATGGCGGTAATTACACAATCAGTGTTCCTAAAGCGGGTTCTAAGCTTATTTTCAGTTACATCGGCATGACAACACAGGAGCATATAGTTAATGCCTCTGGTAATGTCGACATTTCATTGGTAACCTCTGCGGCTACGGCCATGGAAGAAGTGGTGGTAGTGGGTTATGGTACACAGAAGAAAAGTGTGATAACCGGTTCTATCTCAAAGGTTTCTGCCAGTGATCTTGACAATCAGCCGATCATGAGGGTTGAGCAATTTCTGCAGGGGCGGGCTTCGGGTCTTACTATAGCAGCCACTTCAGGGCAGCCGGGGTCCAGTTCCACATTACGTGTAAGAGGTACTACTTCAATAAACGGAAGCGACCCATTATATGTAGTAGACGGAATTCCGGTGGATATCGGCGGTATCGACTACCTTAACCCTTCTGATATTGAGTCTATCGAAGTATTGAAAGATGCGGCTTCTGCAGCAATCTACGGTACACGTGCTGCGGCAGGCGTTATTCTTGTCACTACCAAAAAAGGACGTGCAGGCAGAACAACTATCAGCTATAATGGCTATTATGGTACACAGGCAGCAGCGAGAAAACTTGATTTGCTTAATGCTACAGAGTATGCAACGCTCAGAAACGAAGCTTCGTTGAACGGCGGTGGCGGTATCGTTTTTGCAAATCCGGCTTCTTTAGGCAAAGGGACAGACTGGCAATCACTTGTGTTCAACAACGACGCCAGGATCCAGGACCACGAGATCAGTATCAGCGGAGGTACAGATAAGTCTACTTTTTATTCTTCGTTCGGTTTTTTTAATCAGGAAGGTATAGTTGCCACCGAGATCTCCCAATACAAGAGATTCAACGCAAGGTTCAACTTTACACATAAAGTAACCAATTGGTTAACTATCGGTAGTAATTTTGGCTATTCCCATATCAAGGGTGTTGGTATCGGCGGCTTGAATACAGAATATGGAGGTATCCTCAGTTCTGTAGTTAACCTGGATCCGTTAACAAAAGCGGTGGAAACTGATCCAAATGTAATTAACGCTCCGGGTTCTCCATACTTGCCTAACGTCAATAATAACAATGGTTTGGGAACTGTGAGAGATAGGTTCGGTAATCCTTATGGCATCTCTGGCCAGGTGTTGCAGGAAATGTCAAATCCTTTGGCATACATCAAAACTCATTTGGGCAATTATGGTTGGTCAGACAATCTTGTAGGCAATGCTTATGCAGAAGTTGAACCAGTTAAGGGACTGAAGATCCGCACGAATATCGGTGCAAAACTTGCTTTCTGGGGTTCTGAAAGTTTCAATCCTTATTACTTCTACAATACCGTTAATAAAAATACTAATAACAACTCCTTCTATTCTGAAGCAAACCGTGCCCTTAATTACACTTGGGAAAATACAGCTTCTTACTCAAGAACAATTGCTAGCGATCACCATGTCACAGTATTAGTAGGAACAGGGGCTTATCTGGATAATTATATGGCCCGCGGGCAAGGAACGACTTTGTTGAATCTTCCAGTAAATACGTTTGACGAAGCAAAAAATACACACTGGGTTTTGCCTGACAGTTCTAAAAAAGGTTGGGTTGGACAAGCTTACCAGCACAGGGTTAGCTCTGTTTATGGCCGTTTGATCTATGATTACAAAGAAAAATACCTATTGACGGGTATTGTCCGCAGAGATGGATCTAACAGGTTCGGTTCAAATAATAAATATGGTTACTTCCCATCAGGATCTGTGGGCTGGGTTGCATCTAAAGAAGACTTCTTTCCGCAGAATAAATATGTTAACTTCTTGAAAATCCGTGGTTCATACGGTATTACGGGTAGTGATAACCTCCGTGATTTTGCTTACCTGTCAAGTGTTCAAGGTGGCAGAAACTACACTTTCGGTTCTAACGATAATTACACTTTCGGTAATAGCCCCGCTAACTTATCAAATCCCGATCTCCAATGGGAAGAGACAAGTCAGCTGGATATAGGTTTCGATGCGACAGTTTTGAACGATTTTTCCGTAACGTTCGATTGGTATAAAAAGAAAACGACCGGTATGCTGCGCGATGTTCCGGTTCCTGGTTATATCGGTATAGGAAGCCCGGTTGGCAACGTGGCTAGCATGAACAATACCGGTGTTGAACTGGAACTCGGCTGGCGCAAAAAATTGGGCGATATAAACTTTGAATTCAAAGGAAACGTTTCTCACCTGAAAAACGAAGTTATCTTCATCGGTCAGGGTACCGAATTTCTTACCGGTGCAACTCTTCAGTCAAGCGCGCTTGAATTAACCCGTATTCAGGTTGGACATGCGATTGGTTCATTCTATGGTTTTGAGACCATGGGTATTTTTCAGACACAGGCGGATGTTAACAATTACAAGAATAAAGATGGTGGCTTGATTCAGCCGGATGCTAAACCGGGAGATTTCCGTTGGGCGGATTTGAACGGCGATGGTAAGATCACTACGGACGACCGTACTTTCATCGGTGATCCAACTCCTGATTGGTCTTACGGCTTTACAGCAAGTGCGGCTTATAGAGGGTTCGATGTTGTGTTATTTGGACAAGGAGCAGCTGGTAACCAGATTTACAATGGTCTGCGCAGGCTCGATATTCCTACTGCCAACTACACAACTGAAGCGTTGAACCGTTGGACGGGTGCTGGCACATCTAATGATTTTCCACGTCTTTCCATAACTGATCCAAACGGCAACTTCAGCAATCCTTCTAAATTCTATCTTGAAGATGGCGATTATTTCAGAATTAAGGTATTGCAAATCGGTTATACACTGCCAAGCTCTATCATGAACAAAATCCATTTATCTAAAGTTAGGGTATATGTTAGTGGCAACAACCTTGTTACACTTACCAAATACAATGGTTATGATCCTGAAATCGGCGGTAGCAGCTACGGAATCGACCGCGGTTATTATCCACAGGCCCGCTCATTCACTGCTGGCTTAAACTTAACTTTTTAATATTAAACGCTTCTCGATATGAAAAAATCAATTAAATATATAGCCCTGTGCATAGCAGCGATGCCGTTGTTGACCAGCTGTAAAAAAAGTTGGCTCAATGTAGATCCTACCGGGGATGAAACACAACTTGAATCTCAATACTATAAAAATGCCGCTGAGGTTTTTAAAGGCCTGGTATCTGTTTACGATCCGTTAGGATCTGAAACAGGAGGTACTTATTCCAGTAAACTTGGACTCCTGAACGTTGCATCTGATGATGTTGCTGCAGGTGGTGCCGCTCCGGGACCGGATCAACCGATTTGGACCGCATGGGATAAATTTACCGTTAACGTTGCCGTAGGACCTCAGGGTGATCTTTGGGGACGTAACTACACAGGTATTGCGCGAGCAAACCTTCTTCTCACTAAAATGGAAGGGGTACCTGATCTTACGGCCGCTGACAAAGCTCGTTTTACCGCAGAGGTTAAGTTTCTGCGCGCTTATTATTATTTCGACCTGGTACGTTTGTTTAAAAATGTTCCATTGATTGTTGGCCAGGTTCCCACGGGCGACATCTATAATATATCTCAGGCAACACCGGCCGAAGCATATGCCCAGATCGAAAAAGATCTTACCGAAGCTATCGCAGAATCAGCACTCCCAAATACCGTTCCTGCAGCTACCGAAGGTGGCCGTGTTACCAAAGGTGCCGCGAAAGCTTTGTTGGGTAAAGTCTATTTGTATGAAGAAAAATGGGCCGACGCTGCCGCGCAACTGGCAGATGTGAATGGAACACCGGGCGGTACCAGCACTTACGGTTATCATCTGCTGGCTAATTTCCCGGACATTTTCGTTCCTACCAATAAATTTAATGCTGAATCGATTTTCGAAATCGTACATACCAATAAAGCTATGCAGGATTGGGGTGCATGGGGTGCTTTTGAAGGAAACGTGATGGTTCAGATGATAGGTGCAAGAGGTTACAATGGCCCTATATATGCATCGGGCTGGGGTTTTTGCCCGGCAACACCTTCTTTAATCACCGCAATCAAGCCTGACCCGCGTTACAAGTTTACATTGGCGAACATCGATAGTATCGCCGCTGCTAATGGAGCCAGCTATGAAGCGGGCGCCGATAATACAGGTTATTTTATTGAAAAATATGGCCCGAAATTGTCTTATAAAACGACTTTGCCGGGTACAACAGAATTAAACTATGCTTTGGATTATATTGAAATCCGCCTTGCTGATACTTACCTGATGGAAGCAGAAGCATTGGTACACTCAGGAGGAAATGCAGCAAGAGCGCTTCAATTGCTTGATGCAGTACGCGCCCGTGTGGGATTAAGTTCTGTTCCTGCAACATTGGATAATATTTACAACGAACGCAGGCTCGAACTTGCTACAGAAGGTCACCGTTTCTTTGATCTCGTTCGCACAGGACGCGCAGTTGCAAATTTACCAGGTTTCGTTGCCGGTAAAAATGAAATCCTGCCAATTCCTCTGGGCGACATGAACAATACGATCCTTGTACAAAATCCAAATTATTAATTTTAATAAATAACATTTATCATGACACATAAATTCAGCATGTTCCGCATTGCAATGTTTGTGGCAGCAGCATCAGTTTGCTTCACTGCATGTAAGAAAACTGATGGCGGAGAATTGGGTGGACTGCCAAAACCTGATTTCGTAGCAATTCCCAGCGCAGATAATCCTAACAACATTACACTTGTTAATACTTCGTCCACTTCACAGCCTGTATGGCGCGTTGGAAACTCAACGAACCTGTTGCGAGGAGATTCTGCAAAAACAAGTTTCGACGTAAGAGGAACTTACGACATTACGTTATTTGCATTAGGTCACGGTGGTATTGATTCTGTTACTAAACAGATCGTGATTGCACAGGATGACGTTACCGCTTGCGAGAGAAATGTAAAAGGCTTCATCGCAGGCTGCGGCTCTGATGGCAAAAAATGGAAGCTCAATCCAGAGGCAGGTGCCTACAAAGTAGGTGACGCAAACCCCACTGCAGGCAACTGGTGGGCCAGCGGGGCAGGTGACGTATCGGTCCGCTCTTGCGAATTCAACGATGAGTACACTTTTACGTATTCCACAGGCGCGTTTGTATACGATAATAAAGGAGATTTCTTTGGAGATGGATACCTTGGTGATAATACTGGAACCTGTCAGCCGTCTTCTAACTATACATCCACCCAGGCTCCCTGGGGTAGTGGAACTTTCACCTTTTCTTTTGTTGAAGGTGCGGGCTACGCAGGTCTCGGGCAGTTGACTGTAACTGGTTTGGGAGCCCATATAGGTCTTCAGAAAGTAAGAAACGGAGGCGAAGTAACAAGTGGCCCTGCTACTGCGATCACATATGACGTATTAGCAAAATCTCATGTTGACGGTACACCGGGATACGACCTGCTCACTGTTGGTACAAATATTGGCGGCAATGGTTGGTGGGCTTTCACTTTACGTTCGTATTAATTTTTTAATTTATTGCTGAAATGAAAAACATAAACAGGAAAATGTGGCTGGCAGTTTTGGCGATCGTATCAGTTGCAGTATTGTCGTGTAGCAAAACAGCGGATCCATATGGAGGAACGGCGCCGGTAACGCCGCCAACCACAACACCAACCACACCTGTGGATTCAGGCTGGGCTTTTGAAACGACTCCCGCATGGGCAGAAGAGTTCGACTACACCGGCGCGCCTAATTCTACCAACTGGACCTATGATCTCGGTAATTCCGGTTGGGGGAATCATGAACTCCAGAATTATACCAACGATATCTCTAATGCTAAAGTTGAAGGTGGTTATCTTACCATCACGGCAAAGAAGGAATCGTCAAATGGTATGAATTATTCATCCGCGCGTTTATTATCCAAAGGAACAAATGGTGATTTCCTGTATGGGCGGGCAGAGATTATGGCAAAGCTTCCGGCAGGCAGGGGTACATGGCCGGCCATCTGGATGTTGCCGTCTGGTACGTGGGCTTATGGAGATTGGCCAAATTCCGGCGAGATAGACATCATGGAACATGTTGGGTACGATCCGAACGTGATTCATTTCAGTACGCACACCAAATCATTCAATTGGGTACTCGGAACGCAGGTTACATCTACTAAGACGGTTCCGACCGCCATCACAGAGTTTCATAAATATCGGGTAGACTGGACACCATACGCTATAAGGGGTTACTACGATGATCAGTTGGTGTTCACTTTTGTGAATGATGGGAAAGGCTTTGCTTCATGGCCGTTTGACAAACCATTTCACTTATTGCTCAACCTTGCAATAGGTGGAGACTGGGGCGGTGCACAAGGCGTGGATGACACAATCTTCCCTGCCTCCATGGTTATAGACTATGTACGAATTTATAAAATGATCAGATAATTTTCTCACTTCGGCAATCATGGCAATTTACAGGGTGGATATCATTATATCCACCCTTTTAATCACTGTTCTGTTTTAATAACCCTTAACATGCGTTATTATATTAGCCTTGTATTCTTATTCGTGAGCATCGCCTTACAGGGCCAGGGGTTTCTACGGGCCGTTGGGCAACGTATTGTGGACGGAAAAGGCAATGAGGTTATCTTTCGTGGCGTAGGATTAGGGGGCTGGATGCTCCAGGAACCTTACATGATGCAACTTTCAGGCTTTGCCAATAACCAGCGCGACATCAGAAAAAAAATAACGGCACTGGTTGGTGAAACTAATACACAAAAATTTTACGATGCATGGTTTGCAAACCACTGCACGCGTGCCGATGTGGATTCCATGGCAAAATGGGGATTTAATTCAATACGTTTACCACTTCACTACAATCTTTTTACTTTACCGATAGAAGAAGAACCTGTAGCCGGGAAAAATACCTGGCTCGAAAAAGGTTTCCGTATGACGGACAGCCTGCTCAGTTGGTGCAAGGCAAACAGGATCTATCTCATCCTCGATCTGCACGCAGCCCCGGGAGGGCAAGGCAACGATATTGCCATCTCTGATCGCGATACTTCTAAGGCCTATCTATGGACAAGCGAAGCGAATAAGCAAAAGACAGTCGAACTTTGGAAAAAACTGGCAATACGTTACAAGAACGAAGAGTGGATCGGCGGTTATGACCTGATCAATGAACCCAATTACGGTTTTAAAAATGCGGCAGATAAAAATGGCTGCTCAGAAACTGAAAACAAACCCTTGCGTCAATTATACCAGGAGCTGACCATCGCTATCCGGAAGATAGACAAAAAGCATATACTCATTATTGAAGGGAATTGCTGGGGTAACAACTACGAAGGAATCTTCCCCTTATGGGACAATAATATGGTGCTTAGTTTTCACAAGTACTGGAACAGCACCGCAGATGGGTCCATCCAGAAATTTCTTAATTATCGCATAAAATACAACGTGCCGCTGTGGCTCGGTGAATCAGGCGAGAACTCCAATTCATGGATGACCGAAGCCATCGAAATGGTGGAACGCAACAAAATTGGCTGGACTTTGTGGCCTCTCAAAAAATCGGGGCTCAACAATCCGCTGGAAATAAAGATACCCGCAGGCTATCAGCAATTGCTGGATTACTGGAAAGGAAAAGGGCCGAAACCATCGGCAGATCGTGCTTTTGCAAGCCTGATGGAATATGCGGAAGCGACCCGTATCAACAACAACATTTTTAAGAAAGACGTAACCGACGCCATCACAAGACAAACATCCAGCGGTGTAACCATTCCCTTTAAAAATATTTCGGTAACAAACAATACATTGCTTTTTGCTGCGGATTATGATATGGGCCATGCCGGCTACGCTTACCACGACAAGGACTCTGCCACCTATTGGGTGGAAGACAACAACCACGCAGCCTGGAACAGCGGACATCGTTACCGCAACGAAGGTGTGGACATTGAAGATTGTAAAGACTCTCTTTCAAACGGCTACAACGTAGGCTGGATACAGGATGGCGAATGGTTGCAATACACCGTTTACGCTCCGCAAAGCGGAACATTCGACGTCAACGTCCGGTCTGCATCTACGCTCAACGACACAAAAATGCAGCTGATCATAAATGATAAAACTGCCGGTGAAGATCTTTCATTGCCAAACACCGGCGCCAATCAACAATGGACCACCAGTTCCATAAAGAACATTGGTTTGATAAAAGGCTGGAACCGCATCCGCGTATTAGCGGTAAAAGGTGGTTTTAATCTCAATTACCTGCAATTCGTTCAAACAAATAATACTGCTAAAGTAAACCTGTAAATATGATGATGAAGAAACAATTTTGCACGAAAATATGGATGCTGGCTATCGCAACTTTCTGCATCTTACAAACCAACGGTCAGGCAAAATTTGATACCACCGCAAAGATTGCCGCACTGATCAGTAAGCTTACACTCGAAGAAAAAGTGAAAATGATTCACGCGTCTTCTTCTTTTACTTCCGGGGGGGTGCCGCGACTGGGCATTCCGGAATTAGTTACTTCAGATGGACCACATGGTGTTCGTCCGGAACATGGCCGCGATTGGGTACTCGATAACAATTCACTCGACAGCGGAACATATTTACCCGTAGGCGTTTGCCTTGCAGCAACCTGGAACCCGCAATTGGGTTATGACTTCGGTTCCGTACTTGGCAGTGAAGCAGCTTTTCGTGGTAAGAACGTGATCCTCGGCCCGGGCATCAACATTATCCGCAGTCCGCTCAACGGCCGCAATTTTGAATACGAAAGTGAGGATCCGTTTCTTGTTTCAAAGATGTGTGTTGGTTATATCAAAGGCGTGCAGGACCAGGGCGTATCGGCTTGTGTGAAACATTATCTTGCAAACAATCAGGAATCCAAAAGATTTACAATAAATGTAGAAATGAGTGAGCGCGCGTTGCGCGAAATATACATGCCGGGCTTCAAAGCCGCGGTGCAGGAAGGCGGTGTAAATACGCTGATGAGCTCTTATAACAAATTTCGTGGTCAGTGGGTCTCGCACAGCAATTACCTGCTTAACCAGGTGCTGAAAAAAGAATGGGGTTTTAAAGGGTTGGTGATGAGCGACTGGGACGCTGTTCACAATACTGCCCAGGCATTCTGGAACGGAATGGATCTTGAAATGGGTACTGATCTCGGCATGTTGCCTAATCCGGATTACGGAAAATTTAAGTTGGGCGATACCGTGGCGGCACTTATAAAAGCAAACAAGCTTCCTGAATATTTACTGGATGAAAAAGTGCGACGCATATTGTATGTGATGTTCAAAACCGGCATGATCGACGGCCAGGCAAAAAAAGGCGAATACAATACAAAGGCGCATCAGCAAACCGCGTTGAAGGTTGCAGAGGAAGGAATTGTATTGCTGAAAAATGAAAACAACATTTTGCCTCTCAATAAAAATATCAAATCCATTGCTGTGATCGGATTTAACGCCGATCGTAAACAATCTATGGGCGGCGGAAGTTCGCAGGTGCGGGCATTTTATGAAATCACGCCGCTGGCGGGATTGAAGAATATTGCCGGAAATAAGATAAAGATCAATTATGCGCAAGGATACAATATTGTACGTGGTGCCGGCCCCGACCAGAAACTCATCGATGAAGCAGTTGCGGCCGCATCAAAATCTGATGTAGTTGTTTTTGTTGGCGGCTGGACACATGGCTACAACTACAGCGTTTGGTCGGACAATGCATATGATGCAGAAGATATCGACAAGGCCGATATGAACATGCCTTTCGGTCAGGATGAATTAATCAAGGCTGTGCAGAAAGCAAATCCGAAAACAGTGGTGGTGTTGATGGGCGGCGGTGCAATTGATATGACGCAATGGGTTGATAAAACTCCGGCGATCATCCAATCGTGGTACGCCGGGCTTGAAGGAGGCAACGCGCTGGCGAAGATCATTTTTGGCGAGGTAAATCCTTCCGGTAAATTGCCGATGACGTTTCCGAAGAAATTGCAGGATAATCCCTCATTCGTCCTGGGCGAATATCCCGGAGATACTTCCAAAACATTGAACGTGCATTACCTCGACGATATTTATGTGGGTTATCGTTATTATGATACTTATAAGGTAGAACCACAATTTGCTTTTGGCCACGGTTTATCGTATACAACTTTTGACTATAGCGATTTGAAAATAACCCAGGCAGGAAATACAGCATTGGTTACATTTACACTCAAAAATACCGGGAAAGTTCCCGGTGCGGAAATTGCGGAATTGTACATTCATCAGCAAAAAGCGCTGTTGCCAAGACCTGAAAAAGAACTCAAAGGATTTCAGAAGATCACACTGTCGCCGGGAGAACAAAAAACAGTGTCGATCACACTTTCTGAAGATGCATTCAAATATTTTAATGATGTGAAAAATAATTGGGTGATGGACAACGGTGCTTTCGATATCTTAGTGGGCGGATCTTCAAGATCCATCAAATTGAAAAGCACTATTAACTTGTAAACCATGAAAAAGTATTTTTTCAAAACATCTTTTTTTTTATCGCTGGCCACGACCATGCTGGCTGCTGGCTGCTCAAAATCATCATCAGGTGATGGCGGGGGAACAACACCGCCGGTAACGCCACCGGCAACAGTTACCGCCGACATCGAATATTGGCAAACAACAGGTAGTAAAAGCAGTCTTCTTGAAAAACAATCGGCTATACTTGGTTTCACAACGGCCACTAATTCTAACCCAACCATTACAGTAGATTCCACGCAAAAATTTCAAACTATCGACGGTTTTGGGTTTACGCTCACGCAAGGCAGCGCCTATGTACTGCACCAGATGTCTTCTTCAGCCAGAACAGAGCTGCTCACCGAATTATTCGGCAGTGGCAGCAACGCGAATGGCATCAGCTATCTTCGCATTGGAATGGGCGCAACGGACCTGAGTGCAACGGTTTATTCCTATGACGATATGCCTTTCGGGCAAACGGATCCGACATTGGCAAATTTCAGCCTTGCAGGAGATCTGGATGATGTGGTTCCGGTATTAAAAGAGATCCTGGTGATCAACCCTAATATTAAGATCTTGGCTTGCCCCTGGTCGCCGCCCGTTTGGATGAAAACGGGTTCCACAACACCGAAAGGCGGGAGCCTTAATCCAACGTATTACGGAGTTTATGCGACTTACTTTGTGAAATTTATTCAGGCAATGCTGGCGGAGGGAATAAGGATCGACGCCATTACTCCTCAAAATGAACCGCTGAATCCGGACAATACGCCGAGCCTGCAAATGCTGGCAACCGAGCAGGCGAATTTTATAAAAAACAACCTCGGACCTGCATTCGCGGCAGCTTCTATCACTACGAAGATCATTTGTTATGATCACAATCTTGATCGTACCGATTATCCGCTGGCCGTTTTGAGTGACGCAGCTGCAGCCGCTTACGTGGACGGTTCTGCTTTTCATCTTTACGCAGGAGACATTGATGCCATGTCCAATGTTCATTCGGCTTTCCCGACAAAAAATGTATACTTTACAGAACAATATACTTCTTCTACCGGCGCATTCAGCGGTGACCTCAACTGGCACCTTAAAAATGTGATCATCGGAAGCTTGCGCAACTGGAGCAAAGTTGCGCTCGAATGGAACCTGGCCAACGATCCTTCTTTCGGCCCGCATACAAATGGCGGTTGTACGGAGTGCCTGGGCGGGCTTACAATCAATGGCAACGTTGTAACCCGAAATGTAGGATACTATATTGTATCGCAGGCATCCAAATTTATACCGGCAGGATCTGTAAGGATCGCCAGCGACAACATGGCAAACCTGGTGTCGGCGGCAGCTTTAAGAGCGGATGGCAAAAAAGTGCTGATCGTTTCCAACCAGGGAACAACGGCGCAGACCTTCAATATAAAATTTAAAGAAAGGATAGCCGTTACCACTATCCCGGGTTCGGCGGTAGTGACTTATATATGGTAAGAAATTAAATCAGATTGGTATGTTTTTTTCGCTTGTCTTATCGGCATTTTCTTTCTTTTCTGCAAATGGCAGAAACGATAATATTGTTGTTTCGCCGGCAACGACTGTAACTAATTTTACAGACACAACGTATAACTTTCAGAACAAAGGTTATGATGCCCCGACATCTTACAAAGGTTACAAGCTTGTGTGGTCGGATGAATTCAATAGCAATGCGATTGATACGGCCAACTGGACGATAGTAACCGGCGATGGCTGCCCTGGCAACTGTGGATTTGGAAATAACGAACTGCAATGGTACCAGGGTCAAAATGCAACTTTTAAAGAGGGCAAGATGATCATAGAGGCGCGGCCCGAAAAAGCGGGAACGAAGAATTACAGCTCTACGAAACTCCAGTCGCGGAACAAGAAAGTGTTTAAGTTCGGAAGAATTGATTTTCGCGCCATTTTGCCAAAAGGACAAGGTATCTGGCCAGCTTTCTGGATGATGCCAAATGATGATAAATATGGAAACTGGCCGAAAAGCGGAGAGTTGGACATAATGGAAATGATCGGTAAGGAACCTGCCACCACTTATGGAACGCTTCATTTCGGACCCGGCCCGGGAAGTACGCAGCTTGGTGGAAAAACAGCGTTACCTTCGGGTATCTTTAATGATGAGTTCCACGTTTTTTCTCTGGAATGGAAGGAAGATGAAATTACATGGTTGCTGGATGGTAAGGTATTTTCAACGCATAAAAAATCGGAATTCGGAACGGCTATTTACCCGTTCAACGAAGATTTTTTTTTCATCATCAATCTTGCTGTAGGAGGCAACTGGCCCGGCAATCCTGATGAAACCAGTACTTACCCGCAGCGATATGTGATTGACTATGTGCGGGTATATCAATAGTTATTTCAAGCGTTTTTCATATGCGTTTCTTTTAAGGTTTAAAGTACCCGGATATCTATCCGGGTTTTTCTTATTTTTTGCCGGGAAGAAAGGAGAAAAGTAACCATTATATTTATTTATTTCCCGTCTTCCCGTCAGGATTAAAGACATTTGCAGGAGTATGATGAACAAAGCAATTTTTATTTTTTTACTATCCCTGATTTCGTATCAGGCAGGGGCACAATTGTGCCAGGGTAGTCTCGGCGACCCGATCGTGAACATCACGTTCGGAGCCGGTTCCAACCCGGGAATGCCGCTGGCAGCCGCTGCAACGGGCTATCAATTTTCTGCTGCCGATTGCCCCGGCGACGGTGCTTATACCGTGCGCTCAAATACCAACAGCTGTTTTGGATCCACCTGGCACGCATTGAGTGCCGATCATACCGGCAATGCCGGAGGGTATTTTATGCTTGTAAACGCGTCCATTCAACCCGCAGCATTTTATGTAGATACCGTTAAAGGACTTTGTGGAAACAGTACCTACGAATTTGCTGCCTGGGTGGTGAACATGTTGCTTCCTTCGGCCTGTAGCGGAAGCGGAATCAAACCCAATCTTACTTTTTCGATCGAACGTACCGACGGCACCGTTTTAAAAACATATAATAGCGGCGATATTCCTTCTCAGGGTTCTCCGCTTTGGCAGCAATACGGCTTCTTTTTTACAACACCGCCAACAGGGGCGGATATCGTATTGCGGATCGTAAACAATGCGCCGGGCGGTTGCGGAAATGACCTGGCGCTGGATGATATCACATTCCGGCCTTGTGGCCCGCAATTAACCCCATCTGTTACAGGACAACAAGGCACCAATATCAATATCTGTTTTGGCGAAGCAAAAACCTGGCAATTTAACTGTACCGTTTCAGGAGGCTTTACAAATCCTGTTTTTCAATGGCAGTCGAGCTTCAATGGTGGTGCATGGAACGACCTTTCCCCTTCTGCTTCTCCGCTTATCTCGGTATCGGTGGCGGCGGGTGTACCCGTTGGAAACGTCCGTTACAGGCTTTCCGTGGCCGAGGCCGGAAATCTTGGCTCTCCGCAGTGTCGCATTAATTCAAATCCCATAACGATTAATATAAACCCAAACCCTGTTGCCATTGCCGTTAACAACGGTCCCGCTTGTATTGGATCATCAGTTACCCTTACAGCCACCGGCGGCGATCAATATGCGTGGACAGGACCCGGTGGTTTCACTTCGAATATGGGAACTTCGGTACTTCAAAATATCCAGCCCGCACAGGCTGGCGTGTACCGCGTAATTGCCACCAGCGACCTTGGCTGTGTTTCACCTCCCGCCACCACTACGCTTGTTGTAAACCCGGTGCCAACAGCGGCCGTTCCTTTTATCAATACGTCCATTTGTACAAAAGATTCAGTTCAGTTGTCGTCTTCCGGAGGTGCTGCTTATACCTGGAGTCCCGTTGCCGGATTATCTGCAACCAGCATCTCAAGCCCTAAAGCATCGCCTGCGGCAGATACAAGGTATATGGTGGTGGTTGCCAATGCAGCCGGCTGTACAGATACTGCTTATATCGACGTAAAAGTTTTTGTGCGTGCCATCGCCCACGCAGGTCCGGATAAATTTTTGGTGGAAGGACAAACTGTTATCCTTGCAGGAAGCATAGAAGGAAGCTATCAGAGTTTTTCGTGGTCGCCTTCAACATATCTCACGGCTTCGGAAACGCTTACGCCTGCATCACGGCCGCCTGCGGATATTTCGTACGTGCTTACGGTGCAATCAAACAACGGCTGTGGTATCACAAAGGATACAATGGACGTGAAATTTTATAAAGGGATTTATATTCCATCGGCATTTACACCAAATGGAGATGCAATTAATCCGACATGGAATATCCCTGCGCTGAACGCTTTTCCGGGCTTCGAATTGCATGTATTCAATCGTTATGGTCAGGTAGTTTTTGAAACAAAAAATGCCAACGTAGCGTGGAACGGCAAATTTAAAGGCGAGGATGTTCCGGCAGGAGCATATATATATGTAATCGATCTGAAGAAAGACCCCGGAATACTGAAGGGGACGGTGATGGTGATTCGGTAGTTATTTTTTAGTAGTTCGTGATCTGGCGCAAGGAGTATAATTATTTAGATGGTTCGTATTTTAAAAAGAAGTTTGCGAAATATGCCTTCTTTTTTGAAGATTTCACTAATCACCATTCACTATTGACTTACATTTGCGGCCGGATTGTCATTTAACCTTTCATTAACCGTGCTGACAATTATTTTTGCCGCACAAGAATACATTATGAGAAAATTATCGTTGGGTCTTTTTGCACTTATCACAAGCGTTGCTGCTTTTTCACAAACCACGGACACCAAAACCAAAACCTCCGAAATCATTAGTCGCGCAGGTGATCATTTCATGATTCAGATTGCGCAAAACAGCTGGCAAGGAACCCCGGATAGTATCGACAGCCATATAAAAGGCTTCAACCGCAGCGGTAATGTTTACCTGATGCTTAACAAGCCATTTAAAGGCGACCCTCGTTTTGCGGCAGCCTTCGGTATCGGTATCGGCACAAGCGCGATCTATTTCAAAAAGATGAACGTAAATATCGGCGCGGGAAGTTCTCCTTTGCCGTTCGTAGCGACAGATAGCAGCAATCATTACAAAAAATACAAACTGGCCATGACCTACGCCGAAATCCCGGTGGAATTCAGGTATACGGCAAATCCTGCAACGCCTAACAAATCTTTAAAAGCGGCAATAGGCCTTAAAATAGGAACAATGCTCGGTGCGCACACTAAAGGAAAGAATCTGCAGAGCAAAACCGGCACAGCCATCAGTTCTACTACAGATAAGGTTAGTTCCACCTCCTACTTCAACACCACCAGGCTTTCGGCTACTGCCAGAGTGGGTTACGGCGTATTTAGCCTGTTTGGATCTTATGGCTTAACGCCGGTCTTCAAAGACGGCGTAGCGGAGAATATTAAATTGTTACAGGTAGGGCTTACGATCAGTGGATTATAAAAAATTTCAATTGATATTATACAGTGCCCCGGTTTTTCCGGGGCATTTTTTTTCGATTTGTCTGTTACCCTTCGGCCTTTTTGCTTCTTTTTGGGCGAAGCAAAAAGAACAATAATGCCCGAAGGGCATTACGGGATAAAAGAATCACCACACAATAATTAAAGTTTAAACATTAAAAGTTAAAAGATTATTCATTATTTCCCATTTCAACATCAATAACCTAATTTTGCCCCTCATCACAGTCACCTCTACACATGAGCGATGCAATCAAACACGAATGTGGCCTGGCTTTCATTCGCCTCCGGAAACCGTTCAGTTTTTATCAGCAGAAATATAACTCAGTCATGTATGGCCTCAACAAGCTGTATTTGCTGATGGAAAAGCAACACAACCGTGGCCAGGATGGAGCCGGTATAGCCACAGTTAAGCTTGATACAGAACCAGGGTATCCATTTCTTTATCGCCTGCGCAGTAATGCCAATCAGCCAATTGCCGACCTGTTTTCGCAGATCGGAAAAGAAATAGAAGAGGTGGAAAAATACCAGCCCGATATCCGCAATCACCCGGGACTGATGAAAGGACACATCAATGTGATGGGCGAAGTATTGCTATGACACCTGCGTTATGGTACCCAGGGAAAGAATGATGTGAATTTTTGCCACCCGTTCATCAAAAGAAATACGATCCCGAGCCGTAACCTTGCATTGGCGGGAAACTTCAATCTTGTTAATACCGAAGAACTGTTCGACCTCATAAATATGAGTCCCGGTGAATTTCAGTGCCAGAGCGATCTTGCGGCGATGATGGAAGTGATCCATCATTTTTTGGTAAAAGCCGATGAGCATGATGAAGGTAAAATGGACATCGTGAGCGTTTTGAAAAAAGCGGTTCCTTTGTTTGATGGAGGATTTCATTTTGGTGGTATTGTTGGCAATGGCGATGGGTTTTTGGTTCGTGATGCACATGGTATCCGTCCGTCCTATTATTATATTAATGATGACGTGATCGTTGCTGCCAGCGAAAGAGCGGCCATCCGTACGGCTTTCAACCTCGAAGAAAACGAAGTACAGGAACTGATGCCCGGAACGGCGCTCATCGCCCGAGCAGACGGAAGTTATTCCATCGAACAGATCGTGCCGGCGAAGGAAAGAAAAGCATGCAGCTTTGAAAGAATTTATTTCAGTCGCGGCAGTGATGAAAAAATATACCGGGAGCGTATTGCATTAGGTTATAATTTAAGCCCGATACTGCTCAAGGCAGTCGATTATGATCTTAAAAATACCATCTTTTCCTTTATCCCAAATACCGCAGAAACGGCGTTTTATGGTATGATCAAAGGTGCGGAAGATTATCTCAATGAAATAAAGATCGAGCGCATTTTGAGTTGGGGCAAAGATTATGATGCTGAGAAATTATCGGAAATGGTGAACCGCAAAGTGCGCATTGAAAAAATAGCCATCAAAGATGTGAAGTTGCGGACATTTATTACCGAAGACACGAGCCGCAATGAGATGGTGCAGCATGTATATGATATCACTTATGGAACAGTACGGAAAGAGGAAGACACGCTGGTAGTGATCGACGACAGCATTGTGCGCGGCACCACGCTAAAGGAAAGCATCATCCGGATGCTGAGCAGGTTGAAGCCAAAACGCATCATCATAGTTTCGTCTGCACCGCAGATCCGCTACCCCGATTGTTACGGTATTGATATGAGTAAGATGGGAGATTTCATTGCTTTTAAAGCCGCAGTAGAATTATTAAAAGAAACGGGCCGGGAAGCATTGCTTACCGAATTGTGGCACAAGTGCAAGGATCTGCAGCGTAACAATCAGCTTCATACCGAAAACATCGTGCGCCAGGTATACAAACCTTTTAGCCTCGATCAGATATCCGCAAAAATTGCGCAACTCATTACGCCGAAAGATATTGACATACCTGTGGACGTAATCTATCAAACGATCGAAACGCTGCATGAAGCATGTCCCAATAACAAGGGCGATTGGTACTTTACCGGCAACTACCCCACACCGGGGGGCAACCGCGTTTGTAATAAAGCCTTTATGAATTTTATGGAAGGAAAGAATGTGCGGGGGTATTAATTAAGAATTAAGCCAAAGATTTGGGCCGCGCAAGGTAAATATTATTCTCTTTGTCTTTGAAGATTTCCACCATTGACTATTGACACATTCACCCGATGATTAAAATACTGACCGTCCTTGGTCTCGCCACTTTTGAAATTTACGCCGCCATTCCAGCGGGTTTTGCTATGGGACTTAATCCCTGGGTGATTTTTTTTGCCAGCCTTACCGGTGGATTGATCGGTGTGTTTGCCGCCGTTTTTCTGGGCGATAAGATCGAAGCCTTTTTGAAAAAATATCGCAAACCGAAGCCACCAAAACCCAAAACCGGCATGGTTTACCGGATATGGGAAAAATATGGGATCATCGGATTGGGGCTGCTGGGAACTTTCACGGTGGGCGCGCCGATCAGCATTGCTGTGGGGGTGGGATTTAATGCGCCGCTACGCAAGATGATCCTCTGGTGCTGCCTCGGGGTATTTTTTCGCGCAGCGATATTTACTACGCTGGGCCATTTTGGGAAAGAAGCGCTTTTCTAGACGACCAGCCAGCTGACGGACTACAGATAGCCCATTTTTGATTACACTCTAAACTTTCTAAACCATTTGGCTGTTATGTATTAAATAAGTATATTTGCCAACGGAAAAAGAAACAGAAAGAAGGGAACAGCGGTGTTCCCTTCTTCTATTATAAAATGCAATGAGCAACGACACACAAATAGAACAGGTAAAAAAGCTTTTACAGGGCTTGTTGTTCGATGATATTTTTCTGGTGGACATTAAAATAAAACCCACCAACAACTTTAAGATCTATCTCGACGCAGATTCGGGCCTGGGAATAGAAAAGTGCATCAGGATCAACCGGCAATTGTACAAGATCATGGAAGAAATGGGCATTTATCCCGATGGCGATTTTTCACTCGAAGTTTCCAGTCCGGGATTAGGCGAACCACTTAAAATGACGCGTCAATATATCAAGAATATCGGTCGCGATGTGGAAGTGACCTTGGTTGATGGCAGTGTAAAAGAAGGAAAACTGATTGCAGCCACAGATGAAACAATAGAAATAGAATTTACAGAAGGCAAAGGTAAAAAAGCAGAAACAAAAAAGCTGGAAATCGCCATGCCGGAAGTGAAGCAGACATTGATTCAGATAAAATTTTAATTAATTAACAACAAAACCCCTTTCCGGTGGGGATATCCCGATAATTTCGGGGCTGAGGCCGGAGTGGATTATGGCAAGTATCAATTTAATAGACTCGTTCCAGGAATTTAAGGATGCGGAAAACATCGATCGTCCAACACTTATGAAAGTGATGGAAGACGTGTTCAAGACTTTGATCCGCAAAAAATACGGCAGCGATGATAATTTTGATGTGATCGTAAATGACCAGAAAGGTGATCTCGAGATCTTCCGTCGCCGCACGATCGTAGATGATGATGATCTTTATAACACCCTTACAGAAATTGAACTGAAGGACGCGATCAAGATTGAACCCGATTACAGTGTGGGCGAAGAATTATATGAAGAAGTAGACATTCAGAAAGAATTTGGCCGCAGGGCGATATTGGCTGGCAAGCAAACGTTGGCAGCCCGTATCAACGACCTGAAGAAAAATATTTTGGTTAAAAAATACGAAGATCGCGTAGGCGAGATCGTTAGTGGCGAAGTATACCAGGTTTGGAAAAAAGAAGTGCTGATACTTGATGAAGAAGGCAATGAAATGCTGCTGCCAAAATCTGAGCAGATTCCTTCCGATTACTTCAAGAAAGGCGAATCTGTTCGTGCCGTGGTTAAAAAAGTAGAGCTGAAAAACAGCCAGGCTGTGATTATTCTTTCGCGTACAGCGGAAATGTTCCTGGAAAAATTATTGGAAATAGAAGTTCCGGAAATATTCGATGGCTTGATAGTTGTGAAGAAGATCGTTCGGGATCCGGGCGAAAGGGCCAAAGTTGCCGTAGAAAGCTACGACGACAGGATCGATCCGGTAGGGGCCTGCGTAGGGATGAAGGGTAGTCGCATCCATGGCATCGTTCGCGAGTTGAAAAACGAGAACATCGATGTTATCAACTGGACGGCAAATACGCAACTACTTATTCAACGCTCTTTAACACCTGCAAAGATCACCAGCATCGATCTTGATACCGAAACAAACCACGCAAAAGTTTATCTTAAACCCGATCAGGTTTCTCTGGCCATTGGCCGTCGCGGCGTAAATATCAAGCTGGCTTGCGAACTCACAGGCTATGAAATTGATGTCTTCCGTGATAATGAAGGGGAAGAAGACGATTTCGATATCGACCTGGAAGAATTCTCTGATGAGATCGAACCATGGGTGATCGAAGCATTGAAGAAAGTTGGTTGTGATACGGCCCGCTCGGTACTCGACCTTACCAACGAGGAACTCGAACGCAGAACGGATCTTGAAAAAGAAACAATCGTAGATCTCAGGAGAGTGCTGCAGGCTGAATTCGATAAAGAGTAAGCATGATGAAAACAATGTATTTATCTGTAACGGCAGGATCAAACCAGGAAGAAGAACAATAAATAATAAGAACAAACAATAACAAAGATGACTCTGCAAAGAGCATCGCACAACACAAAGTACACAACTCCCTAAACGGCTGTGTGCATAAAGAAAAATATGTCAGAAGCAAATACACCAAGGTTGATGGCTGCAGCCAAGGAATTTAATATCGGTACAAATACGCTGATAGATTTCCTTGTGTCTAAAAGTTTTAATGCCGATGATCTGAAACCATCGACGAAGCTCTCGGAAGAAATGTACCGCGTGCTGCAGTCGGAATTTCAGCAAGACAAGGTAGCAAAACAAAAAGCAGAAGCGGTAGACCTTCCAAAGGGCGCCAACAACGCCAATGAACCGAAGAAGAAAAGAGACGAAGAAGATCTCTCCTTCAAGAAGAAAGAAGAAAAACCTGCTGTAAAAGCAGAAGTGCCAAAAGAAGAAGAAAAAATACCGGTAGCTGAAGAGAAAAAAGCAGAAGAAGTGAAACCGGTGGTGGAAGAAGCGCCGAAAGCAGAAGCAGATCCTGCAGCTGCGGGCGTTACAAAAATCGAGGCCCCGGAGTTGGAAGCGCCGAAAGTGATTAAAAAGATCGACCTTGATGCCATCGATTCTTCTACCCGACCTAAAAAACCAACCAAAAAATCAGAAGAAAAACCGGCGGATAATACTGCAGCAAAACCAGCAACAGAAACCAGGCCGGCAGAACAACCAAAAGTGGAAGAAACGAAACCGCCGGTTACGCCAATAGTTCCGGAAGCTCCAAAAACAGATGCACCTCCGGTGATCACAAATATTCAGGCAACAAGGCTGACCGGCCCCAAGATCATGGGTAAGATCGATCTTCCGGTAGACAATGATACCCGTCCGAAAAAAGATGATGAAAAGCGTAAGCGCAACCGGATCCCGATGCAGAAAAAACCTGGCGCTCCGGGTACTCCCGGCCAGCAGACTCAGGGTGGCGGTTACCAGGGCAACAGGCCACCGATGGGCAATCGCCCGGGAGGCAGCAATATTGCCGGCGGGCCCAACCGTGGCGGTACAGGTGCGGGTGGCAACAGGTTTCAGCGCCCTGGTCAGGGCGGCACACCTGTGAAGCGGGAAGACAAGATCATCGACGCAAAAGAGATCCAGGAAAAACTGAAACAAACACAGGCCAAACTGGCTGGTTCAGGTGGCCGTGGTAAAAGCTTAAAAGCAAAATATCGCAAAGCAAAAAGAGAAGAAATGGCCGATCAGGCCGGCCAGGAAGGATTGGAAGGAAACAAGCTGCAGGTGACTGAGTTTATTTCCGTGAGCGAGCTCGCTGGATTGATGGAAGTAAGCTTTGCCGATATCATCAGCAAATGTATGAATCTCGGTATCATGGTGTCTATCAATCAGCGCCTGGAAGCAGACGTGATAGAACTGGTAGCGAGCGAGTTCAACTATGAAGTAGAATTCATCGGTGTGGACGATGCCGCCGAACTGGATGAAGAAGAAATAGAAGACGATCCGGAAGATATGCAGCCAAGGGCTCCGATCGTAACGATCATGGGGCACGTGGATCATGGTAAAACCTCCCTGCTTGATTATATCCGTCACACCAACGTAATCGGTGGCGAGGCAGGAGGTATCACGCAGCATATCGGTGCCTACGAAGTAAAAACAAAAGATGGCCGTGCCATCACTTTCCTCGATACGCCGGGTCACGAGGCATTTACGGCCATGAGGGCGCGCGGTGCCAAAGTAACGGATATCGCGGTGATAGTGGTAGCTGCAGATGACGCAGTGATGCCGCAAACGAAAGAAGCCATTTCGCATGCGCAGGCAGCAAATGTACCGATGATCTTTGCCATCAATAAAATTGATCGCGAAGGCGCCAACCCGGAAAAAATCAAGGAACAGCTCGCGGGCATGAACATCCTCGTAGAAAGCTGGGGCGGTAAATACCAGAGCCAGGAAATAAGTGCGAAGAAAGGGTTGAACATTGATCTTTTGCTCGAAAAAATATTGCTCGAAACGGATATTCTTGAATTAAAGGCTAATCCTGAAAGGCAGGCCAACGGAACCATCATTGAAGCTTCGCTCGATAAAGGCCGCGGCTATGTGGCCACGATACTTGTACAAAACGGTACGCTTAAACAAGGTGACATGATCGTTTCCGGTCAGTACTTCGGAAAGGTGAAAGCGATGTACAACGAAAGGAACGCGCGCCGCGATGATGCACCACCATCCACGCCGGTATTGATACTTGGGTTGAATGGTGCGCCACAGGCCGGTGAAACTTTTAAAGTATTTGAAAATGAAGCCGACGCAAGGGAAACTGCATATAAGCGCGGACAGATCCTGCGCGAACAGGGGATGCGTGCGAAAAAACATATCACGCTTGATGAGATTGGTCGTCGTTTGGCACTTGGAAACTTTAAAGAACTGAATGTGATCATCAAAGGTGACGTGGATGGTTCGGTAGAAGCATTGAGTGATTCACTGCAAAAATTAAGTACCGAAGAAATCGTGGTGAAAGTAATACACAAAGCTGTGGGTGCCATTACCGAAAGTGATGTTACGCTTGCAAATGCTTCGGATGCGATCATCATCGGGTTCAACGTTAGACCGAGTATGCAGGCTGCGAAGCTGGCGGAAAACGAGTCGATCGAGATCAAATTGTACTCTATCATCTACAACGCCATCGAAGAAATCAAGAGTGCGATGGAAGGGTTGCTTGAACCAGGCGTGGAAGAAAAGATTCTCGGTAATGTGGAAATTAAGGAAACGTACAAATTCGATAAGGCAACCGTTGCAGGTTGTATGGTAATAGAAGGCAAGCTGGCGCGTAACAACCGCATCAGGTTGGTGAGGGATGGTATCGTAATCTTCACCGGCGAACTGGCAAGTTTGAAACGTTTCCGTGATGATGCCAAAGAAGTAACCACCAATATGGAGTGTGGCCTGGTGATCAGGAATTACAACGATATCAAAGTAGGCGATGTGGTGGAAGCGTTTGAAGAAGTGGAAGTAAAGCGTTCGTTGTAGTTGTCAGTGACGAGTTGTGCGGGTTTTTGAATGTTCGAAAAACAAAAATTTCAAATAACTGTCAGCCTGAGCATGTCGAAGGCGGGTCAAAACAAGGCCCATCATCTTCATACTCAGGCTTTTTTCGCTAAAAAGCGTTGTGCCTATTTTTTTGTTAAACTCGTATAAAATACACATTTGCAACACCTGCAAACTTACTTTTGATAAATATTTGCAGCTTATTCCCGGTTTACGAAACGGAACAATTAATAACCCGTCATTCGCAACCCGTAACTAATTTTTACTATGAACAAGATTTTACTAACTGCCCTGTCCCTTATCATCACCTTAGCAGCCTTTGCACAACCACAACGTGTGGTGGCTGATAAAATCGTTGCTGTAGTGGGCAATAAAATCATTTTAAAAAGTGATGTAGATAACAGCATTTTGGACATGCAACGCCAGGGAATGGAAATCCCGGAGAATGCGCGCTGCTTTGTGTTGGAACAAGCCATGGGCATTAAGGCCCTGGTATTGCAGGCGGAAAAAGATTCGTTGCCGGTAACCGATGAAGAAGTGGAAACAGATATCGACAACAGGATCAGGAGTTTTATCAACGCCTACGGCGGAAAAGAAGAGCTGGAAAAAGTTGCGGGCCGATCTGTTTATCAACTAAAAGAAGATTTTCGCGAAGGTATCCGCGACCAGATGCTGGCAACAGCGATGCGTAATAAAATCGTTGCCGATGTGAAGATCACACCCAATGAAGTGAAGGCATATTTTGATAAAATACCCGCAGACAGCCTGGTGTTTTATGAAAGCGAAGTGGAGATAGGACAGATCGTGTCTTATGGCAAAGCCAGTCGCGAAGCAGAAGAATATGCTATAGAGCAATTGAATGATATAAAAAAGCAACTTGAAGCCGGTAAAGATTTTAGGTCACTCGCTATGATGACCTCCGAGGACCCGTCGGCAAAAGGAAATGCGCAGAGCCCGGGCAACGGTGGCCGTTTTGAGATCAACCGCAATCAGAAAGATTTCGATGGAACGTGGATCAATAAAGCATTTGCATTGAAAGAAGGACAGATCTCCAATCCGTTCAAAACAAGATTCGGGTATCACATCATACAGTTGGTGAGCCGTTCCGGCGACGATGCGGTGGTACAGCATATTTTGAAGATCCCGCAGGTAACAAATTACGAGATCAAGGAAAGCATTGACAGGCTTGATTCTGTAAGGTCAAAACTGATCGCCGGAACGATTGATTTTGGTACGGCGGTAAATAAATACAGCGATGATGAGCAAACCAAATTTACGGGAGGAATGTTGCAGGGGCAAAACGGAAGTTTTTTAACGATCGACCAGCTGGATCCCACGATGGTAACGGCTTTTAAGACGTTAAAGGTTGGCCAGTATTCTCAACCGATGGAATTTGCAGATGCCCGTGGTAAAAAAGGCGTGCGTATTCTTTACCTGAAATCCCAAACGGAGCCGCATCGTGAAAATATGCGTGATGATTACAGCAAGATCGCCGATCGTGCGTTGGAACAGAAGAAAGAAGATGCCATAGAAAAATGGTTCACGGGCAAGATCAGCAACTATTACATTAAAGTAGATCCTGATTTCCAGACTTGCGAATCGATGAAGAAGTGGGTGGAAGCGAGCAAGGTGGTGATCCCGGGGAAGAACTAATCGCAGATTTTTTTCCGCTTTGCGGATTGA
This sequence comes from Chitinophagales bacterium, assembly GCA_015655125.1. GTDB lineage: Bacteria > Bacteroidota > Bacteroidia > Chitinophagales > Chitinophagaceae > Ferruginibacter. The sequence continues at coordinate 12,727 of JAATFP010000005.1, read as the reverse complement.
TTAAGGGATTACGCAGATTTTATTGCTTCGCAATTTTCGCCTTCGGCGAATTCTTTGCCCGCAGGTATCGCGGATTTTACAGATGAAAATATTTAGCGTTCCATTTCGGGGCGCTTTTTAGTATACAATTCTTTTCTGCGTTTTCTGCGAAATCTGCGGGAAAGCCGGTAATTTGGCAGAAACAACACGACAGAAACCAACTGGCACGTAAATAGCAGAAACGTACACCAGAAAAGCTGTAAATTTTTGCACAGCAAAAACCAATCTGCGTAATCCCTTAATCAATCCCGCCCTGGCGGGAAAAAGAAATCTGCGATATAAAAATTCGCATCAATAATACATGATAGAAAAGAAAAACATAATTCAGGAAGACATTAATTGCCTCCTCGTTGGCGTGGTTCAAAAAGAACAAACCGAAACGCAGGTCGTCGAATACCTCGACGAGCTTTCTTTTCTGGCGGAAACGGCGGGTGCCATTACAAAGCGCCGTTATACGCAAAAGATGGCGCATCCCGATAGTAAAACATTTGTGGGCAAGGGAAAGCTGGAAGAAATAAAACAATACATTCTGTTGCAGGGCAACATTGGCCTCGTAATATTTGATGATGAACTCACAGGTTCGCAGATACAGAATATCGAAAAAGAATTACAAACCAAAACGATCGACCGAAGTGATCTGATCCTCGACATTTTTGCGCGTCGCGCAAAAACGGCGCAGGCCCGCACGCAGGTGGAGCTGGCGCAGTACCAGTACATCTTGCCGCGGCTGAAAGGAATGTGGAGCCATCTGGAAAGGCAGGGTGGCGGTATCGGTTCGCGTGGTCCGGGTGAAACGGAAATTGAAACGGATCGCCGTATAGTAAAAGATAAGATCAGCCTGCTGCGTAAGCGGCTGCTGGAAATAGATAAGCAATCGTTTACACAGCGCAAAGAGCGAGGCGAATTTATCCGCGTGGCGCTGGTAGGGTATACCAATGTAGGCAAGAGTACGCTGATGAATACACTGAGCAAGAGCGAAGTGTTTGCAGAAAATAAATTGTTTGCCACACTGGATACTACCACCAGGAAAGTTGTATTTGAACAAACGCCGTTTTTGCTCAGCGACACGGTGGGGTTTATCCGAAAACTGCCACATCATTTGGTGGAAAGTTTTAAAAGCACGCTCGATGAAGTGCGCGAAGCCGATGTGCTGCTGCATGTGGTGGACATTTCGCACCCGCAATACGAAGAGCAGCTGACGGTTGTAAACAAAACGCTTGCCGACCTTGGCTGCGCCGATAAGCCAACCATCACGATCTTTAACAAGATGGATAAGTACGAATCGCAGGCATTTGATGAATGGCTGGAAGATGAAGTAAAGGAAGATATTTTGCGCGAGTTGAAGGAGCGCTGGCAAAATGAAACGAAAGGCAATTGTGTATTCGTATCAGCTACTGAAAAAACAAATCTTGCAGAGCTAAGGCAAACGGTCCTCAACAAAGTACGGGAGATGTACCAGGTGCGTTATCCCTATAAGGCGGAGTACTTTTATTAATGGGTTCACGCAGAAGCGCAGAGATTCGCAAAGTTGTAAGAAATAATAAAGCCGCGACTTTTGTATTTTTTCTTTGCGTCTTTGCGTGAAACAAAACACATCACATCTTGAACTTTTACAAAATAGCCGAATCACTTTCCGAGCTCACGCTTTCGCCCAACGGACTCGCGGAAGTGGAAGTGAACGGCAAATCCATCTGCATTGCGCTGCATAATAACACGCTTCACGCCTGTGCCGCCAAGTGTCCACACGCCGGTGCAGCTATGGCGCAGGGTTACGTGGATGGGTTGGGAAATATCGTTTGTCCGCTTCACCGTTATAAATTCAGCCTGCAAAACGGCCGGAACACAACCGGGGAGGGCTATTTTTTAAAGTCCTACCAAGTAGAATTCCGCCCGGATGGTGTATTTGTGGGCTTTGAGGAGCATAAACTTTTTAAATGGCAGAAATAAATTCATTTTATTTTTTGCAGAAAACTAAAAAACCTTATTTTTGCCCTCCCAATTAAAGGGCTACTTTTTTGGGAATGTATACTCCTCCTTAGCTCAGTTGGTTAGAGCATCTGACTGTTAATCAGAGGGTCTCTGGTTCAAGTCCAGAAGGGGGAGCAAGAGAGGCAAGGGTTTCAGACGATTAAGTTTGAAGCCCTTTTTCATTTGCACAGGATTTGCACAGAAAATTTCAAAACCAGTTTGATAATAATTTTAAGCATTAATTTCAGGGGATGATTGACGCCTTGAATAATAGAGAGATGAGCCTATTTGTTTGGGGCGTAATCGCGATGATTTTTATCCTTACATTAAAAGATGCGCGACGAGGTCTTTTTAATCTTTTAAAGCTTGCTGCGTCAAAAAAATTTTTAGGAATTTATTTTTGTGTTCTCGCTTATACCGCAGCAGTAATCTTTTTCCTTTATAAAATACAACTGTGGGACGCCTCACAAATTAAAAATACTGCTGTGTGGCTTATTTTTTCAGCGCTGCCCACCTTGTTCAAATCTCAAGGCGCATATAAGGAAAAACACTACTTCAAAAAAGAAATCAGGGATATTTTTGGCAGAACCGCAATCGTCGAATTTTTTGTAAATGTGTATAGCTTTCATCTGCTAGTGGAACTGTTTGTCGTGCCATGCCTTATTTTTCTTGGAGCAATGTTTTCTTTGGCAAACAGACAAAAAATATAAAGCTGTCGAGAATTTTTTGTTTTTTTTATTTGGGATTTTTGGGCTTTACCTGATTGGGTATGCGCTTTATCATGCCATTAGTGATTTTAAATCATTTGCGACCAAAAGTAATCTTCAAGACTTCCTTATTCCTGCCCTGCTCACAATTTTTTTTCCTTCCTTGCCTATATTTTTTCTCAACACTGATGGTATATGAATCTAAATTTATTCACTTAGGATTTATTGTACAAAACAAGGACGTTTTAAAATTTGCGAAGAAAAAGGCCATTCAGAATTTTAAGTTTAATGCTCAAGAAATGGTTCGTTGGACAGGCCTTCTATCACGGCGAGAGCGAGGCACGCGTCAAGATATAATCATTTCCTTTCAGGAATTTAAAGCCATGAAAGAACTCGAAAAGAACCCTCAACTGATTCCGAAAGAAGACGGTTGGTCGACTTACTCGGCAAAAGAATTTTTAATGTCAAAGGGACTAATTACAAATTACTATGAAAGAAATTTTGAAGAAGAATGGATGGCATCTACGCATAGCATCAAAGTTGATGACCAACCTTTTGCAAATATGATAAGTTATTACGTTATGGGTGACATGCATAAAGTGACCGAACTAAAAATTAGGTTAGATGTCACAAATTCGAAAAACAAAACTTCCGCGATACAAAAAATGTTAATTTGCTCAAGCAAGCTATGTCAAAAAGCAATTGAGCAAGACCTCCCAAAGACGGTTTTTGACGCGATTAAAAATGTACGAAATATTTCTCTTGGTGTCCAAAATAAATCTTTGCAAATAAACAAAGAAGATTGGCTTAATCATCGAAATAAAGCCTACACCATAACTTTCACAATAAAAGTTAAACTATAATTCTACATATTGCCGACTCAAAACAAATTTTTCTTCAATGAATATTCATGTTAACGCTGCCGCCATCTTGTCTATAAATTCTCTTGCCTTGATTGCTTTTTGCCCAGGATTCTCACTGTCAATATCGTCTCTAAGTGTAAGATAGTTACTGAGACTTTTTTTGCTTCCAATGAGAAAACGTTGAGCATTTTTTTCTTGGCCATAATTAGATGCCAGCATTGAGAAAAATGAAATGTTTTTTTCGTAAACAGACCTGCTGACTATATTCTTATATTTATGGGCACTCGCGGGGATCAGCGTCATAGAATGTTTTGAATCAATTGGAAGCGTAAACGTGTTTTTAGGATTTACAGGTATGATATGGCCACCTTCTATATTTTGGCAAGTCACCGGATTGTCGCTTGTGGATAAACTCATCCTCATTGCCCTCAAGCTTGGAAATCATAATTTGGTCGCTTTGATCGCGAAGATTGGATAATGCAACTATATGTCTTAGTTGGCCTAAAGCCAAGGCGACTCTAGCTTTTTCCCGATGCTCCTTTTTCATGTCATCCAAGGTCTTTGTACCTATAATTATTTCCTCGTTACCCAATATAAATCGATCTTTTGAATGAGCCTTTGCAAGCTTATATGCCCTGTCAATAAGATCGTCAAAAATTTCATAGGTAAAGCTATTCCATGAAGTTGTCCGGTAATAAAGCATTGCAACCGTGGTGATAATAAATGTTCTTTCCTTATCTGTGAGTTGTACTCTTTGAGGATCAATTAAAATATTGAACATCATATCGTAATCTTTTTCAAAAACATCTGAATATATTCTTTCAATCAACATGCGCTCCTCAATTGTTGCTCCCGGTAGGGTATATATATATTTTTCAAAACATATTTTCTTTATGTTGGTTGCCTTTATGGAGTCCGTAGAAACGAAAGGCGTCCTTGCAAAATCGACAAATTCATTTTTCTCACTCGAAAAATGTTTCAAGTATGTTCTCGGAACAAAATGCTGATTAATTGTCTCTTCCATTCTTGAAATTACAAAAGTACCCGGACATTTTAGGTTTCTATGGCAACAATCCTATTTTCTCTATTGAGCTGATCAAATTTTCATTGTTCACAAATTTTTTTAAACAGACTTGCAAGCTTCATTAAAATTTCAAAAAAAAATTTTGGGCAACCAAAAATCTCTTTATATTTATGTCATCCATAAGATTTAATAGATTTTAAACCCTTAACTTTTCCAGTCATGAAAACTGCTAACACAAATAATCGGCTCGTCCCTTTAACAGATCCTAAATTGCCATCGAAACCTTCTCCTACATTTCCAAGCAAATAACCTTCTTTCAATAAAAGAATAAATTCTCTTCATGAAAAAAGTGTTCCAGAAGGAATTGTATAGTACTGCCCATGATTGGTTGCGCTTGTGTGGAAATAAAATTAGTGCCAGTTATTGTCGCAATGAACTTACCAGTCATCCAGAATACCCTGCCCTAACCTCCCTCGTTGACCTGCTTGATTCAGGCAACATGAAATACCAAGCTGTCAGTGCCGATGAAACTTATTTGGAGGATTTTAATTATCCACTTCTTGCTCATGTCAAAGAGCCGGGAAATGAGTATTTTAGGATTGTTAAAGGACTTGGTGAGTGGGAACAAGCTTCTCTAAGGGATAATTGGAGTGGTGTTGTTGTATTCCCTGAAATAAGCACAAGGTGGAATAATGAGGAAAATGAAGCTGCGAGGCGAAAGTTAGCCAAACAAAATATCATTTTTTCCCTTTGGATAATTTTGGGCATTATTCTATGGGCATGGACATCCTATTTCATCAAAGATTTTGCTGTAGCCATGTTCGGGTTATTATCGCTTATTGGGATAACCTTTAGTATTGCCGCTTCTGCGGTCGAGCTTGGAATTCAGAGCAGTGCAGTTAAGAGGGTTTGTGGAACGGTAAGCAATGGAGGCTGCGAGAAGGTTCTCCAAAGCAGATTTGCAAAAGGCATTCTCGGAATTACGCCATCCGATGCGTCTATTCTTTACTTTGTTGCACAATTTGCAGTTTTCTTGACGTTTGCCTCAACGGGCGCATTAGGCCTGTTAAAATACTTGGGATTTGTTGGTATTCTAGTCGCGGGACTAAGCCTTTATTCTCAAGGTAAAGTCATCAAGCAATGGTGTGCCATTTGCCTCGGGATTGTAGGCGTTTTGGCGGCACAAGCTTTTTTGTCTTTTATTATCATCGAACACTCAACAATCAATTCTTCCTTAACCTTCTTAGTGTCAGTTATCCTTGGCGCGATGATTTTATTTCCTTTGAAATGGGTGTTTCAGAGATTAAATTTTGCTGTACCTAAAGTCAACGAATTAAATAAATGGAAGTCTGACATAGACTTGTTCAAATCCCAATTGAGCAGGCAACAAAATTGCGACAACTCAGTTTGGCCTGGCGATGTGATTTTGGGCAATCCGTCAGCGTCAATCAAGATCACTGTTGCATGCAACCCATATTGTGATCCCTGCAAAAATGCGCATATCAAACTTGACAAGATGCTTCTACTGTATGGAGATCGAATATCGGTTCAAGTTCGCCTATTATGTGATTATCAAAAGCCTGAGAACGAAAAGACAGTCGCGGTGCTCGCCATCATGCAGGAAGTCGAATCTGCATCATCATCCAAGGAAGTTGAAGAAATGTTGACAGATTGGTTTGAATGGATGGACTTAGAGAAATGGCGCGAAAAATGGAACAAGGGCATCCAAAATGAAGTTTCGTCCGTTGTGAGGAAACATTCTGAGTGGATGAAGGCAAATAGCATCAGGTATACTCCAACAATTTTTGTGAATGGCAACATGTTGCCAACTCGCTATGAATTGGAGCAGTTTCAGAAATTAATCCCCGAATTGCCGGAAAGAGTCGAAGAGTTTGATGAAGTTGGCGTCGTTGTCTAGATCAAAAACCTCTAGTTATTTTTTTTCGGATAAAAATATTTTTAAACCTTTTTTTACTTTCAAAACAAATCAAATGGAAAAAAGAACCAAGTCTGGGCTCTTGAAAGCCTTGACAAGAACCCAAATGAAAAAGGTTTCCGGGGGAGCTCTCACACCACCTATCGGTGGTAAGTGCTCAGATTCAAATTGTCTGCCAGATGCCAATGGCGTCAAAGCAAAGTGCCCAACTGGCTGTTCATGTGACAGTGCGGAAGGAAATCCGTGTTATAAACCATAATGGCTTATAGCATCATTCACACTATTTTCATGAGGGGCATTTTTAATGTCCCTCATATTCAATTATGAGACATCTAATATTACTTATTACCGTTTTCACTTTTAATGGAATCCTCTTAGGCCAGTCCAATTCTTTTCGGTTGTCTGGGACCACACAGCCTAACGTCAAAATGGTTTTATTGGATTACGTCAACAAGGAAGGGCATCTTGTGCGCGACACTTGTTTCCCAAGAAAAAATAAATTCGAATTTAAAGGAAGTGTTGCGGGCTTTTATTATCAATCTCAAATAAGCTTCCGCAGACAAATAACTGTCACAGAAATGGGGTCGGCTAAGGTCTTCCATTTTGGCCTCGAAAATAGGCAGATCAACATTGTGGAAAAGTCGGATGGGATTCTAGTCGTTGGAAATCAAACGCAAAGGAAGGTCGAAAAAGCATTAAAATCGACTCTTTTGCCATTAGAACAAGAAATTGAAACGGCGCTTGCAACCGATACTTCGCTAAAGCCTAAATCGACAATAAAAGAACTTGAAAATCGCTATTTGGCTGCGGTAGTTAATTTCTGCAAACAGCCTACAAATTCAAATGCTTCAACATTTGTCTTGATTCACGCTAGAGAGGTTTTTGATACAGATGAATGGGAGAAAATTTACCTGGATTTTAATAGCGATCAAAAGCAAAGTTACTACGGGATGTTTTTCGAGCGGATTTTGAATAGGCGAAGGTTTGCAAAAAGCCAACCTGGAAATATCGTACCAAGCTTTTCAACGTATGATTACGCACAACAAAAAGTGGATCTCGACTCTATCGCACAAAAAGGAATTGTAGTTCTCGATTTTTGGGCAAGTTGGTGCAATCCCTGCCGGTCAAGCCATCCTTTACTGAGAAAACTGCAAGATAAATATCATCCTTTGGGCGTTCAAATAATAAGCATTTCCTGTGATAATGTTGGAAATGAAAATCGATGGAAGACAGCTATTAAGCAAGATTCTATTGGAAGTTGGCCAAATATTTTGACCAATCCAATTTCTGGCGTTCAAAGTTCAGAAAGACTAAATCTGCTTACAGCATTAAACGTTGAGGCTTTTCCCACACAAATATTGATCGACAAAGAAAGAAGAATTATTGAAAGGTTTGATGACATTGAACAGTTAACAAAAAAACTTATAGAAATTTATGGCAAATAAAATCATCACCCATGAGGAAAAAATTTTTTCCCTTGATGGTTTTTGGGACAAAGAGGTTTGTGACACTATCATAGCTCAAACGATTGAAACTAATTTTTTTCCATCAACAGAGATGTTGGCAACACAAGAGACACTTGATCAAAATTTGGATAGTCGAAATAACTTTGTGGTTTTCTTGGATAGTCAGGAGCTTGCTGATTTAATTTATCATCAATTAAAACCTGTCCTAGACCTCACAAATGACGAAAGTTACGCGCACAAAGGCATTCACAACAACCTTCGGGTTTACAAGTATCTTCCGGGGCAAGAATTCAAACGTCATCGCGATGGGGCAACAATCATTTCCGACACCGAAAAAAGTATTTATTCTTTGCTTATCTACTTGAATGACGATTTCCTCGGAGGAAAGACTACTTTTGACAATTGTGAAATAAAACCTGTTCAAGGCAGGGTCACTTTTTTTCCCCATTCACTTTTGCATTCAGGCGAAATGGTCACTCAAGGAACTAAGTTCATTTTACTGGGAAACATAGTCTTCTCCCAACGGTTCTAAAATAAAGATACCTTAAACATGTCGTCATTTCCTTTCTACATGCAGCGCAATCAAATGGATTGCGGCCCTTCTTGTCTCTACATGGTTGCAAAGTTTTATGGAAGGGAATTCAATATTGAAAAATTGCGGGAACTCACCGAAGTTGGCAAAGAAGGTGTGAATATTTTAGGCATAAGCGATGCGGCGGAGACGATTGGCTTCAGAACGTTGGCAGCCCAACTGCCAATGGAGGATTTGGCGGACGTCAAGTTACCGGCAATACTTTATTGGCGGCAAAATCATTTTGTAGTCTTATACAAAATAAAGCGCGACAAATTTTTTATTTCCGATCCAGGAAGGGGCTTAACGACACTCAATAAGTTTGAATTTGAAAAAAATTGGTTAAGCTCTTCACAGTTGATGTTTGCAGAGGGTCTTCAAAGTGAAGCGGTGGTAAAAACCGGCATACTTTTGTCATTGGAACCAACTCCTGAGTTCAAATCGACTGAGTATGATGAAGGGTACAATCAAACTGAAAAGAAAAAATTTAGCAGTATGGTCGGGTATTTTTCGCCATACAAAAGACTGGTGTTACAAATTGTCCTTGGGCTTTTCTTAGGAAGTCTCCTTCAGTTAATCCTTCCCTTTTTAACACAGAGTATTGTTGATGTCGGCGTAAATTCCGCCAACATACATTTCATTTATATCATCCTCGCCGCCCAATTGGCATTGCTTGCGGGACGACTTACTGTGGATTTTATAAGAAGCAAGATTTTATACCATATTAGCAACCGGATAAATATCAGCATCCTTGCCGACTTCTTAATAAAACTGATGAAGCTTCCAGTGAGTTATTTTGATAGCAAGAAAACTGGGGACATCATGCAAAGAATGAATGACCATCAACGTATCCAAACATTCCTAACCGGCACTTCGTTGACCACACTCTTTTCGTTTTTTAACTTGGTCGTTTTTTCTATCGTCCTTGCAATTTATAATCTGTCTATATTCCTGATATTCCTGTTTGCAAGTACTTTTTACATTTTGTGGATTATGTTTCTGAAGAAGAGGAAAGAGTTGGATTACAGGCAGTTTGAAATTTCCAGTGCTGAACAGAATAAAATCATGGAAATAGTTCATGGAATGCAGGAAATCAAATTGCATGGTTTTGAAAGACAAAAGCTATGGCAATGGGAGCGATTACAGGTAAAGACATTTCGTCTCGGAGTTAGAGAAATGAATGTCAATCAATGGCAACAAAGCGGTGCATTTTTTATCAACGAGTTTAAGAACGTTTGCATCACTTTTCTTGCAGCAAAAGCGGTGATCGATGGTCAGATGACATTGGGTGGCATGTTGGCAATACAATACATTATCGGGCAGTTGAATAGTCCCATAGAACAAATGATCAGTTTTGTCCAAAATTGGCAATTAGCTAAAATTAGCCTTGAAAGGCTCAATGACATTCACGCATTGCAAGACGAAGAACCTGCAACCCGTTTATACAACCATTTACTTCCATCAGAAAAGTCTCTCCGCCTGGATGGCATCTCCTTCACATATCCAGGTGCTGGAAATGAGCCGGTTTTGAAAAATATAAATTTTTCAATTTTTGAAGGCAAGACAACAGCCATCGTCGGAACAAGTGGTAGCGGCAAGACCACACTTTTAAAGTTATTGCTCAAATTTTACGCAATTGAAAGCGGCACGGTGTATGTTGGTGACGCAGATCTTAGCAATATTAGCCATCGCTCTTGGCGTAAACATATTGGCGTAGTTATGCAAGAGAGTTTTATCTTCAGTGACAGTATCGCTGCCAATATTGCCATAAACGATGAACATATCGATGTTCAAAAATTAAAGGGCGCAGCAAGGGCAGCAAATATCTTGGAATTTATCGAATCCCTTCCGTTAGCCTTTAATACGATGGTTGGGGCAGAGGGGATCGGGCTGAGTGCAGGACAAAAACAGCGAATCTTGATCGCGCGCGCCATATATAAAAATCCGGAATACATATTTTTTGACGAAGCGACTAATAGCCTGGATGCAAATAACGAAACAGTGATCATGAAGAATTTAGAAATGTTCTTTAAGCAAAAAACGGTTGTGGTGGTGGCTCATCGGCTGAGTACCGTTAAGAATGCAGACCAGATTATTGTCTTGAACAAGGGTGAAATCGTTGAACGCGGAACACATGTGGAATTGATTGTTTTGAAAGGCGCATACTACACGTTAGTCAAAAATCAGTTGGAGATAGCAGATTAAATTTATACCATGTCAGAATCCCCCATATCTACGAACGACATCGACGAACACGTCACGATTTCCGTTTTGTCAAAAGAAATCCAGGGAGTGATGGCCAACAGGCCGAGCGGGATAGTGCGCCATGGAACGGGCTTGTTTTTATTAATTTTTGTTTTAATTGTAAGCATCACTTTTTGGATATCATATCCGGACATAATCACCTGCCGTGCCACCATTGGCTCTGTCAATGCCCCAAAAGAAGTCAAGGCTAAGAAGGATGGAAAGCTAGTTAAGCTAATGGTGTCCGAAGGGACGCGTGTAAGCAAAGGTGGCATTTTGGGATATATTGAAAGCACGGCAGACCATTCACAAATGATCCAGTTTTCAAAGCTGATAGACAGCATACAAATATTGATGAAAGAAAACAAAACGGAACTCGGCATTCAGTATTTCTTGGCCTTTTATGCGCATGCCAATAACCTTCCGCCATTCGCCGGAGAAATAGAAAGTGATGTCTCGACTTTCATACAAAGTTTTAATTCATTCCAACAGTATCTCTTCTCTGGGTTCTATATTCAAAAAGAGAAAATGTTACGAGCTGATGCCGTATATCTGCAAAAATTGAAAGATAATCTGCTCAATCAAAAGTCCTTGCAGGAAGAGGATTTGGGGATTTCACAAAAAAATTTAGAAGCGAACGGATTGTTGAATGAGGACAAGGTCATTTCGCCGTTGGATTACAGGATTGAACGCAGCAAATATATCAATAAGGCAATGACCATTCCGCAAATCAACTCATTGATCATCTCTAATGAAAGCCTTCAAAACGACAAGATGAAGGAAATTGCCCAATTGGAAAATGAAGTTTCCCAGCAGAAAAATATTTTTATCGCAGACCTGAATGTCCTGAAATCGAAGCTTGATGATTGGAAACTAAAGTACCTGCTGACTGCGCCAATAGATGGTGAAGTTGCCTACATCAGTTTTTTGCAAGAGAATCAAGATGTGCTTTTGAATCAGACTATCTGTTTTATCAATCCTGCAACGACCCAATATTACGCGGAGACAACCATTCCCCAAAACAATTTTGGGAAGGTTAAAATTGGTCAAAAGGTCATTCTCAAGTTGGCTTCATTCCCCTACCAAGAGTTCGGGATTGTGGAGGGAGAAATTGATTTTATCAGCAAGATTCCCACAGATAGTGGCTATCATGCAAATGTCAAGCTTACCAACAAGCTCTTCACTAATTACAATAAGAGCCTGGAATTTCACCAAGGACTTACTGCGCAAGGAGAAATAATAACTTCTGATACCAAACTTTCAGACAAAATCTTTAATGAATTTAGAGCATTGATAAGCCGAGATTAATTTTCAACTTATGGTTGGCAAATATTTTTATTAAGAAAAAACACCATTGCCAACATCGAAAAAACTTCCAGATATATAGTTGTTATAAATAAATCGGAGTCTTTAGTTAGCAACGCATAATATATATTCAGATAAAAAGAGGCACCCGAACTCCGAAGGCTTTTGGTTGTGCTATTGAAACTATTCACAAAGGGCCCTTTATCAATTGTGATTGTACAACGTAAAATGACTAAAAGCACGAACGCCCCATAATAGGACGTTTGTGGAGTAAAATTATAACCGGCATATTTTTATTCTACTTTTCTTTTCTCGGTAACGGCAGCTTTTGTGATCGCGTCCGTGCCCACCAATAATACAAAATCCACATTTGGGGATAATGCCGATCCGCCGGAGATATTTACAAATATCCTGTTTAGCACGGCCCGCCGTTGATTGATGGTTGTGTAAACCTTGTAGATGTTGTCTTCAGATTTCTGCAGGTACATTTTGAATTTCTTATTGGCCGTGAAATTAAGCTCAAAAATTCCATCCTGCTTTTTAACAGAGTGTATTCCATAGGCGAATTTTCGCTGAAACATACTTAATTCTTCCTGCTGTCCTT